>CALUKU010000023.1 GCA_944321295.1 uncultured Prevotella sp.
ACTTCCGTACCATCCGTTGTACCGGTGATGTCCGATGTCACCGTATGCACAAAAGGCGTATTGTCTGCCGTAGTAATTGGGGCTTCAGTGTTCACGTTGTATGCCTGGTATTTGGTTGGGATGGTGACGGTGATTACATCGCTTGCATCCACATTCGTTGTGGTCTTCAGCGTCACTTTCGCCACTACGTGCTGCAACGTGGCAATTTTTTATTTGGGAACATTGTCCGAAGCTGAAAAAGGACGTTGTCCGACCGCTTCGGCCATATCTGTTTGTGTTGCTAATACTATAAAAGAGAAATCCCGTCGGTGCCGGCAGCCACCCGCGTAATCCCTTGAAACCCACGACGTTACAATAGGCCACCTTTCGTACGCCAAAAGGTTATCTTTTAGCGTACGAAAGGTAATCTTTTATAGCACAATTGACGACCTCTGAAGGTTCATCCGCTGTTTGGATGGATGGCAGGGTTTTATCTTCTTTAAAAATGTTCTCCTGATCACTACCGCATCCTCTTCCAATCCAGGCGGTCGGTAGCCGTCCCGGACTTGATCCGGGAACCAGACGAATACACCCTCAAATCGCCAACGTTGCTGCATACAACCGGATCCCGTGTCAAACACGGGATGACACGATGTGCGAGCGCCTCAATTGGAAGAAGGTGTTTTCATTCTTCTTTATACCATAGAAAAATAGAGGATAAACCTATATCACATACTCCCAAAACTGCGAACGCCCCCTCTTAAAGTTCAACCAAACAGCATATGAATATCTCTAATGTTAATCCGTAGGCTTGTGTATGATACAAACCCACCTCATTTTAAAAAGAATGAAGCCGTCACAACCGAACAATGAATTGCCCATCAAATGGCTACCATAAGTTGATGTTATTGATTTTTCATAATAAACAATGGATAAATTGGACGGCAAACATAGAAATCAGCTTATGTTAAACATTTATTATGAAATAAAAGTCTGCCGCTTAACATACCTTAATATTTAAAACGCAAAAAACTTGAAGATGTGAGTATAATTCACAATGCTGACTTAGCCCAACTTATAAGTCATTAGGCTTAGGGCTGATGGGAAGGGGTAATACCTTGCTTCCTAAATTTATACGGCAGTCTGCGAATAGTCTCTGATTTCTTTGGCTAATTCGTTCTTTTTCTTTAGTTTTGTAACCAAACAAAAGTAAAAAGGAGGTCAGAAACAGACATAAGATATTAAAAGACATATTGCAAGCGACTTGTAGACAAATTATTTGGCTTTAGTAAATCTGGTAAATTGAAAATAGCCCCGAATAATAAGTCGAAAGGTGGGTTTGTACCCTGCAAAGGGCGCAGATTGCTTTTCCTTATTTGGGCTAAAGGTTTTACCAGAACCTACTAAAGCAAATGAGTGAAAAGATTAGGCTGTGTCCTTTTTCTTTTTCCCGTTTGCAGGAAATAAAATAATGTACAACTCACAAAAAACTTTAAATATGGATTTTAAATTAGAATACATGGAACATCTGTTCGCTAAGATAAGCAAGAAAAAGACGGAGTCCTACGTTATCAGCCGAATATGGCACCAGTTGAACGACGACCGCGTCAAGTTCGTCGTTCAACAGTATATCAGAAGAACACAAGACAGATATGCGCTTTCAGACTTGTATCTGCCTCAACTCAACATTTTCATAGAGATAAACGAACCTTTCCATAAAAACAACGTGGAGGTTGACAACATCCGCAATGAGGAAATCTTGAAAGTCACAAGCTCTAAGCCGATAGTGATAGATTGTGATTGTGACATTCAAGAAATCCACCGCCAAGTTACGGCTGTCGTGAGTCTCATAAGGCAACGCATCACAGATGTTGGTGACAAATTTAAGCCATGGGACGACGCAAGCACTCTCATCGTGGAATATCACCGCAATAAAGGTTATCTGAAAGTTGAGGGCAACGAATGTCTGCGTACAACGGAAGATGTTGCGGCTGTATTTGGAACAAAACCCAAACATCGCGGTTTCCTACGTGCTTCTGGTGCGGCTGTGCCGAACAAGAAGAATGAGATTATTTGGTGGCCTAACACGGAACATCGTCTTTGGTGCAATCAACTTTCGGAAGATGGAATGTATATCTATGAATATCCTAAAGCGGATAACAAACGCGCCGAGCACCTAAGGCATTGGCTTTCCGCACCAGAAGAAACTCGTATTACATTCTTGCGATACAAAGACGACTTGGGCTTCTGCTTCTATCGCTTCGTAGGCGTGTTCCGCCTTGATAAAGAAAAATCCAAACAGGAAGACAAATGTGTCTGGGAACGTATCTCAGATACTTATCAACTTAATGTTTAACTTTATAAAACTTTAAAATTATGTACGCATTTAAAGTAACTGCCAAACAGAACATTGGCGGAAAGATTGCAAAAGGCATGAGTGTTCAATGTGTAGAACAAAACACAAATTCTCCACAAATTAAAACAATCATGGAAGCTTTTAAAAATCAATTAGGCATTGAAATAAAAGGTATTGAAGTTTCCAAATCTTATTTTAATGTTGAAAGATTGAAATAATTTCATTCTAAAATGATGAGAGTGCATTGTTTTTATGCACTCTCATTTAGCTTCATATACCATAAAAATAATTGAAAAACATTCGACTTTTTACCTAATACTATTATCAACCAAACTATAATTATGGCAAAATACGGACCGTGCAGAAATATAAAGGGACCTCATCCTTGGAGCAAGTTGCAGTCAGCCCTATACAAAGTGATAGACAAAGATATGAACTTTCAGATACACAGTTGCGCTTATGACATTGGTGACAGCATAGGAATTCCACGTTTTTGGCTCACCATCGGAAAAGACATAGTGTGGGATTTTCCCAAAAACGCCATGTGGGACAACAGCGATTGGAATTTTTACGATGAGGCAAAAAACATATCACGATTGATAAAAGCATATATTGACTGCCCTAAGGACGAGCTGCTGACACACACATTCAATGACAAATGGAAAATGACTCCTTATCTGCTCGCTTGCGACAAACGTAACGGAAAAAGACGATTGGCGCAGATGTTAGAAAAAGACGAGTATTCATGCGCAGCATGGATTATCAGGAAAAGATTAGAAACTAAACAAAAACCGACAACTAATGAATACAAAGAAAAATAGTTTATTTGTATTGGAAGCCGTCACATTCACAAAGAAACGCCGACGGCACAAAGACGATTACCAACCGTTTACAACGAAAGTATCGTTCATTTCATTTTACAAGCAATTTGAAGAAGCCGAAAATGGAATTGGCAGACTTTTAGATGAATATGACATTGATAACATCTATTGCTTCTACATACACCAAGTTCCATTTGAATGTTTTACTTATCCTCATAATTTTGACAGCTATGCAACATGGCTGTATGATCCTAAGGGAAACAAAATTGACGAACGCACATATCCGTCATACCGCTTCGGATGTCATTTTAAAGGAAGACCGAAAGAAAAATTACGTTTCAACATCGGTGACGTGGTGGAATATCATGGGGATTTATGTATTGTCATTTCTGTTCCGAAGGAACGATATGACAGGATGATGGACGACAGCGACGATTGTTATTGCGTCCTCTATCTGGACCAAGACTTTGACTGTAATGAATTTTTCCACAGCCATCCCGAATGTATTAAAGTAATGCCGCCAAGATTTCCAATCTCACAGAAGGTTCAAAATCAAATAACACGTGTAAAAGAATGGTACGCCGAGTGCCTAAAAGAATACAACCAACAATGATAATGGTAAACATGTAATTATATAAACCCCTCAGCCGATAAATATATTATTAACGCAAGTTCGGTATAAGAATACACCCACGGTAGGGACATAATTAACGTAAATTCGGTATAAGAACATACGTATGAATACACCCTCTTCCAATCCAAGCAGTCGCTAATTGTCATCCCGGACTTGATTTGTCGTCATCCTGAACTTGATTCAGGACAGAATGAAAGCACCCTCATACAACCGACGTTGCGGCATACGACTGGTTCCCAGAACAAGTCCTGGATTACCGAGCGCCTCGCTTGGACGAGGGTGTTCATATCCACATGAGAGTGAGTCTTCCTTATACCGAACTCACGTATTATTACAAATAGTTCTATACCCGATAAGGTACAAAACAAATTTAAACACATAAAATTATACCCTAAAAGGTATAATAAGCTTAAGAGAAATACTTAATTATACATTTCAGGGTATAGCCTGAGTGAACAGACTTGCCAGCAGCAAGTCAAGTAAACACATTATAATTCAAGCGGTTCGTATGGCAGGCCGAACACGTCGGCAACGGCCTTATATACAACCTTACCTTCAACGACGTTAAGACCTTTGAACAGCGCATTGTCCTCACGGCATGCCGCACGCCAGCCTTTATCGGCCAAGGCCACGGCGTATTTCAGCGTAGCATTGGTCAGAGCCATGGTTGAAGTGTTGGGAACAGCTCCCGGAATATTGGCCACGGCATAATGCACAATGCCGTCAACCTCGTAAGTCGGCTCACTATGCGTCGTCGGGTGTGATGTTTCAAAACATCCGCCCTGGTCAATGGCTACGTCAACCAGCACGCTGCCGGGCTGCATGGTCTTCAGCATGTCGCGCGTCATAAGCTTCGGAGCCTTGTCGCCAGGCACAAGCACGGCGCCGATAACGATGTCGGCGTCACGTATCTCGGCGGCGACGTTGCTTGCCGATGAATATAATGTGTTTACGTTAGCCGGCATATTTATCGACAATTCATGCAAGCGAGGCAGCGAGATGTCCGTTATAACGACGTCGGCACCCATGCCGGCCGCCACGCGCGCGGCTGCTTGCCCCACTATGCCTCCTCCAAGGACGACAACCTTGGCCGGCTTAACGCCCGGCACACCGCAAATCAGCTTACCCTTGCCGCCCTTCGTCTTTTGCAGGTAATACGCGCCGTTGATTGTAGCCATGCGTCCGGCAATCTCGCTCATAGGCGTAAGCAAGGGCAATGTGCCGGCTGCCGGCTGAACGGTTTCATAAGCAAGGCATACACCGCCGCTCTTTATCATAGCGTCGGTAAGCTCGCGGCTGCACGCAAAATGGAAATAAGTGAAAACGAGTTGCCCCTTGCGTATGAGTGGATATTCGGGAGCGATGGGCTCCTTCACTTTCACGATCATATCAGCCTCGGCATACACGTCATTAATAGTCGGCAGAATGTGCGCGCCGACTGCTACGTACATTTCGTCTGGGAAACCACTGCCTTCGCCGGCAGTAGACTGCACATAGACAGTATGTCCGTGATTAACAAGTTCTGACACGCCCGACGGAGTCATGCCCACGCGGTTCTCGTTGTTCTTAATCTCTTTTGGAATACCGATTTTCATAGTCATAAAAGGTTTTTAGGTAAAACAAAAATCTCAAAGGCAAATATAGTGTAAATCAAATAAAGAACAAACAAAAAGGATGTGAAACAAACTATTAATTTCACATCCAGAATATAAATTAAAGATAAATTAATATTACAACAGCTGTTATCACAACAAATTGCAATACCAGTGTTGCATGCCTGCACCAATTAAACAGCTACGGCACATCACTCATAATCGTCGATTACCGAATTGATGAAATCCATCATCGGCTTGCCTACCTTCAATATGGCAACCATGTCGTCAAGCCATTGTTCGCCTTCGAAGAACGTATCGGGCACGGCTCTCCAGCAACAATAGTCTTTCATCCTTATGTATTGTATGAACTCATAATCGCGCGGAAAACCCGATGGTGCCGTCTTAAGGTGCTCAATGCCAAATCCTTTTTCATCATCCCATCCACCCTTACCCGGTTCACCGAACATTTCAACAAAGGGCTTGCCCTCAACAATACTGCGCCATTGGTCGATGTTAGCCATAATCTCGTTGCGGCATGACGTAAGAATGTTGGTGGGTAAATAATAATTACCGCATGACACAAGGCAGTGTCCCGGTTCAAGATGTATGTAATAACCGCCATGGAAAGCCTTTTTGCCATGCGCGGCGACGTATGCTCCAAGATGAGTCTTATAAGGAGATTTGTCTAACGAGAAGCGTGTATCGCGGTTGAACCTGTACATCGCATCTTTTGCGGTGAGATGGCGTATGGACGGGTCGAACTCTGAAATTCTGGCAATTGCGGAGTTTACTCCCTTCTCGAAGTCTTTCCTTACGGCCTGATATTCGTCTTTATTCGCCGTAAACCATTCACGATTGTTGTTCAGCTTAATGTCGCTGAGAAATTTCAATATCCTTTTGGCTTGCATCTCTCCTATGATAAATTTATATCTTTAAGATTGTCAAGACAATTTTGAACCTTCAAGCAATTTTGGACAAAACGTATAGAACTGGCACTTGTCACAATGCGGAGCACGACTCGTGCAGACGTACCGGCCATGCAAAAGAAGCCAATGATGGGCGTCAGCCGCCATATCCGGCGGAATGTTCTTCAACAGCTCACGCTCAACCTTCAATGGTGTATCACAGCTTGCCGGCACCAAACCAAGTCTGCGGCTGACACGGAAGACGTGCGTATCAACAGCAATAGCCGAACGGCCATAAGCAACCGCCTGTATTACATTTGCCGTCTTACGGCCTACGCCAGGCAGCTTAAGCAAATCATCGAAAGACTGGGGAACATCGCCGCCGTACACCGTAACAACCATACGTGCCATCTCAACAAGATGGCGTGCCTTTGAATTGGGATATGATACGCTCCTTACATACTCAAGAACCTCGTCAGGTTCAGCCTCAGCCATGGATTTGGCATCAGGATAACGTTCAAAAAGAGCCGGAGTTATCATATTGACACGCTTGTCCGTACACTGTGCGCTGAGTATGACAGCCACCAACAACTGGAATACGCTGCCATACTCAAGCTCAGTAGTAACTCGGGGCATTTCGTTTTGGAAATACTCCAACACGTGTTTATATCTATCCTTCCTTCTCATCCTCACCCTTGTCTGCTTCCGTCGGGGTGTCAAAATCGGTTATGCCGTTCTTAACCAATATATCGTACCACTGCAGCAGTTTCTTAATATCGCTGTCATGCACGCGGTCACGGTCGAATTCAGGCAGGACTTCGGCAAAATAGGCACGCAATTCCTTTGAACTGCACTTCTTATAATTAATAGAAGCCGGCTGTCCGTTCTCTTTAGCCAATACGCCTGCCAAAACTTTTGTCAAAGGCACATCGTCAGCCTCTGTATAAATGGCTATGTCATTAAGGCTGGTGATACTGTCGGTGGCAAATATAGGAAGACGCCTGTGGGTTTCGTCAACTTTCTCAACGATCAAAGTTGCCTTACCTCTTGAAATTAGCTTGTAAAGACCGGGCTTTCCCGAAACTGCAAGAATTGTATGTTCCATTTTTTAATAATGTTTTTTATTGTATTTATAATTTTATTTCAAGACATCCGTAAGACCTAAGGATGTCAAAACACTATCGATTTGTTCTTCTAAATCGGCCTCGCCGTCATTAATGATTTCATAATCACTGAGCGAAACCATTTGCTCTTGAGGCTGTTGCTTGTCTATCCACTCCAAGGCTTTTTCACGTGTTATTCCGTCCCTTTGGATAATCCTCTCCACCCTAACCTCAAGTGGAGCCGTCACGCATATCACTTTGTCAACCAACTTATCAAAACCGCTTGAAAACAATATAGCGCACTCCATCCATTTGTCACCAGATTTAACGAAGTCATCAGCTACGGCCGGGTGCACAATCTTATTTACAGCAGTCGTATTATCTTCGCTCTTAAGAAGGAAGGCAGCCAATACGGCCTTATTCAACACTCCGTCAGAATAAACGCTGTCGCCCACGAGCTTGCGCAACTCGTCCTGAATCTTCAACGACGAAGCCATAATGCGCTTCGCGGCCCTGTCACAATCATAGACACGAATGTCACGTTCGCCAAGCAACTTGCAAACGTAACTCTTACCGCAACCTATTCCTCCTGTAACCGCGACTTTTACCATGGACGTTTCCTATTGTTCTTCTATCAGATAATCAACCTGATTTACACTTATCCGTGCGTTACGCACACCATGTGGCACACTACGCAAATATATATTACATTTCTCGGACGGATTCGCCATCACCTCATTATAGTCGGCAACAACCTTGAATCCTTCAGGACGTATCGCACGGAAAAGGCTTGCGCCAACGGTAAACGTTACCGTAACACGCGAGGGGAATGTTCTCAGAGTTTTTCCTTCAGGCATGTTCACCGCTACAATCGGCACCTCAAATTTCTCTTCGGTAAGTATATCCGGACATATTGATATCTTCACCCGTTCAGGAACATACTTTACACCTTTTATCTTATGCAATGACACGTCCCTGACCAACGTGTCCGTAAGATTTGAGATGTTCAGACGCTCAGTGCTGATATATTTTATGCTGTCCAATACCTCACGACTTGCGTACACCTCAACAGAATCAGGCGTAAAGAATATCTTTGACAAATAATAACTTTGCCCCGGCTCTATTCTCCCGACAAGCTTAATCGGCATGTTCTTTTTCAAGCCGTAATTAAAAAAGTACTCAAGTTTATCGGGTTTTATATTGATAATCTGCGACGAATTAAACAACCGCTGAAATATTAACTTCTGCAATTCGGGCGAAGAGATGACACCTTCACCCGTCTTCTTCGCATAATTCTTAAATTTCACTTTAACAGGGCTTATCTTGTTTCCGTAAAGATAAGCCAACAATGAAAATCCCTTATCCCGCACCGTTACGCGGACATAGGTCGTCGTGTCACTTGTCAGAACGACGTTTTTAGGTATTTCTACAAGTTGAAAAGGAACCTCAACCTCCTTTTCGTACGTTTCATTCAAGGCCATTAACAGCCAGAATGTTCCACTTAAAAACAAGAAGAACAAGAAAATCAGAAACTCCCTATTCATCCAACTGAATAGGAAGTTCCTGACGAGCTTAAATGTATGAAACAATTTTAAATCGCCCATTTATTTTGCCTGTGCATTAGCAGCGCCCATGTTTGACGCAACGTCAGCAAAAACATAATTCTTGTCTACACGGATAACCACACCCTTAGACACCTCAATTTCTACGATATTCGTAGCAAGATCTATCCTCTTAACCACGCCGTAGATTCCACCGCCGGTAACGACGTTGGTTCCTTCCTGAAGACTATTCTGGAATTTTCTTATTTCCTTCTGCCTCTTTTGCTGAGGGCGTATCATAAAGAACCACATTATGGCGAAAATCGCCACCATCATGATAAGGAACATGCCGCTGCCGCCTTGTCCTGACTGCTGGGCTGCCAATAAAACAAATGTACTCATTTTTTAATCTGATTTTTATTTATTGATTATTACTTCTTCTTCGGTTTCTCTCCCATCGGCTTAAGCAACACGCCTGTGGATATCAGATAGCGCGCTATACTGTCCAACATGCCATTGATATAACCGGAACTCTTCGGCGTGCTGTAAACCTTTGCCAAGTCTACGTATTCGTTTATCGTGACATTAATAGGGATATTGGGGAACGTGAGCATTTCCGCTATCGCGATTTGCATTATCACGACATCCATGTAAGCCAGACGCGAAAAATCCCAGTTGCGCGACGTTTCGCTCATATAACGCTGATATTGGTCTGCGTTAAGTATGGTTGCACGGAAAAGCTTTCTTGCAAAGTCCTTATCTTCCTCGTCCTTATATTCAGGCAGCAATTCCTGCTCTGCATCACACTCCGGGCCGAAACGTTTAATGGTCTTAAGCACGAACGTGTCTACAATCTCCTTGTCATCGTTCCAATACAAGCTTTTTTCTTCCAGCACGTTGTCAAGCTCGTCGTTTTCCATGATGAATGTCTTGTACAACTTACGCCAGAGTTCACGGTCAGCCTCATAAGACGTATCATCGCTTGCAATATATTCAGAGTAAATGTTGCTTTGCACTATCTGCGAATACAATTTACGGACAAGCTCCACATCGTCGTCCCAAGTTTGTTTCTGATTAGCCATAAAGTCACACAACTGTTTGTTTTCTTCAAGCTGGATGACAAACTTATTATCAACGAACTTACTTGAAGGAACCTCGCCGCCCTCACGCTTTGACTTTGCAAGTTCCACTTCGTAATGCTTGCGCGCCTCTTTCGACACGGCAACCATCAAAGCTAACAAAT
Source organism: uncultured Prevotella sp. (assembly GCA_944321295.1). Classification (GTDB taxonomy): domain Bacteria; phylum Bacteroidota; class Bacteroidia; order Bacteroidales; family Bacteroidaceae; genus Prevotella. The sequence goes on from CALUKU010000023.1 coordinate 10,178, forward strand.
AATGATAAAGATGGTATGCCTTTGAAAGACTGAACAACAATTCTTTCTCAGCTACATCCAAATTTCTGTTTCCGTTTTGATAGTATGCATAGGTTAACTGGACTATCTTTATCCTTATTAATTCCCTGTTAATCATTCTGTATGGACTTTTTCACATTCTACGTTGCAAAAGTAGGTAAAAATAAGAATATCTGCAAGAGAACGCATTATTTTTATCCGTTTTTTTTGTCAAAGCTTGCATGTTAAAATAAAATGTGATAATTTTGCACCGCTTTTTCAAGCACAACGTGAAGATTTATTCCGTGTGATGGTGAATTAAGCATTAAATTTAACTTAATTTTAGAGTAACACATTATGAAAGAAATTGATGTAACCGGTAAGAAAAGAAGCGAAACCGGAAAGAAAGCTTCTAAGTTGTTGAGAAAAGAGGGATTCGTTCCTTGCAACCTTTACGGTGAGGCTAAGGACGAGAACGGCCTGCCCAAGGCTCTTCCGTTTGTAGTTTCAATGAAAGAGTTGCGCAAGATTGTCTACACTCCGCACATCTATGTCATCAATCTGATTATCGACGGCGAGAGCCATACGGCAATAATGAAGGAGCTTCAGTTCCATCCCGTAACCGATGCTCTCCTGCATGTTGACTTCTACGAAATCAACGACCAGAAGCCTATCACCATCGGCATACCTGTTAAGCTTAACGGTCTTGCACAGGGTGTACGCGACGGTGGACGTATGAACCTTTCCGTACGCAAGCTGAACGTTACAGCTAAATACCAGGATATCCCCGAACATCTCGACATTGATGTTACGAGCATGAAGATCGGCAAGAGCATCAAAGTCGGCGAATTGCACTTCGACGGCCTTGAGCTTGCTACCAGCAAGGACGTTGTGGTTTGCTCTATCAAGGCTACACGTAAGTCTGCAGCAGCCGCAGCCAACAGCGACAACAGCGATGCCGAATAAACTACAAACAGTAAGATTCCTAAACTGATAAATGGACAAATACTTAATTGTGGGCTTGGGTAATCCAGGTTATGAATACGCCGGCACCCGCCACAATACAGGTTTCATGATATTGGACGCTTTCGCTAAAGCGTCCAATATTGTTTTTGACGACCGCCGTTACGGATTCGTTGCGGAAACAAGTCTTAAAGGACGCAAAGTCATCCTTCTCAAACCGACCACCTTTATGAACTTAAGCGGAAATGCCGTAAGGTATTGGATGAACAAGGAAAACATTGCGTTGGAACGCTTGCTCGTCATTGTTGACGACCTGTCGCTCCCGTTGGGAGCCTTACGCCTGAAAGGAAAAGGCAGCAACGGAGGGCACAACGGCTTAGGTAACATCCAAAGCGTCATCGGCACACAGCAATACGCCCGCCTGCGTGTTGGCATAGGCAACGATTTTCCTAAAGGCATGCAGGTCGAATGGGTATTAGGCAAATACGACGAAGAAGACATGCACACGCTGTCGCCGAGCATAGACACTGCCGTGGAGATAATCAAAAGCTTCGTTCTGGCGGGCCTTGACATAACAATGAACCAATATAACAAGCACTCAAATGGCTAACGACACTGCAAGGATAGACAAATGGCTATGGGCGGCACGAATATTTAAGACACGCTCCATAGCAGCCGACGCATGTAAAAACAGCAGGGTAACGATAAACGGCGTCAACGTCAAGCCGTCGCACATGATAAAAGCCGGAGAAACCATTAACGTCAAGAAGCCGCCGATAACCTACTCTTTCAAGGTGTTGCAGTGCATCGAGCAGCGCGTGGGCGCAAAACTTATCCCGCAGGTTTACGAAAACGTCACTGATCCGAAACAATACGAGATATTGGAGATGAGCCGCATCAGCGGTTTTGTTGACAGGGCACGTGGAACAGGGCGTCCCACGAAAAAAGACCGCCGCAGCCTTGACGCTTTCATCGAACCGGCCATGTTCGGCTTCGACGATGATTTTGACGACGATTTCGACTGACAACAACACTTTACCTACCCCCGCAATCCTTAACATCAACTAATCAACAAGAACATACGCCTTATGACAAACATCGCAATATTCGTTTCCGGCAACGGAACAAACTGTGAAAACATAATCAAATACTTTTCCAACAATGATAAAGTCAACGTCAGCATAGTCATCAGCAACCGTCCTGACGCTTACGCCATTGTGCGTGCCGCAAAATACGGGGTGCCGTGCACTGTACTGTCAAAAACGGAAATAAACGACGAGGCTACAATAATGCCTTTGCTTCAGAAGTATGACGTCGACTTCATCGTGCTCGCCGGTTTCATGCTCATGGTGCCTGAGTTCCTTACAAATAAGTTCAACCGACGGATTGTCAACATCCACCCGTCGCTGCTGCCCAAGTTCGGCGGCAAAGGCATGTACGGACATCACGTCCATGAAGCCGTAAAGGCAGCAGGCGAAACCGAAACAGGCATAACCATACATTTCGTCAGCAACATCTGTGACGGCGGCGAGATAATAGCCCAATTCAAGACACCTCTTTCACCTGCCGACACGCCTGAAGACATTGAAGCCAAAGTGCATATACTTGAGCAGCAGCATTTCCCCGAAGTCATTGAAACTACGATAAAAAGCCTTATCGACTAAGACTATAACTCACAAACAAAATAAAATTTACTGTGTGCCGGTGGCAAAGTGTCTATATTTGACACTTTGCCACCGGTATTTTTATCTACATACCCAACCAACATTTTTACATGCTTAACGTAATGCGTCATACATGCCTGACTTGCATTACTTATGTAAGCAAAAACCGCAAAACAAAGACTAAACGTAGTAAAAACAGGTGTTACAATTATAAAAAGACACTATTTTAGCAAAATAATTACCATTTTATTTGTTATTTACCTAAAAAAGTGTACCTTTGTCACCGAAAAGGAAACTACAGGGTAAAAAAGAAACAAACATATTAACAACAAAAACAACGAATCATTATGAACGCAGCAAAAGTAGTAGAGGAACTCCAGCAGAGATTTCCCAACGAGCCTGAATACATTCAGGCCGTAAGCCAGGTATTAGGAACGATTGAAGAGGAATACAACAAGCACCCCGAATTTGACAAGGCGAACCTTATTGAACGCCTCTGCATACCTGACAGAGTGATACAATTCCGTGTGACATGGGTTGATGACAGAGGCAACGTGCACACCAACATGGGCTATCGCGTACAGCATAACAACGTAATCGGCCCGTATAAGGGCGGTATCCGTTTCCACCAGTCAGTAAACCTTAGCATCTTGAAATTCCTCGCTTTCGAGCAGACTTTCAAGAACTCGCTTACAACCCTGCCGATGGGCGGCGCCAAAGGCGGCTCTGACTTCACTCCGAGAGGCAAGAGTGACGCTGAGGTGATGCGTTTCTGCCAAGCCTTCATGAGCGAGCTTTACCGCCACATCGGTCCCGACGAAGACGTGCCGGCCGGCGACATCGGCGTAGGCGGACGCGAGGTTGCCTATATGTTCGGCATGTATAAGAAACTCACCCACGAATGGAGCGGCGTGCTTACAGGAAAAGGCCTACAGTTCGGAGGCTCGTTGATCCGTCCTGAAGCCACAGGATACGGAAACGTTTACTTCCTCGTGAACATGCTGAAGACGCGCGGAATTGACATTAAGGGAAAGACCGTGCTCGTCAGCGGAGCCGGCAACGTGGCCCAATACACTATCGAGAAATGTATCGAGCTCGGAGCTAAAGTCGTAACATGCTCTGACTCTGACGGATACATATACGACCCTGACGGCATCGACCGCGAGAAGCTTGACTACATCATGGAGCTTAAGAACATCGAGCGCGGCCGTATCCGCGAATATGCCGAGAAATACGGCGTGAAATACGTTGAGGGAGCCAAGCCTTGGTTTGAAAAGGCCGACATCGCACTGCCCTCGGCTACGCAGAACGAGATAAACGAAGAAGCCGCAAAGGCACTGGTCGCCAACGGAGTGATTGCCGTAAGCGAGGGCGCAAACATGCCGACTACGCCTGAAGCCATCAAGGTGTTCCAGGACGCAAAGATATTATACTCGCCCGGAAAGGCAGCCAACGCTGGAGGCGTAGCTGTGTCGGGTCTTGAGATGAGCCAAAACTCCGAGCGCCTCAGCTGGAGCCGTGATGAAGTTGACGCCAAGCTGCACGATATCATGAACAACATCCATGAGAACTGCGTTAAATACGGCACCGAGCCTGACGGCTACATCAACTACGTCAAGGGAGCTAACATTGCGGGCTTCTTGAAGGTTGCCAAAGGCATGATGGCACAGGGCATAGTATAACATTGAGAAACAGACGTCAGCTTACTGACATCTAACACGCCGCATAACCGGCTGAAACGTTACTTTCGTTACAAATAGAACGGACAGGAGGCTTCAGCCGGTTATTACTTTCATACCTTACAGCAAAACATACGGCCAAAAGCACGAGTTTAACATTATTTTGCAGCTAATACATACCTAAAAGGAAATTAAGGCCTAATTTTGCAAACAAAAAAGATAAAATGACGAGGACGCTTTTCGTTCCAAAGAGGATATTTTTATTATTAGCAGCCCTTTGCGTATGCATTTTCATAATACTCAACCTGCAAATCGCCGCGCCGTTCATCCACTCTTTGGCTAACATCGACAAATCAATAATGATTACACTTAACCATGACGGAGGGGTTGGCTCCGACCATTTTTGGAAAACAATTTCGTCAAACATGGCTTGGGTGCCGGTAGGCTTGGCGCTTATTGCTTCGTTGGTTTACAATAAGAAGAGCCTGCTGTTTTCCGTGCTTGTAATCGTCGGCATAGCGCTGACTATAACCTTAGCCGACCAAATATCGTCGTCGTTCCTCAAGCCTTACTTCAGCCGACTGCGCCCTTCGCGCAACGAAGAGATATGCGACCTGCTCCACTACGTCGGTAATTACCGCGGCGGAAGGTTCGGTTTCGTGTCAAGCCATTCGGCCAACGCGTTCGGCATATTCGCCTTTCTTGCCCCAATGTTCAAGAGCAAGGCCACAAGGATTGTCCTGCTCATCTGGTCGTGCATGGTGGTTTATTCCCGCATTTACCTCGGTGTCCACTATCCCGGCGACATCATTGCCGGCGGAATTCTCGGTCTTACCGTAGGCACAGGCATGTTTATCGCCGTAAAATGGGCCTACTTCAAGATAGCGGAATACAAAAAGATGACGCCTGAAATAACCGACTTTAGGAACAGCATAGAGTCAGGAATAATAACGCTTACCATCGTAACCACCATCCTTTGCCTGCTGTTCTACTATTTCAGCCAGGCCGTACCATTGCCTTACACGGTATGAGGTTGTGGAGTTATGAGGTTGTAAGATTATGGGGTTTTACGGTTTTCATATTATCGCATGAACCCCATAACCTTATAACCCAATAACCTCATAACCGTAAAACCTCACAACCCCATAACCTTACTTATCCGAAGCATTTTCCTTACGTAAAACGAAAGTACGTAAAGCGAGAATATTATGACATAAACCAAAGTCAGCTGCAACAGGTTCATGTTTATGCCGTCAATGCTCGCCCCGGGCAACGAGGCAATGAAAGACACCGCAGCGTTCATCCATTCGGCCACACGCACAAGCAACAGGCACAGCGCCTTCTGCACCACGGGCAACCATGACGACAACAATAAGGCTGCGGCACCGTAAAGAATGACCGTTGACGCAGGCACGACCACAAAATTAGCCAACAGGAAATAACACGAAAAGCGTCCGAAATAATAAGCCACCAACGGTGCTACGCCCACTTGTGCCGCCACAGAAACGGCCGTCATCTGCCACACCCACCTTACCGCCGACACGTCCCTCGCACGCTGCGGCAAGAGCAGATACAACGGCCGGTAAAGAATTATGATGAACATCACCGACATGAACGACATCTGAAATCCTACGTCATAAAAATTCAGCGGATTGGCAACAAGCAGCGCAACGGCCGCCACAGACAACGTGTTAAGCGACATCTTGTCGCGGTTTAGCAAGCTTATCAGTGAATAAACCGTCAGCATTACCGCCGAACGCACCGCCGACACAGGCAACCCAGCTATGAACACGTAAACCCAAATGGCGCATATTATCAGCACCTGTGCCGTCACCATCCTGCTCCTTTTGAAAAAGAGCAGCAGCAACATCGCATAGATTATACCGAGATGTAGACCTGACAACGACAGCACATGCATCGCTCCCGACACAGAATAATCCTCATTCAGTTCGTCGGACATCGACACCCGCTCGCCAAGGGTCATGGCCGCCAACACCGAATAGCCCTCGCCAACGGCGCCGAACGACTGCATCCTGGCAAGCAACACGTCCCTGTATCTCAGCGCCGCCAGCTCCGCGCGCTTAACCAAAGACAGACTGCTCAAATCAACTACGGCGCCGTGCCAACGGTCTGAATAAACGAACGTCGTTGCCGAATAACCATGATAAGTAAGGTAACGGGCGTAATCGAACGTAGAACCGGCGTAATTCGCCGGTTTCTCCAACACTGACATCACCCTAACACCCTCGCCCACCTTCAGCTGCTCGGCGTTGGCGTCGCGGTAAAAACTTGCCTTAACCTTAAACGGGCGCCCGCCGCCAACCACAATCATGTCGCACCGCACCGTTTTTTCCGTCATTTCAGGGCGGCTCGACACTACGGCCGAATACTCGGTTTTGCCTTCCGGCAGAGTGATGTTTATACACGAAAGCCTGTGCGTCGTCAGACAGCCGCCAAGGAACACTAACGCTGCAAACAGCATTGCGGTCTGCGCCACGCACCACTTGCGCACCAATACGGCAGCAACAACCGAGGCCGTAAAACATCCGAACCATATCTCAGCCGACAGCAATCCGTAGCTCTTGTCGCCGGCAACAATGCCCACGACAAGAAACGCCACCACCCGCAGCATGGGATAAAGCTGTATGCGTCCGTTTGACTTCATTCGTCCTTTGTGTCAACTCTTCCACAAAGTTATAACAATTCGCCGTTACCGGCAAATGTTCCACCCGTTTTTCATACGGATTTTCAATAAACCCAAATTGTCATTAGCAGTGCAATGTCCGTTTTTTTAACCGGAATTAAAAGAATATACTTAAAGAAGATGAAATCAGGACATCCAAACAAAATGCGGATCAACCAAATAGATAACGTGAATTCGGTATAAGAAAACAACCTCTGTAGGGACATAATTCTGAAGATTGCACCATTAAGACGCAATCGTATCCTTAGCCGCGAAGAGGCGTATTCAGTTGATTTTGCATATAAAAACGTTCTTTACAGAACGTGCGGACATAATAAATTATGTCCCTACTTTGGCTGTTTAAAATGTTTACAAGTAAATAACTCTTATACCGAACTGACGTTATAGATAACCTTTTAGAGTCCAATAGATAACCTTTTAGAGCATAAAAGGACGCCTTTTACACGCCAAGAAGACACCTGTTACAAGGCGTTGACTTACAAGCACTTACATCAATAAGTAAAATAAAGGAATTTATCTTGGCCGTCAGCTAAGACAAGCATTAAAAAATCAAAAAACAAGTGACGTGCCATCGGTTGCGACAACGTGACGCCCGTCGCCGTCAGTAACAATCTTTACCGTACCTCCGAGCCATTCCGTCATGGGCTGTTCCTCGTTAAGCTGATAGCATGCCGTAACTACGCCGCCGTCAATCTCTACGACACCGGGACAATACGTCTTGTCGTCGGCAAGCACTCGGTTGAAGGCTAAACGGCGTTTCATCTGTCAAAAGCTTCGTAATGGTTTCAGTTTGACTTTATGCTTTTCTGCGCAGCGTTGTCTATCGGCCTAAGCTTTGTCGGCTTGCCTGTCGTTCCGACCCCGCGTTTAGGCTCATCGCCGTTGCCGGCTGGAGCGTCAGAGGCTGTATTGAGAGGCGTTAATCTGCGCTTTGACACGGTGTCGCGGGCCGTATTACGGTCTCCGCCGTCACGCTGTTGCTCAATTGCGTTTGCCCTCATCCTTACCAGACGGATGTTGTTGACAAACATAAGGCGCAGGTTATTGCGTTCATAGTCGTCATCGCCGGTAGTCTTGCGGTCGCTAAGGTATATGAAGCCGCGCACTGACTTTATGCCCTTACGGTTGTCGTCAGACACGGTCACGCTGTAGTTGGCGTTCGACGTCATCCTCACCGTCTTGCTCGCTATGCTGTCGTTCTTAAACTGCACGGCAAGCATTGCCGTCGCGTCCTTCATGCCCGAACGGTAAAGGAAGTCGCTGTAAAAGCTGAATATCAACCTGTCGCCCGCATGATAGGTGCTGTCTGCCTCGAAATCAAACGACATCACGTTGTAAGGGGCGTAAGGCAGAAGCATTGTGGCGGGCACTCCCTTCCACATGTTAGTAGTGTCCTTGGCCGACTTCATGTCGCCATACTGGCGTATGTCGTTGGCTGAAGCGCCGAGGGCCATTGCCTCGTCCTCAAAACGTTTCGTAAGGTTCTCATAAATCTTATGCAGCCTGTCGGCATGGCGCGTATAGTAAACCAACGACGAATCGAACTCAGCCTGCGTTATTCCATACTTCTCCAACACGGCCTGACGGTAGAGCGTGACGTCATACGCACGTCTTGACGAGCCTTCGGTGCCATCGGCCATGGCGTCGGCCAAATGGTAATCATAAAGAATATCTTCCATCTCGCCTGGCTGAAGATATTCGTCAGGCACTTGGGGCTTGCATGAAAAGACAAGCAACAGCGACAGCAACGGTATGAAAACGCGCGACAACCTCATTTCCTCGAGAACGAAATTTGTGACAACTCCTTACGGCAAAACAGCAACAGCATTACCACGCCGACGCTGATGCATGAGTCGGCAAAGTTGAAAACTGGACTGAAGAATATAAACTCGTCACCGCCCCAGAAAGGCACCCAATCGGGCCACGTCGTCACTATAAGCGGAAAGTAGAACATATCGACGACCTTGCCCATAAGGAAAGGCGCATAACCGTGGCCGAACGGCACGAAATATGACACATAATAAGGCGACGAGGCATTGAAGATAAGCCCGTAGAACATGCAGTCGATAAGGTTGCCCACCGCTCCGGCGAAGACGAGGGCGAGGCAAACCACATAAAGCGTGCGGGCGTTACGCTTGACCTGACGGCAGAGATACCACCCTAAAACGCTTATGGCCGCCACACGGAACAAGCTGAGTATCAGCTTGTTGCCTATCGTCATGCCGTATGCCATGCCGTTGTTTTCGATAAAGTTGATGTAAAACCAGTCTGTCACACGTATGCTCTCGTGCAGGCACATGCCGGTCTTCACCTCCACTTTTATCACCTGGTCAATCACCAGCAGCACTACGACGAGCAGCGCCGTCGCCAGTCCTTTCTTCTTATATGTGTCTAATGCCATAATCATATAAAGCAAGACGCACGGCAGAAAGTATAAGCGGAAAGCCTACGCGGCGCACACGCCGCAGGCATAAACCGCCTATACACTCCGCCTGTCTTACCCAACTATAAGTGTCAATGTTTCCTTGCGTTCTTCGACGCGACGCTCAACGTTGCATGAGGAACCACGCGCAGACGCTCCTTTGGTATCAGCTCGCCGGTGATGCGGTCGATACCGTAAGTCTTGTTCTCAATTCTTATGAGCGCCGCCTCAAGTCCCTGAATGAACTTCTGCAGACGTCCGGCCTGCTGGATAAGCTCCTCCTTGGTCTGAGTGGCACTGCCCTCCTCGAGCACTTTATACGTAGGCGACGTATCGTCAACGTCGTTTCCGTCGGCGTTCATCAGCGACCTCATCATTTGGTTGTAGTCGCGGCGCGCCAGCTTCAACTTGTCATTGATGATTCCCCTGAACTCCTCAAGTTCCTCATCGCTGTAACGTGTTTTTTCTGCCATAATATATTTATTTTAAAGTTAATAGTCGGTAAGCAATGACCGGCGCGCAAGCGGACCTCATTCGGCCGCTTGCGCAGCGCCGGTGTCTTGCCGGATTAAATCTTGCAGACCTTAATCTTCACCTTAAGTTCGTCAAGATCAACCTCTGTTCCGTCGTTGTCGGCAAGCTCGATGTTGTCGGCAAGCACCTGCCCTTTTATGTAACCGGCAAACGACTCGACGGCAGCCTTCACCTTATCGTCGGGCGAAACAGTAACGTTGATGCGGTCGGTAATCTCCAGTCCGCAGTCCTTGCGCAGGTTCTGAATTCTGTTTATCAGCTCGCGGGCCATGCCCTCGTTGCGCAGGTCGTCGTTAAGCTCAACCTCAAGGGCTACGGTCAGGTTGCCGTCATTTGCCACAAGCCAGCCCGGAATGTCCTCGTTGATGATGTCAACGTCGGCTGCCTCAACAACAACAGCCTGTCCGTCAATGTCAAGCTTCAGTTCGCCGGCCTGCTCAAAGGCAACGATCTCCTCCTGGCTGAGGCCGTCCATGCGGGCCGCAATGCCTTTCATCAGCTTGCCGTACTTCTTGCCCATGGTGCGGAAGTTGCACTTAACCTTCTTCACCAAGACGCCGGAGCCTTCGACAAACTTCAGTTCCTTGACGTTAACCTCGTTGACAATGAGGCTCTTAACAGCTTCAATATGTTTCATCTGAACGGCGTCTACGGCCGGAATCATTATGCACTGCAGCGGCTGACGCACCTTGATGTTGACCTTGCGGCGCAGCGCAAGCACCATCGAAGTTATCTTCTGGGCCATCTTCATGCGGGCCTCAAGGTCTTTGTCGATAAGACTTTCGTCGGCTACGGGGAACTTCGTAAGGTGAACCGACACGGCCGTGTCGCGGCCTGTGGCCTTAGTCAAGTCGGTGTAAAGCTGGTCGGCATAGAACGGCGAGAACGGAGCGAGCAGCTTGGCAACGGTTTCGAGGCAGGTGTAAAGCGTTTCGTAAGCCGAGAGCTTGTCCTTGCTCATCTCCTTGCCCCAGAAGCGTTTGCGGTTAAGACGCACGTACCAGTTGCTCAAGTCGTCGTTGACGAAGGCGTCAATCAGTCGTCCGGCCTTTGTCGGCTCATAAGAAGCCAAGGCGTCGTCAACGGCCTTCACGAGAGTATTAAGCTCGGAAAGAATCCAGCGGTCAATCTCGGGACGCTCGTCTACGGGCACCTCGCCCTGCGAATAGTCGAACCCGTCGACGTTGGCGTAAAGACTGAAGAAAGAATATGTGTTGTAAAGCGTGCCGAAGAACTTGCGGCGAACTTCGTCGACTCCGTTGGGATCGAACTTCAGGTTGTCCCAGGGAGACGAGTTGGTAAGCATGTAGAAGCGCACCGCATCGGCACCGTATTTCTCAATGGTTTCAAACGGATCGACGGCGTTGCCCAAGCGCTTGCTCATCTTGTTGCCCTTGGCGTCGAGCACGAGGCCGCTCGAGATGACGTTCTTAAAGGCCACGCTGTCAAACACCATCGTGGCAATGGCGTGCAGGGTGAAGAACCATCCGCGCGTCTGGTCTACGCCCTCGTTGATGAAGTCGGCGGGGAAAGCCGTGCGCTTGTCTATCGCGTCGGCGTTCTCAAACGGATAGTGAATCTGCGCATAAGGCATGCTGCCGGAGTCGAACCACACGTCGATGAGGTCGGTTTCGCGCTTCATGGGCTTACCTGTCTTGCTGCAGAGTATTATGTTGTCGACATACGGGCGGTGAAGGTCAATCCGGTCGTAATTCTCCTGCGAATAATCGCCGGGCACGAAGCCATTTTCCTTTAACGGGTTGGCGGCCATCAAGCCTGCCGCAACGCTCTTCTCAACCTCGTCGTAAAGCTCTTGCAGCGAACCGATGCAAAGCTCGTTGCCGTCCTCGTCGCGCCATACGGGCAGCGGCGTACCCCAGAAGCGGCTGCGGCTGAGGTTCCAGTCGTTAAGGTTCTCAAGCCAGTTGCCAAATCGCCCTGTACCAGTGCTTTCGGGCTTCCAGTTAATTGTTTTGTTCAGTTTCACCATCCTGTCCTTGCAGGCCGTAGAACGTATGAACCAACTATCGAGCGGATAGTAAAGTATCGGTTTGTCGGTGCGCCAGCAGTGGGGATAGTTGTGCGTGTGCTTCTCTATCTTAAACGCCATGCCGCGCGCCTTCAGGTCGAGGCAGATGGTTATGTCGAGCGTTTCGTCCTTGTCGGTCAAGTTTTCGTCGTAGGCGTTCTTGACGTAGCGTCCGGCGTAACGGTTCCATGCCTCCACGTCGACGTACTTACTAACGAAGTCATCGTCAAGGTCGTCAATTACGTAATACTTGCCCTCAAGGTCGACAACGGGGCGCTGGTTGCCCTTCTTGTCGATGAGCACGATGGGCGGCACGCCGGCCTTCTTAGCCACGTTGGCGTCGTCGGCACCGAAGTTCGGGGCGATGTGCACAATGCCCGTACCGTCGTCGGTAGTGACGTAGTCGCCGGGGATTATGCGGAACGCGCCGTCCGTCATCGGACTTATCATCGGCAGCAACTGCTCGTAGTGCATGCCTACGAGGTCTGCGCCCTTGTAGTGCGCTATTATCTTATAAGGTATTACCTTGTCGCCTTTCTTATATGAGGCCAAGTCAGCGCCCTCGCCTTCCTTGCTGAAATAAGACGCAACGAGCACTTCGGCCATGACAACCGTCACCGGTTCGCCCGAATAGGGGTTGTATGTCTGCACGGCCACATAATCAATGTTAGGCCCTACGCACAGCGCAGAGTTGGCGGCGAGAGTCCATGGCGTGGTGGTCCATGCCAGGAAGTAGGGCTTGCCCCACTCCGCCATCTCGGGCTTCGGGTCCTTCATGAGGAACTGCACGGTAGCCGTGGTGTCCTTAACGTCACGATAGCAGCCGGGCTGGTTAAGCTCGTGGCTCGAGAGGCCCGTGCCGGCAGCCGGCGAATACGGCTGTATGGTGTAGCCCTTGTAGAGCAGGCCCTTGTCATAGAGCTGCTTAAGGAGCCACCAAAGGGTTTCGATATACTTGTTGTCGTAGGTTATGTACGGGTGGTCAAGGTCTACCCAATAGCCCATCTTCTCGGTCAGGTCGCGCCACTCGGCCGTGAACTTCATCACGTTCTCACGGCACTTACGGTTGTAGTCCTCAACCGAGATGTACTTGTCTGACTCCTTATTGTCGATGTCGGCCTTGGTTATGCCAAGCTCTTTCTCAACGCCAAGCTCCACGGGCAGTCCGTGCGTGTCCCAACCGGCCTTGCGGTGGACCTGATAGCCCTTCATCGTCTTATAGCGGTTGAAGGTGTCTTTTATCGTGCGCGCCAGCACATGGTGTATGCCCGGATGGCCGTTGGCCGAGGGGGGACCCTCGAAGAACACGAACTGCGGACAGCCTTCGCGCTCGGTTATTGATTTATGGAAAACGTCGTTCTTGTTCCAATCCTCTAACACGCTTTTGTTTGTAGCGGTCAAGTCAAGACCTTTATGCTCGGCAAATTTATCAGACATATCGTTGTTAGGTTATTTTTGTTGTTATACTTTACTTGCTTGTTTGAGCCGCAAAGTTACTGAAAAAATTCGTCACGGCAAAACATTACACGAAAGTTTAACCCCTATTTTGATTCCTATTATAAACTGCAAGCCGAAACGCGTTTTACGCTTACAATCAGGAAGGTAAGTTTTTACGTTCCGAAAGGTAAGCTCCTGCACGCCGAAAGGCCTGCTTTTACGTTGTAAAAGGTTAGCTTTTGCAGAACATTCAGTGCCGCTTTCGATCCGTAACACTCATGGCTCTTACGCTGTTCGGGCGTAAAGGCCATTCCGTTTGCAGAGGCGCCCGATTACATTCGCTGACACATCTTATTCCATCCAAAGACACACCCTCTCCCATCAACATATGTATCCTCTCCCAAGTGAGGCTCTCGCACATTAAGTCATCCCGTGCTTGACACGGGATGACTTAATGTGCGAGAGCCTCACTTGGGAGAGGGTTATTCATTACGTGTATTTCTTATTACAGAACTCACGTATAATTCAATAAATAACGCTAAAGGCGGAAAGCCATATCGGAGCTTTCCGCCTTTAGCGTTATATAATCTGCCATGTTAATCAGAAATGGTAACCGAGGGTTAAGAGCAGCTGATGACGCTTGTTGTCAACCTTCACGGCGTTACAGTAGTTGCTAATATGTTCCGCAACCGACGTTCCCGGATCTTCATACGTGGTTTCATAACCATCGAACGGACTGAAGTCGCCGCTCTGGGCCGAATACTGATACGCAAGATCCACCGACAGCTTGCCGACGTTGTAGCCCACGCCGCAGGTTATGCGGTTGGTGGCGTGCCAGTTGGTGTAATCGGTCGACGAACTGTAATACGTTCCGGGCGAATACAACGAACCGTCCTTAACGCCGTAATCCTCGTACATAGGCGAAACGTAATTGTAACCCACACGCACGGCCCACTTGCTATCGGGCTTAAACTCGGCTCCAATCTTGACCGTGCTGACGCCCTTGAGGGTGCTCTTCGTGTGTGAGTTCATAGCGTAGTCGCTTGACGAACTTTCGTAATAACCGCCGTACCAGTCGTAACCGCCGCCCGTGTTTATTCGCGTGTCAAGACTGCCGTAGTCGGCATACTCGTAGCCTGCGCCCACGGCAAGATAGTTGCCGAACGTGGTGCCGAGGCTTACGCCAAACTTCCACGGCGTGTACAGCTTGAAGTCGTAGCTCTCGCCTACGCTTTTATTTTTTGAGCTGCTGTTGATGTCCGTGCCGTTATCTAATATGGTGATATTTGATGTTGTAAGGTCATACCAGGTAGGCGTGGCTACCGAGAAGCCCACACGGAAAGGCGAAGCCTCAACGGGACGGAAGATTATACCGGCCTTTACGTTGAAACCCGTTCCGTCGATGCGGCGCTCGTCGGCAATGGTGACGTTGCCGCGGCTTCCGCCGTAGCCGTCGGCCAAAGCCTCAACGTATTCGCTGTAACCACGGTAATTGACATCGCTTATGCCGAACGTCAAGCCAAGGTAGACACGGTCGTTGATGTTTCCGCTGATGTTGAAGTCGTACTCCCCGATGTATCCCGAGCTGGCGCGGTTGAACATGTAGCCGTTGGCGTCATTATACACGTCGGATACGTATTCTCCTTCTTCGTCAAACACGGGCAGGATGTTCTCGTAATACAGATAATCCAACTGCGAGAACGCAAGGCTTCCGTAATCGACTGAAGGAGCGCCGGAGTCGTCGCGGCCGAACACGCCGCTAACTCCTTTCATGTAAGAATACTTGTTCTGCGAAGCTCCGTTAAGAGCGTCGGCAGCGGAAAGGATGTAGTTGAAGTTACGGCTTTTGTGATAGTTGAAAGCAAAGTTAAGGAACGAGCTGCGCCCAGTCCTGCGCGAATAAACGAAACCTATCTGGTCGAAACTCATGTTGGTGGCGTTGGCTCCGGCGAAATCTTTCGCATCCTGCTGCGACACGAAGCCGAAAGAAACATTGGCCGCTGAATGACGGAACAAGCCTATGCCTGCAGGATTGGTGGCAATGGTGGATATGTCGGCGCCCAAGGCGTCCATCGCACCGCCCATGCCGACGTAGCGGGCCGTACCGTTCAAGTCACCTGTGGCTATGTTGGCGTTCTCGTAAGTTTCCTGTGCAAAAAGGCCTACGGCCGAAAAGGCCGAAATGAATATAAATAGAAAGCGTTTCATAAGCATAATGTTTATTGTCAAAATAAAACTTTACCGCACGTATTGGCTTAAAAATGCATCGCGAAGCAATCATCTCCTGCCGCCGAAACGGCCTCCGCCACTACGCCCTCCACCGAACGAACCGCCACGGAATCCGCCTCCGCTACGGTTTCCTCCGAACGAGCTTGTGCCTGAAGGACGGCTGAAGCTGTTTCTGTTGCCGCCGAACGAACTCCTATTGGAATTCTGACGGTTAATGTTATTATTGTCCGGGAACCTGCGGTTAACCGAATTTTGGTTACGGTTAAACCTGCTTACGCGGTTATATCTGGCGCCATTGTTCCTGTTGACGCCCGGACGGCTGTGATTAGACGTACCCGTTACGCCGCGGTAAGGCCTGTATACCACATGCCAATGGGAAGGATAATACCATCCCCACGGCCTTGACCAGCCGTAAAACCAAGGGTCGTACCACGGGTCATACCATACCCCGGCATACCAATAAGGACGGCCGTACCAATAAGGTCCGTAACCATACCATCCGTAATACCACGGGTCGTACCAATAGAAATCGTCATAACGGCTCATACGGCGACTATAAACATAGTCGTCCTCAGGGTTGTAAGCATAATCGAAGTCGTCGTCGTACATCAGCAAGGAGTCGTTGCCGGCAACATATGCCGTGTCGACCGTAAAATCAATCACGTCGTTATACGCCGCTGCCGAATCAAGCATGAAGTATTGACTGGCGAACTGCCCTCTGCGGTTATATTCGTCAACATCCCTTAAAGGAGCATTGCCGACGTAGCCGACGGGAATGTCAATCTCCTGCCTCTGCTCGGCCTTATCGACCTTTTTCGGAATAAAATACATGTCATCTTGTGCGAAAGCGCACAACGACACAAAACCTGACAAAATAGAAATGAGAACTATCTTTTTCATATCATTTACCTCCCTATTCATGATTAATCACGCTACAAAAATAACACTTTGCTCATTGCAAAAATACGGAAAAACCCTAAACGGTTATAGGTTTTTCCCTAAATTTTATACATTTGCAGAACAAATTAACATGTTATGAAATATATTGAAGCAAAATTCACCATAACCGCCAAAGACGGTAGCGAGATAAAGGATGACGCACTGCTGCAAACGGCCAAGGATCTTTTGTGCGGTTGCGCAGGAGAATGTGGTTTCGAGTCGTTCCAAGAAGACGGCAACATCGTTTACGGATACGTGCAGGAAACCGTTTTCGATAAAGAAACGCTTGACGCTAACGTAAGCTGTTTCCCGATAGACGGCATAAAAATAACTTACTCAACGCAAGAAGCCGAATATAAAAACTGGAACGAGGCATGGGAAAACGCGGGATTTGAGCCTATCACGATACCGGGCAAATGCGTCATTCACGACACGATAAACCGGCCTGCCGCCATAGACAACGGCATGCTTGACATTACAATCGACGCGAAACAGGCTTTCGGCACGGGCAACCACGAAACAACGTTCATGATAATAAACGAATTGTTCGACATGGAGATTGAGGCAAAATCCGTGCTTGACTGCGGTTGCGGCACAGGCATACTGTCAATAGTCGCATCGAAACTTAATGCGGAGAAAGTTACGGCCTACGACATTGACGAATGGAGCGTGAAGAACACCATGCATAATTGCGAGGTCAACGACGCAGGCAACGTAAACGTCATACACGGCGACGCAAGCGTTTTAAGGTCAATAAACACAAAGTTCGACGTCGTTATGGCCAACATAAACAGGAACATCCTTTTGGCGGACATGCCTTCATTCAAAAAAGTCATGGATAAAAACGCCGTGCTGATAATAAGCGGTTTCTACATGCAAGACGTTGAATATCTGAAAGATAAGGCTGCAGAATTAAACTTAAGGTTCGTAAAGCGTGAAACGATGAACGACTGGTGTATGCTTAAGTTCATCAATGCTGACGACTAATTGCCGATGGTAAGTTTGCGCAAGTCGTAATAACTACCGTTGTAAATATTGAAATCAACATACCCCTTTATTCCGGGCAAGCGGCCTGCGTCGGTATGCTGCCAGAACTTCCATTCGCCGGCATACTCAACCTTGTCAACATAATAATGGGCTATCCAATAAGGATAATCATCGAAAACCGGATTATCAAGATAGTTCATCTTGAATTTATAGTAGGTGTAAATTATCGGTTTTACATGGTACCTGTCCTCGACAATGTGCAACCACGTCAGCACGTCGCGCTGGAAATCCTCGACACTGACGTCCTTCGGCTTGTTCTCAATGTCTAAGACGGGAGGCAGGTCGCCGTCAATCAAGATGACATTATCCAAGAAGAAATAAGCTTGGTCGCGGGCCGACGACTTGTTGCTCCAGAAATGGTAAGCACCACGTATAAACCCATATTCACGCGCTTGGGTGAAATTCTCCTTAAAGCGCGGGTCGACAATGCTTGTTCCTTCGGTAGCCTTTATCAGGATAAAGCGTATGGGACACTTCTCTATCATTGCGTTACGCAACAACTCCCAATCAATCTCGCCTTGGTGATGGCTGATGTCTATTCCGTGTATCTCATACCCTTCAGGGTATTTTGCGTCACCATACAGCGCACGCCAACGGAAACCGAACGGACCGACGAAAATGTAATAAAAAATCCAGACGTAAAAAACAACGACGAAAAGTCCGCCGACCCACCACGCCCAGCGTGGATGCCGCCGCACCAGTTTCCTGAAGAAACCGCCACGCACGGCACGGCTGCTCCTGCGGAAGCGCCTCTTACCCGCCGCCGCATTGCCTCGTAAACTTCTTGTATTACGTTTCTCCGTCATTATTCTAAATAGGGGTGGTTGAATTAACCACCCCTACAAACAGAAATCAATGATTGTTTACTGCTGTTATTCCTGCTCCAAAGCCAATGTTTTGGTGGGCCTGTCGCAAACCTCGGACGGTCCCCAATACTGTATCGGCCCGGGATAAACATAGCAAGTTTCCTTAGCCCACTGGTCGCGGTTCTTCTCAAGCGTCTTGAACGGTTTACCCTCAAGCTCAACCAAAGCCTTGCGTATAACGGGCTTCATCTCGCCGTTCCTGCGCTCCATGTTCATCATCATTGTGATTGGCACGCCGCCGGCCTTCCATTCACTTGTAGGCTTCGTCGTGTCCTTAACTATTGCCATGTAACCGGTCTTGCCGTTGGCGATAAGGTAAGCGGCGCTTGTTCCCAATGCGTAACAATAGTCAGCGTCGAAGTTTGAAGGAGCCGCGCAACGGCCTTCATATCCGAAGAAATGATGCAAAGCAGAGAACTTGCCGTCATATTTGCCTTCAGCTTTCCACTGAGCCAACTTGGCCTCGCACATGTCAGACAAGAGTTTCTCGGTTTCAATCAACGAAACCTGCACGTTTCCGTGAGGATCCCTGTCCAAAGACAGCTGGCGGGCAACGTTTGCGGGAAGCGTAGAGAACGTCTGCTTGTTCTCCTCGCTAAGGTGTGCAAGGATATACTCACGCTGCGCAGCGGGGTCAAGTCCCTTGTAATCGTCGCCGTGCGAAGCGAGCAGATCGTTGAGTTCCTCGATGAGCTTGCCTATTGACGGAATGAACTCGATCAATCCCTCAGGAATAAGTATCACGCCGAAGTTGTTTCCCTGCGAAGCACGATAAGCAATGACGTCGCATATCTGTTCAACAATCTGGTTGAGCGTCATGTTCTTAGCCTTAATCTCCTCTGAAACAAGACAGATGTTAGGCTGGCACTGCAGGGCGCATTCCAAGGCGATGTGGCTTGCCGAACGTCCCATCAGCTTTATGAAGTGCCAATACTTACGGGCCGAGTTGCAGTCGCGCTCGATGTTGCCGATGAGCTCCGAATAAGTCTTAGTAGCGGTATCGAAACCGAAAGAGGTTTCAATCTGGCTGTTCTTCAAGTCGCCGTCGATTGTCTTCGGGCAACCTATGACCTGCACGCCGTAATTCTTAGCTGCGTAATACTCTGCCAAGACACAAGCGTTAGTGTTAGAGTCGTCGCCGCCGATGATGACAACGGCCTTGATGTTAAGTTCGCGAATAATCTCAAGACCTTTCTCAAACTGCTCAACCTTCTCCAGCTTGGTGCGGCCTGAACCAATCATGTCGAAGCCGCCGGTATTGCGGTAGTCGTCGATGAAGTCTTCGGTTATCTCAATATACTTATGGTCAACAAGTCCGCCGGGACCCAATATGAAGCCATAAAGCTTGTTCTCGGGGTTCAGCTTCTTTATAGTATCAAACAAGCCCGTGATGACATTGTGTCCGCCGGGAGCCTGACCGCCGCTGAGTATCACGCCGACGTTCATTGCCTGATTGTTACCTTCGCTGCTTGCCTCAAACTCAACGATAGGCATGCCGTAAGTGTTGGGGAAGAGCTTCTTGATATCCTCCTGGTCGTCTACACTTTGTGTCGGTGCGCCTTCTTTTACCTTAACAAAACCTTTAAGAGCTTCCGGCAATTTCGGAACATAAGCCATACGGGCCTTTTGCAATGCACTTTTTTCCATAATAACAAATAATTTATATGAACAAAAAATCGTCTTTTTCGTCTGCAAGTGCAAAAATACGAAATTTTGCTTACCCAAAGAAGGAAATATGATATTTTGGGAGAAAATAATGTTTTTTTCAACGAAAGAATTGACATTTGTCATTTTATTTTCTATCTTTGTCAAGAAAACATTTAGACAAACTATCATCATGGCAAACAAAAGAGAACTTAAAAAGATAATAAACTACATTTGCAGCGACCTTTTTTCGGAGTGCATAGCAGCGTCATTATACAACGGCAACAAGAAGCTTGACGAGGTAAACGCCATTCTTACGTCAATCCTCATCGTGCAGAGAGAGTATGTCTGCCGCATATCACATCCCGAGCCGGGCATGCCCGCCAAGGTGTATTTCAAAGACTTGAAAGATAAGTTCAACAAATGCATCATTGAAATAACCGACAACATCGCCAACATCTAACCAGCCCGGGCTGCCGACGGAAAGGCCGCCGCGTGCCGGGCCGTCAACTCCTACGCTGACTACACCTATACAAACACATGCTTCAGGCTATCTGCAAATGGGTTTTATACAAGCGACTGGGCTGGAAAAAAGACATTACCGTCAGACATTCGGACAAATACATCATCTGCCTTGCGCCACACACGAGCAACGTTGACTTCCTATTGGGCCAGCTGTACATGAGGGCCGAAAGGATGAGGGTCAACTTCCTTATGAAAAAAGAGTGGTTCGCAGGGCCGTTGGGCGCATTGTTCAAAAGGATGGGAGGCATACCGGTGACCCGCAACTCCCATACCAACATGACCGACGCCTTGGCCGAAACGGCCATGAAGGCCCGCACCTTCTGCCTCTGCATAACCCCGGAAGGCACAAGGTCGCTCAACC
This sequence comes from uncultured Prevotella sp., assembly GCA_944321295.1. Classification (GTDB taxonomy): domain Bacteria; phylum Bacteroidota; class Bacteroidia; order Bacteroidales; family Bacteroidaceae; genus Prevotella. The sequence goes on from CALUKU010000023.1 coordinate 31,218, forward strand.
CCGACTGGAAAAAAGGGTTTTACTACATTGCCCTTAAGGCCCGTATCCCAATCCTTTTATACGGGCTGGATTACGAGCGTAAGCTCATACAATGCACCAAAAGCATTATTCCCTGCGGCGACATTGAAAAAGACATGGCCGAGATAAAGGAATATTTTAAGGACTTCAAGGGGCTGCACCCTGAAAAATTCTCCACAGGCAACTGATTATGCAAAAGAACATCCCACTACTGCTGCTATGCCTCTTGCTGACGGCATGCGGCACCCATCGTCATATCATCTCACAAAAGCCAGGCCCGAAACCTGGTAAGGAAACTAAGGTAAGGCGCGAAAACATCGAATACAGAGGCCTGCCATGGGTAGAGAACATATCGAAGCCCATAAGGATAACCCGCGGCCTGCAGAACAAGCACCTGGCCGTATGGGCGAGCCACGGCAGGTATTACAACCAGAAGAGGGAGCGGTGGGAATGGCAGCGCCCCAACATGTTCTGCACGAACGAGGACCTCTTCACGCAGACCATCGTCGTGCCGTACCTTATACCCATGCTTGAGAACGCCGGGGCGACGGTGTTCACCCCCCGCGAACGCGACTGGCAGAAGAATGAGATAATAATAGATAACGACGACAAGCTGCGCCTGCCCTACTACACCGAAATCAACCTGCACGGCAGATGGAGGAGCGCCGGCATGAAAGGCTTTGCCGCCGGCGATGCTCCTTATGACGACCGCACCAACCCTTTCACCGAAGGCACCACACGCATGGCCGAGGCTTCGCCCGCAGCCGAGTGCGAGATATCATACCAGCCGAGATTCACGCAGGGCGGATGCTACGCCGTGTACGTAAGCTATCCCACACATAAGGAGAGCGTGCCAGACGCGCGCTACATCGTCTACCACCAAGGGCGGCGCACGGTGTTCAGCGTCAACCAGCGCATGGGCGGCGGCACGTGGGTTTACCTCGGGACGTTCGACTTCGACCCTGGATGCACGTCAGACAACCGCGTCGTGCTGACTAACGAAAGCGCATACCAGGGCGTCGTCACGGCCGACGCCGTGCGCTTCGGCGGTGGCATGGGCCTCGTCAGCCGCGGCGGCAGCACGAGCGGACTGCCGAAATGCCTCGAGGGGGCGCGCTACTACGCCCAATGGGCGGGGGCGCCCGAAAACGTCTACCGTGCCAAAGACGGCGAAGACGACTATAAGGAAGACATTTACTCACGCCCATACATGGCCAACTGGCTGGCGGGAGGCTCGTGCTTCGCGCCGGGCAGCGACGGCCTCGGCGTGCCCATAGAACTGGCCCTGGCCGTGCACAGCGACGCCGGCTACGCCAAGGACTTCTCGTCAATCATTGGCTCGCTGGCCATCTGCACCACGGGCACCAACGGCGGACTGCTGGCCACGGGCCTATCGCGCCAGAACTCGAAAAGCCTTGCCGGCGACATTCTCAACGGTCTGCAGCGCGACATCATAAAGACTTACGGCAGATGGAACAAGCGCTACCTATACGACCGCAACTACGCCGAAACGAGATGTCCCGTAATGCCGTCGGCGATAATCGAAACCATGTCACACCAGAACTTTCCCGACATGGCCATGGGCCACGACCCCGACTTCAAGTTCACCGTGGCGCGCAGCCTATACAAGTCGATACTGCGCTTCAACTCCGAGATGCACGGCAAGCCCTACGTCGTGGCGCCGCTGTCGCCTGCCAACGTCTGCGTAGACTTCGCCGCCGGCGACACCGTCATCCTCAGGTGGGACGCATGCCCCGACGCCGCCGAGCCTACCGCCATGCCTACGTCATACATCCTCTATACGGCCATCGACGGCTACGGCTTCGACAACGGCATAAGGGTGAACGGCACGGCCTGCAAGATAAAGCTAATGCCCGACATGCTCTACAGCTTCAAGGTAAGCGCCGTCAACGACGGCGGCGAGAGCTTCCCCTCGGCGGTTGTTTCGGCGGCCTACACGCCCGGCGCCGCCGAAACGGTGCTCATCGTCGACGGTTTCCAGCGGCTGTCGGGCCCGGCAATGATCAACAACGGCGACAGCCAGGGCTTCATGCTCGACGCCGACCCTGGCGTAAGCTTCGGCAAGACGCTCGGCTACTGCGGCCGGCAGGTGTGCTTCGATAAGACTAAGGCCGGCGCCGAGGGGCCCGGCTCGCTGGGCTACAGCAGCAACGAGCTTGAGGGGCACATCATCATGGGCAACGAGTTCAACTACGTAAGGACGCACGCCGAGGCCATGATGGGCGCGAAGAGATACAACATCGTCAGCTGCTCGAAATACGCCCTCGGCCGGCACGTCACCGACCTTGATAAATACGGGTGCATAGACATCATCCTCGGTCTTGAGAAGGACGACGGCCACTCGCTCAGGCGCTACAAGACGTTCACGCCCGCCATGATGTCGCTGCTTGAGGAATACGCCCGGCGCGGCGGCAACATCATCGCGAGCGGCGCCTACGTAGGCAGCGACATGACATCGGCCGGTGAGGCCGGATTCCTTGAGGACGTGCTCCACGTCAAGGCGCTCGGCGCCGGACGCCCCGGAGCCGACGGCACGATTAACGGCATGGGCACCACGTTCGACATATACACGCGCCCCAACCAGTGGCACTACGCCGCCACCACCGTAGACGCCCTCGCCCCGGTGGACAAGGCCTTCAGCGTGATGACCGACTGCGACGGCCGATCAGTGTGCGTGGCCTACGACTGCCGCGGCGGCCGCACGTTCACCATGGGCTTCCCCTTTGAGTGCATAACGTCGCCCAAGAAGCGCTCGGCGATAATGAAGGGCGTGCTCGACTTTATTTTCAAGTGAAAGCGAAAAAGGTAAAAGTACGTCAGTTCGGTATAAGACTTATTTACTTGTAAACATTTTAAACAACCACCGTAGGGACATAATTTATTATGTCCGCACGTTCTGTAAAGAACGTTTTTATGTACAAAATCAACTAAAATACGCCTCTTCGCGGCTAAGGATACGATTGCGTCTTAATGGTGCAATCTTCAGAATTATGTCCCTACTCTGGCTGTTTACTTATATCGGACTCACGTTAAAAGTGAAAAGTCCTACGGCTTTACGCATTACGGTAAGACCCATCGATTTTTTACTTTCACCTTTTTATCACCTTTTGCTTTTTTACCCTTTTACTCTTTTACCTTTTTACTTTTTTATGAAAAATATTTCCGCCGGCGACATCTTTTGTCGCTAAGATTTGCCATCTTTGCCTCCGTAAACATTAAACACGCTAACCACCATGAGCAAACAAGTAGAAGGAATGAGGCGTATGCTGCTCATATTAAATAAGGTGAGGCAGACGGGACGGTTCATACCGAAAGACGAACTGCTCGACTACGTCAACCACTGCATGGACGACAGGTACGGCTACTCACGCATAACGGCAAGGACCCTCGAGCGCGACCTTGACGACATAGACGAGTTCTTCGGCACAAGAATATCATACAACAGGACGAAGCGGGGCTACTTCATCCGCGACGACTACAGCTCATACGACGAGCGGATAAGCGAGCTGATGATGAACTTCGACCTCATCAACGCCATCGACCGCGACGCAAACCTCTCCACCTTCGTCCTGGCCGAGCACCACCGCCCGCGGTACAGCGAATGGCTGATACCGCTGGTGCGGGCCATACGTGGGCTGCACCCCGTGAGCTTCAGCTACGTTGACTACCGCAACGACTGCCGCGAAAAGCCGTTCAGCGTAAATCCCCACTACCTTAAGGAGTCTAACCGCCGCTGGTATCTGCTGGCTTACGACGGCAGCGTGATGAAGACCTTCGGCGTTGACCGCATACGCCGACTTACGACTGACGACTCACGGACGTTCAGACGCGACACAAGCATAAACGTCAGCGAACTATACAAGGACTGCTACGGCCTGTGGAACGACCCGTCGATACCCGTCGAATACATCGAACTGCGCTACGACGCCCTTGACGGACGCTTCGTAAAGTCTGACCCAATACACCATTCGCAGCGCATACTTGCCGACACGCCGGACGAACTGCGCATAGCCCTGCGCCTGCGCATAACCAACGACTTCGTGATGGAGCTGCTGTCGCGCAGCCGCTCGCTCGAAGTGATAAAGCCGCAACACCTGCGCGAGCGCATACGCCGCGTCTACGAAGAGGCGCTCAGGCGCAACTCTTAAAAGTAGGCCTTGAGCACACCGTTTATGATTCATAACCTTTCGCCACGCAAAAGGCGGCAAAACGCCGTCCAAAAAGCCGCTTTTTGCAGGCCGAAAGGCGGCATACGGCCAACCGTCTGATAATAAAGCTGTTACAGACTTCCTCCGACAGGAGGATTATATGACAAAACTATATATAAATAGAGCCACACTTTAAAACCAACATCATTATGACTTACAACGAAGAAAGACAAAGACTCGTAGAAGCCGGCTTCACCGGCTTTACAACAATCGGCGCGCTTATGGCCGACACCTGCGCCGCCCCTGCCGCTGCGGGAGTTTACGTCGTTATGAGAAACGACGACGGCCGGCCGACGTTCACAGCCAAAGGCACGGGAGGCTTCTTTAATCAGAAAGACCCCAACGTCAGCATTGACGAACTTGAACGCAACTGGGTCGACGACACGTCAATAGTGTATATCGGCAAGGCCGGCGGCCCGAAGAGCAGCGCCACGCTGCGCAGCCGCCTGCGGCAATACATGGAATTCGGGCAGGGCAAGCCCATAGGGCATTACGGCGGCCGCTACATCTGGCAGCTGCAAGACGCCAGGGAGCTGATCGTATGCTGGAAGGTAATCGGCGACAAAGATCCGCGCGACGTCGAGAAGCAGATGATAGCCAGCTTCAAGGCCGAGCACGGCGGCGGCCGCCCGTTCGCAAACCTCATAGACTGACGCACGTACACAAGAACATCGGGCGACGCAAACATAAAATAATGGTTAAGTAACATTAATAAATAGATAAGCTTATGAATATTCAGAACATCGGGAAAATCAATCAAGTGGTAGATGAATATTTCTCAAACAATCCAAATGTGGACAAAGTCTTGGCAAAAGACCTTATGCCATTGTTTATTGAGGCTGGGATTTTCACCCAAGACCAAAGGAATGGGCTGCCTATACGCCAGGTTTTAAGAGAGCTGGATAGTGAAAACAAACTTGACTTGCTGCCATGCGCTTATCCTGAAAGGAAGAAAGTAAACACGAATTGGTATTTTGTCAGAAAGTGACAACATGTATTGTAACATCAAATCGAAGGCGAATTCATGTGTTCGCCTTCGATTTTTTATTTTGTATAAATCTATCGTCTTGTCTTTGCGTTGTCGCCATATTTGATTACTTTTGCAGGGCTTAAATGACACATATAAAACAAAAGGGAAAAATGAGAAGCAGGACAACAACATGGTTTGAGTGCAAGATACGTTACGAGAAGACGATGGAAGACGGCACGCAGAAGAAGGTTACAGAAACTTACACGGTTGACGCGCTGAGTTTCACCGAGGCCGAGGCGAGCATCATCGACGAGATGTCGGCCTACATCAGCGGCGACTTCGAGGTGAGGGACATCAAGAAGGCGGCCTACGGCGAGGTGTTCTTCAGCGAGTCGGCCGCGGCCGACCGCTGGTATAAGACTAAGCTGCAGTTCATCACCATCGACGACAAGACAGAGAAGGAGAAGCGCTCTAACGTCAACTATCTGGTGCATGCCGCCTCGCTGCCCGAGGCCGTGAGGAGCATTGACGAGGTGATGGGCGGCACGATGATCGACTACGTGATAGCCTCTGTGGCCGAAACGCAGATCATGGACGTGTTCGAACATAACAAGATTTCCGCAAAGCAGGAACGTGACGACAAGCCAGAATATGAGCTGGAGCAAAACACGGAGGAAACGAAATGACACTGAGCGTTGACGTGGCCGCAAACTTGCGTGCCGTGAAAGATACATTGCCCGAGGGCGTAAGGCTGGTGGCCGTCAGCAAGTTCCACCCGGCCGAGTATGTCATGGCGGCCTATGACGCGGGCCAGAGGGTGTTCGGCGAGAGCCACGAGCAGGAGCTTTCGAAGAAATACGAGGCCCTGCCGAAGGACATCGAGTGGCACTTCATCGGCCACCTGCAGACTAACAAGGTGAAGTATATTGCGCCTTACATATCGATGATTGACGCCGTTGACTCGATGAAGCTGCTTAAGGAGATCAACAAGCAGGCTGCAAAGCACGACAGGCGGATCGACGTGCTGCTTGAGCTGCACATAGCCGAGGAGGCCACGAAATACGGCTTCACGCCCGACGCCTGCCGCGAAATGCTTGAGGCAGGAGAATGGCGGGAGCTTGAGAACGTGCGCATACGCGGCCTAATGATGATGGCCTCTAACACTGACGACGAGGCGCAGATCAAAAGCGAGTTTGACGAGGCGGCGGCCTTGTTCGACGAAATCAAGAGTAAGTACTTTGCCGGCGACGACATGTTCAACGAGCGTTCGTGGGGCATGAGCGGCGACTACAAGATTGCCTGCAAGTGCCGCAGCACGATGGTGCGCGTCGGCACGGCCATCTTCGGTGAAAGAACATATTGAAAGTGAAAAGTGAAAAATGAAAAGTGAATAATCCATTAAGACTTAAGCATTTGGATTATTCACTTTTCATTTTTCACTTTTAATTCTTAATTTTTCACTTATAAAAGTATTGCCCTTTGTTTTTTGTGCGCCGTCCGTACTCTATGGCGTGGTGCGGGCAATGGTGGTAGCAGGCGAAACAAGCCAGGCAGTCGCCCCCGTGCGTCCAGCGTGGCAGGCCGCCGTCCATCACGATGTTGCCCACGGGACAGGCCCGGGCGCACGCTCCGCAGCCTACGCACTTGTCTACTGTGACGCGGAAGGGATTGTCAGTTATCAAGTAACGGGTGAAGAAGGCGCCGAGCACCCGGCTGTTTATCCTCGGCCAGCGACCCGTGTCAAGGTGCATCTCTCCCACCTTGTTCTCCTCTATCATGCTTATGTATTCCTGCAGGCAAGCCGCCGCCCGGCGCTTCTTGCGGGCTTCGTTCTCTGGAGAGTCTACGTCCATGAACGGAAGCCCGACGTATGACTCGGGCATTATCAGCGAAAAGGCACTGTCAAGCCTCAAGCCCTTGGCTGCGAGGTCGCCCGCCAGTATCTTGACGGCCTCGCCTATGTCGTCGCCCGCCGTGCACAGGGCATAACAATAATGACCACCGGCGCTACGGACGTCAAGGTTTGCGACGAACCTGCGCAGCAGCTTTGGCGGGCGCCAACCGTGCACGGGGAAACAGAAGCCTATGCGCTCGCCCGGCTCAGGAGCGAACGTCGTCTGCCCAGTCTTAGTTATGTCTACGAGCGTGTCGCCCGTCCGATGTGCGATCTCGGCTGCGGCCCACCTCGTGTTGCCCGTACATGAAAGATAAAATATCATATGAGATGGATGATGTGTCGTAATGTTCAGAGCACGCCTTTAGTCGAAGGCAGCTCGTAATGGTAAATGTCACGCCTTACGGCCATGCGCAACGAGCGCGCCAAGGCCTTGAATATGCCCTCAATCTTATGGTGCTCGTTATGTCCTTCGGCCTTAATGTTGAGGTTCATACGCGCCGCGTCGCTAAGGCTTTTGAAGAAATGCGGGAACATCTCCGTGGGCACGTCGCCTATCCTCTCGCGCTTGAAGTCGGCGTCCCACACGAGCCACGGGCGTCCGCCGAAGTCGAGGGCGACGCTGCACAGGCTGTCGTCCATCGGCAGGCAGTAGCCGTAGCGCTCTATGCCGCGCTTGTCGCCGAGTGCCTTGGCCAGACACTCGCCCAAGACGATGGCCGTGTCCTCTATGGTATGGTGCTCATCAACGTGCAGGTCGCCGCTGGCGCGCACGGTGATGTCCATCATGCCGTGGCGTCCTATCTGCTCAAGCATGTGGTCAAAGAAGCCAAGGCCGGTAGATATGTCGTAGCGACCTGTGCCGTCAACATTCAATGATACGTATATGTCGGTTTCGCCAGTAGTGCGCCGCAGCTCGGCGGTGCGCTCGCCGGCGAACAGTATCTCGGCAATCTTGTCCCACGTCATGCCGTCACGGCCGAGGATGAGCGCCTTGCAGCCAAGGTTCTCGGCCAACAGGCGGTCAGTGTCGCGGTCGCCTATGACGTAGCTTCCGGGCATGTCGTAGGCTGGGTTGCCAATGTATTCGGTCAACATGCCCGTGCCCGGCTTTCGGCACGGATGGTTGTCCTCGGGGAAATGGCGGTCGATGAGGATGTCGTCGAACGTCACCCCCTCGCCCTCGAGCGTCTGCAGAATGAAATTGTGCACGGGCCAGAATGTTTCCTCGGGAAACGAGCTGGTGCCGAGGCCGTCCTGGTTGCTCACCATCACGAAGCGGAAGTCAAGCTTCGAGCGGATGAACCCCAAATTCCTGAACACGCCCTTAACGAACTTCAGCTTGCCGAACGAGTCGACCTGCTCGTCGTGCGGCTCTTCGACGAGCGTGCCGTCGCGGTCGATGAATAATATGCGTTGCTGTTTCATGTCAAATCGTTTTTATGCCAAGGCAGCGCCGTTGCCGGCCACGCCGAATTCCCTCTTCTCACGCTCTCTTGTTTCTATGCTGCCGTAAAGGAAGTAGCACACGAATATCGTGAAAACGTTGATATACAGCCCGACGAACGCCGACAGGGCGAACACGCCGAACCTTACGGCGCCGAAGTAAGACGGCAGGCCCGGAGGGTCGCCGAGATAGTTGACGCCGTAAACCGACAATGCGTCGGCCATGCCTACGATAAGCGTCGGCACGGACACGAGCGCTCCGCAAACCGTAGTGCACAAAGCCGCAAGCAGCAACGCAACGAACATGAGCCCCCAGTGGCGCAGGCCTACGGCGTATGACATGAAGAGGATTTGCCTTAGCTTGCACTCCGGCTCCATAAGATACTTCAGGGCAACGTAAACGAAAGGCAATGCCAGCAGGGTTATAACTAAGGTTGCGCAGCCGAGCGCGGCAGCCAGCGGTTGCAGGTCGGCCACGATAGTAGGCCTCACCGTCATGCCGAAAGCATAAGCGGCAACGGCATAGGCCACGCCTATGATAACGCTTAAGCATACGCCGCACAGGGCGAGCCTGCCGCATCTCACTGCGTTCCACACCATGCGCCGCCCGTTGACGAGCGACATCACCTTAGCCGCAAAAGCCGTAAGGGCGCACAGCGACATTACGGCCACGGCCCCAATGCCGGCATAGGCGGCAGTGCTCCCGCCGTGGAGCAACGCGGCGGCCGTAAGCGACACCTGCGCCGCAGCCACAAGAGAGGCCACGGCGGCGTAAACCCACGTGCGGCCGAATATCAGACGTATGTTGTCGAACAACATCCTATGCGCCTCAGACAGGCACGCAGTGTAGCTGCGGCTCTTGCCTACGGCGGCCATCTTAAAGTTTTCCATCGGTTAAAGTTTTACGTTCCGGCGGACGTCGGCGCCCGCCTTCACCATGTTATACGGCGCAAAGATACGAATTTAAATGAAAAGTGGATAACGAATAATGAAAAATCCAACGGTCGGAAAATGAAGTTTAACCCAATCGCTTTCCACATAATTTCTCTTCATTCGTTATCCACTTTTCATTTAAATGCTTACCTTTGCCCGAAAAAGCGAAAGAATATGAAACTGCTTAGATGGGGATTCATCGGTTGCGGAGAAGTGACCGAGAAGAAGTCGGGCCCGGCGTTCAACGACGTCGAAGGCTCCGAGGTGGTAGCCGTGATGAGCCGCAGCGCCGCGCGGGCGCGCTCTTACGCCGAGCGCCACAAGGTAAAGAAATGGTACACCGACGCCCAGGAACTTATAGCCGACCCTGAGGTCAACGCCGTCTACGTGGCAACGCCGCCCTCGAGCCACGCCACCTTCGCCATAATGGCCATGCGCGCAGGCAAGCCGGTCTACGTAGAGAAGCCGCTGGCAGCCAGCTACGACGACTGCGCCCGCGTCAACCGCGTGAGCGAGCAGACGGGCGTGCCCTGCTTCGTGGCCTACTACAGGCGCTACCTGCCTTACTTCAAAAAGGTGAAAAGCCTCGTGCGCGACGGCGCCGTAGGCCGCGTCATGAACGTGCAGCTGCGCTTCTCGTGCCCCCCGCGCGAGGCCGACGTAGCTCCTGACGGCAGCCTGCCGTGGCGCCTGCAGCCCGACATCTCGGGCGGCGGCTACTTCTACGACCTGGCGCCCCACCAGCTCGACCTGCTGCAAGACCTTTTCGGCGTGATAACCGAGGCCGAGGGCCTGTGCGCCAACCGTGCCGGACTCTACGGCGCCGAGGACAACGTCAGCGCCTGCTTCCGCTTCGAGAGCGGACTGACGGGCAGCGGCTCGTGGTGCTTCACGGGACATAAGTCGGCCCAAGAGGACAAGATTGAGATAATCGGCGGCGACGGCAAGCTGAGCTTCTCAGTCTTCGGCTACGACCCGATATTGCTCGTCACCGGCCAAGGCGCCACCAGCATAGTCGTGCCCAATCCGCCCTACGTTCAGCTGCCCATCATCAAGGCCGTCATAGAAGACCTGCAGGGCTTCGGCGCATGCTCGTGCACAAGCGTGTCGGCCACGCCCGTCAACTGGGTGATGGACCGCATCCTCGGAAAGTTCTGACATATCATCAACAACCCTTAATACACACAACCACGCATGAACATCCTCACACGTTGCCTGCTTACGGTCATTGCCGCCGTATGCATGGCCGCGGCGACGGCCGTCGACAGCCAAGCGGCCGGCACCGCGGAGCAGCCCTCAAAGCCCCAAACGACCTATACAAAGGCCGACAGCACCCTCGTAGTTAACCTGCTGGCCGACGCCGGCCGACAGCCGGCCGGCACCAATCTCACACTCTACTTCGCACGCCGCCTGAAGGGCACGCCCTACGTAGCCCACACCCTCGACGGCTACGCAGAGGAGCGCCTCGTCGTCAACTTGCGCCAGCTCGACTGCCTGACATACGTAGAGAACGTCACGGCGCTCACCCTTTGCGCACGGCAGGGCCGACGCACATTCGCCGACTTCTGCGACACACTGCGGCGGCTGCGCTACCGCAAAGACTGCGCCACCTCCTATGAGGCGCGCCTGCACTACTTCTCCGACTGGATTGACGACAACGTCTCGAAGGGAGTCTGCACCGAGGTGCAAGCGCCCAATCCGCCGTTCAAGGCCGTGCAGACCGTCAACGTCAACTACATGTCAACCCACCCCTCAAAATACGCCATGCTCAAAGGACGCCCCCAGCGCATCAAGGCCATAGCCGAAGCCGAGCGCCGCCTAAGCGGCACCCGCCGGCGATACATACCCAAGGCCGCCGTCGACAACTCGGACCTGCTAAGGAGCACCGTGAAAGACGGCGACATCATAGCCCTAACCACCACACTCGCCGGGTTAGACATCCAGCACGTGGGCTTCGCCGTGTGGCACGCCGACGGCCTGCATCTGCTCAACGCCTCAAGCCTTCGCCACAAGGTCGTAGAGGAGCCGAAGACGCTGCGCCGCTACCTGCAAGGGCAGCCCACGATGACGGGCATGAGAATAATAAGACTTAAGTGACAAAGACGGAAGAGCAAGGCCACGGCCGACACAAATGCCGCACGTCAAGGCGACAGGCGTAATGCAAAGCAACCAAGTGATTTTGCTTACATTTTGTCACATCATAAACTGCCGAGTTTCACATACAACCAGAAAAAACATATGCCCTTAAACGACGGAAAACCGACCGTCAACACAGGCTTAACGACGCAATCAACTACGGAAGACGGCCTTTCGGCCTCATAAAAACGCCGAATTGCAGGCAAGAAGACGGCCTACAAAAGACAAAAGGCTACATTTTACGTCATGAAATGTAGCCTTTTGCTGTATCTAAAGCTATGATTTAATTGCACAAAACGCATGCTAAACAGCTTAACAAGCTGATTACAGCCATGTTACGTATGCACACTGAAAAGCGGCTTTTTCACGGACAATCATACATTCATCCGGAAAAAGCCGCTTATATTACATTATGAAAAATCAAAATGACAGGCTTACGATGATTTTATTTGCAATAAGCAACGCCGTGCCCATCAGCATAACGCCCTAACACTACTCTCCTTTATCTTTTGCGTCACCGTCCTTTCCGGGCATTATCCGGTCTTTCAGGTCCATGTGGCGTGCGGCCTTCAGGCGGTCGGCTCCGGTGGCCAGCAGGTCGTTGAAGAACAGGCTGAAGGCCGTCTGCACTCGCCCCGGCCTGCGGCGCGACTTGCGGGCAAGCGGGTTGACTATCATCTTAATGCCGCGGCTCACTACGGATATGTCAACGTCGGCGGCAGCCATCACTGGGTCGCCGTCGTAATGGATGAAGCCCGGCTGCTGCCGGCCGACGCGTATGTGCTTGGTTTTGAATGTCTTTATGTTTCGGTTCTTGTCAAGCGTCTTGTTGAACATGTCAATGCTTATCTGCGGAGCCTCGAGCATGTCGAACGGTTCCATGACGGTAACGTCGAGCAGGCCGTCGCTCATCGAGGCCTGCGGGGCTATGTAAGCATTGTTGCCATACTGCGAGGCATTGGCGCATGATATGAGGAAAGCGCGGCAGAGGGTGGTGCCGCCGCCGTCGGTTATCTCGTAAGTTTCGGGCTTATACTTCAAGCCCTCGCGCAGGATGTTCTCCAAGTATGCCATGAGGCCGCGGCGGCCTGCCTCGGCGAACTTCACGCTGACGAAGGCGTCAAACCCCATGCCGCAGGTGCAGAAGAAGGGATGGCCGTTGATGAGGCCGTAGTCAAGGTCGTGAACGGTGTGCATGTTGATTACTCCGACAGCCTCGCGCGGGTCTGACGGCAACATGAGATGGCGGGCAAGGCCGTTTCCCGAGCCGCAGGGTATTATGCCGAGGGCGGTGTCCGAGTGGACGAGCGAGCGGGCCACCTCGTTCACCGTGCCGTCGCCTCCCACCGCCACAACGCAGAAGGCGCCCTCGTCGCGCGCCTTGGCGGCCAGCTCGGCGGCGTGGCCGCCATAAGCCGTGCATGCTATGTCGAAGTCGTAATACGAACGGTCAATGGCAGCAGCTATAGCTTCTGCCATGCCCTCCTTGCCGGCCGTGCCGGCTATGGGGTTCACAATGAACAATATTTTCCTCTTACCTTCCATCTTGCTGCAAAAGTAATAATATTCGGTATAAATACATTTACGCCGACGGTAATATTTTCACTTTTAAGACACTTTTCGGGATTTTAAGATTGGCGTTATGCATTTTTTTAGTATCTTTGCACCCTGATTTTGAAAACCGGGGCGAGGCCGCGCCGCCCAAGCGCAGCCGGGTCCATTCAGATTGCTTTCACTTATGGGATTATTACAAGAAAAATACAAGAAGTACCGTGAGCCGCAGAAGTTCATGGAGGCTGGAGTATACCCTTACTTCCGCGAGATAACGGGCAAGCAGGGCACCGAGGTGCACATGGACGGGCGCGACGTGCTGATGTTCGGCTCAAACGCCTACACGGGACTCACGGGCGACGCGCGCGTTGAAGCCGCCGCAAAGGCCGCGCTCGACAAGTACGGCACGGGCTGCGCCGGCAGCCGCTTCCTCAACGGCACGCTCGACCTGCACGTGCAGTTGGAAAAGGAACTGGCCGAATTCGAGCACAAGGACGATGCGCTGTGCTTTTCGACAGGCTTCTCGGTCAATGCTGGCGTGCTGGCCGTAGTCTGCGGACGCGAGGATTATATAATATGTGACGACCGCGACCATGCGAGCATCGTCGACGGCCGCCGCCTGTCGTTCGCCACATGTCTTAAATATAAGCACAACGACATGGACGACCTCGAGAAGCAGCTGCAAAAGTGCCGACCCGACGCCGTGAAGCTGATTGTCGTTGACGGCGTGTTCTCAATGGAGGGCGACCTTGCCAACCTGCCCGAAATCATCAGGCTGAAAAAGAAATACAACGCATCTGTAATGGTTGACGAGGCCCACGGCCTCGGCGTGTTCGGCCGGCAGGGACGCGGCGTGTGCGACCACTTCGGCGTGACCGACGACGTAGACCTGATAATGGGAACATTCTCAAAGAGCCTTGCCAGCATTGGCGGATTCGTAGCCGGCGACAAGGACACGCTCAACTACATACGCCATACGTGCCGCACGTATATCTTCAGCGCATCTAACACTCCTGCCGCTACGGCCGCCGCAATGGAGGCGCTGCACATCATACAGAACGAGCCTGAGCGCATTGAAAGGCTGTGGAAGGTTACGAACTACGCCCTCAAGCGCTTCAAGGAAGAAGGATTTGAAATCGGCGACACCGAAAGCCCCATCATACCGCTCTACGTGCGCAACGTCGACAAGACTTTCCTCGTAACGAAACTGGCTTTCGACGCGGGCGTGTTCATCAATCCCGTAATACCGCCCGCCTGCGCTCCGCAGGACACGCTGGTGCGCTTCGCACTAATGGCAACGCACACCAAGGAGCAGGTAGAACGCGGCGTTGTAGCCCTGAAAAAGATATTCGTAGAGCAAGGCATAATCAAATAGTCAGCAGAAAACTTGCATATACGGCATAAATAACGTACCTTTGCACCCGCAACAACGGGAAGGTACGTTCCGGCGGGGTGTAGCGCAGCCCGGTAGCGCGCCTGGTTTGGGACCAGGTGGTCGCAGGTTCGAATCCTGTCGCCCCGACACTTAACAGACTAATGACGGAGAACGGCGAGCCACGGCATTAATGCCGCTGACGCCGTTCTCCGCTTTTTTGCCTCATCAAACATCATGATAATAAGATATTTGCTCTTGATTGCCGCCATAACCCTGTCATGCGGTTCGGCCGTTGCGCAAACGGTCTTCGTGAAGGACTGCGGACAAAAGGCGTTTCCCGACAATGTTCCGGCTGGCAACTACAGCGGAATAACACTCGTCGGCGGCAACGAGTATGCCGTGGTGTCCGACAAGTCGGCAACCGACGGCTTCTACGTCTTCAACATAGACATTGACTCCATATCGGGCGAAATCACAGATGTAAGCCTCAAGGCCTTCCTTTGTGACAGCCTGCGAGGAGGTGACTGCGAAGCCATAGCTTACCGCCCGTCGTCGGGCACACTCTTCATCTGCAGCGAAACCGACGGCACAATACGCGAATACGGCAAGGACGGCAAACTGACCGGACGGCAGCTGGACGTGCCGCCCGTTTTTAGCAACCACGCCGGGAATTACGGGTTTGAGTCGCTGACATACGACGGCCGCTTGTTTTGGACTATCAACGAAAGCACGCTTAAGTGTGACGGACAACAAGCCACGCCGCAAAACGGCGCTGAAAACATGCTCAGGCTGCAATCGTTCGGCGACGATCTGAAGCCCCGCTCGCAATACGCCTACCGCATGGATGCGCCCGAAGCCAGCAAGAACGCCTCGGTTTACGCAATGGGCGTAAGCGAACTTGCCGCAACGGGCGACGGCCGCCTGCTCGTGCTCGAGCGTGAGTTTTACGTTCCGAAAACGAAAATCGGCGCTTTCGTGTGTTGCAAGATATACGAAATAACGCCTGAAGAAGACTTCACAATACCTGCCGGAGAAGCCTTGACAGACAGCACAAAAGCCCTTCCCAAACGCCTCGTGCACTCATTTAAGACCAAGCTTGGGCTGTTCAACAGGTCGTTGGCCAACTACGAAGGCATGTGCCTCGGGCCGACGCTCGCCGACGGCAGCAAGGTGATAATACTTGTCAGCGACTCGCAAAACCAATACGCCGGAGTGCTGAAAGACTGGTTTAAGACGATAATAATAAAAAGCACCGACACTAAGGCCGGTGCAAAATAAATAATCATAGTCGCAATACTACGGACTGAACCTTACGTAGCACCTGTCGTCAAACGACTTGTTGCCCTTCATCAGTCCTTTCGTAGCCTTAAACCTACGCACGCACAGCGGGTCGTCACGCAGCAAGGCGGCCAGCGTTTCCTCGCTTTCGGCAAGCGTACCCTTAAGAAACGGATAACCGTCGCTTGCCAAAATTACGTCACAGCCGCCGCGAACGTCAATAACCTTAACCTTATCAAGTGGTATGTCGAAGCCGTCGATGACCGAATACGTGACATTCTGCCCCTTGCAACTTTCAACCAATTCGTTAATTACATGCTTCCTGCCAGGGTCATCGGTCTGTATGTCAGCGACTTCAAGCCCGGCGGCCATGGCCCGCAACAGATACTCTGAACGTTTCGTGGCGAGCGAATCTTCCTGAGGTTTCTTGTTTTCATACAACACACCGTCGACGATACATTGGCAGTCGCCCACCATCCAAACCTGACTGCGGCTGACCGAATAAACCACGGCGCTTGCCGCCGGCCGTTCGGTAGGACATTCCTTCAGACGCGACATATTGCATCCGGCCGACACGACGGCCGAACGCAAAAGCTCGGTAACACCCGTACAGAAGCTTTCAACACTCGTGTCGAAAGGCATACTGCAGACGTATCGCTTCACCAGCTCCATGCAATAACGTCCGTTCGACATACCGGGGTTAATCTCAATCGGCGTCTTGCTCGTGCTACCGTCTATCACGGCAACGAAGCCGTCGTTGACAGCCATGCCGTCCTCACACGCCTCTTGACTTACCTTTCCTACGATTGCCTGCTCTATTACCTTCATTTTTCCTGTCTTGTTTTCCATAGGGGCGTCCGCCGGAATACAACCGCCTTATCAGGTCGTGGCGCCCCATCCTCGTCAGCTCACGCTCAATGTTGCGCCGTTCCTCTGGCTTATACCAGAAGAAGAACTGCCTTTGGGCGAGCTTCTCACGCTGAGTCTTGGCCGAATACACAGGCTGCAACGTGTACGGGTCATAGCCCGTGTACCACGTTTCGGTGCTTACGGTCATAGGCGTCGGCGTGAAGTCCTGCACCTGCTCAAGGTGGAAATTCAATCCCTTGGTTATCACCGCCAGTTCGGCCATGTCCTCTTCGGTGCATCCCGGATGACTGCTTATAAAATAAGGTATTATCTGCTGGCGCAGGTTCTCCTTCGTGTTTATGGCGTCGAATATCTTCTTAAACTCCTCAAACTGCCTGAACGAAGGCTTACGCATCAGCTTGAGCACATTGTCAGAGGTATGCTCCGGAGCCACCTTCAGCCTTCCGCTGACATGCTTGCGGATAAGTTCCTCAGTATAAGCCCTTGCCGCGGCGTCGCATTTAGGGTCGCCGCTCTTGTGCAACAGCAAATCATATCTTACACCGCTTCCTATAAAACTTTTCTTTATGCCCGGCAAGGCGTCAACGGCCTTGTATATATCAAGCAGGCGGCTATGGTCAGTGTCAAGGTTCGGGCAAACCCTCGGATGGATACATGACGGGCGCTTACACTTGGCGCATAGTTCCTTGTCCTTTCCTGCCATGCCGTACATGTTGGCCGACGGGCCGCCAAGGTCGCTGATGTAGCCTTTGAAATCAGGCATTTCGGAAATTTTCCTCACCTCGTCAAGTATGCTATGCTTGCTCCTCGACGATATGAACTTGCCCTGATGTGCGCTTATCGTGCAGAAGGCGCAGCCGCCAAAGCAGCCACGATGGATGTTCACCGAATGTTTTATCATCTCGTAAGCCGGTATGCGCTTGCCCTTATATTTAGGATGCGGCAGGCGCGTGTATGGCAGGTCGTAACACCGGTCAATCTCCTCTGTTGTCATCGGGGGGAACGGCGGGTTCACTACGGCGTACTTCCCGTCAACCTCCTGCAATATCCTTTTGGCGTGAAGCTTGTTTGACTCCTCCTCGATATGCCTGAAATTCTCAGCCTGCGCCTTCTTGTCGCGCAAGCATACATCATGAGGATTAAGCACAATGTCACCGTCGGTTATGCCGCCGGGTATGTCTTCCTTGCGGCTAAGGTAAACCGTCTGGGGTATTTCACGTATTCCAGCTATGGGCCTACCCTTGCGCAGTTCGTCGCAAACGGCCTTGACGGGCTTCTCGCCCATACCGTAAATTATCATGTCGGCACCCGAGTCGCAAAGTATGCAGCGCTTGAGGCAGTCCTGCCAATAATCATAATGCGTGAGCCTCCTCATCGAGGCCTCTATGCCTCCGAGGATTATCGGAACGTCGGGATAGAGGCTGCGCAATATCTTGCTGTAGACTATCGTTGGATATTCAGGCCTGCAGTCGTGCCTGCCGTCGGGGCTGTAAGCGTCTTCCGAGCGCAGGCGCCGGTTGGCCGTGTACTTGTTAACCATCGAGTCCATGCATCCCGGGGCTATGCCAAAGAACAGGCGCGGACGCCCCAGCTTCTTGAAGTCGCGGTAGTCACCGTGCCAGTCGGGCTGCGGAACAATCGCCACGCGCAGCCCCTCAGCCTCGAGCGTGCGGCCGATTACGGCCGCGCCGAACGAAGGATGGTCGACATACGCGTCGGCCGAGAACAGGATTACGTCAAGTTCGTCCCATCCCCTCAGCTCCGCCTCCTTCTTTGTGGTTGGCAGCCATGCCGACTTGCGCAACGTGCCGTCACGCTCGGTTGTTGTTGATATAATGTTTGTCATCAGGTTATTCACTCTTCACTTTCAGGCTCGCCGCCTTGCGCACTGGCTTTTTCCCATTTCACATAAAGCTCCACGAGCCGGTTAAGGCCGAAAGCCTTCATGTTATTATTGTAAATAACGTCGAGGCACAGGTCAAGCAGCTCCCTGTCGGTTTCGGCAGAAGCCTCAAGCATTGACCTGACGTTAAGCTTCAGCTTGTCAAGCACACCCTCGTCTATTATTCCGTTGCTGTCAATCAGGTTCTTCAGCAGAGAGTATTTCCTGATGGTTTCAAGATGGCTTTCGCTTATCGTCATGCTCCTTGTTCCTGAAGCGTTTGTCTGTATTCTGTAAGTTTCCATAAGCACATTGTTTTAGTTGCGGCTTCATGAATAGCCAGCCACAAAGATAAAAACATTTTTCCGAAAACCTGCTCCACGGCGTCTATTTATTAGGGTTTTCGTTAATTTATCGACACCGTAAATGACTATCATATGAAATAATGTGTAAATTTGCGCTCATAAAAACACGTTTAACTTAAACAACCACAAAAAGAATGATTACATTTACCTTAAGTCTTGTAGCTCTCATCGTGGGCTATTTCATCTACGGACGCATCGTCGAACGCATCTTCGCCCCCGACGACAGGGCCACACCCGCCGTAAGCATGGCCGACGGGGTTGACTACGTCGTGCTTCCCGGATGGAAGATTTTCATGATTCAGTTTCTCAACATAGCAGGCACAGGCCCTATCTTCGGGGCGATAATGGGCGCCCAGTTCGGCCCGTCGGCCTATCTGTGGATAGTGCTGGGGTGCATCTTCGCCGGAGCCGTTCACGACTATCTCAGCGGCATGTTGTCAGTCCGTCACGGCGGAGCCGGCCTGCCCGAGCTGGTTGGCTGCTACCTGGGCAAGCGCACCAAGAAGGTAATGCTCGTGTTCTCGGTATTCCTTCTGCTGATGGTGGGCGCCGTGTTCGTCTACAGCCCGGCGCTGATACTCGGCAAGCTCTGCAGCGACTCCATCACGTGGGTCTACGTCTGGTGCATCATCATCTTCGCCTATTACTTCCTTGCAACGATGTTGCCCATCGACAAGATTATCGGCAAGATATATCCCTTCTTTGCCGTCGCCATGCTGTTCATGGCCTTGGCCCTGATGTACGTGCTGGTAACCAAATGGCCTTCGCTGCCCGAGCTTACCGACGGACTCGCCAACATGCGGCCGTCGTCGGGCACGATATTCCCCTGCCTCTTCATAACGATAGCCTGCGGAGCCATCAGCGGCTTCCACGCCACACAAAGCCCGCTCATGGCGCGCTGCATGAAGAGCGAGCGCCAGGGGCGTCCGCTCTTTTACGGGGCTATGATTACCGAGGGCGTCGTGGCGCTGATATGGGCCACGGTGTCGTCATACTTCTTCTACGGCGGGGCGGCGGCCGAGCTGGGCGTGTCCGCCACGCTGCAGGCTCCCGAGGTAGTCACCACCGTTTCAGAGGGTTGGCTCGGCCTCTTCGGCGGAGCGCTGGCCATTATCGGCGTGGTGGCTGCGCCCATAACGAGCGGCGACACGGCCCTGCGCAGCGCCCGCCTCATCATAGCCGAGTTCCTGCACATGGAGCAGCACACCATCCGCCGCCGCATGTACATCTGCATACCTGTGTTCGCGGCAACATTAGGCCTGCTGTGGTTCAACATCGCCGACGAGAACGGCTTCAACGTCATATGGAGCTATTTCGGTTGGGCCAACCAGACGCTGGCCGTCTTCACGCTGTGGACGCTCACCGTGTATCTCGTCAACAAGCGCAAGTTCTACTGGATAACGCTCATTCCGGCCATGTTCATGACGGCCGTCTGCGTGTCGTTCCTTCTCACCTCTGCCAACGCCTTCGGCCTGCCGCCCATGGTCGGTTACGTTTCCGGCGTTGCATCGTTCATACTTTCGGGCGTTCTCTTCGCCTTGTGGAAAAGCCGCAAGGGCAACGCCTCCACCCCGCTTTACGACGACTGACGCCGCACGGCGCTGCGCGTCGTATGCTACAAAACGTGAGTTCGATATAAGAAAAACTACCAAAGTAGGGACATAATTAGCTTAACGCTGACCTTTGGTTCATTATGTCCGCACGTTTCGTGGAAAACGTATTTTTATCGATGTTCATATATATATATATATACGCCCCTCCGCGGCGTGCGGGCATAATAAATTATGCTCATACAATGGGTGTATTCTGTTTGCGATTAATTTCAAAAACAAAGTCATACTATCCAACAAATTTGCGGATGAACCCTGACCGGCGGCATTTCGCGTTGCAAAAGGCAACCTTTCAGGCCTTAAAAGGCCACCTTTTGCGACGCGAAACACGGCCTTTCATAATACGTTGACTATCAAGACATTACACAAGGCGCTATCGCCAATGCCAAGTAAACGCGGCAAAGCTGCAGATAATTGGGAAAAAATGAGTAAGTTTGCACCACGAAATACAGACAAATACAACGATGAAAATAGACTTGACGACATTCAAGGGCCTCAACCGTCCGTGCTACGTGCTCGAGGAAAGCCTGCTGCGACGCAACCTGAAGCTGATAAAAGGCGTGGCCGAAGCCTCGGGAGTGGAAATCATACTGGCGTTCAAGGCCTACGCCCTATGGAAGACGTTCCCCATATTCCGCGAATACATAGGTGCCACGACGGCCAGCTCGCTCTATGAGGCGAGGCTCGCCGACGAGGAGTTCGGCAGCAAGGCGCACACCTTCTCGCCGGCCTACACCGATTATGAGATTGACGAGATAGCCCGCCGCTCAAGCCACTTGACGTTTAACTCGCTGTCGCAACTCGCCCGCCTGGGCGAACGCGCCAAGAGGGCCAACGGCAACTTGAGCCTCGGCCTGCGCATCAACCCCGAGTATTCAGAGGTAGGCACGGCCCTCTACAACCCGTGCGCGCCGGGCACGCGCTTCGGCGTGACGGCCGACCGCCTGCCCGACCAGCTGCCAGAGGGCGTTGACGGTTTCCACTGCCACTGCCACTGCGAGAGCGGCGCCGACGTGTTCGAAAGGACGCTGGGCCACATCACGGACAAGTTCGCCCGATGGTTCGACCAGATTAAGTGGATTAACTTCGGCGGCGGACATCTAATGACGCGCAAAGACTACGACATACCTTTATTAATAAAGACGCTCACCGACTTCCGCAAGGCTTACCCCTGGCTGCACGTCATACTTGAGCCGGGCAGCGCGTTCGGATGGCAGACGGGACCGCTCGTGGCGCAGGTGGTTGACATCGTTGAAGACCGCGGCATAAAGACGGCCATACTCAACGTTAGCTTCACGTGCCATATGCCCGACTGTCTTGAAATGCCGTACATGCCGACGGTGCGCGGGGCGGAAACGATAGAGCAGCCCGCCGAGGGCACGGCCGCCGAGGCCGACGTCTACCGGCTGGGCGGCAACAGCTGCCTCTCGGGCGACTTCATGGGCCTGTGGCGCTTCAGCGGAGGACTGCACGTTGGCGACAACGTGATATTCGAGGACATGCTGCATTACACTACGGTAAAGACCAACATGTTCAACGGCATAACCCACCCGTCGATAGCCCTTGCACACGACGACGGCACACTCGAGATGTTGCGCGTTTTCACCTACGAAGACTACCGAAATCGCATGGATTGAAAGAAATTTTCAATGAAAATGAAAAAAAAGTCGCAAAAGTTTTGCAGGTTCCAGAAAAAGCCGTATCTTTGCACCGCATTTAGAGAAATGCTCCTTTAAACAGGAACAGGCGGCAATAGCTCAGTTGGTAGAGCGCGACCTTGCCAAGGTCGAGGTCGCGGGTCCGAGTCCCGTTTGC
>CALUKU010000024.1 GCA_944321295.1 uncultured Prevotella sp.
CAACCAACCGAGAATAAAGCTTATCATAACTACCGTCTGGCGACACACGCTTGACGAACTCCACCGAAATCACATCGTCAGCACTATAAGTCTTCACATCATCGCTTCCAGGTGTCGGCGTCATGGTGAACGTCGTGTTCATTCGCTTAAAAAGCTTACCTTGCGTCCAATATGTCTGTACATACCCTTCAACTACGCTGCCGTCGGTTAATGTTACTTTAACATGGTCGTTCTCCGGGTCGTAATCCGTAGCTTTTTGCGCCATTGAGAATGTACACAACAGCGACACGGCAAACAATAAAGACAAAATACGTTTCATCAAACCTTCCGATTTAACCTAACAAAAATCCAACTGATACGAGTATGCCGTAAAAAAACATGTTGCGGGCCGTAGTGCCAAGAACCATGTTGAGAGCCTTCCCCTTGTTGATACGCACCATACTGCGATAAGCAGCAACATGTAGAACTGCGTAAACCAACGGCAACACTGCCGCCCAGACATGCCCATAGTACACGAACGCAGAACCCAATGCGACGGCGGACAAGCCCGAAACTAAATAAGCCATGCGCCCGAACCTATGACCAAGCCTCACGACAAGTGTCTTCTTGCCGGCAGCTGCGTCGTTGTCGATATCACGATAGTTATTTACCAGTAGTAAAGTGTCTATAACCAAACCGCAAGACAGCGAAGCCACAACAGCCTCAGCCGTAACGCATCCCGTAAGAATATAAAACGTTACGCACACTGGAACAACACCGAAAAAAACAAGCACGAGCACGTCGCCAAGCCCGAGATACGACAGCGATGTGGTATATAGGAAACAGAACAATACGCACAGAGCACCCACACCAAGCGTCCACATTCCGGCATACATCACCAACGGCAAACCAACGGCACAGGCAACAAGCGTAGTCAGAACAATGGCCCGCAACATTGCGCGGGGCGAAATCCATCCTTGGGCGCATGCCCGCCGCGGCCCGAGGCGCATATCGTCATCGTTGCCTCGCATGAAGTCGAAATAATCGTTTACAAAATTAGCGTCAATCTGCATTATCAACGCAAAAAGCACGCACAGCGCAGCAGGCAGCGCCTTAAACTGAGCAGCGCCCGTCGTAGCATACGACAACGCCAAGGCTATCATCACGGGTACCGCAGCACCCGAAAGAGTCTTAGGACGCATCGCCAGAAGCCATGCCTTTGGCGAACCGGGAATTACAACTTTTTCTTTCATTAGATGCGAATGTCTTGCAAAAGTAAACATTTAATAGTATATTTGCAAGTAATTTACATTATTAAACGCCACGGCTCAACGCTGGTGACGGCACCCCGAAACTCAACACGCCTTATGGATAATATCGTAAACCTTGATTTAATGGCTTTTGTCGAAACAGACATCCTGCCACGCTATTCGGCCTTCGACAAGGCCCATGGCCTGCCACACGTAACAAACGTCATAAGGAAATCAATAAAGTTGGCCCAAACCATAGGCGCCGACGTCAACATGGCCTATGCCGTGGCCGCCTATCATGATCTTGGGCTTGAAGGTCCTCGAGCCATACACCACATAACAGGAGGAAGAATAATCGCATCTGACGCAAGACTGAAAAAATGGTTCTCTCCCGAACAAATAAAGATTATGAAAGAAGCCGTAGAAGACCACCGAGCCTCTGCATCACACGCGCCGCGCAGCATTTACGGAAAGATTGTAGCCGAAGCCGACCGAGAGCTTGAGCCTGAAACGGTGATACGACGGACTGTGCAATTCGGCTTGGGCCGTTATCCCGAAAAGGGAAAAAACGAGCAGTGGGAGCGCTTTGCCGAGCATCTTGGCAACAAATATTCGCAACACGGATATATACGCCTATGGATTCCAGGCTCGGAAAACGAGGCCAACCTCAAACAGCTTAGGGAACTGATGACAAAAAAAGACGAACTAAGAAAGATTTTCAACAGAATATATGATGAAGAGAAAAACCTTTGACATTATCTATGTTTTCGTTATTATGGTTGCCATGTCAACCGTAATTATGACATCCACCACGATGCAGGCGCAAACGGCAGACACGCTAAGGCATGAGGTCTTACTCGAAACAGACATGGGCAACATACGCATAGCCCTATATAACGAAACGCCGCTTCATCGCGACAATTTCATAAAACTGGTAAAACAAGGTTTCTACGACGGACTATTGTTCCACAGGGTGATGCAGCGCTTCATGGTTCAGACGGGCGACAGCGCCAGCCGCCACGCCCAACCGGGACAAATACTCGGAATGACTGTCAAAGGCGAGAAGATACCTGCCGAGATACGGTATCCCCGACTTTTTCATAAGCGTGGAGCCGTAGCTGCAGCCCGTGAGGGGGATAATACAAATCCCGAACGAGCCTCGTCAGCCACACAGTTTTACATCGTCTACGGACGAAGGTTCAACGACACCATGCTTGACGACGAGCAACTGAAGCTGAACAGGATTACGAACGGACAAGTAAAACTGACACCCGAGGTAAGAGAAGCCTATAAGAGCACAGGCGGCACTCCTCACCTTGACGGTCAATACACAGTATTCGGCGAGGTGGTTGAAGGCCTTGACGTTGTTGATAAAATACAATGGGTCGAAACCGATAAGAACGGTCGACCGCTAAATGACATCAGAATAATAAAAGCAACGATTGTTAAGTGAAAAGTGAAGGACGAAAAATGAAAAATCCATGTGCTCAATTGCTGTAAGGTAAGCACATGGATTTTTCATTTTTCGTCCTTCACTTAATTCATGCCATTGCGACGGTCAGACCGGCCATAACAATGCTGACCATTGACATAAGCTTGATGAGTATGTTGAGAGACGGTCCCGACGTATCTTTAAACGGATCGCCAACAGTGTCGCCAACCACTGCCGCCTTATGACACGGCGAGCCTTTACCTCCGAAATTGCCCTCCTCTATCATTTTCTTGGCGTTGTCCCAAGCCCCACCCGAGTTTGCCATGAAAACGGCAAGCGTAAATCCTGTTGACATACCGCCTACCAACAGGCCGAGCACACCGGCTACGCCCAGCACCATGCCCGCCACTACGGGGATGGCTATAGCCAACACCGACGGAAGAATCATCTCACGAAGAGCCGAACGGGTGGAAATCCTTATGCACCGGTCATAATCGGGAACGGCCTTACCCTCAAGTATACCTTTAATCTCACGGAACTGACGGCGAACTTCCTCAACCATTGCACCAGCGGCACGCCCTACGGCCCCCATCGTTATGCCGCTGAACAAGAAGGCTGCCATAGCCCCGACGAATACACCTACAATCACGTTGGGATTCATCAGATTGACCTGGAAGAAATCAATCATATCCAAAAGCCCGGCATTTGACGGATTGAACACGTCGCCAGCATTGTCGACGAACACCCTACCCTCATTCACGGCCCTCACCATGTTAATCTTTATCTCTTCTATGTATGAGGCCAAAAGCGCCAATGCCGTAAGCGCCGCACTACCTATGGCGAAACCTTTGCCCGTGGCGGCCGTAGTATTGCCGAGGGCGTCAAGGGCGTCGGTGCGTCGGCGCACCTCAGGAGGAAGGCCACTCATTTCGGCATTACCGCCGGCATTATCAGCTATAGGGCCGTAAGCATCAGTAGCAAGCGTTATGCCTAACGTCGAGAGCATGCCCACGGCCGCTATGCCAATGCCGTAAAGTCCCATGGATATGCTCGACGAGCTCATCGACAAGTCAAAGCCGTTGGCGCAAAGATAGCTTGCCATTATGGCTACTGAAATGGTTACTACCGGCACCATTGTCGAAATCATGCCGGTGCCAATGCCTTTAATGATGACCGTGGCCGACCCTGTTTCAGACGATTCAGCAATACTCTTCGTCGGGCGGTAACTCTGACTGGTATAATACTCTGTGGCCCACCCTATTATCACGCCGGCAGCAAGACCGCTGATTACAGAGAATGATACGCCTATCCAATTGTCAATCTTCAAAAGATATAGTATTACGAACGTCGCCACGGCAATCAGGCAGGCTGAAACGTTTGTGCCAAGGCTAAGCGAATGGAGAAGATCCTTCATTGTGGCACCATCCTTAGTCTTCACCATGAATATGCCCGCCAGCGACAAGAAAATGCCGACGGCGGCGATAAGCATTGGAGCGATGACGGCCTTGAGCTGCATATCGCCATTCATGGCGAACGCCGTAGCCCCGAGCGCCGCCGTACTCAGGATACTGCCGCAATAACTTTCGTAAAGGTCGGCGCCCATGCCAGCAACATCGCCCACATTGTCACCAACGTTGTCGGCTATCGTTGCCGGATTGCGTGGGTCGTCCTCGGGAATGTCGGCCTCAACCTTACCGACAAGGTCGGCACCTACGTCGGCGGCCTTAGTGTAAATACCGCCTCCTACACGGGCGAACAAGGCTTGGGTGGACGCTCCCATACCGAAAGTCAACATTGTTGTGGTTATCGTCACGAGAGCCGTGTTATCTCCTTCGTAAAACATGCTAAGAAGCACAAACCAAACGGCTATGTCAAGCAGGCCGAGCCCCACGACGACAAGTCCCATCACAGCACCGCTCCTGAAGGCAATGCGCAAACCTCGGTTAAGACTCTTGCTGACGGCATGAGCCGTTCTGGCAGACGCATAGGTTGCGGTCTTCATGCCGAAGAATCCGCAAAGTCCCGAAAAGATTCCCCCGGTAAGGAAAGCAAAGGGAACCCACGGATTCTGCACATGCAAGACATACGACATAAAGGCGAACACAAGGCACAAGGCCACAAAGATGAGAGCCACAACCTTATACTGCTGCTTAAGATACGCCATGGCGCCGATACGCACATATCCGGCAATCTCTTTCATGCGGGGCGTACCCTCGCTCTCCTTCATCATCGACTTGAAAAAATACCAAGCCATGGCCAACGCGCATACCGATGCGAACGGAACCAGCCAAAATACCATAGGAATATTCATAGCACTTGATTTTTAAGGAGCTTCTTCCGCACGACCGCCGAAAAGTCCGACGCATCATGCCGGCTGACAATCATGCGGAAGAGCGTTTGTTATTGTGACACAATCATATATCTTACCATGCACCGGTCAGAACCGGAACGACAGCTGGGTGTCAATCATGCTGTAATTCTGACGGGCAAGCGAACGGTCGTTCACGAAAGCGTATTCGGCATTAAACTGCAAGTTCTTCACTATCACATAGTTAAAGCCTACTTCATAATAAGTCTTTCCAGTGCTCCATTCGGCCTGCGGACGATAAAGGTCGTAACGGGCCTTTACATAAAGCTTCTTCTTGATTACAGGAGCCACGGCCAAGGCGTAAAAGCCGTCGGCCTTATTGCCTGCGGCATAATTAACATCGTCTTTCTTGGCGTCGCCGCTCTGATTGTAAACCGTGGTGAAACCATAACCAGTAGAATGAACGTACTCCGAACGGAACGTCCAATCGTTTACGACATACTCGCCGCTTATGGCATAACGGTGCTTGGGCAGGCTCGTAACGCCGTTTTCACCCTTTCGGGCATAAGAGCCGGTCCAGCCGAACGCGCCTATGCGCAGCCCCTTGACGGGCATAACCCAAGCGCCACCGATGACGTCCTTACGATTGTCAACATCCTTAGTATTGATACCTTGGCCGTTGAACACGCCTAACTGATAATGGAACAGCGGACGGCCTGAGGCAGTCTTAAACAGATCGCCCTGTATCTGCACGCCAATATCACGTCCGTTTGACGAATGTTCCCCCACCCTGTCGTTAAAGCCAACAAGCTTCATGATGTTTTGCGAATATCCCATGAAGGCCTGGTCAATAGGGTGCATGGGGTTCTCGAAGGTGAACGGACGCTTGAACTGTCCTGCCTTAACGTTAAGGAAGGGAAGCTTCTGCCACTCGACAAACGCGTCTACAATGCGGGGACTTTCGCCAAGTGTCGACGTGTTGCCGTTAACCTGTGCCTGAACCCTGTAAGCGAAATCGTTAAGTATTCGTCCGTCAACGGAGAAACGTATCATTCGCAAGTTGAACGTGTTGCTCTCGGCGTCATGCTGGCCGCTATATTGGTATTGCCCGATGACATAACCGCTGAACTTAGGTTTGCTGAAAATCTTTGCCTTGTCCTGCGCAAACGCCGAAAAAGACATAAGACACGCAACGGCAACGGCATAAGTACGAACTTTACTGAAAAAACAATACATGACTTAATACATTATAATCGTTTAATTTAAAATCATCTGAGTTCCAACAAAACCACGTTCTCAACGTGAGGCGTATGCGGGAACATGTCGACAGGCTGCACGGCCACAACTTTATAATATGCGTCCAACATCGACAGGTCACGGGCTTGCGTAGCCGGGTTGCAGCTGACATACACTATGCGTCCGGGGCGCGCCCCGATAATCGTCTGTACGACATCGGCGTGCATGCCTGCGCGTGGCGGGTCGGTTATGATTACGTCCGGACGGCCATGCTCGGCAATAAACCCATCGGTTAGTATGTCTTTCATGTCGCCGGCAAAGAACATGGTGTTGTCAATTCCGTTTATTTCAGAATTAACCTTAGCGTCCTCTATGGCCTCTGGAACATACTCAATACCTACAACCTTGCGGGCGTAACGCGAAACAAAGTTGGCAATTGTACCCGTACCTGTATAAAGGTCGTAGACAAGTTCGCCTCCCGTAAGGCCGGCAAAATCACGGACAACAGAATAAAGGCGGAAAGCCTGTTCGGTATTTGTCTGATAAAAGCTCTTGGCGCCTACCTTAAACTTCAAGCCGTCCATTGTTTCGTATATGTGGTCATTACCCTTAAACACCTGTAAGTCAAGGTCATTATACGTGTCGTTAAACTTTTGGTTGTCTACATATAACAACGATGTTATCTCAGGGAAAGTGTCGGCGACATGCTGCAACAATGCCTTGGCACGCTGTTCGTCGCCGTCTTCGTCATAATGGAATTGTATTAAAACCATCCATTCACCCGTGTCTGAATTGCGTATCACGATGTCGCGCAGCAGGCCGTGTTTGTTGCGAAGGTCGTAAAATGTCATGCCTGATGAATATGCGTAATCACGTATCTCATTCCTTATGCGGTTATGCAGGTCATCCATCAAGTAACACTTCTCTATCGGCAATATCTTATCAAACGCGCCGGTTATGTGAAAGCCGATGGCGTTCATCTGCGAATACTCCGTGCCTGATGATATCTCGTCTTTCGTGAGCCAACGCTTGTTGGAGCAACCGAACTCAAGCTTATTCCGGTAGCAGAACGTCTTTTCCGACCCGAGTATGGGATTCATCTCGGGCAGTTCGATCTTACCTATGCGGGTTAACTGGTCATACACCTGCTTCTGCTTCATTTTCAGCTGCTCTTCGTAAGGAACGTTCTGCCATTTGCAACCGCCGCACACGCCGAAATGTGCACACTTCGGCGCTATGCGCATGTCGCTCGGTTTAACCATCCTGGCAATCTCTGCCTCGCAATAGCTGTGTTTCTTGCGGCGCACCTGCAAGTCGACGACGTCGCCCGGCACGGCAAAAGGTACAAATACTACGAGGTCGTCAACCCTTGCGAGCGACTTACCTTCAGCCGCATAATCAGTTATGGTTACGTTCTCAAGAAGAGGTAACGGTTTTTTCTTTCTACTCATGTCTTACTTTCAAATATGAAGGCAATCCGTCCCTTATTAACCGGGCCGGTAATTACCTGCTCAAATCTTTGGCAAAGATAATGCAAACGAGAGGAAAAGAAAGTTTACTTTCTGTTTCCCGAGTGCAGCTTATCTTATGAAATGATAATGCAAACGAGAGGAAAGAAAATTTACTTTCAGTTTCCCGAGTACAGCTTTATCTTATGCAAAGATAAGACAAAAAAAGGAAACTCGGGGCTATTGTGCAAAATATCACGAAAAAGAATTGCTTTAACCATACGCAAGTTCTGTATAAGTTTTTATGTCAAAGAATATAGAAACACCCTCGCGGAGGGACATAATTTATTATGTCCGCACGCTCCGAAAGAGCGTATGAGTGGTCAATGTCAATAAAATACGTTTCTGCGAAACATGCGGCCATAATAAATTATGTCCCTACACGAGGGTGCTCACTTATATTTCAGGCATAAAAATTTATACCGAATTCACGTTAACTATATACTAAAACAAAGACATGTTATATCATAAAAAAGTCTGCATCCCGCCAGGCACTCTGCAAAAGCTTACCTTTAACCATACAAAAGGTAAGCTTTTAAACGCAAAAAGGCCGCCTTTGGCAATGCCAAAGGCGGCCTTTTACAAACCTTCTTATAAATATCTGAAAAGCAATGGTAAATCAGCCTGCGTCAGATAACCGGCAAACGGATTACCGATATATTTCTTTCAGCAAATTTACTCCTAAAATATTATGCGTCAATGAATTATCCACAATAGAACGTTCCACGCACAAGCTTCTGCATAAGCTCGGTATCCTTCTCTGCAGCCTCACGCAAATTAGCGTCGTCAAAACTGCGGAGTTTCTTTATGATACCGTCAATCATGCGCGGCGAGAACACTCCGTGAGCCTCATACATGCCACGATGGCGCTCAAGCCAGTCGGCAGAAGCCACGCAGCTGTCGGGCAGTTGTTCGAACTTATCGTTGTCGCTACCACTCTCGCCAAGTCCGACATACATTGCATCAGCTACGTCAAGCGCCAGCTTTTCGTCCATCTCCAGTCCTCGACGGCATGCCACACACAATCCGGCCATAAGCTGGTAAACGTCTGCCGAGCCGTCCGGCGAACGCATCTCTACGGTTTGCTTCAACGTTGTGTCACCCTTATATTCAGCTTCCAAAGTGTTTACCTGCACGCACATGTCCTTACCTGAAGTCCATCCTAACGGCACACGTACAAGCACCGAACGGTTGCAGTCGCCCCAGCACACGCTTGTAGGCGCCTCCTGATGAGGCACAAGACGGAAGTATGACACAGGCGTCTTATTGCCGAACGCCGTAATTGACGGTGCAAGCTCCATCATTCCGGCAATAGCGCGGCGTGCTTCAGCCGAAAGTTTTCCGTCGCTAATCATGCAGTTGTGACCGTCTTTCATCATCCTCATGTGGATGTGCAAGCCTGAACCAGCCTTGCCCACAGTTATCTTCGGAGCAAAAGTTATGTCGAAACCATATTCATAAGCCAGGTTGCGGATAACCCACTTGGCCAGCAACAACTGGTCGGCGGCCGTTTCAACGGGATTAGGCAAGAACTCTATCTCATTCTGCTCAAATATCTTTCCGTCAGCTGTGAAGTTGCCGACCTCTGAATGTCCGTACTTAATCTGTCCGCCCGTCTGTGCTATATAAGACATGCACTTCTTACGGAAGTCGTTGAACTTGGCGAAAGGATCCGACTCGTGATAACCGCGTTGGTCGACAGCGGGGAACATCCCGTCGTCTTCATAAATAACATAATACTCAAGTTCACCCATTGCCTCATAAGTCATGCCCGTAGCTTCGGTAAAGGCTGTTGCGGCACGATGAAGCGTCTGCTCGGGAGAGCAAGCGAACGGCTGGCCGTCCTTATCAAAGAATGAGCAAAGAAGACACAACGTAGGTATTTCAGAGAAGGGGTTGACGAATGCCGTCCTAAAACGCGGAATGACATAAAGGTCGCTGCTTTCAGCCTCTACAAACGAGGGGAAAAGGCTTGAACCGTCAACACGCTCACCATCAGTAAGTATAGTTTCAAGGTAAGCGAGATTGTTAATCATGAAGTTAAGCGTTTTCACCCTTCCGTCCTCAGCAGGATACATGAAATCTATCATCTTAATGCCTTTCTCACGCACAAAGGTGATAATGTCTGCTTTTGTCAACTCCGTGGCTGGTTTGCCGAAAAATGCTACCAATTCATTGGCACTCATTTCAACAGTCTTGTTCATAGTTTCTTAATTTAAAGTCAAATATTTTAAGATTAGATTTATCTCTAAAACAACAGAGCAATAAGCACTGCACAAAAGTAAGTCTTTTTATTACACAAAACAAATATAATTCATTATATTTTCATTAAATAAGAAAAAAATATTCATTGGCATCGTTTTGACACATTGTCACGCTTAGACGTTAAGAACGAAAGAAACACGTTCAAAATCAGCTACAGCAGCCAGTTGACGCACCCTAAAACTATCAAAATGCAACCAAGGAATATATTTCAAGTAAACAAAGCGCACTATTGCACACGCATTAAGAAGGGAATACGAAACGATGCAACAAACACACATAATAAAGTCTGCAAATTCCTGTGATTATCATCACTGAAACTTGCAGACTA
Organism: uncultured Prevotella sp.; assembly: GCA_944321295.1. GTDB lineage: Bacteria > Bacteroidota > Bacteroidia > Bacteroidales > Bacteroidaceae > Prevotella. The sequence continues at coordinate 10,307 of CALUKU010000024.1, forward strand.
AATATTAAGAATATAAGATTTTACCTTATATCACTATTCAAATCTAAAACAGCAAAAAAACGCTTCTATACGTTTAAACGCATTTAGAAGAACATGTAACGATTGTCCTTAACGTTAGCGTTGATGTAAAGTTCCTGCATGAAGTTGCCGGCAAACTGCATCACTTTCTGACGCTGACGCTGCTCATACTCCTTAGCATTGAACTTAACGGGGCGCATCTTCTTGTCGGTTACCTGGAAGAGATAAACACCTCCATTACCCTTAACAGCCTGTGATGAGAACTTGCCTTTAGCTGTTGCTGAAACTGCTCCGCTTAATGCTTGCTCGCTCATGCCTGTTGCCTGAACGAAAACAGGAGCTGCAAAAGTCACCTGATTTACCGTAGAAACCTTAGCGCCCTTAGCCTTAGCGCCAGCCATATCCTTAACGCCCTTCACCTGAGCCATCAGCATTTCAGCCTTCTTATCGCGCATAACCTCGTTGCGAACATAACTCTTCACGCCTTCATCATCAAGCGAACGATATCCTTCCTTGTTGATCTTCGTAAGCACTACAACCAAAAGATGGTCGTTTTCGCCACATTCATAAAGCGGAGAAACTTCATTTTCCTTAGCCTCGAAGAGCCATTTCATAGCTTCACGGGTATCGCTTATTCCTGCGACATAATGCTCGGTGTTGCTAATGTCAGCGCGTTCTTTTACTGTAAATCCATACTTTGACGCGTTTTTCTGCATGGCGTCGAGCGATTGATTCTCGCTAACGAAGCGGCTGAACTTATTATATGCTGCAGAATAAGTGTCCCGTGAGAACTCAATAGGCTTCTTAATGACGGCAGCTACATACTTGTCAGTCATCGCCCTACGGTCAGTTACCTGAAGAATGATATTGCCTTGAAGCATTTTCAAATTCTTCATTTCGTTCACTCCTAACGTATTGAGAGCCTGGATGTAAGACCTTGTATCATTATCCATTGAAGGAGCATTCTGATATTGTGCCGAAGTAATCCAATTCTTTGCACCTGTCTGTCCATACTTCTTGGCAATCGTTTCAAAATCGGCACCAGCCTGAAGCGCTGTATAAATGCTGTCTGCACGCTTAACCGTTTCAGCTGCGGTAGCACCACCTACCTGAATTGCACGGAACTGAACAGAGTCGGGCATCTGAGTCTTTGAAATAAGGCGTATGATATTCAGCGTATTGTCAGCCTTGTTCTCTACGGGAGCCGTGGTAGAACCTACAGCTATTGAATCAAGACGTGCGGCAATGTCTGAAGGGAAAGCGGCCTTTGTCTGAGGAATACCGAGGTAAGCAATCACCGAACCGCTCTTTCTTACGATTCCGGAAGGATCTGCCGTATCCCTTAAAGCCGTCATATAACCATTAACGGTCTTATTCAATGCAGTGCGGTCAGCCTGCGAAGGAACAACCTGATATTCAACATATTTTATTGAACGGGTTTCCTCATACTGCTTGAAACGAGGCTTAAGCTCATTATATTTAGCCTTAAGGTCGCTCTCGGTAATAGTCACCTTGTTGTCGTTAATCGAAGAATATGCGAATGAGGCAAGCTGAATGTTGCTTTCCTGGTTTTCGTCATTATAAGCCATCTTGGCCGAAACAGGATTTGAAAGCAGGCAACCTGCAAACAACACCTGATACTTTTGTGCAAGCAGCTGCTGGCGCAAAGTCTTCTCGATAAACGTCCAGAAGTTGTAAAGGTTCCTGTACTGGTCAGCCAACTGGGGGTTTGCGCCCTGAGCCTGCTTATACTCAGCAAGGAATTGCTTAAGCATGTTTGCGTCAAAACGTCCCGTCTGCCTGTTGACGAAAGGCGTCTGGAGGAGCATGGGATTCGTACCCGCATCGAGCACGTTCTGAAGCTCCTGGTCGGTAACCTTAAGTCCAAGTTTCTCAGCCTCGTGGCTAACGATTTCGTTCTGGACGAAAGTATTCCAAACCACATCCTTAATCTGATTGAGCTCCTCATCAGTCAGATTGTCACGACCTTGGGTCATTCTGATGACGTTGGTATATTCGTCAACAAGCTTCTGGAAGTCCTGCACGTTGACCTTGTCACCCAAAACCTCGCCTACTTGCGCCCTTCTCTCGTTGCTTGCGGCATCACAAGAGCGGAACAACTCTTCGGCAATAAACGCAAAAAGGGCGAATCCTATCACGCAGATAAGGATTACGCCTTTGCTCCTGATTTTTCCTAATACTGCCATTATTACAATTATTTATTTTTTAATTTATTCTTATTTAATTATCGTATAATCCATTTAGCGCACAAAAGTACAAAAAAGAAAATAAAAACAATTACTTTTCTGTTAAAAACTTTTCAGCACGGCGTCATTAATCCGGCGATATTGCTGTTTTCATTGCGCTTTCTTTGCCGACGGGGTCGTTGGCAAACGCTTCTTCGCCTTTACCGTGTCGGGCGCCGCCAAGATACTGTCACCTTCATTTTCGCCCATTCCGCCCTTGACGAACGAGCCTTTCGAGTTAGAAATAGTATAATGCGTCATGCGTTCGTCGCTGAGGAAATAAGAGCCCTCCATCTCCCTGTCTGGCGTAACCAGCCGTGAATATTTATGGCTGTAAAGCTCGTGCTCGGTTTGGTCCCAATACAACTCCTCGCTCGAAAATCGCAATCCGTCAATCGTCCTGATGCGCACGCGCCCGCGCAACTCCCAAAGTTTCTGCTTGTCAAAATAATAAGCCGTGTCACATTGGATGTAGGCTTCGACATGGAACTTATCGTCAAACTGCTCAAGGAACAATCCCTTCTCGAATATCCACCGTGAAGGGTCCTTTACCTGGTTGACTTCCCAACACTCAGCAACAATGCGGTATTTCATCATTCCCGAATCGGATATAAGCGTGTTGACGCCGTAAGATACCATCATCGACACCGAATCGCGTGGATTTACCGCCGGAGCTATATGTTCACGCTTTTCCTGGCAGGCGGCCAAGAAAAGCGTTATTATAAATATGTATGGTATTACCTTCAATTTTCCCTTGGTATTAGGCGCATCAGTTGACCTTCCACTTCATGAACCAACGCTCGTTGAACGTTATGCCGACATTAATGCGGAAAGTGTTTTCAGTAAGCATGCCTTTGGCTGAAGAGTGCACCCATTGGCCTGAAACGTTCAAAAACGAACGGTTGTTATACGCATTAATAATAGGTATGCCGAAACCAATGCTTGCGCTTATCTCATCAGGACCGTCAAGTCCGTTGATCTTATAATATGATGTGGCATAGGACACGCCCGCACGGAAACGCACCCTGTCAAAGAAGCTTCTACTCATCTCATTATTACAGAACTCGCCGCCGAAAGTCACCTTGTAACGGTCTGAATAATAATCGTCAGTCAACTCATACGATTGTTCATCATTGATGACACGATAAACAGGATACTTTATGCCGCCCCACTTCTGAAGCGTGAAGTCGGCTCCCACCTTAAGTTTGTTGTTATGATTCCACATGAGGCCGGCTCCGTAAGATGTCGGCAGCTCAAATCCGTTGTTGACGGTAAACGACGTGGTGTCGGCAATGCCGGTATTGGAGTTGGTTGATATGACCATACAGGTAGGGTCAGCGTTAAGCTTATGTCCTAATCCGTACGTAAGTCCCACAGCTAATGCGTTTTTCTTATTCAAGTTAAATGAATACTGCAAGCCTATGTCAAGCTTATAGTTGCTGACCGTAGCCGTATAATATTTCGACAAGGTGTTGATATAGCCGTCGCTGTAACTATTGACGACAGAACGGTCGATGTCGCCCCATAAATAAGCAATGTTAGCTCCGACCGACAGGCCTTTCACAAACTCCCATCCGGCACCCACGTACACCTGATGGATACCGCCGCTGCCATTGTAAGTATTTGTATAAGTAGTATTCCTGTCGCCGTCAAGGAAATCGCTGATTGAATAGTTATAGCCCACGTTCGTGAACGGCACTATACCGAAACTTACGCCTACGTGCTTAAAAACGCGGAAGCCGGCCACTGCATACTCGAAGTCGGCGTTCTTGGCATTAATCCTTTGGCCGTTCTCACTGAAGTTTGTAAGCTGTCCTGACAAACCGGCGTCGAAAATGAACGTCAACGAGTCAATAGCCGAATATGACGCAGGATTAAGATAATTCACCTGATTATGTTCCCTGAAACCCAATCCCAAACCGTTCATGCCACGGTTGAAACCACTCGACTGCTCGTTCAGCAAGCCCAATCCGTATTGGCTGTAAGGAGAGTTTGTGCCGCTCTGCGCAGCAACAGGAGTCACGCAAGCAACTGCTATGATTGCCGCGGCCGATATCTTTTTATAAAAATTCATTTTATCTTAATATAATCACGTTACAGCCCCGCAGGGCGACAATACCGCCTGCAAAGTTGGGCATTTTTTTCTTAAAAACCAAATCAATAGCCGCACGTTGCCGTAAAATTAACAAAAAGTTAAGGATATTTTTCACATCAACCATTGTTAATCGCCATCGGTTCCCAACGTCATCCCCCACCGCCTAACTACACGGCAAAAAGCCTCAGTACGACGGAAAAAAAGCCTGTACTCAACGACCGCTCAGCCTGCTTTTTCTAAAAGGCAACCTTTTCGTCAGCAAAAGGCCGTCTTTCGTCGTTTAAAAGCTTAGCTTTCACACCGTAAAACGCGGCCTTTCACGCATAGCATGGTAAGCCTTTGGCCTTCAGCACGATACGCATCGCCACGCAGCATGCCACGCAACAACCTTCATACAAGGCCTCGCCGAAGAGCAAGTGGAGCAGTAGCGCGCCGCTCATACTGCGTGCAAAATTATTGATTTTTTTGAAATAATCGTATGCCTAATTGAGAAATATAAACTATTTTTGCAACGTGAAACGTTTAAGAAACATCATTACGACAACTGCGGTTTGCCTTATCGCCTTGATTTGCAGCGAAATACAGGCCGCCAATAGTGCGACGCCTGGCAATGCGGAAAGGGATTCGATAAAAATAAGCCTGCTCACCTGTTCGCCCGGAACTGAGGTTTACAGCCTTTACGGGCACACGTCCATAAGACTGACCGACTACGGCAGAGGCGTAGACGTTGCCGTAAATTACGGTATGTTCTCGTTCGGCAAGCCCTTCTTCGTGCTGCGTTTCATTTTCGGCATTACCGACTACGAAATGGGTATCATACCTTTCGAATACTTCTGCAGGGAATACGAGAGCGAAGGACGCTCGATATACCAACAGGAACTGAACCTCACGGCGGACGAAAAACTTGCCATACGTGACGCGTTGGCCGTCAATTACATGCCGCAAAACCGTGTCTACCGCTACAATTACTTTTACGACAACTGCACCACGCGCGCCCGCGACATACTCATCAACAACATCAAGGGCAAGACGGAAGTTGCAGATGCAAAAGAGGAATATCCGTCTTTCCGCGAACTGACGTACATGTTCAACAAAGACTATCCGTGGGCACGCTTCGGCAATGATATATTATTAGGTGTAAAGTCTGACAAAAAGACAGACCTTAAAGAACACCAGTTCCTGCCGTCGCTTTTGCAGGAGGATTTCTCCAATACCATTATAAAAAATGCCGACGGCACGGAAAGACCGCTCGTACTGTCAGAGGGATACGTCATAAAAGAAGGGCCGAAAGCCATCGGGAAAGGATTTCCGTTGCGTCCAAGCTCATGCGCATGGTTAATATTCGCCGTCACCGTGGCCGTATCGCTGCTCGAAGCACGCAAGGGTTACAGATTGTGGCCGTTTGACACGTTCATGATGATATTCTACGGCTGCATGGGAGTCATCGTCTTTATGATGTTCTTCTCCCAACACCCTACAACAAGCACTAACTTGCAGGTACTCCTGTTCAATCCCCTACCCCTGTTCTTTGCATATCGCACGGCAAAACGGGCAATGGCAGGCAGGCCTGACCCGTTCTGGAAATATGCCATAATCTTTACGGCGCTCTTCTTTATCGGCGGTTTTTTCCAAGACTACGCCGAGGGAACATACGTTTTGGCATTATCTTTGCTGGTAAGAAGTGCATGGAACATTTTCCGTCAACATAAGCTTATATCTACGAAAGGATGATTAATAAATACATAACAGCCACAATCTTGGCGATAGCTGCCGGCAACGTGACCGTTGCACAGGTGTCAAGACCCGTGCCGCGGCTCGTCGTCAACATCGCCATTGACCAGTTGCGGTCTGATTACATAGAGATGTTCATGCCGTCTTACGGCGCGAACGGATTTAAGAAGCTGCTCGGCAACGGCGTGGTTTACCCCAACGCGCAATACACGTTCTTCCCCGTAGACAGAGCTTCGGCGATAGCATCGATAAACACAGGCACGTCACCCTCGAACAACGGCATAACCGGAATGAAATGGCTCGACAAGAGCACGCTCATCCCCGTAAACTGCGTTGACGACCATGACTATGACGGCATATACACCGACGAAAAGTCGTCACCCAAAAACATCGCCACGACGACAATCAACGACGAGCTCAAAATAGCCACCGACGGCGAAGCAATCGTCTACAGTATCGCCATGGACAGGGACGCCGCCGTTATAAGCGGAGGCCATGCGGCCGACGGCGCAATATGGTTCAACGAAGACAGCAAGTGTTGGTGTTCGTCGAAATATTACTTTAAGAAAGCTCCGCAATGGCTTGAGGGATACAACCTTATGTACACCAATGCCGTTACGGCTGACAATATAAACGCCAACATCACCAACATAGCGCTGCAATGCATAGCCTCGACAGGCATGGGCAAAGACAACGCCCCAGACATGTTGTCGCTGACATACGACGCAAAGATACCTATCGACGAGGACATCCTCAACAAGCAGCTGCTGCAATACAAATACATCCAGCTTGACAAGGAATTAGACAAGCTCATCAGCGGCATTGAAAGCAAGATTGGCAAGAACAATGCGCTGTTCGTGGTGACGAGCACCGGCTATTGCAACGAAAAGGAAATAGACTACGCCAAATACCGTATTCCCAACGGAACGTTCTACGTAAACCGCACCGCCCATCTTCTCAACATGTATCTCGGCGCGATATACGGCCAGGACAAATACGTTGAAAGCTGTTTCTACAACCAGCTATTCCTCAACATAAAGAAAATAGAGCAAAAGCGCATCAACACGAGCGAACTGCTAAGCCGCGCCCAGACGTTCATCATGCAGCTGTCGGGCGTAAGCAACGTGTTCACCAGCAAGAACCTGTTGCTGTCTGTTGACGGCAACAGCTCAAGGCTGCGCAACTGGTTCTACCCTAACAACTGCGGCGACCTTGTTGTGGAAGTTTCGCCGGGATGGAAACTTTTCAACGAGGAGAACTTTCAGGAATACACGTCGAAAGAAAGCACAATGCCGTTCCCGCTCATATTCTACGGCACGGGAATAACGGCTAAAGAGATAACAACACCTATCACAATCGACCGCATTGCACCGACAATAGCCAAGTCGATACGCATCAGGGCGCCAAACGCATGCTCGGTGACACCTTTATATTAATATTGTACTAAACTCCATAAAAACAAGAATATTCCGGACGCAAATAAGGAATAAAATCACTACCTTTGCATCCGATTATCATCAACATCTAAGAAAACATTAACATAAAATGGGATTAAATAGTTTCCTTAAGTCACTTTTCGGTGACAAATCAGCAAGGGATATGAAGCAGATTCAGCCTATCGTGGAGAAAATAAAGGCTGCATATCCTGAAATAAAGGCTCTCGACAACGACGCATTGCGCGCACGCACAAAAGAAATACAGAGATATGTGCAAGACTCGGCTGCGGAGCAGAAAAAGCAAATTGAAGAACTCAAGGCAAAAATAGAAGACACTCCGATTGACGAGCGCGAAACCATCTTCAATCAAATAGACAAACTTGACAAGGAAGTTCTCGACCTTTACGAAAAGGCGCTGAATGAAGTCATGCCCGTCGCTTTCAGCATTATGAAAGATACGGCAAGGCGTTTCGCCGAAAACGACGAGGTCGTTGTAACAGCTAATGATTTTGACCGCGAGCTTGCTACGACAAAGGACTTCGTACGCATAGAGGGCGACAAGGCCATATATAACAACCATTGGATTGCCGGCGGCAACGACATGAAATGGGACATGGTACATTATGACGTGCAGCTGTTCGGCGGCGTAGTGCTCCATCAGGGAAAAATAGCCGAAATGGCGACAGGTGAAGGTAAGACCCTCGTGGCCACCTTGCCCGTGTTCCTCAATGCATTGACGGGCAACGGAGTACACGTAGTCACCGTCAACGACTATCTTGCCAAGCGTGACTCGGAATGGATGGGACCGCTCTATGAGTTCAACGGACTTTCCGTCGACTGCATTGACAAGCACCGTCCCAACACGCCTCAAAGGCGAAAAGCATACCAAGCGGACATTACATTCGGAACGAACAACGAGTTCGGTTTCGACTACCTTCGTGACAATATGGCAATATCACCGGCCGACTTGGTGCAGCGCAAGCATAACTACGCCATTGTCGACGAGGTTGACTCCGTGCTTATTGACGACGCACGTACGCCTCTTATCATTTCCGGCCCCGTGCCTAACGGAGACGACCAAATGTTTGAGGAATACCAGCCTCTTGTTGAGCGCCTCGTTGAAGTGCAAAGGAAACTTGCTACGCAATATCTGGCAGACGCGAAACAGAAAATCACAGAAGGCCGCGAAAAGAACGACCAGAAGCTTCAGGACGAAGGTTTCTTGAGCCTGTATCGCTCCCACAAGGCTCTGCCTAAGAACAAGCCTCTCATTAAATACCTTTCAGAAGAAGGCATTAAGGCAGGCATGCTCAAGACGGAAGAGATATACATGGAGAACAACAACCGCCGTATGCCCGAAGCGGTAGAGCCTCTTTACTTCGTTGTCGACGAGAAATTGAACTCCGTTGACCTTACGGACAAAGGTACGGACTGGCTCGCACAGCAGGTGCACGACAAGGATTTGTTCGTCCTCCCCGATATAACGACGCAATTGTCGGCGCTCGAAAACGAGAAGGATCTTGACGACCAGCAGCGTCTTGACAAGAAAGACAGCCTGCTAAGTCATTACGCCGTGCAAAGCGAACGCGTACATACCTTGCAGCAATTGCTGAAGGCTTACACGATGTTCAACAAGGATGATGAGTACGTAGTCATGGACGGCGAGGTTAAAATCGTTGACGAACAGACCGGCCGTATCATGGAAGGACGCCAATGGAGCGACGGATTACACCAGGCAATTGAAGCTAAGGAGCATGTCAAGGTGAAAGAAGCCACGCAGACATTCGCGACCATCACCCTGCAGAACTACTTCCGTATGTACCATAAATTATCAGGTATGACGGGTACGGCCATAACCGAAGCCGGAGAGTTTTGGGATATTTATAAGCTTGACGTAGTGGAGATTCCTACGAATAAGCCCGTTATCCGCCATGACATGGACGACCGTGTGTATAAAACCGCACGTGAAAAATACAATGCGGTAATCGAGGAAATCGTTGCCATGCGCAATTCGGGACGTCCTTGCCTCGTTGGTACGACATCAGTGGAGATATCTGAATTGTTGAGCAAGATGTTGCAGATGCGCCACATTCCGCATAATGTACTTAATGCAAAACTCCACCAAAAGGAGGCAAACATCGTTGCGGAAGCAGGCCAAAGCACAATGGGCCAGGTAACCATAACCGCCCCCGACGGAACTACACACACCGAAGAAAGACTGCTCGGAGCCGTAACCATTGCTACTAACATGGCCGGTCGTGGTACCGACATCAAGCTTTCGCCTGAAGTAAAAGCTGCCGGCGGTCTTGCCATCATCGGCACCGAACGCCACGAAAGCCGCCGTGTAGACCGCCAGTTGAGAGGTCGTGCAGGCCGCCAGGGCGACCCGGGAAGTTCAGTATTCTACGTAAGTCTTGAAGACAAGCTGATGCGTCTGTTCGCAAGCGAGCGCATTGCCCGCGTGATGGACCGCCTCGGATTCAAGGAAGGCGAACGTATCGAAAGCCCGATGATTACGAAGAACATCGAGCGTGCACAAAAGAAAGTCGAGGAAAACAACTTCGGCATACGTAAGCGCTTGCTCGAATACGACGACGTTATGAACAAGCAACGTACCGTAGTCTACGAGAAACGCCGCCACGCGCTGATGGGTGAACGCATAGGAATGGATATAACAAACATCATCTGGGACCGCGTTGTTGAGATTATCGACAAAAACGACTACGAAGGATGCAAGGACGAGTTCCTCAAGGTGTTGGCAATGGAATGTCCGTTCACGTTTGAAGAATTCACGAACGAGAACCACGAAACCCTTGCCGAGAAGGCTTTCCAGATGGCAATGGCCGACTTCAAGCGCAAGACCGACCGCATACAAGCCGTAGGCTGGCCGGTAATAAAGGATGTTTACGAGAACCAAGGCGACAGGTACGAGCGCATAATGGTGCCCATCACCGACGGCAAACGCATATACAACATTCCGTGCAACCTGAAGGAAGCATACGACACAGAGTGTAAGAGCGTTGTAAAGCAATTTGAAAAAACAATCTTGCTGCACATCATCGACGACTGCTGGAAGGAAAACCTGCGCGCTCTCGACGAACTGAAGCACAGCGTGCAGAACGCATCTTACGAGCAGAAAGACCCGCTGGTGATATTCAAACTGGAGAGCGTCAAGCTGTTTGACGACATGGTAAACCAGATGAACAACCGCATCGTAAGCATATTGATGCGCGGACAAATCCCCGAAATACAGCAAGAGGAAGTGCGCGAAGCGGCTCCTGAAGAGCGTAGCCAGAGGTATAACGAACAAAAGGACGACCTCACCGACCCGGCACAAAAGGCTGCCGCCAGCCAGGACACGCGCCAGAACGCCGAAGCAAGGCGCCAGCCAATCCGTAAGGACAAGCTGCCCGGACGCAACGACCCATGCCCATGCGGAAGCGGTAAGAAGTTTAAGAATTGTCATGGAAGGGGCTTAGTTTAAGCCAACGCTTCCACACAAAAAAGAATTAACAATTAAAAAGTAAGCGCATAATGAACAACAATCGTGCCTTACTTTTTAATTGTTAATTTTATAATATCACCTTATAACACAATCACCCACCACCCTCATGAACATCCGTATCAACAACCTGAATAAGGCTTTCGGCGAAAAGACCGCCGTTGATATTCCACAACTCACGATAAACAACGGTGAGATTGTCGGCATTGTAGGCAATAACGGGGCAGGAAAGACCACGTTGTTCAGACTAATGTTGGACTTAATAAAAGCCGACGGAGGCGACATCTCGATACAGGATGATTCGGAAAAAGGCGCTAGCGTTGAAATTAATCCTGCAAAATCAGAAGACTGGAAAGTGTTCACCGGGGCATATATCGACGAAGGCTTCCTCATCGACTTCCTTACTCCTGAAGAATTTTTCGCGTTCATCGGCAAGGTTAACGGACTGACTGAACATGAAACTTATGAGCGCACGGACATGTTCAAGCAGTTTATGAACGGCGAAATACTTGGCCAGGAGAAGCTTATACGCAGTTTTTCGGCCGGCAACAAACAGAAAATAGGTATCATATCAGCATTTATCAACCGGCCGAAAGTGGCAATACTTGACGAGCCTTTCAATTTTCTCGATCCGTCAAGCCAAAACAGCCTGAAGCACATAATCAAGAACTATCACGCTCAAAACGATGCGACAATACTGATTAGCAGCCACAACCTTTATCACATAATCGACGTGTCAAGCCGCATAATCCTGCTCGAAAACGGCAGAATAATAAAAGACATGCCAAACACCGGCGACGACACGAAGCGCGAACTGGAAGAATATTTCAACATCGCGCAATAACATCAAGCGCGACAACCACATCACCAACCGACTATACCAAGCCACAACCAACACGATAACAGGCATATCCGCCACGGACATGCCAAGACACTACCGTAAGCAATCAGAAGACACGGAATAACGTTATCAAACAAAATTCATAACCGCTTAATAATCAACGCGTTATAAAACGTTGCTTTTTACCTCGTAAAAGGCCGCTTTTCGCAATGCAAAAGGCCGCTTTTCATGAGAAAAAAGGCCGCTTCGCAATTTGCGACACGACGCATGACGACAAAATAGCAATACCAAGCCGCGGCATACACTGTGCTTAGTATCACTATTAGTAGGTATTTTAAGGCCAATCAACCTATAAGTCCATAATTTTTGTTACTTTTGCACTACTTGAAATAAACTGACAGAAATGAGATTATCCGAACTTAAGACAGGAGAAAAGGGAGTAATCGTTAAAGTGCTGGGACACGGAGGTTTCCGCAAGCGAATTGTCGAGATGGGCTTCATCCGCGGAAAAATCGTGACCGTGCTGCTCAACGCTCCGCTGCAAGACCCTGTGAAGTACAAAATAATGGGCTACGAAATATCATTAAGACATTCCGAAGCCGCTATGATTGAAATAATATCCACCGACGAGGCACGCAAGCTTGAGGAGGAAGAGGCGCAGAAGCTCGGACTTACCGAGGTGTCCGAAAAATACGGCGACGACGACTGCCGGCTGAGCGACGAGCAGCTGCATAAGGCCGCGCTGAAGAAAAGCCTCACGATAAACGTTGCCCTCGTGGGCAACCCTAACTGCGGAAAGACATCGCTGTTCAACTTCGCGTCGGGCGCCCATGAGCGCGTGGGCAACTATTCGGGCGTAACCGTAGACGCAAAGGAAGGCCGCGCCGAATTTGACGGCTATCAGTTTAACCTTGTCGATCTGCCCGGAACTTATTCACTATCAGCCTATAGTCCGGAGGAACTTTACGTCAGGAAACAAATCATTGAAAACACTCCCGACGTCATAATCAACGTTATCGACGCAAGCAACCTTGAGCGCAACCTGTATCTTACGACGCAGCTTGTCGACATGAACCTCAAGATTGTGGGCGCGCTGAACATGTTTGACGAGTTTGAATCGCGTGGCGACAAACTCGACTACGACAAGCTTGGCGAGCTGTTCGGTATTCCGCTCGTTCCGACCGTGTTCAAGAACGGCCGAGGCGTCGACGAGCTTTTCAGGACCGTCATCAGCGTGTACGAGGGCGAGGCTCAGCCGGGCAAAAAGCTGCAGAGGCACGTCCACCTAAACCACGGCAAATACATTGAGCAGGCTATCGACGACATAAAAAAGGAAATCCAAAAGGACGAGCACATAAGATATAAATACTCTACACGCTTCTTGTCGATAAAGCTGCTTGAGAAAGACTCTAAGGTAGAGGAATTCATCAAGACCCTGCCCAACGGCAAGGAAATAATGGCTACGCGCGACCGCGGCGCCGAATTCATAATGCGCGAAACCAAGGAAGACAGCGAAACCGCCATAATGAACGCCAAATACGGCATCATACACGGCGCCCTACACGAGGCGGGCTGCGAGGAGGGAACGCGCACGGATACATACCAGATGACGCATGCGCTCGACGCGATAATAACAAACAAGTATGTAGGCTTCCCCCTGTTCTTCCTTTTCCTTTACATCATGTTCGAGGCGACGTTCACGATAGGACAATACCCGATGGACTGGATTGACGCCGGCGTGACGGCACTGTGCGACTTCGTAAAATCCGTCTTGCCCGACGGCCCGCTGAAAGACATGATTGCCGACGGAGCCATAGCCGGCGTAGGTGCAGTAATAGTGTTCCTGCCGCAAATCCTCATCCTGTATTTCTTCATTTCGTTCATGGAAGACTCGGGCTACATGGCGCGCGCAGCCTTCATCATGGACAAACTGATGCACAAGATGGGCCTTCACGGCAAGTCGTTCATCCCGCTGATAATGGGCTTCGGCTGCAACGTTCCCGCCGTAATGGCAACCCGCACGATTGAGAACCGCCGCAACAGGCTGATTACCATACTCGTATTGCCGCTGATGAGCTGCAGCGCAAGGCTGCCCATTTACATCATGATCATCGGCACGTTCTTCGCGGCTAAATACCAGTCGCTCATAATGATCTCACTATACGCAATAGGAATCATACTGGCCATACTGATGAGCAGGCTCTTCAGCAAGTGGATGATAAAAGGCGACGACACACCGTTCGTAATGGAGCTGCCGCCCTACCGCTTCCCTACGGGTAAAGCCATCGCAAGACATACTTGGGAAAAGGGCAAGCAATACCTTAAGAAGATGGGCGGCATAATCCTTGTGGCCAGCATAATAGTGTGGGCGTTGGGCTACTTCCCTCATAACGACAATCTTGACAGGCAGACACAACAGGAGCAAAGCTACATCGGACGCATAGGCAAGACGATTGAACCGGTGTTCCGTCCGCAAGGGTTCGACTGGAAACTTGACGTGAGCCTTATTGCCGGCGTCGGTGCAAAAGAAATAGTAGCCTCAACTATGGGAGTGCTCTACGCCGACGACGAAACCGTAGCCGACGAAACCGAGGACAACTCACGCAAATATGAAGTGTTACGGCAAAAGATGGAGGCCGACGGCATAACGCCGCTTATAGCCTTCTCTTACTTACTCTTCGTGCTGATTTACTTCCCTTGCATAGCCACGATTGCCGCAATAAAAGGCGAAACGGGCAGTTGGCGCTGGGCCGCGTTCGCCGCCTGCTACACCACAGCCTTGGCATGGATAGTTTCAGCATGCGTCTACCAGATTGGCAGCATGTTCATGTAAGAACTTATTAAATAAACGTAAGTTCAGTATAAACTTATTTACTTGTAAACATTTTAAACAGCCACCGTAGTGACATAATTTATTATGTCCGCACGTTCTGTAAAGAACGTTTTTATGTACAAAATCAACTGAATACGCCTCTTCGAGGCGTGCGGACATAATAAATTATGTCCCTACGGTGGCTGTTTGCTTATATCGAACTCACTGATATAAGTATTACCAAAACAATCGGCCCAGGAAAACTCCTTTCGTTTTTCCTGGACCGATTGCCTTATTTTAAGACTTGTTCTTATGGTAGAAATAATAAAACCAGTACGTTCCTCCATACGAATCCCTGACATGCGACTCACGCTCCTCGGCGTTTGAGTATTTACGCACAAGCTTCTGGAAGTCTGCATAATCAGCGTCCATAACCTCATTATGGAACACCAATATCGGATTAGAACGAAGATGGGTGTATAAGGTCAAGGCCTCACGATAATGCTTTGGCAGCGACGGAGAAGACAAATTATACCTTCGCCTAACCTCGTTGACAAACCCGTCAAGGTTCTTATCCAACAGGTATCCGCATAAAATATAATCTGTCGCAGGCCTCATGGCAAGTCCGTTACGCTCAATATAAGCCAGATACCCCATAGGTTTCATAACGCCTTTTTTGCGTATGCTCAATGATTTGACAATCCTTTCTTCGGGATAAAAAAGACAACGAACGTCTTTACCGTCGGGCAATAATGCATCAGAACCACCCTCCAACGGATATTCAAAAAGCTCTTCACCAAGCAATTTGCTCTTTGACAAAGCGTATATCCTCAGCATTGTCAGACTCTTGTCCGTATCATAGGCATCTTTCCCAACCTGCAATGCCGCAGAATAACTGCCTGATGACAGCAACTTCTCCACCCTAAGGCGGTAATGGAAAGTCTGGTTGCTGTTGCTGCACATGCAAACGGCAATGAACATGCACGCCATGGGAAGGAGGTTCTTCCACAGCAAGCCTACAAAAATATCATTCGTGGCCGTCCGCCCGCTACCCATCGACTTGAACAACAATGACAAGCATACGTACACGCCAAGCAACAAAGGCGTCAACCACAGCCAAAAGCCGTTAAATGGTATTGACGTGAAACCGCTATCGACACCGGTAAGGGCCGTCAACAGCAGCAGCGACGGAAAGAACGTCAGCCAATACAGTCTGTCACCGAAATCGGAAATCCTCCTTGCACCTACATGCACTAAGTAAAGTATCAAGGTAATGACGACCGAACCTATCAGTGTGTCATAATGCGTAGTCCCTTCAGACAAGACATGCTGCACCATGAAAAGCAGGTCCGCCTGAAATGAATACAGATAAAAGAAAACAAACAATACGAAAACAATAGCACACGCCGAATGTAGCAGTGTGCTATTGTTTGTTCTCATGCCATACGTCATATTAATTCTTCTTTAACACGACAGCCGAACGGGCCGGTATGTACAACTTCAGCCACTCCTTATGGTCTTTCACATAAAGAGGGTCGTAATTCGTCACATGCGTCATCGTGTCGTCGGCAAAGCCGTTGCCTCCAAAGTCTTTCGAATCAGTGTTAAGCACAACGTCATACGAGCCTGTCGGCACAAGGAAGCCGTAATCGGTGAACGAACGCGTAGGACTGAAATTGAATACGAATATCAGATCACCGCGCATGAACGCAAGCACTTGGTCGCCGTCATTATGCCAAATCTCCTGCACTGGAGTGTTCTGGAAGTTGCGCACGCTCTTTATTACCTTAAGCATTTCACGGTCGAAGTCGCCGAGATAATGGTAACAAAGCTCATGATTGTCTACAAGGTTCCATTGTCTGCGCGCATATTTATAGCTCCATCCGTTGCCCTCGCGCGGGAAGTCAATCCATTCGGGATGACCGAACTCATTACCCATGAAGTTGAGATAACCACCATTAATGGCCGCAGCGGTAACCAAACGTATCATCTTGTGCAAGGCTATGCCGCGACGAACGGTTTCATTCTCGTCGCCTTTCTTGAAATGCCAATACATATCGGCGTCGATAAGACGGAATATTATCGTCTTGTCACCAACCAACGCCTGGTCGTGACTTTCGCAATAACTTATCGTCTTCTCGTCGGGACGACGGTTTTTCACTTCCCAGAAAATGCTGCTCGGCTTCCATTCCTCGTCGCTCTTCTCCTTTATCGTCTTAATCCAATAATCAGGAATGTTCATTGCCATACGATAATCGAAGCCGAAACCACCGTCCTCGAACTTCGCAGCGAGGCCCGGCATGCCGCTCACCTCTTCGGCGATGGTTATAGCGTCGGGGTTTACTTCATGTATAAGCTTATTGGCCAACGTAAGGTAACAAATGGCATTGTCGTCCTCATGACCGTTGAAATAATCGCCATAATTACAAAACGCCTCACCCAAACCATGGCTGTAATACAACATCGAGGTCACTCCGTCGAAACGGAAACCGTCAAAATGATATTCCTTAAGCCAATACTTGCAGTTGCTCAACAGGAAATGTATTACGTTGTCCTTGCCGTAATCGAAGCAAAGGCTGTCCCATGCCGGATGTTCATGCCTGTCGCCGGGATAGAAATACTGGTTGGGATCGCCGGCAAGATTGCCAAGTCCCTCAACCTCGTTCTTTACAGCATGGCTGTGCACGATGTCCATTATTACGGCAATACCATTCCTGTGCGCCTCGTCGATAAGAGCCTTAAGCTCCTCGGGAGTGCCGAACCTGCTTGAGGGAGCGAAGAAACTGCTGACATGATAGCCGAAGGAACCATAATAAGGATGTTCCTGTATGGCCATTATCTGAATACAATTATAGCCGTCGGCTATGACACGCGGCAAGACATTGTCCTTAAACTCGGTGTAAGAACCAACCTTCTCTGCATCCTGGGCCATGCCAATGTGGCACTCATATATCAAGAGGGGATTCTTGCTCGGCTTGAACTTGCGCTTCTTCCAGACGTAAGGTGTTTCGGGATTCCAAACCTGCGCGGAGAAGATTTTCGTCGTTTCGTCCTGCACTACCCTCTGCGCCCACGCCGGAATTCTTTCGCCATGTCCGCCGTCCCAGTAAACATGCATTTTATAAAGGTCGCCATGCTTTATGCCTTTCTCTGATATCTTAAGCTCCCAGTTGTCGGTGCCTTCAATTCGCTTCGCCTTATACCGCTCTGACTCCTCCCAGTTGCTGAAGTCGCCGACAAGATATATTGCCGTGGCGTTAGGCGCCCACTCCCTGAACACCCATCCGCGCGACAACTTGTGCAAGCCGTAATAATCATATCCGCTGGCAAAATCCTCAAGGGTGCTTTTGCCGTCACGCGTAAGCTGGTTAAGCTTCCATACGGCGTGGTCATGGCGTCCTCGTATGGCGTCTTCGTATGGAGCAAGATATCCATCGTTTGCCACTAATCCGATATGCTTAGGCTGTTTGCCTGACGCTCCAGCCTCTTTTTTCGATACATTTTTCCTTGCAGCCATAATGATTAGTTTTAAATACCGAACGTATTATCGTTAAGCCAACACCTTGAATATGGCTTTCTTTATCTCGCTCTCGTCAGAGATGCATGGCGCATGGCCGTCCTGCGGGAAGAAGATGGCAAACTCTCCGGGCCTGCATGTCACGTAAGTGTCAGCCAAGCCTTCGTATTTAGTGATGTCTTTTGTTTCATTATATTCAGCCTCCGGCAGCCTGCACAACGGTGTGTAGCCGTATGTTTCAGACGTGCTCAAGGGTATCTGTATGTCAATCATTTTCTTATGGGTTTCCAAGACGGCGGCCGCCTTGTCCTTACCCTTAGCCACTTGGACGTTGACAAACAAGTCAGCACCTTTAATCTCATGCTTTCCAGCCTCAAGAGTGTTCAAATCGTTAGCCTTGATGAACTCTACAACGTCTTTGAACAACGGATTAAGAGATGCGTATTTCTCCAAATTCTCAAGCGTATCTATTACCATAACATTAAATTTTAAAAATGATTATTGAACTCTGTTTCCTAATATATACATTCCTTGCGCCACAATACTGCCATTACGGTCTTTCTCGATGTACTTGCCGTCGCGCAGGTCGTCTTTATACGTACCCTCGAAACGGCGTCCGTCCTTATCAACCTCGATGGCCGCGCCGTTTCTTTTGCCATTACGGTATATGCCCTTAAACTTTGCGCCGTCGGCATAATGGATTATTATCTCGCCGTCGAACACGCCGTCCTTGAATTTGCCTTCGTAGACGTCGCCGTTCTTCTTTGTAAGCTTACCGTGGCCGTTCTGACGGTCGTTCTTCCAGTAACCGCTATACACGTCGCCGTTTTTCCATTGCAATACGCCATAACCGTCCTTGTCGCCGCCGGTAAAATGGCCTGTGTACCTGTCGCCGTTGGCGAACGTAAAAATGCCTTCGCCTGTGCGTTTCCCGCGCAGATAATCGCCTTCGTAAACGTCGCCGTTCTGGAATTTATAAATACCCTTGCCGTTTTGCACGTCTTCAAGCCACTCTCCGGTGTAGACGTCGCCGTCGGCGTAATGGTTAGTGCCTTTACCCGAACGCAGGTTGTTCAGCCACATGCCGTCGTAGGTAGTGCCGTCGGCCCAGTCGAAAAAGCCTTTTCCGCTCTTCTGGTTGTCCTTCCATTCGCCCTCGTAGTAAGCGCCCCCGCTATACGTGTATTTTCCTTTTCCGTTGCGCTTGTCCTGGTACCACTCGCCGTCATACTTATCGCCGTTATAATAATACATCACGCCGTGGCCCTGCTGATAGTCACGGAACCACAGGCCTACGTACTTATTATTATTGATAAAGTAATAAGTGCCACGGCCGTGCTGCTGGTCTTGAAACCACTCGCCGTCGTATTTCTCGCCGTCAGAGAACGTATATACGCCATAACCCTGGCGCTTTCCTTTCACGTAAGAACCTTCATAGGTGTCACCGTTCTTGAAAACGGTCTTCCCTTTCCCGTGAGGCTTACCCGAGGCCATCTCGCCTTGGTACATGCCGCCGTCCCTTGTTTCGCACGAACCTAAGGTGATTTTCTGCGCACTGCACACCAAAGGCATGAAACATATAATAAAAAGTAGTATATTAGTCTTCACTTCAGTCATCTTAAAAATTATCACCAAAAGTAATAAAAATTCATCAGACGCCCAAAATATTTCATAAAAAACTACAGCTCCATCCCATTTATTGGGAAATATTAGTATCTTTGTAAAAATATTAAACCTGGGCTTAAGGCTTCTTTTACACGAGCAAGCGGTTCTTGAAACAGGATTTAAAAGGCCGCATGAGCCAAGGGATATTGGTTTGATTATGAACGAAAAGAAAGAGCTGATATTAGCTTTAGGCAGCAATTACGAACAAGAGAAGAGCTTGGCTGACGCCATGTCGAGGCTGCGCGACCTGTTCGGGCACGACACCATCTTCAGCAAACGGATGTGGACGGAGCCTATCGGCATTGAGTCGGAACGGTTTCTTAACTGCCTTGCCTTCACACACACTTCCCACAAACTTGAACATCTGTACAGGTCAATAAAATACCTCGAGCGGACTTGCGGCGACAGGAAACGGGCGCGAGCCAACAATATCGTTAAGATTGACATTGACATACTGAAATACGGTGAGCTGAAGTTGCACGAAAAAGACTGGTCGCGCTATTATATTAAAGAACTGATGAAGGATTGTCCGTTCAACGACTGGATGTAACTTCAACCCCGACGTGCATCTTTCAATTTTACATAAGCCGCCTATTAGCTCGTGAAAGGCGGCAAAACAGAACGTGAAAGGCGGCATTTCAGGCTGTAAAAGGCCACGTTTTGCAACGCCGTAAAAACCGTAACCAAATCAAGCCGAATAGTATCAAATTAAATTCCACAGCAACATATGAGATTTGTTTTCATCATAATGACGTTAGCCGCGACGGCCTTTGCAAGCGCGCAAGACTTCAACGAATATTTTACCGACCGCACGTTGCGCATCGACTATATTTTCTCCGGCAATACGGCACGGCAGGACATCAGCGTGGCCAACATTTACTCAATGCCGCATTGGTACGGAAAAAGGAAGCGGCTCGGCGACATTCCTCTTGAAGGCAACGGACAAATAACCATGCGCATACACAACAGGGACTCTGTAATTTACCGCAACTCGTTTTCCACCCTATTCCAAGAATGGCTCTCATACGACGAGGCTAAGACGGAAAAACGCTCTTTTGAAAACGTTTTCCTCATGCCAATGCCCAAGGATACGGTCGACATTACGATAGACCTGCGTGACAACAGGCGGCAAATAAGCGCAACGCTGACCCACACGGTTGCGCCTGACGACATACTCATCAGGCATACAGGCGAACGCCACGTCACGCCGTATGAAACAATACTGCAGGCCGCCGACACTACGAGATGCATCCATGTGGCATTTGTCGCCGAAGGATACACGGCCGAAGAAATGCCGATATTCATAAAAGACGCCCGAGAGGCAACCGAAGCCATATTCTCGCACGAACCGTTTAAGTCGTCACGTGAGAAATTCAACATTGTCGCCGTAAAAGCTCCGTCAGAGGAAAGCGGCACAAGCGAGCCGGCCGAAGGGATATGGAAAAACACTGCGCTGAACTCGAACTTCGACACGTTCCATTCAGACAGATACCTCACTACGCTAAACCTCTTCAAACTGCACGACCTGCTTGCCGGCACGCCTTACGAGCATATAATAATACTCGTCAACACTGATAAATATGGCGGCGGAGGAATATTCAACTCTTACGTCCTCTCGGCGGCCCACCACACGATGTCAAAGCCTGTCATCGTGCACGAATTCGGACATAGCTTCGGCGGCCTTGCCGACGAATACGCTTACGACTTCGAGCAACTGCCTGTTTACCCGCACGACATCGAGCCGTGGGAACCTAACATAACAACGCTTACTGACTTTAGCGGGAAATGGGAAGAAATGATAAACGCCGACACGCCCGTACCTACCCCCGCGAACGGCAATATTGACACTATCGGGATATACGAAGGGGCCGGATACAGTATTAATGGCGTTTACCGCGGAGCGCAGGACTGCAGGATGCGCTCAAACGAAACCGGTGAGTTCTGCCCCGTTTGCCGAATGGCATTGGAGAAACTGATTAATTTTTACGCTAAGTGAAAATCATTGTTACGATAATTACCTTATTGTTATGCCTGCCCGTAAACGCAGGCAAACCCAATGGCGACGACGTGCCCGACTCACGTAAGTTGGGCATGGCCATCGACTATTTCGGGGGAGGTAAGTATCACGAGGCGTTGGTCCTGTTCGTCAAACTGGATAAGAAATACAAACTTAATCCTCGTTTCAAGGCGTATATCGGAATATGCTACTACCATGAATGGGAATATGACAAGGCGTGCGAATATCTTGACGAGGCAATTCCTCACCTCGACGTCTACTCTCCCGCCGAACGCAACGTCTATTATAACGCTGCGGCGGAAAGCCATTTCCTCATCAACGAGTTTGACAAGGCCATTCCGCTATATGAGAAACAGCTCCTCGTATGCCATGACAACGAAAAAGGGGATATATTCTACCGCCTTGGGTTTTGCCACATGTTCTTAAACAATTGGCTCAACGCTTCAGATTATTTCAAGTCGGCACTGTCTTATTATGACAGATACTCAGCCAACGGCAAGTCTGCACGGATTATCCAAATAAAAAACATGATTAAAGGATGTGACGACAAACTGTCAAAATAAAAAAAAGAGATAAGCAAGCTTATCTCTTTCGCTCGTTGCGGAAGATGAGGGATTCAAACCCCCGATACCCGTAATGGGTATACCGGATTTCGAGTCCAGCGCATTCGGTCACTCTGCCAATCTTCCTTAATTCGCATGCAAAGGTAATACTATTTTTTCATTCGGCAAAAAAAATCTCACTCAAATGAAAGTTTTTCCAAACGTGCCTTCAATTGCGGGGCCTCTGATTTTCTGATACTGAGCTTTATCTCACACGTGCTGTCGAAGTCTTGTGACACTATTCTTGGCTTCATCTCCTTAACTACACGCATGACGGCGTTCATCATAACATAAGGAAAACTGAACGTCACAACTTCTTCAACCTGCCTTATTTCCACATTTGAGGCTTCCAACGCCTCGTCGGCCGCCGTCCTGTAAGCAACAATCAGTCCGCCAGTGCCAAGGTTTACGCCGCCGTAATAACGCACTACTACAACCAACACATCTGTCAGCTCACGGCTGTTTATCTGTCCGAGAATGGGCTTTCCCGCAGTGCTGCTAGGCTCTCCGTCGTCATTCGCCCTAAAAACGTCACGCTCAGGCCCTAACACATAAGCATAGCATACATGCCTTGCGTCGTAATATTTTTTGCGGTATTGCTGGATGAGCTCTTTAACCTCATCCACGCTCTCCACATGATGAGAAAAAGCGAGGAACTTACTCCTTTTCTCAGTGTAAGTTCCCTCGCCTTCATTAGTTATTGTCTTATATTCGTCTATACCCATCAATAACGTCCGAATTGTTATGACAGCTTGTGGATAATCAGACCCGAACGCAGTTTAGGCTCGAACCATGTAGCCTTAGGAGGCATGATCTTGCCGCTGTCGGCAATGTCCATAATCTGCTTCATCGTTACGGGATACAATGCCAAAGCCATGCGCATCTCGCCGCTGTCAACCCTACGCTTCAACTCTTCCAAGCCGCGCAGACCGCCGACAAAGTCAATACGCTTGTCAGAACGCAAGTCCTTTATACCAAGGATTTCGTCCAAAATCAAGCGGCTCGAGATGTCAACGTCAAGCACTCCGATAGGATCGGTATCGTCAAACGTACCTGCCTTAGCGGTAAGGCTGAACCATTTGCCGTCAAGATACAATGAGAAGTTATGCAGATGATCGGGCTTATAGATGTCAGCACCTTTCTCTACGACGTCAAAGTTCTTCTTCAAAGCGTTGATAAACTCTTCTGAAGACAACCCGTTCAAATCCTTGACAACACGGTTGTAATCAAGAATCGTCAGCTGTGAAGCCTGGAAACATACGGCCATGAAGTAGTTGTACTCCTCAGTTCCGTTGTGATTGGGGTCTTGCTTTGCCTTCTCAGCGCCTACAAGTGCTGCTGCGGCAGAGCGGTGGTGACCGTCGGCGATATACAATGAAGGCATTGCTGCAAACTCCTTAGTAACGGTTTCAATGTCCTTATCGTCCGAGATAACCCAGAACTGATGACGGAATCCGTCAATAGGAGCTATGAAATCATATTCGGGCGCAGTCTTGGCATACTTCATTATCAAGGCGTCCAGAACGCTGTTGTCAGGATATGCGAAGAACACCGGCTCTATATTAGCGTTGTTTACGCGGACATGCTTCATGCGGTCCTCTTCCTTATCACGACGTGTAAGCTCGTGCTTCTTGATTACGCCGTTAAGATAATCCTCGACAAACGCGCACACAACAAGTCCGTATTGCGTCTTGCCGTTCATTGTCTGAGCGTAAATGTAATACTGCTCCTTGTCGTCTTGAACGAGCCAACCTTTCTCCTGGAACTTCTTGAAATTCTCAGCAGCCTTCTCGTACACACGCGGATCATACTCGCTTGTACCGGGCTCGAAGTCAATTTCAGGCTTTATGATATGGTAAAGGCTCTTTTCGTTGTTGCCGGCCTCAATGCGTGCCTCTTCAGAATCAAGCACGTCATACGGTCTTGACTCTACCTCTTCAACATACTGCTTCGGAGGGCGCACGCCCTTAAAAGGTTTAATAGTTGCCATATTTACTTATCTTTGCATTATTTATTTACCTGGAACTTAGTGCAACCGTCGCTAAAGTAAGCGTTTATCTGCTTAGCGGCAGCTATGCCCGCGTTGATGTTTGCCTCAGCTGTCTGGGCGCCCATCTTCTTCGGCGTGCTGAAATAACGGCCTTCAAACTTAGCGAAGTCAGCGTCTGCATCGGGCTTGATGTCAGTGATATACTTCAAGTCCTCACGCTCGCCCATGAGCTTAATCAGTTCAGGTTCGTTGATAACTTCCTTGCGTGCGGTGTTGACAACTATGCCACCCTTCTTCATCATGCCGACCAAAGCATAGTTAATGCTGCCTTTTGTTTCAGGTGTTGCAGGAATGTGCAATGAAACCACGTCGCAGTTCTTGAACAATTCTTCCTGTGAATCAACAGCATGTACGCCGGCTTCTTCAATCACAGCCTTCGGGCAGAAAGCGTCATAAGCGTAAACTTCCATGCCGAAGCCTTTAGCTATGCGTGCCACATTGCGGCCAACGTTTCCGAAAGCCAAGATACCCAACTTCTTCTCCTTAAGCTCGGTGCCTGCCTTGCCGTTAAAGAAGTTGCGGACCGTGTAAACCAAAAGACCGAAAACAAGCTCGGCAACAGCATTAGAGTTCTGTCCGGGAGTGTTCTCTACGATAACGCCCTTCTCCTTAGCGTAAGCAGTGTCAATGCTGTCATAACCGGCACCTGCACGTACGACAAGCTTCAGGTTCTTAGCTGCGTCAAGGACTTCGGGAGTAACCTTGTCAGAACGTACAATCATCGCATCAGCGTCTTTAACAGCGTCAAGAAGCTGAGCCGTTTCAGTATATTTCTCAAGAAGCACAAGCTCGTGTCCTGCACCTTCAATTTCTTTTCTAATACCTTCAACTGCTACTGCTGCAAACGGTTTTTCAGTTGCTACTAAAACTTTCATGTTATTTGATTTTTAATGGTTATTTTGTGCCAAAACGCAGGGGCGTACAACAATACGCCCCTACGCATTTTTTGACAATCTTTATAAGAATGATTAAGATTAGTGCTGAGCCTCGAAGTCCTTCATGCACTTAACAAGAGCCTGAACGCCTTCAACAGTCATGGCGTTGTAGCAGCTTGCGCGGAAACCTCCGACTGAGCGGTGGCCCTTAATGCCGACCATGCCCTGAGAAGTAGCATACTCAAAGAACGGCTTCTCAAGTTCAGCATACTCGTCGTTCATCACGAAGCAGATGTTCATGACAGAGCGGTCCTCTGTTGCAACGGTTCCGCGGAACAGCTTGTTCCTGTCGATTTCAGAGTAGAGGATGTCTGCACGCTCAAGAGCACGCTTGTCCATAGCCTCTACGCCGCCCATCTTCTTAATCCAACGGAGAGTTTCGAGAGCTGTGTAGATGGGAAGCACGGGAGGAGTGTTGAACATTGAACCCTTCTCTACATGGGTCTGATAGTTAAGCATTGTCGGGATCTGACGGGGAGCCTTGCCTAAAGCGTCGTTCTTCACGATAACGATAGTAACACCTGCCATAGAGAGGTTCTTCTGTGCTCCGGCATAGATGCAGTCATACTTAGCAACGTCAACGGGACGGCTGAAGATGTCTGACGACATGTCACCGATCAACCTTACGGGCACATCAAGATCCTTACGGATTTCCGTACCGTAGATGGTGTTATTAGTGGTGTAGTGCAGATAGTCAACGTCAGTCGGGCAAGTCCAGTCCTTCGGAATGAACGTATAGTTAGCGTCAGCAGAAGAAGCCACTTCAACAACTTCGCCGAAGAGCTTAGCCTCCTTCATTGCCTTCTTTGCCCAAGTACCAGTGTTAAGGTAAGCGGCTTTCTTGATGAGGAAATTATAAGGTACCATGCAGAATTCGAGTGAAGCTCCGCCGCCGAGGAAGAGAACTGAATAGCCCTCGGGAACATCGAGCAACTCCTTGACAAGCGCTTCGGCTTCGTCGATTACAGGCTGGAAATCTTTTGACCTGTGGCTTATTTCAGCCAATGACAAGCCGATACCGTTAAAGTCTAAAATCTGCTTTGCTGTGTTTTCAATCACCTCGCGGGGAAGGATTGAAGGACCTGCGTTAAAGTTGTACTTCTTCATATTTACAATAGTTTTATAAGGTTATTTCTAATTTGCAAAGTTACATTATTTATTCCTATTACGCAAAAAATCTAGTTAAATTATCTTAAATCAGTGACATTTTGTCACTTAATAAGCTCAACAACTGTCTTTATGCCTTTAAGCTTTTGCCCGGAGGTACGCTCTACTACGTCTTTCCATTTGGCTATGTCAACCGCCGCGTACGAGCACCTCTCCCTCACGTCAATTCGTCCGATGTCGCCGCCTGAAAGTCCGCCCACCTTACATAAGAAGCCAAGCACGTCGCCTTTAGACACCTTGTCATGCTTGCCTTTACCTATATATAATGTGGCCGTCTTCGGGCGCGGAGGAACACCCGTTCCCTCGCCGAAGCTATAACCATCGACCGCATCCGTCACATAAGCCGGCAGCTCCTCGTCAGGACCGAGCAGGAAGAACGCCCTACCCTCGGCTCTCCACCGGGCCGTGCGCCCCGTGCGGTGAACATACTCATCCTCGCCAACGGGTATATGGTAATGCACTATATTGTCAACGTCGGGCATGTCCAAGCCCCGCGAGGCCAAGTCAGTCGCCACAAGCACGCTTGACGAGCCGTTGGAAAACTTGAACACGGCATCCTCACGCATCTTCTGGTCCATACCTCCATGCAACGAGCTTACCACAAATCCCCTGTCAGCCAGATAACCGCTTACCCGTTCAACGCTGTCACGGTAATTCAAGAAGACGATTGTGCTCGCCTCACCGAAACTGCAAAGCAGGTTGTAAAGCGTTTCAAGCTTGTCCTTACCTGCGCTTTTCACGACATACGTGCATACACGGCCTGCAACAGTGCTTTCGTCAAGATAGTCAAGGCGCTCGGCATTACGCATATTGACGAACGACGGTATCTCGTCGGCGTCAGTTGCCGACAGCAGGAAACGCCTTCTCACGCCCGGCAGCATGCTCACGGCACGTTTCATCTCGTCGCTGAAGCCCATCTTCAAGCACTTGTCGAACTCGTCGATAACAAGATACCTTACCGCGTAAGGACTGATGTTGCCCTTTGCGAGATGGTCAACAAGGCGCCCCGGAGTGGCAAACACGACTTGCGGCGATACCTTCCGCAACTCCCTGTGCTCGTCCATGGCCGGGCGGCCGCCATAGAGGCATATCGACCTCAGCCCGCTGCCCATGCTCTTGAACACCTCATGCGACTGCAAGGCGAGCTCGCGTCCGGGAACCACAACCACGGCCTGCAACGCGTCAGACTCCGCATCGAGCATCATTGTCAAAGGCAACAGATATGCCAACGTCTTACCGCTGCCTGTGGCCGACAGCAACACAACGTCACGGTCGCCGCCAAGCATTGCGTCCTTCATGCCAAGTTGCATATCGCTCAGCGCCTCAATGCCGAGCCTCCGCAGCACATCCACCTTTTTTTTCTCACGCATATACCTAATGGTTGTTTTTCTAGTATCGGTGTTTCCGTGGCAAAGATACAAAACAAATTTGAAACCAACGAATAAAAACGGAATAATAATTTTACGACAACAAAAATTAAAACCACCGGCATATTTGTTTGCGTTCACACACCGACACGAACGCCCTTAGCCCCTATCGCCAACGTTATTCTTTTGATTTAAAAGCTATGTAAACCTGCCGTGCAGCAAGCGTTGCCGAACATAATAACGACCTGGTAAATGCCACCTTATTATAATATATAACAAACGTGCAACAGCCGCAGCCGAAAAGCAACAACAGCAAAATGACACACAGCCACATTTCCGCCAAAAACGCTTACATTATGATTTAGCTTAATGCTCTCAGAAGGGCCTCGCCCGTAAGCCGCAAGTCAATTGACGGGAAAAACGCAAGGAAAAGTGTGCAACATCAAACCACTAACAATCAACGATTTATATGCATACAAGGGCAAGATGTGCAATAAAACATCTGATTTTCAGCACGAAAACAGACGGTCTTCACACCCAAAGTCACCCTGTGTTGCACCCCTGAGCACGACGGAAAGCACCCTAAAACATGACCTTTTACAACGGAACAGACCGTGAATGACGCCGCAAAAGGCCGCGTTTGACGGCTCCAACCGCCATGTCAGCCCCCGTAAAAGAGCCGGTTCGTCAAAACAGCCTGACATATACGGAATGACATATTGCAACGCCTCACGGCGTTAAGGCTTACGCCATGCTCGGCGCAAAGGACACGGTTGAAATAAGAAAAATTATCCCGTCAAACAAAAACAGCCTTAAAACATTTGGATTTTTATTTTATTTAAGTATATTTGCAAACTATAAATGACAATTCTGAAAACCTACTGATTTATAACTATGACTGAAAAAAGAGTTTACACTTTCGGCAATGGTAAAGCCGAAGGAAAAGCGGACATGAGAAACCTTTTGGGCGGCAAGGGTGCCAACTTGGCTGAAATGAACCTTATCGGTGTGCCTGTGCCTCCTGGTTTCACAATCACTACAGACGTTTGCAATGAATATTTCGAGAAAGGCAAGGAGGCCGTAGTTGCCCTGTTGAGCAACGACGTGATAGCCTCGGTGCACCACATAGAGAACTTGATGAACTGCAAGTTCGGCGACGTAGACAACCCTCTGCTCGTCAGCGTGCGCTCTGGTGCGCGCGCTTCAATGCCCGGAATGATGGACACCATACTTAACCTCGGTCTTAACGACGAGGTTGTTGTTGGTCTGGCCAAGAAAACCGGCAACGAAAGGTTTGCCTACGACAGCTACCGCCGCTTCGTTCAGATGTACGGCGACGTAGTGCTCGGCATGAAACCCGTAAACAAGGAGGACATCGACCCGTTCGAGGCGATAATACAGAAAGTTAAGGCCGTGCGCGGCATTAAGCTCGACAACGAGATGACCGTGGACGAGCTGAAGCAGCTCGTGACGCTGTTCAAGGAAGCGATCAAGGAGCAGACAGGCAAAGACTTCCCCAACGACCCGATGGAACAGCTCTGGGGCGCCATCTGCGCCGTGTTCGACAGCTGGATGAACGAGCGCGCCATACTCTACCGCAAGATGGAGGGCATACCCGCTGAATGGGGTACGGCCGTTACGGTCATGGCAATGGTGTTCGGCAACATGGGCCCGACGTCTGCCACTGGCGTATGCTTCAGCCGTGACGCCGCTACCGGCGAGAACAGCTTCAACGGCGAATACCTTGTCAACGCGCAGGGTGAAGACGTCGTTGCCGGCATACGCACACCGCAGCAGATAACCAAGGAGCGCTCAATCAAATGGGCGCAGCAGCAGGGTATATCAGAGGAAGAGCGCGCTGCTAAATATCCTTCGATGGAAGAGGCCATGCCCGAGATTTACGCACAGCTCGACGAGCTGCAGCAGAAACTCGAGCACCACTACCACGACATGCAGGACATGGAGTTCACCGTACAGGAAGGCAAGCTGTGGTTCCTGCAGACACGTAACGGCAAGCGCACAGGCACGGCCATGGTGAAGATAGCCATGGACTTGCTGCGTGAGGGCGAAATCGACGAGAAGACGGCCCTTAAGCGCTGCGAGCCCAACAAGCTCGACGAGCTGCTCCACCCCGTATTCGACAAAGACGCGCAGAAGACAGCCAAGGTGCTGACGCGCGGACTGCCCGCATCTCCCGGAGCCGCATGCGGACAAATCGTGTTCTTCGCCGACGACGCCGCCAGATGGCATGCCGAAGGCCACCAGGTTGTGATGGTACGTATCGAAACAAGCCCGGAGGATCTTGCCGGTATGGCAGCCGCTGAAGGTATCGTTACGGCCCGCGGCGGTATGACGTCGCACGCCGCAGTAGTTGCCCGCGGCATGGGCAAGTGCTGCGTATCGGGCGCAGGAGCGCTGAACATAGACTACAAGGCTCGCACCGTTGAAATCGACGGCACCGTGCTCAAGGAGGGCGATTACCTGTCAATCAACGGCTCTACGGGCGAGATTTACCTCGGCGAGGTTAAGACTAAGCCCGCAGAGGTGACAGGCGACTTTGCCGACTTGATGAAATTGTGCGACAAGTACACCAAACTGGTGGTACGCACCAACGCCGACACGCCGCACGACGCAACCGTTGCACGCAACTTCGGCGCCGTAGGTATCGGCCTCTGCCGCACCGAGCACATGTTCTTCGAGAACGAGAAGATAAAGGCCATGCGCGAGATGATACTCGCCGGCACCGTTGAAGGCCGTGAGAAGGCGCTCGCAAAATTGCTGCCCTATCAGAAGCAGGACTTCTACGGAATACTTAAGGCAATGGACGGATATCCTGTCAACATCCGCCTGCTCGACCCGCCGTTGCACGAGTTCGTGCCCCACGATCTTGAGGGACAGGAAATCATGGCAAAGGAGATGGGCATTACCGTACAGGAGATACAGCAGCGCGTCAACAGCCTGAGCGAGCACAACCCCATGCTGGGCCACCGCGGCTGCCGCCTCGGCAACACTTATCCCGAAATTACGGCCATGCAGACCAAAGCCATACTCGGAGCTGCCGTGCAGCTTAAGAAGGAAGGCTTCGACCCGCGTCCTGAAATAATGGTTCCGCTCATCGGCATTGTCAACGAGTTTGACATGCAGGAGAAGGTGATACGCAACACGGCTAAAGAGCTGTTTGAAGAAGAAGGCATTGAAATCCCCTTCCGCGTCGGCACCATGATTGAGATACCGCGCGCAGCCCTCACGGCCGACCATATAGCCGAAAAGGCCGAGTACTTCAGCTTCGGAACCAATGACCTTACGCAGATGACGTTCGGCTACAGCCGCGACGACATCGCAAGCTTCCTGCCCGTTTACCTCGAGAAGAAGATCTTAAGCGTAGACCCGTTCCAGGTGCTCGACCAGAACGGCGTAGGCCAGCTGATACAGATGGCCGTTGAGAAAGGCCGCTCGACACGCCCCGAACTCACCTGCGGTATCTGCGGCGAGCATGGAGGCGAACCTTCATCGGTTAAGTTCTGCCACAAGGTAGGCCTCAATTATGTCAGCTGCTCACCCTTCAGAGTGCCCATAGCAAGGTTAGCCGCCGCCCAAGCAGCGGTAGAGGAAAATTAAAAAGACGCTGATTATCAGTAAAATAGGCGGCAGGTGCTTGTAAATCAACACTTTGCCGCCTATTATAGTTAATAAAGGCACGAGCATTACGATGCACTTTTTGTGCAGAATGAACGCAAATGTTGTACAAATGTTGCACAGTTTCTACAACGCTGTTGTACACGTGTTGTACAATGGCATTTAAGGAGTTATCGGTATTTGCAGATTTTTCATATAAACAAATTGGAACACAGATAATATGGCAACATTAAAAGCAGTGGTAAGGACGATGAGAGCGGACGGCTTTTATCCCGTGTATATACGGATAACACATCATCGTGCTTCAACCTTCATCAAGACAGACAAAATGGTAACTCGTAGGGAGCTTACCAAGTCCAACGAAATCAAAGACCCGTTTGTGCTGCAATTCTGTACACAGCGCATACTGGAGTACAACGAGAAGCTGAACAAGGTGAACATTGAACACTGGACGGCAAAGGAGGTGGCAGAGTTTCTGATAAGAGAGGATAATGACATCTGCTTCTCTGACTATGCCCGGAAGCATATCGACCGCATGATAGACCGGGGACAACAGCGCAACGCGAAGAACTACCAGCTTGCGCTGAACCACATGGAGCGGTTTGCCGGCACAACGAAGGTGATGTTCTCTCACCTGACATCTTCATTCGTGAACAAATGGATTGAATCGTTGGAGCAGACGCACAGGGCAAAGGAAATGTACCCTATCTGTATGCGTCAGGTATTCAAGGCGGCGACAATGGAGCTGAACGACTACGACAACGGGCTGATCCGAATAAAGACAAACCCGTGGGTGAAGGTAAGCATCCCGAAGGCGGACCGCACGGAGAAGCTGGCGATAACGCCGGAGGCCTGCCGGCGGTTCTTCTCGTTTCCTCTGCCTGAAAGCAAGATGAAGTTTCCGCTTGCGGAGCTGGGTCGGGACGTGGCGATGATGGTGCTTTGCCTGGCAGGTATCAACACGGTAGACCTGTTCAATATGCGCAAGGAGGACTACCACGGCGGCATCATCCACTACCAGCGTGCCAAGACCAAGAAGTTCAGGGCTGACGGTGCGTATATGGAAATGCGTGTTCCGCCCATTATCCTGCCGTTGTTCGAGAAGTATGTCAGTAAGGACGAGAAAGACGAGCATCTGTTTGTGTTCAGCGAAAGACATACGACCAACGACAGCTTCTGTGCAAACGTGAACGGCGGCATAAGGCAGATATGCCGGGCAATGGGCATGACAAAGGACGAGGACTATTCGGCGTACACGTTCAGGCACACGTGGGGCACGGTGGCGCAGAACGACTGCGGAGCGTCAATCAGTGAGGTTGCATTTGCCATGAACCACAGCAGCGGGCACAAGGTAACACGTGGATATATCAAGATTGACTTCACCCCGGCATGGGAGCTGAACGAGAAGGTCGTGGACTTCATTTTCTTTTCCGACAAGCCGTCAGTCAGAGAACGCCACGAGGAAGAACCTCATTTCCGCCTGTCCTACCGCTACCAAGTACACGGCGAGGCATTTTTTCAGGGCAGGAAGGTGGCGGAGCTTACGGACACCGGCTATAACAACGTGGATGAGGTCATAGACAAGCTGGCGGCGGAGCTGCCTGAAGAAATACCGGCACGCTCAATGGTAATGTTCAAGATAGAAAACATGGACAAAGGGCAGACGGTCGTTTACCAGCGAATGAAAGGAAAGGGATTTTGACTTCGTGTTTTTTCAGCCCACAAGGATTTTTTCTTTGTGGGTTTTCTTTTTTCGATTTTTCCTCGCACGCACGCATACGCGCGCACGCGCTGTAGACGTAGATGGAGTATATTATATATATTCTCTTTTCTTTTCTTTGTTCCCCAAATTCCGAAGAAATGCCCTTTTCTTCGGAAGGAATACCCTTTTCTTCGGAAGGAATACCCATTTCTTCGGAAGAAATGCCTTTTTCTTCGGAAGAAATAAGCCTGTTTTTTCACCCGTTTTTTGCCCGAAAACAGCCCTTTTTTACCCTGTTTTTTCCAATGTTCGGAAGAAAAGGCGATAACTTCGGAAAGAATACGCATTTCTTCGGAAGAAATACCCTTTTCTTCGGAAGGAATAATAATAACTTCGGAAGAAATGCCTATAAATGGGTAAGGAATGGCGATTCCTTACCAAGAAAAAAGCGATGCCAGTAACATGACCGGCACCGCCTCGATTATGAACACAAAATGAAAAAGAATCCTGTCAAAGTATAGTGGCTTATCCTAAGATTGTAATACTCCGGCCGCCTTCCTGTGCGAGCAGCTTCAGTTCATTAACCGTCAGAATGTCATTGCGGCACTCCACCGTGAGCATTGCACCTTTACGGGCTGCTTCCCTTGCGAATGTGCGCAGCTGATTAAACGAGTACACGTTTGCGTTGATACTGACATTCGCCCCTTGTTCAAGAATTGTGATGACTTTGTTGTAATCCATATTGTTTTATTTTTAAGTTGTAATCTAAAGTAGACGGAAATAGACGGCTAAGCCTCGCCGTCGTTTTCGGAAAGCTCAAGAAGTTTGTCCTCGATTGTCTTGCGTGTCTCGACCGTTGCGTCAATGGTAGTTGATTGCATCTTCGGCACAACGTAACTGGTCAGTTTCTCAATTATCATTAAACGGTCTTTCGGGTCGAGGACGGCCAAATCCTTTGCGAACTGTTCAGAATTATAGTATTCGCTCGTTGTCTCGATAAGTATATCACGTGCCGTCTTTGTCGTCCTGTTCGGTGTGCCCTTTGTTCTTCCTCCTGTTTTCTTGCCCCTCATACTCCATGCGTAAAAAGTTAAACTGCAAGTGCAAAGATAAGGTTTTAGTTTTGCCAAATAATGATAACTTTTAATAGATATGGGACTTATAGGAAGCGCACTGGGTGCCGCAGGCAGCATATTCGGCGGCATATCCGCATCGAAAGCGATGAAGAAAGCCAAGAAGAATGTGCAGGAACAGATGCAGAAGAATCAGGACTGGTATGACCGGCGCTATAACGAGGATGCCACACAGAGGGCAGACGCACAGCGCATACTGACCATGACAGAGGAAAGCATTAAGAACCGCAACAGGCAGGCGGCAGGTACGCAGGCCGTAATGGGCGGGGCAGACGAAAGTACGGCAGCAGCCAAAGCCGCCAACAACCAAGCGTTGGCAGACGCCACGGCGCAGATAGCCGTGAACGGAGAGCAGCGTAAAGACCAGATAGAGCAACAGTATCTGCAACGTGATGCAGAGCTGAACGAACAGTTACAGCAGCTCGAAGTGGGACGGGCACAAGCCATATCAGGTGCTGTGCAGGGCGTAACACAGGCCGCATCATCAATGCCATTCTAAAATTCATGCAATATGTCTACAACGCTTAACACGATATTGAATACGGAGCCTGCCACCACGCCGCCCGGCAGCGGCCAGCAGGAACAGACACCGCCGCAGGCCCCTCCGGTCGAACAGGTGGGCGATGCTGTCAGTAAGACGACACCGACGGTAACAGATGTCAAGAATACAGCCGAGCCTAAGAGGATGAGCTATGAGGAAATGTTCAAGATGCTCAATCCGTATCAGCCGCCGACAAAAGAGGAACTGGAGAAAGAGCGCAAGAAGCAAAAGAGAGAGCAGATTTTCGCAGCCATCGGCGACGGCATATCTGCCCTCTCCAACCTGTATTTCACCACGCAGTACGCACCGAATATGTATACAGGCGTAAATAATGCCTCAAAGCGGACACGTGAACGCTGGGACAAGCTGACGGCGGAGCGCAATGCGAACATGACGGCATACATCAACGGACTCATGCGTGCCCGGCAAGCCGATGATGCCTACAACGACAATGAGCGTGCATGGGCACGTCAGATAGGACTTGACAAGGTAAAAGCCGAGCGAGACAAGGCAGCGGATGAGCGTGCGGCGGCCAAAGAGCAGCGTGACCAAGAAATGCACGACCTCGACAAGCAGTTGCGTGCCAATCAGATAGACAAGGCTGCTTATGATGCCAAGAAAGCCGAGATAGAGGCCAAGTATGCCCCACAGCTCGAAGAAAGCAAGATTGGACGCAACAAGGCGGCAGCCGGAGCTTCCAATGCGTCTGCAAGCGCATCGAGGGCAAGGGCACGATATTACGACCGTGGCGGCGGTTCAGGAAACAAAGAGGATAAGCAGAAGGCTTACGATTACTGGATGTCCTTGTCGCCCGAGCAGAAGCAACAATACAGAGACTGGAACAACCGTGTTACGAAATACCAGTACAACAGCAAGACGAAGAAACGGGAGCCGGTCAATATGAAAGACGATGACGACTTCATACAAATGGTATGGAAGCAGCGTCAAGGCTATCTTAACAATCCTGAAAACAATACGATGCCGGGTGTAGGCGGTAACACGATGCCCGGAGTTGAATAATGAAAAACAATAGCTATGCCAAAAGATAACGAAAGCACCAAATGGCTGTATGAGCAGCTCAAGAGCAAAGGATATAATGTCGGCAAAGACCAAGCCGAGTTTGACAACCTGATGCGTAACAACAAGGCTTCGCGCGAGTGGGCGTACAAGACCGCCACGTCAGCCGGTCTGAACGTCGGCAAAGACCAGTCAGAGTTTGACAACCTTGTCGCACCACGGCAGCAGGCTCCCGCACCAACGCAGGAACCGGCCAACGACACGCAAGAGAGTACGGAAGAAACAGCGTGGAAGCCTACCATGCAGGAAAAACTGGCTATGAACGCACGCTTGAACGCAATAGGACGCTCGGCACAACGTACAATGGACGACTTCAATACGCACATTGACAATCTGAATGAGTACGGAAAGACGTTAGGCGACGGACATACGGTAAACAGCGGCTACCGGTTTAACCCAGACAGCAAGAGAATGGAGCGCACCTACCTGACACCGACAGGCGAGCGGACATTCAACAAGGCCGCGGCGGATGCTGCCAGCCGTGAATACCGTGATGCCGTGGACATGACCGTAGGCGGACAGATACGCCGGGCGCAGAACCGCCTTCAGGAACTTAAAGACAAGGCAGCGGCACGCCAGCAGGAGCTTCACGACAAATGGGAACAGGATTACAAGAACAATAAAGCCCCTCTTGCGGCTGTGCTTGCAAGAGACACTTACGTTCCTTCCATTCAGAGCGACCATACTTTCAGGGCATTGCAGGCAGCCATACATCAGACGGAGGAACAGATTAAGACGCTCAACGAGCAGAAAGACCGTGAGAACGGTGTTGATGTAGGCTTTTGGCGAGGCTTCATGCGCACGGCAGGCGATTTGCGCTCGTGGGATTTCGGCATCAACGACATGCTGGACGCAATGACCATGCTCCACGCACAGGACAAAGACCGTCCGCAGACCGAGCAGGAGAAAGATGCCAATCAGGACATGATGCGTGCCATTCATGAATACCAACAGACAGAGGCCATGTACGGCGGTAATGCCAGCTTTTGGAACAGAGCCGGCATGATGACCGGCTACATGCCCTCGTTCATGCTTGACTTCGCCCTTACCGGCGGAGGATATGAAGGTATCAACGTGGCTTCGAGAGTGGCAGGCAAGGCAGCCAACTGGACCATAAAGGCACTCGGAACGACAACCGATGAATTGCTTATCCGCGCGCCGCTGATGACGAA
Organism: uncultured Prevotella sp.; assembly: GCA_944321295.1. Lineage (GTDB taxonomy): Bacteria > Bacteroidota > Bacteroidia > Bacteroidales > Bacteroidaceae > Prevotella. Next base: position 47,569 of record CALUKU010000024.1, read on the forward strand.
TACCGTACAGGCCGGAGACACAGCGGCTGACATCATCAACAGGAAGCTCGGTGATGTAACGGTAGACGAGAACGGAAACTATGATTTCACCAACGACAAGACTTGGGGAAGTGCCATTTGGCAGGGCGAGGCAAACTCAATCGTAGAGAACTATTCGGAAATGTTCGGCACGCACCTGCCCGAAGTGGCATCGCTGAAAAACTTAGGCAAACTGGCCAACGTCATAGGAGCAAAACGCCTCAGCGGTGTGTTGTCTCGTGCCAATGCCGGTGCGCTGGGCGGCATCACGGACACAACACGCAGGATATTCGGGCAAATGGGTGTCAGCGACTATCTGGGCGAGGTGTCAGAGGAATACTACGGCCAGTTATGGCGCACCATGCTTAACCTTGATGACGCATACCAGCAGAACGCAGACGGCACACGTACCAATCTTTTCGCCACAAAACAGTTCCACGGCGATATATGGGGCGGCATGGCATTGTCTATGGGACTTATGGGAGCCGGAAAGACTACCATGAGCGCAGCCGGTTATCTCTCGATGAAGCACGATGTGAACAAAGCGGACGCAATGGCGAGCGAGCTACTTACTCCTGACGTGTGGGAGCCGTTGCGCAGTATAATCGACATGGCGACAAACGACAATGTGGGTGATGTGGCCGAGAGAATAGTGTCAGACAAAGAGCTTACCAATGAGGAGAAGGCAGCCGTCCTCAATTATATGGAACGCTCGCTGTATCTCCGGGGCGCGAACCTTGCGGAGCTTGTCAAGTCTCGTGGCGGCGAACAGGACGAGAACACCCAGCGTGCCAACGACAGCTACATAGACGGATACAACGCAGCAACCGACGAGGAAAAGCAGAACGCCAAGAATATGTACGACTTGCAGCGTCAGAAGGCTGAACAGATATTGTCTCCCGAAACGCTTGCGGAGATAGACAACGACCCGATGGGCGCATTGCGGCAGCTCGGAGACGACGAGGAAGCCAATCATGCCATTATTGACTATATCAACGCAAAACAGGTGTATGACGGCATGATACAGCGTGTAAGAGACGATATTGACAGCCGTATCGAGCAAAGTAACACGATGATTGACAGCCGTGTGAACCGTGCGACAGGAGCAATTCAAGGCGTGACGATGAAAGTGCAGGATGACGAGGGCAAAGACCGCCGGGCATACGTGCTGGAAGGAAACCTTGTCATGCTTGACGACGGCACAGGCATAGACCATGACAATTCTGATGAGAGTATCGTCATACGTGATGCGGCGACAGGAGCCATTGAAATGGTTTCTCCTGATGCCATATTGAGCATGGAGCAGCCGGTAGACCCTGAACTGGAGAAACAGACAGCGGCGGAAGCCATACGCCAGCAGTTCGCCGACGAAGCCGCCAACCGCATAGACGGTGTACTTCCGTTCAATCAGGGCGACACCTATACGCTTACGGACGGGAGCGGACAGCAATCACAAATTCAGATTGTGCCCAATCAGGACGGAATCGTGGACAACGGAGACGGCACGGTGAATGTCAGCTCTAACGGCGGCGTGACGGTCGTCCCGATGAGCAAGGATGACATTCAGCTCATGTCTGATGCCACGAACCGTGCCCGTGTACTCCAGTCGGAACAGCAGCGTGAGGCGGCACGATTAGAACAGGCGCAGCCTGAATACAGCCTGAACACCGAAGTAACCTTGCGTGATGAGGCCGGCAATGCCGTGCGTGGCAGCATTACAGCCGACATGAACGATGACGGCCAGTATGAGGTATATACAGAAAGCCCCATTAACGGCAGGAAAGTAAACCTGTTTACAGCAGACGAGCTTAATGCACTCAATTATGAACAGCCTGAACAGGCTGACGGTAACAATGGCGGGCAGAATATTCCTGAAAATGGCAACATTGGACAGGAGAATATTCCTGAAAACGGCGACATTGGACAGGAGAATATTCCACAAAGAAATGTTGCAGGATATTCTGTCAATGAGGAAGCCGTCAATGGTATTACTTTGGATGACTTCATGAAAACGGACAGCTCATACGTTGAGAGTTATTATGCAGAGCATCCTGAAAGTATGGCGACTGAAATACAGGAAAAAGCAGAGGCAACCGCTGATTATTTGAACGGTAATCTGTCAGCACATGATTATCTTGCCGCTCTTGGTTATGTGACAGGCGAAAAATCATGGCTTGATAATAGTGCGACAGAAGAAGAAATCGAGCAAACGGCAAGTGATAGAGTTGCAGCATATACGCCTTTCCTCAATCAGCCGGCAGCAACAGAAGCGGTACAACCTGCCACTACCGAAGTCGTATCACAGCCTCAACAGTCAGCCCTTGAACGCATCCCGAAAGATGACAAGGGCGAGCCTGTCTATGAACAGGCAGATGCCGATACGGCATGGGATGCCATTGTAGAACAGGCCGAAGGCGACGAGGCGACGGCAAAGGCGGTGGCTGACAGCATGGTGGCAGACAAGGAAGCCGAACTGAAGAAGGTGGAGAAGGCCAAGCCGAAAGGCGGAACGACCGTTGCAGAGAAGATTGCGGCTGAACGTGAGCGTAAGAACGCCGTAGAACAGGCAAAAGCCACCCTCTCCCATTGGCAGAGGATTGCACAGACCGCTGAACGCAGGCGGCAGGCAGCAATGGCAGAGCAGGCAAACGCAGCAGCGGAAGCCGCACGCTTACGGCGCGAACAGGAAGAAAAGGAACGTGCCGAGCGTGAGGAAGCCGACCGTATACGGAGAGAAGCGTTGAACGGTGTGCCCGACATCATCGACGACAAACCGCAGGATGCCCGTGCAAGAGGCTACCGCAGGGTAAACGGTGAAAAGGTAGACCGCCAGCAGCCGTTACAGGCAAAGCAAGGTAAGGAAGTGCAGGTGAAGTTCGACGACAAGAACATCCCGACCGGACATGTGTCGCTTATAGAGGCGGAGCAGTTGCAGCCCAGCCATGTGAACGGACGAAGAAATCCGTTGCACTTTATTGATGAGGCACAGCCGAAAGAACGCAATGACGAGGCAAGCGTAATGTCAGCCCGGAACATTGCCGCTAACATACGTCCCGAAGAGATAACATCATCCGTAACGGCCTACACCGGCGCACCGACGGTAAACGCACGTGGTGAAGTGATACAGGGCAACAACCGCAGCGCGGCATTAAGAGAAATGTGGGCAGGCCAGCCCGAACAGGCTGCAAAGTACAAGCAATACCTTGCAGACCATGCGGCAGACTTCGGCCTTACTCCTGAAGATGTGGAAGCCATGCAGCACCCTGTACTGGTGAATATGATTGACGTGGCTGACGATGACGCCATCACGCTTGGCCAGTTCGTTGCACAGGACACCGAAAGTGGCGGTGTGGAACGCATCAAGCCTAAGAATATCGTTCAGAAAATGGGAGGCAACATGCGCAGCTATGCCAACCTGTTGCTCAAATCCACGGATGATGAGATGTCGTTTGCCGAGCTTGTGGACCGTAACGGCATGGACGTATTGAAATGGATGCAGCAGAAAGGCTACATCACTTCCACACAGTACAAGAGTGCGTTTGACAGCAAAGGTAATCTGACGGCAGAAGCCAAAAATGACCTGAAAGGCATCATGTATCAAAGCATTTTCCAAAATGGAAATACCCACTTGGAAGAAATGTTCGGTGCTTTGCCGGTGAAGGCACAGAAGGCTATCCTCGCCACGGCATACCGTGATTATGACAGTCCCAATGCGGAGCGTATGAACATGGAGCTGCAAGACTCGATAAGCGCATACTATGCTTTGTCGCAGATGCCCGAATTTGCCAATGCTAAGAACTACAAGGAAGCCCGGATTGCAGCCGAGGCGTGGAAAAGGCAGCTTGCATTAGACGATGTTACGGGCGAAAGTTATCTTCCTTCGGAAAGATATAGTAACTTTGCCATATTGCTTGCAACAATGTATAAGGGACAGACGCAGATGTTCATACAAAACACGTTCAAGAACATCTACGACCTTGTGCAGGGTACGCAGGAAGAAACACTGTTTGAAACGCCTGACAACACACCTCGCACGCTTGTCGCTGCTATCAACAAGGCTATAAACAGCGTACGTTCAGAACTTTTAATAAACGAACAATTTACATACAATAATGGACAACGGAGAAGCAATGTACTGGCTGGCAGTAGTACAACAGGCCAACAAGGGGGACAAGGAAGCCCTGGAAGTCTTGAGACAGGAGAACGAGTTGAGAACGGAGACGCAACAGCCGACCGTTCAGGAGGAACTGAAAGCGATAGCGGAGAGGAAGAAATAATCCGCCGCGAGGAAGAACTGGCCTCACGGGTTGAGGTGAGTGATGACGACTGGCAAGAGGGTGATGCCGAAAAGCCGACTTACAAACGGAGCATCATTATTGACGGAAAGCATACCGCCACGCAAATAGACCAACCTGACGAGGGCGGGCATTATACAGGCTCCTATTTTGAGTTTGACAACAAGCGTTTCGGTGATATTGCTGAAATCATTGATTACATAGACAATGGCAATACGCTCGCCTCTAAGATTGCAGAGGAAGAAGCAAAGGTAAATGTCAATCCTACTGAAGCACAGAAGGAAGCCGGCAACTATAAGAAAGGACACGTCCGCATCGGCCAGTTTGATGTGAGCATTGAGCAGCCGAAAGGCAGCGTGCGCAGCGGTGTGGATGCCAGCGGCAACAAATGGGAGACGACCATGCAGAACACCTACGGCTACATACGTGGCACGGAGGGCGTGGACGGCGACCATATAGACGTATTCCTCACGAATGACATCGACGGCTGGAACGGCCGGCGTGTCTACATCGTAGACCAGTACAACGAGGACGGCACATTTGACGAGCATAAAGTAATGCTCGGTTTCAATGATGAAGCCGACGCACAGGACGCTTATTTATCCAACTATGAAAAGGGCTGGGAGAATAAGCGCAAACTTGTCATGACTTCCGTGAACCTGCCCGACTTCGAGAAATGGGTAAACAGCAGCCACCGAAAGACGAAACCTTTTGCGGAATATCAGTCTGTAAATGGAGAGCAGAAAACAATCAGTCCGACAGACAGAGCGACCGAAATAACCAATAGAATGTCGGAGCTGAAAAAACAGGCAGATGAGGCACACGGACGTAGCGATATATTCGAGGAAGCCCGGCTGATAGCGGAGAGTAACGAGCTTTACGCAGAACTTCGCAGATTGCAGCAGTCGTCTAAAACAGATGAGGCAAGCGCAAACCTTTCTCCTGAAATAAAATCATTTGCCGAAAAGCTCGCCGAGCGTACAGGCATGGATGTCGAGAAACTTTCGTCGATGCTTGCAGATCCTAAAATGACACCTGAACGGATAAATGAGTTCGGGAGATACGACAGTCTTGTAAGCACGGCAGACCATAGCAAGGTTTCCGCTTTCATTTCTGAAATAGAAGGAAAAGAAGTACCCACCCGACTTGTTATGCCGAAGTTCGACAAGCTGTTACGTGAGTTTATTTTGCCTGATACACGTAGTAAGGCAATGGATGCCATGTCAAAGCCGGCAAATGTTGAGCAAGCCAAGAATGAGCTTGAAACAGAACAGCAGCCAGTTCAAACTGACGGTTATACCGTAGAACGTCGCTATCATAAAAAGAACGGCACATACATCAATGCCGTGAAGTTTACAGAGCAAATGCCGCGTGAACGTTT
>CALUKU010000025.1 GCA_944321295.1 uncultured Prevotella sp.
TTGCGACGCAAAAGGTTACCTTTAGCAGCCTAAAAGGCCATCTTTTAGACGACAAAAGACGACCTTTTGCAACGCATTGACTATCAATACGATAGGAGGACGCGCAGAAACACGACGGACACCGGCCTCAACTGCCATAGCCAACGCCACGGATGACGGCTACGAAGTGTCCCTATATATATAATGTGTAAACATTACACAAAACGGCAGAAGCCAAGACGTCGCCCGCAACCTGACGGCTACCCGCCCTGCAAGTCCGGCCACACGAAGCCGACGTAAAACGAAAAACTAACACCATTCGTTTCGTTTACTCAAAATTTTGCACTATCTTTAAATAAGATAGGCCGCATCTCCGAAATGAAAATATAAGCTTGTTTCACTCGCTTTTATTTTGCATTTCTCTCGATTTGCACTATCTTTGCATAAGATAATGCTGCGCTCGGGAAATTGAGAGCAAGCTCTCTTTTCCGCTCGCTGGCGTCATCTTTGCATAAGATAATGCGGCGCCCGGCATACAAAAGCAAGCCTTCATTGCGGCAGCCGGCGTTATTCCAGTACTCAGAACGTATCGACACAACAAAACATCACACGCCGTATGCAGACAAAATGCCATCTATCGGTGCTCGTCCACGAGCAAGCCAAGAAGTACGACAAGCGCCGCGCGCTGATATACCGCGACTTCGGCGGCACTGAATGGAAATCGGCCACATGGCGCGACTTCTCGCGCAAGGTGCGCCACGTGTCGAACGCGCTGCTCAACATCGGCGTCAAGGTGCAGGAGAACGTAGGCGTATTCTCGCAGAACGCCGTAGAATACCTCTACACCGACTTCGGCGCCTTCGGCATACGCGCCGTGACCGTGCCGCTCTACGCCACGAGCAGCGAGCAGCAGATACAGTATATAATCGACGACGCGCAGATACGCGTGCTTTTCGTAGGCGAACAAGAGCAGTACGACAAGGCCCAACGCATATTCTCACACTGCCACACGCTCGAGCGCATCATCATCTACGACCGCCGCGTGAGGAAGGCTCCGGCCGACAACGGCTCGATATACTTCGACGAGTTCATGAAGCTCGGCGAGAACAGCCCGCGGCAGTCGGAGGTGGAGAAGCTCTACGGCGAGGCCTCGGACGACGACCTGTGCAACATCCTTTACACCAGCGGCACGACTGGCGAAAGCAAGGGCGTCATGCTGACCTACGGCCAATACCGCGCCGCCCTGGAGGCAAACGACAAGGTAGTGCCCGTACGCGAGTGCGACAGGGTCATCAACTTCCTGCCCATAACGCACATCTTCGAGCGCGGATGGCTGTTCCTCAGCATCAGCGAGGGCGCCGAGATAGTAATCAACACCAACCCGAAAGAGATACAGCAGTCGATGCGCGAAACGCGCCCCACGTGCATGAGCGCCGTGCCGAGGTTCTGGGAGAAAGTGTACGCCGAGGTCATCGACCGCATCGACCGCGCCACCCCGGCCCAGCAGAAACTGCTGCGCAAGGCCTTGGCCATAGGCCGCAAACATAACATCGAATACCTCAGCCGCGGCAAGCGGCCGCCCCTGTCGCTCAGGATGAAGTACGCCCTGCTGCACCGCACGCTCTTCAAGATAGTGCGCAACGAGCTGGGGCTCGACCGTCCCAACATATTCCCGACGGCCGGAGCCACGGTGTCGGCCGAGATAGAGGAGTTCGTCCATTCCATCGGCATAGACATGATAGTAGGCTACGGCCTCACCGAGAGCCTCGCCACCGTGTCGGCCGACCACAAGGGGCGCCCGTTCACAGTAGGGTCGGTAGGCCGTCCGATAGACGGACTTGACATAAAGTTCGGCGAAAACGACGAAATAATGCTGAAAGGCCCCACCATAACCAAGGGCTACTACAAGCGCGACGAGCTGAACAAGGCGGCCTTCGACGAAGAAGGATACTTCCGCACGGGCGACTCGGGCTACATGCGCGGCGGCGAACTGTTCCTAAAGGACAGGATAAAAGACCTGTTCAAGACGTCGAACGGTAAATACATCGCCCCGCAGATGATAGAGTCGAAACTCATAGTAGACAAGTATATCGACCAGATAGCCGTCATAGCCGACCAGCGCAAGTTCGTTTCGGCACTCATCATACCCGACTACGCCCTGCTCGAGGAGTACGCCCGGGGGCACGGCATACCCTTCGGCAGCCGCAAGGAGCTGTGCGCCGACGCAAGGATACACGAGATGATGGCCGAACGCATGGAAACCCTGCAGCAGCAACTGGCCAGCTACGAGAAGATAAAACGCTTCACGCTGCTGCCCGAACACTTCACCATGGAGCGCGGCGAGCTTACCAACACGCTGAAAATAAGGCGCAAGGTGCTGGCCAAGAACTATGCCGCCGAGATAGAGAAGATGTACGAGGAAGACATGACAACTGAGGAGTTATCGGGAGTTAACGGGAGTTAGCTCGCTCCGCCCGCCGGAGTTAACTGACAATAGCTGCAAAGGTAATGTCCGTTAACTCCGCGACTGAAAGGAGCTAACTCCCGTTAACTCCCGATAACTCCTTATTACATAAAACAAAAACGACAAATGATAACAGCAGAACAACTTAAGGATGTGATGGAGCGCGCCGACGCGCTGAACCGCTATCTTGACATAGAGAAAAAGAAAATCGAGCTTGAAGAGGAGGAACTGCGCACCCAGGCGCCCGACTTCTGGGACGACCCCGCGGCCGCGCAGGAGCAGATGAAGAAGGTGAAAGGCATACGCCGCTGGGTTGACGGATACAAAGAGGTGCGCATGCTGGCCGACGAACTGCAACTGGCCTTCGACTTCTACCACGACCAGATGGTGACGGAGGAAGAGGTTGACGACGACTACGCCAAGGCCATACACGCCATAGAGGACCTTGAACTCAAGAACATGCTGCGCCAGAAGGAGGACCCCATGGACGCAGTACTTAAGATAAACAGCGGCGCGGGAGGCACGGAGGCACAGGATTGGGCGCAAATGCTCATGCGCATGTACATGCGTTGGGCCGAAGCCCACGGGCACAAGGTGACCATAAGCAACATCCAGGAGGGCGACGAGGCCGGCATAAAGAGCGTCACCATGGAGATAGAGGGCGGCGAATACGCCTACGGCTACCTCAAGAGCGAGAACGGAGTGCACCGCCTGGTGCGCGTGTCGCCGTTCAACGCGCAGGGCAAACGCATGACGAGCTTTGCCAGCGTGTTCGTCAGTCCGTTAGTTGACGACACCATCGAGGTGTACGTCGACCCGTCGAAAGTAAGCTGGGACCTCTTCCGTTCGGGCGGCGCCGGCGGCCAGAACGTCAACAAGGTGGAAACAGGCGTCCGCCTGCGCTACCAGTATGTCGACCCCGACACGGGCGAAGAGGAGGAAATCCTCATCGAGAACACCGAGAGCCGAAAGCAGCTCGAGAACCGAAACAACGCCATGCGACTGCTTAAGTCGCAGCTGTACGACCGCGCGATGAAGAAGCGCCTCGAAGCCCAAGCCAAGATAGAGGCGGGCAAGAAGAAGATTGAATGGGGCAGCCAGATACGCAGTTACGTCTTCGACGACCGCCGCGTTAAAGACCACCGCACCAACTATCAGACGACCGACGTAGACGGAGTGATGGACGGCAAGATCGACGGTTTCATCAAAGCGTACCTCATGGAGTTCCCCGTTACGGAGGAAGAATAACCTTTCAGGAGTCAGGAAGCAAAGCTGTCATGCGGTCAAGACAAGCGTCTTACGTGGTTAGCTACGGGCTACCAACAACCAGGATGCGGGCCTTTGCCCCATGGCAACCCAACAACCTGACTCCGTGACATGACAAATAACTGAAAAATAAACCTTAACTTAAAACTTAAACAACTATGAGTCAAAAAAGCAAGATACGCCAGGCAAAGCACGAGGCGCAAGAAGAGAAACAGGCAAAGAAGGTAATAGCATGGATATTCGGAGTGCTGGTGGTGCTCGCGATAGCATGCATCATAGCCGTAATGATGAGCTAAGGCAGGATGAGCGGCTTGGAAATCGAACGCAAGTTCCTCGTACACAAGGCCGGACGGCCTTATGCAGCGCAGGCTTACGCCAGCAGCCGGATAACGCAGGGCTACATCTGCAGCGAGCGGGGGCGCACCGTAAGGGTGCGCCTCAGCGACGGCCGCGGCTATCTTACCATCAAAGGGCCTTCCGACCCCGACGGAACGACGCGCTACGAGTTTGAGAAAGAGATAACGCCCGACGAGGCGCGGCAGCTGATGAAGCTGTGCGAGCCGGGCATGATAGACAAGACCCGCTACCTTGTCAGGAGCGGACGGCACACCTTCGAGGTAGACGAGTTCTACGGAGAGAACGACGGTCTGGTAATAGCCGAGGTGGAGCTGTCAAGCAAGGACGAGCCTTTCACCAAGCCTGCGTTCGTCGCCGACGAGGTGACCGGCGACCGCCGCTTCTACAACTCGCAACTGATGAAGACGCCGTTCAGCGCCTGGCGCGACTCCTTACCGCAAGAATTCCGATGACGGCGGCCAGCGTTACGCCTATCGCGTTGGCAGCAAAGTCGAGCCAGTCGCCGCTGCGGCGGCCTCCGGTGCAGTAGGCCTGCAACAGCTCTATCAGTCCGCTCATCAGCACGGGGGCGAGCCATGCCCACACGAATAGCCGCGCGCGGTCAACCGTCTTGTGCGAACGTAAGTACTCAATCCATATCGTCGTGCACGTGCCGGCATACATTATTATATGCACCCACTTGTCAATCAGCGTGACGTTGTCAAGCGGAGTATGCGGCGGGGTGCAGAAACACAATATCCATATTACGGCCAAAAAGAGGCAGGAGAAGGGATATTTTCTTATCAAATTGCTGCAAATTCTCATTTTTATATATTATTCTGCTGCAAAATTAAGATGTTTTTCTTACATTTGCAATCACATAACGTATAAAAATCAGAATTATTTTCCGCCACCGGCGGCTACACTCGTTAATGCGGCAGCCGTCCGGACGGAAATCCGTTGACAACAAAACCACTATCAGACATGACACAGATTGAAAGAGCGAGCTTCGGAAGCAAGCTCGGAGTGATACTTGCCACGGCCGGCTCGGCCGTAGGACTGGGCAATGTTTGGCGTTTTCCCTACATGGCGGGCGAATACGGCGGCGCGGCGTTCATCTTCATTTACATAGGTTGCGTGCTGCTGTTCGGCATACCGTGCATGGTAAGCGAGTTCATAATAGGCCGCCACGCGGCCTCAAACACGGCGCGGGCCTACCGCAGCCTGTCGGGAGGCACGCCGTGGGCTGCCATCGGCTACTTCGGCGTGTTCACCGGAGTGCTCATCACGAGCTATTACGCCGTCGTGGCGGGCTGGTGCCTCCAGTACATACTGGCCTCGCTTACGGGCAGCCTGCACGGCTCGCCAGAGTTCTTCGCCGACTACTTCGCCACGTTCGAGCAAGACCCTGTGAAGCCCGTGCTGTGGACGGTCGCCATCATACTGATAACGCATTACGTCATCGTCCACGGCGTGCGCGACGGCATCGAGAAGGCATCTAAGCTGCTCATGCCAGCCCTGTTCGTGCTGCTGCTCATCGTCGTGGTGTCTGCGTGCATGCTCCCGGGCGCCTTGAAGGGCGTAGAGTTCCTCTTCAAGCCCGACTTCGGCAAGGTGAGCGGCGACGTCTTCCTCGGCGCGCTGGGGCAGGCGTTCTATTCGTTGAGTATCGGCATGGGCTGCCTCTGCACCTACGCATCATACTTCAGCCGGCAGACCAACCTGATGAAGTCGGCCGTACAGATAGGCGTCATCGACACCTCGGTGGCCGTGCTGGCGGGCCTCATGATATTCCCGGCGGCGTTTTCCGTAGGCATTAACCCCGACTCTGGCCCGTCGCTGGTGTTCATCACGCTGCCCAACGTGTTCCAGCAGGCCTTCGCCCAGGTGCCTTTCGTGGGCTACGCCGTGGCCACAGCCTTCTACGCCCTGCTGGCCTTGGCCGCCCTGACGTCGCTCATATCGCTCCACGAGGTGAGCACCGCCTTCATACATGAGGAGATGCACACCACCCGCAAGCGCGCGGCATGGATAGTGACGGCGGTCTGCTCGGTCATCGGAGCCATGTGTTCGCTGTCGTTGGGCGAGTGGGACTTCCTTAAGATAGGCGGCCGCTCGATGTTCGACCTGTTCGACTTCGCCACGGGCCAGATAATGCTTCCGCTCGGCGGTTTCCTCACATGCCTCTTCGTAGGCTGGTACCTGCCTCACAAGATGGTGCGCGACGAGTTCACCAACTGGGGCACGCTGCGCGGCAAGCTGTTCCACACTTACCTATTCTGCATCAAGTTCGTGTGCCCCGTCTGCATACTACTGATATTCCTTCACCAGTTCGGCGTAATATAACCCACGGCTTAACTGACATCCCCCTGCTTGCGGCCGCACGCCCGCAAGCAGGGGGCCACCTTTGAAAGACACGACATCAGCAACAACTATGAAAAGCTTCTTCTACCTACAACGCAACGACCGGCGGGCCATACTCGCCACGCTGGCCGTCACGGCCGCAGCCGTAGGCCTTACGATATACGCCGGCTCTGACACCGGTCAGGCGTCCGCGGCCGCTGCCGACAGCACAGCCACGGCCCCTACGGCCGGCGCACACAAAAGCCACGGGCGCACGGCAACGGCATACTACGCCGCCGGCAGCCGGCGCGTGGAGCTGTTCGCGTTCGACCCCAACACGGCCGACAGCACCCAGCTGCTGCGCCTCGGCCTCGCCCCGTGGCAAGTGAGGAACATCTATAAATACCGCGCCAAGGGCGGCATTTACCGCCGTCCGTCAGACTTCGCCCGCCTTTACGGCCTCACGGCGGGGCAATACAGGCGGCTGGAGCCTTACATACGCATCAGCGACGACTACCGTCCGGCGGCCGAGGTGTACGCCGCTGAAGCGCCTGCAGCCACAGCACGCGACACGCTGAGGTACACGCCGAAGCTGAAACCCGGGCAGCACGTGGCCCTGAACGCCGCCGACACCGCCCTGCTGAAGCGCGTGCCGGGCATAGGCAGCGGCTTCGCCGCGGCGATAGTGCGTTACCGCGAGCGCCTCGGCGGCTTCTACAGCACGGCGCAGCTCAGAGAGATAAGCAACTTTCCGCAGGCCGCCCTGCCCTACTTCACGGCCGACGCGCGCGGCTGCCGCAAGCTGAACGTCAACCGGCTTACCCTTAACCAGCTGCGCCGCCATCCCTACATAGGCTTCTACCGGGCCAAGACGATAATCGACCACCGCCGCCTTCACGGCCCGCTGCGCAGCCTCGACGACCTCAGACTATATAAAGACTTCCCGCCTGAAGCCATCGAACGCCTGCGCCCCTACGTAGAGTTCTGACGCCGCCGTCCATCAGCACGTAACACACTGATAATCAATGCATAAGCAAAACGCCGCCTTTCGCAGTGCGAAAGGCGGCGTTTTAACGTCTGAAAGGTAACCTTTTGCGGCCTAAAAGGCGGCCTCTTGCGGTTCATCAGCAGGAGGTTTGGATGTTTGGGGCTCATCTTATTTAACGCCAGTTCAACATAACTACTATGGTTTCACTAACAACGAAAACACCCTTTGTAGGGACATAATTTATTATGTCCGCACGCCGCGAAGAGGCGTATTATACAATAATACCGCCAATAACGTTCTTTCAGAACGTACGGACATAATAAATTATGTCCCTACTTTAAGGGTGTTCTTCTTATGCCGAACCCACGTTTATTTAAGTACGTTCTCTTTATTACGACCGCATCCTCTTCCAAGTGAGGCTCTCGCATATCCCGTCATCCTAAACTTGATTCAGGGCAGAATGAAAACGACCTTGTATGGCAACGTTGCAGCCTACGACTGGATCCCGTGTCAAGCACGGGATGACTAATTACCGAGCGCCTCATTTGGAAGAGGATGCGGCCGTAATCAAGAGAAAATACCTAAAGAAGATGAACCCCGAGTATCTAAACAAACCGCGGATGCTCCCTCTTGTCGTGCCGGCAACAGCGCCGGCGCGGCGCTTAAGTGTATTTTATTATCACCGTAATCTTGGCGCTGCCGTAGCTCACGGCACGCCGCCCGGAGCCGTAAGCCCCGGCGCAACGCATCATGTAGATGCGGTTCTGCCGCTTGCCGCGCACCACGAGCATGAGCGTCAGGACGTCTTCGGTGCGCCGCTCGGTGAAGTCGCCCGTTGCGGCCTCGCGCCTGAAGGCGTCGACGAACTCGCCTACACCGTCGTGGCGCAGTTCGAGTACGTTGACAACCTTCAGCACCTTACGCGTCTTCGGCTCGCGCTCCACGGCCGAAGTGAACCTGCTCGTGCCGCGCGACGAATAGTTGTCCATCATCCTGTCAATGCTGTTCTGGGCCACGGCACATGCCGTAGCCACAACAAGCAGCAAGGCTGTCGTTATTGTCCTAAGCGTGTTCATAGTCATTTCTCATTCGTTCAACATTTGTTCCACCTCGCGCCGCACGTCAGGGTCGTCTATGTTCATGAGCACGTCGCGCTCGGCACCGTCGATGAAGCCGGCCTCAGCGCGCGACTCTATGCGGCGCGCGTCGGTAAGGGTCTGCTCTATGTCGCCGCGGATTACGCTGAGATCGTCAATCCGCTTGCCGTCAACGATGACGTAACTGCCGCCGTAAAGGTGCGCCAGGGCGCGGTCTTCATGATAGCCGGCGTAAAGCGTGAGGCACAAGACAAGCGCCACGGCGGCCGCCGCGGCTACGGCGACAAGCACCGGGCGCAACAACGCCGCCTCACGATTGAACTCTTCCGTTGTCATACGAAATCAACAGCTTGCCTTTACCGCCCGACGTTTTCAGAACTTGTTGAGCCTTGACGTATCGATATTAGATACTCCCGAGCCTGTAAAATCAGTGTTGTCGGCCGTTCCTGACAGTTCAAGCCCTATGCGGCCGCTGGCAGCTACGTCGATGCGCCGGCAGTCGAGCGACAGGTCGAAGTCGCCTACGCCGCTGCACGTAAGGTCGGCCCGGCCTCCGGCGAAGCTCATGTCATAGTCGCTGCGGCCCCCTACGAACATTTTGAGGTCGTCAGACTTCAGCTTACATGATTGCGTGTCGACGCCCGTGTTGGAAATGTCGATGTCGCGGGCGGTAACGCTGCCGTCGAAATCCGACTTACCTTGGTTTGCATACTTGTAGCTTTCGTCAAGAGTGAACGTGCCGTTTGTAGTGCACACACCGCTGTTGCCATAGTCCATTGAGGCGCCTTTCACGTCAATTGCGAGGTGCAGCACGCCCTGGTTGACAATCTTGGTATCACGCGAAGAGGCCTTGTCGCCGTCGAAATCCAGTACGCCGGAGTTGGATATCGTAAGCTCCCGGGTCTTAAACGACTGCGTAGTGAAACTCATTTTGCCGACATTGCATATATTATTGATGTCGGGCGCGGTTATTTCGAGTTTCAGTTCGTCAGACGCATCGTCGCCGCCGATTCTTAAGCCCTTTTCCTTATTGTTGATTGTCAGCGTGCCGCCGCTCACGAAAATGTCAGCGTCGGCGAAAGCTTTTGCCGTTCCGCGCGCAACGACCTTATAGCCGGAGCCTTGCGTGTAACGTATGCTGACGTAGGCCGACGAATATATTTCATCGAAACCGCTTAGCTTCAGTGTCTTTACTATTTCATCGTCGGTTAAACTGATCTGCGCGGCGGATTTGCCGTAAGCTGGCGTCTCTTTGCCCGTTACGCTGCAGGCCGACAATGAGAACGCAGCCGCAACGATTGTAATTGCCAATGCCTTGATATTCATAATGCCCTCCTTTTTATGTTTAACGTTTATATCTATTACGCAAAAAAGTCGTTTTTGTGACATGAAAAACCGACTTTTTTCCCGAAAATCCGTGTTTTTTTGATTTCAGGTAATAAAAAAGCCACGGCCCGTATGTGTCGGACCGCGGCTTATGCGGGTAAATTCAGGAACTAAAATCCAAACTCCCTGGTCGTCATTCCGTCATAAGTGTTAATGCTTACGCTCACCTCGTCGCCCGGCTTTAACTGCTGCGGCAGGCGCGAGGCGGCAATGCTTACGTATGTCCCGACGCTGTAATATTCGGGCACGCCGCCCTGGTCATGATACAGCCGCAGGCGGATGGTGCGCGTGCCGTCGGCATTTTCGTCAACGCCGTCGCACACGAGGCCTATCGTGTGAGAGCCTGTGCCGCCGTCGGCGGCGCCTGTCTTCAGGCTAAGCTCAAGATTGACGTATCGGCCGTTTGGGCTTTTCCATGCGCTGACAAGCGCCACGGGGTCGGTTTTCATCTCGCCGACGAGCTGTCCTATCGGCGTGATTTGTGGCACAAGCACTTGCGAAACGGCCAACGGCTCGGCCTTTGGCGCGCCTTCACCGTCAGCCACCTTATTATAATACATCAGCGCGCGGTAAACCGTGTCGGGGCGTTCGGCCCACGCCGTGCTTATCGCCTGCGTCAGCCAAAGCTCTTCACCGTCGTCGGTTTCAATGCTTGTTATGTTAGAATTGCCGTCCGTGCGCATCTCTACGAAGTCGGCGCGCATGGCGGACAAGCCGCCGTCGCCGCTTTCGTAGGCCTCGTTCTCGCACGCAGCAAGCACCATAACGACAGCAAAGAGGAATATTTTCAGCGCATGATTCATTGCCGGGCCTTGATATAGTTTCTTGCAGGATTGGCGTACATGGTGAGCATGCGCTCCATAAGGAAGTCGTCGTCCTTGCCGGGAAGGTCGATTTTTGCAAGTTGGCCGGCAAGGTATTTGTCAAATACGGCTTTATCCTCGTCGGTGTATTTATCGGCGAAGGCGCGGCCGCCCTCAAGCGCGTCGAGCGCAATGTAGTTTGACGGGTACAGGCGGTAGTTGCGGTGTATCTCGTGGTCTATGTGCTCGGCGATGACGTCGAATATCTCCGTCTTAGGCGTTGACGGGTCGAGCGTGTCAAGCCAGGCGTCGATACACGGAGCGCATTGGTAGTGCACGCGCCCCTTGTAGCCCATAATGCCCGTCCGCATGCTCACCACGTCGTCCTCGGCCGACTTCTTCCAGCCGGCGTTGTCGCGCTTCAGCTGGAATTCCTTGGCCTTAAGGAAGTCGCACGGGTCAAACTCGTAAGATATCGCCAACGGCGCGATGTGCAGCCGGCGCAGCTTCTCGGTCACGCTGCCGCAGCCTCCGCCTATGGCCATCATCTTCAGAATGGCGGGCTGGGTGCGGTCGTCGGAGTCCTTGGCGCGGCCCTCGCGCTGGGCAATCCAGATGTTATCGTGCTTTTTCTCGATGACGAAGTGCATGTAGTCAGACATCAGGCGGCTTGCGGCGAGCGTTTCCCTCGGCGTCAGCCCGCGCCTTACGATGAACGACTTGTTGATCCTCACGAGGTCTTTCACCCACGGCAGCGACAGCAGGTTGTTGCCGATGGCAATCTCGCAAGTGGTGTTGAAGCCTGCGTCAACGAGCAGTTTGTCAAGGAAACCGGAATCCAACACGATGTCGCGATGGTTGCTCACGAAGGTGTACCGCCCCGTCTTGTCCACCGCCGAAGCGTCAATGCCGCAGCCGGCGGTCAGCTTGTCGACAACAAACTGCACGAAATTATAGCAAAACGAAAGCTGAAACTCATAGTTGGTCTTGCACGCCATCATCTTTTCGCGTATCTGCTCAAGCGGTACGCCGGGCAGGGCAAAAGCCAGTACTTGCCTGAACTGCGGGTCGGCGAGCAGGCGCTCGTAGGCCTGCGGCAGCTCCTCAGGTTCGTAAGGGCGGATGCTATCGAATTCTGCGGGAACGTTCATGGTTGTCAGGATTTATTGTGTTTGATAGAATTTGAATTAAGAAAGGGAGTTAAAAGAGTTAAGGACGAATGTCATGCCTTAGTCTTCAAGATACTGAATACAAAACATTTGTCTTTAACTCTTTTAACTCCCTTAGCTCTTTTAACTTCTTTATAATTTATCTGAATTGGTTTTCAACGATGTCGGTGAGCACGTCCGTCATGTTGAGTCCGGCCGCCTTAACCTGCTGGGGTATGAAGCTCGTGGCCGTCATGCCGGGAGTAGTGTTGATTTCAATCATGTTCACCTTGTCAACATCCTGTCCGTCGCTGCCCTTGCCGCGGCTTATTATGTAATCGATGCGGATTATTCCGTTGCAATGCAGTATGTCATAAATGCGGCTGGTGATTTCCTCCACGCGCTTGGTGGTTTCGGGCGAAAGGCGCGCCGGCGTTATCTCTTTCACCTGTCCGTTGTATTTCGCGTCGTAGTCGAAGAACTCATGCTGCGTAACGACCTCGGTGGCTGGCAGCACAACGCTCTTTTCGCGCGTCTTGTAGCAGCCTATCGAAATCTCCGTTCCGTCGATAAACTGTTCTACCATGACGTCTTCGCTTTCGAGCATGGCCTTGCGTATGGCTGGAGCGAGCTGGTCTTTGTTCTTAACCTTTGAAACTCCGAAACTGCTGCCGTCGGCCGCAGGCTTGACAAAGCACGGCATGCCGATTCGCTCTTCTATCTCGTCGTCGCTGACAATCTCCTCATACTCTTTACGGATGAGCAGGCTGTCAGCCACACGTACGCCGTAACCGCGCAAATATTGGTTGAGCACGAACTTGTTGAACGTAAGGGCCTCAACCAGCACTCCGCTCGTTGAGTAAGGCAGGTGTATCAACTCGAAATATCCCTGCAGTATGCCGTTTTCGCCCGGTGTGCCGTGTATGGTGATGTATGCGTAGTCGAATTGTATGAGATTTCCGTTCTCCATGAACGAAAAGTCGTTACGGTCGATTGGCGCGGTGGTGCCGTCAGTCAGGCAGACATGCCAATCAAGTTTCTTCAGTACGACAATGTAGACGTTGTACCTCTCCTTGTCGAAGAAAGAGTAAAGCCCTTGAGCGGAACGCAACGACACTTCGTATTCGGAAGAATCGCCGCCGCACACAATGGCAATGTTTCTCTTAAGATTTTTCATAAAAAACTATTGTTTAAGTTCGTTTCCGTTGATGTATTTCCTCCATTTTGCCAAAAGCTGTTCCATGTCGTCAGGCAACGGCGACGTGAAATCAACCTGTTTACCGGTAGTAGGATGTATGAAGCCCAGCGTCTTGGCGTGCAGAGCCTGCCGTGGACAGATCTTGAAGCAGTTATCAATGAATTGCTTGTAGCTGCTCGAACGGTTCCCGCGCAGTATTTCGGTACCTCCGTAACGCTCGTCGGCGAACAACGGATGGCCGATATGCCGCATGTGGGCGCGTATCTGGTGGGTTCTGCCCGTTTCAAGGATACATTCCACAAGGGTGACATAGCCGAAACGTTCCATCACCCGATAGTGCGTAACGGCGTGCTTCCCTATGCCCGAATCGGGCGGAAACACCGCCATGCGCAGCCTGTCCTTAAGATCACGGCCTATGTTGCCTTCGATGCGGCCTTCGTCTTCGGTGAAATTGCCCCACACAAGGGCGTTATAACGACGGTGGGTTGTCTTGTTGAAGAACTGAAGCCCGAGCTTTGTCTTTGCGATTGGCGTCTTTGCTATGACCAGCAGTCCGCTTGTGTCCTTGTCTATCCGGTGCACCAGTCCTACTTCAGGGTCGTTGGGGTCGTATGTCGGCACGTCCTTAAGGTGCCAGGCTACAGCGTTCACCAGCGTGCCGTGATAGTTGCCGCAGCCGGGATGAACAACGAGTCCGGCGGGCTTGTTTACCACCAACACGTCGGTATCTTCATAAACGACGTTAAGGGGAATGTCCTCCGGCTCGATGGTGTTGTCATATTGCGGACGGTCGAGCATTAGCGTGATTACATCCAGAGGCCTTACGCGGTAATTGCTCTTCACGGGCCGGTCGTTGACATGCACGAAGCCGGCGTCAGCCGCCCGCTGTATGCGGTTACGGCTGGTGTGCTGCAGCTTCTTCAGCATGAACTTGTCGATACGCAAAGGCTCCTGGCCCTTGTCTACGACGACGCGTAAATGCTCGTAAAGCTGTTGCCCCTCTTCGTCTTCTATGTCAATATCGTCGATGTAATCTTCGGTCATGATGTTTTAGTATTGCTGAAATCAGTCCACATTAATTTATTCCGGACCGGTTACAACTTCGAACTCGTCGACATCGCCCTCATGTTCGGAGCCTGTGTAGAATTCGCCGTCGGCCGGCATGCCGCTCACCGACGAGTCGCCGTACTCGTTAAAATAGTCTTCCGGTTCGGCGTAAACAACAGAATCCTCAAGGTCGCGCATGCCGTCGCCCACCTGTATTACGATAATGTCGTTCACCGACACTTTCTGGCCATTGCGCAGCAGCGTGCCTTTCGATTTCAATCCGTAAACCCAGTCCTTCTCGCCCGGTATGTACTCGGTCGTACCGACCTTGAAGCCCATGGCTATCAGCTTGGCCCGCGCTTCCCTGTAAGAGCAATTGTCAATTATGTCGGGGATTGTCAGCATCGGCGAGTGCGACGAGTTTATAACGACGTAGACTATTCGTCCTGACTTCACGCCCTTGCCCGGCTCGGGCGACTGCTCAAGGATGCAGTCAGGCGGGAACGTCTTCACGTAGCCCGTGTCACTCACCACCACCTTGAGGTCGTTGGAGTGTAGCAGGTGCTCGGCGTCGGCAAACTGCTTACGCCTCACGTCGGGAACTTTTATCACTTCGCCGTGATGCGTGTAGATGTCAATGCCAACCTTCACGCCAAGGCAAAGCAGTATTACGACAATGAGCATTGCGACAAGATTACCCCATAGCCGCACGCTGAAGATTTTCCTCAAGAAGTCTTTCGCCTTCATCCCTGTCGTAGTGTTTTGTTTTGCCGATGTTGTCTTAAGGTGCAAAGGTATGAAAAAAACAGAAAGAAGCAAAGACATTGCTTTACTTCTTTCTTTTTACGGTTCAATTTCTTTCGAGTGAGCGGTTATTTTCCGTGGTGCTCGTCTGAAACAGTAAGCTTCTTACGTCCCTTTGCGCGGCGTGCGGCAAGCACGCGGCGGCCGTTCTTCGTAGCCATTCTCTCACGGAAGCCGTGCTTGTTCACTCTTCTCCTGTTGTGCGGCTGAAATGTTCTCTTCATGTTCTTATAATTATTTTATGTTATTCGTTTCTCCACTTTGGGCTGCAAAAGTACGCAATTCTTTTTAAATAACCAAGAAATAAATGTTTTTTAGGCACTTCTTTTATGCTTTTTTCTGAAAAAATAGTACCTTTGCACCCTGAAAGTCAACATTTTGGGCGAAGTCGGCTCTTTCTTACGCCAAGGCCGTGAAGCTTGTCTTCGGCGCGGCTTCGCTTCTTCTTGCGGACGATAAACATTAATTATACATACTAAATATGATTAACTCACAGGAAATTAAGAAAGGTACATGCATTCGCATGGACAACCAGGTGTGGATTTGCATCGACTTCCAGCATGTAAAGCCCGGTAAAGGTAACACGGTTATGCGTACAAAGCTGAAGAACGTCACTGACGGCCGCGTGCTTGAGCGTACGTTCCAGATTGGCTTCAAGCTCGAAGACGTGCGTATCGAGCACCGTCCTTACCAGTATCTGTATGAAGACCCTACGGGCCTCATCTTCATGAACCAGGAAACATTCGAGCAGATACCCATCAACCGCGACTCTATCATTGGCGTTGACTACATGAAGGAAGGCGACATCGTAGAGGTTGTCACCGACACTACAGACGGCACCATCCTTTACGCCGAAATGCCCGTGAAGACCAACCTCCGCGTAGCCCACAGCGAACCGGGCATCAAGGGCGACACTGCCACCAACACCACTAAGCCCGCAACGCTTGAAACCGGTGTAGAGGTACGCGTGCCCCTGTTCATCAACGAGGGCGACCTCATCCAGATCGACACGCGCGACGGCAGCTACCTGAGCCGCGTTAAGGAATAACATTCCATAGCTTTAATTTCAGCGATTAGAGTGGTTAAGGGAGTTAAAACAGTTAAAGACAACAGCTTTCATAAATGTTCACTGCAACAAAGCATTTGTCTTTAACCGCTTTAACTCCCTTAATCGTATATAAGCTTCTAAAAACCTATTGCCAATGAAATATTCTTTCATAGTACCGGTTTACAACCGTCCCGACGAGGTTGACGAACTATTATCGAGCCTTACCGCCCAGACGCTCAACGATTTTGAGGTCATCATCGTTGAGGACGGCAGCTCCGTGACGTGCCGTGACGTGTGCGCCAAGTACGAAGGACAGCTTGACTTGCACTATTACATGAAACTGAACAGCGGTCCGGGACAGAGCCGCAACTACGGCGCCGAGCGTTCAAAAGGGGAATATCTCATTGTGCTTGACTCTGACGTCGTAGTGCCTGAAGGCTACTTACAGGCGGTAGATGACGAGCTTGCCTGCCAACCGGCAGACGCTTTCGGCGGTCCCGACCGCGCCCACGCGTCGTTTACCGACACGCAGAAAGCCATCAGCTACTCGATGACCAGCTTCTTTACCACGGGTGGAATACGAGGCGGCAAGAAGAAGCTCGACAAGTTCTACCCCCGCTCATACAACATGGGCATACGCCGTGACGTCTACCTGAAATTGGGCGGTTTCTCCAAGATGCGCTTCGGCGAGGACATCGACTTCAGCATACGCATCTTCAAGGCAGGCTGCCGCTGCCGCCTTTTCCCCGAGGCATGGGTGTGGCACAAGCGGCGCACAGACTTCCGCAAGTTTTTCCGCCAGGTGTTCAATAGCGGCATTGCCCGCATCAACCTTTATAAGAAATACCCCGAGTCGCTCAAGCTTGTCCATCTGCTGCCAATGGTGTTCACCGTCGGCGTGACGCTGCTCGTGCTCACGTCGGCCGCAGGCCGCGTGCTGATGGAGTATGACGACATCCACCGCTGGTATTGGCTGTGCGCAGGGCCGTGGCTGCCCATATTGTTATACAGCCTGCTTATATGCATTGACTCTTCCATTGTCAACAAGAGCCTTAAGGTGGGACTGCTCAGCGTCCCGGCGGCGTTCGTGCAGCTTTTCGGCTACGGCTGCGGTTTCCTCGTTGCGTGGTGGAGGCGCTGCGTTAAGGGCCAAGACGAGTTCAGGGCTTTCGAAAAGACTTTTTACAAATAGCCCGCATTTGACAACAATCCGGCACATTCAGCTTATCAGACCTTTTAAGACTCCCGTCCTCTGCGTTACATATCTATGAACAAACTTTCAATCAACCAATGGGCCGAGGAAGACCGGCCGCGAGAGAAGCTCATGCGGCTCGGCGCACAGGCATTGTCGAACGCCGAACTGCTGGCCATACTCATAGGGTCAGGCTCTCACGACGAGAGTGCCGTTGACCTCATGAAGCGTGTGCTCGGCGACTGCGGCAACAACCTTAACACCTTGGGAAAAATGACCGTCGAGGAGCTTTCGCGCGGACGTTACAAGGGATTAGGCCCGGCCAAAGCCATAACGATACTCGCGGCATGCGAACTCGGCAAGCGCCGCCAGCTCGAGGAAGCGGCCAAGCGAGAGAAGCTCGACTCCGCAAAATACATCTACGACTACATGCTGCCGCGCATGCAGGACTTAAGCGAAGAGGAGGCATGGGTGCTGCTGATGAACCACAACTTCAAGCTGATAAAATGCGTAAGGCTGTCGCACGGAGGCATAACCGAAACCGCCGTCGACATTCGTCTGGTGATAAAGAACGCCCTGCTGTGCAACGCCACCGTGATAGCTCTTTGCCACAACCATCCCAGCGGCAATGCCGTGCCCAGCGGCGACGACGACCGCATAACCCAGCGCATGAAGAAAGGCTGCGAGCTTATGCGCCTTTATTTCCTCGACCACATCATCATCACCGACGGCAAATATTATAGTTATTCCGAAGAGGGAAGACTGTGATTAAACGGTAAAAGGGTAAAAAAGTAAAAAGGTAAAAACACGTGCTCTTGCTTAAATTAGCGTTTTTACCTTTTTACTTTTTTACCCTTTTACCGTTTTTCGTTTATTCTCTCCACCACCGTCTTCGCTTCGTCGCAGCTGAGCATATAAGTCCTGCCGCTGCGCAACTTTATGTAAAAGGCGTCGGCATATTTGCCGACATACTCGAAATGCTTGCCAAGTCCGCCGCCTGAGAACCATCCGGTATAACCATAAAACCCGTCGCAACCGCACAGGCGGAACAAGTGCAGCGGATTGCCTGTCCACAACCCCGCCTCCCTTATATCGTCATAGCGAAACTCCTTGCGCCCTACGGCGCGGTGAACCACGAGCGCCCCCTCGCCTATTTCAACCATCCGAGGTGATATGGAATAAAAATAAGCCATGACAACCGCCACGAGAAACGTCACGACAGCCATTATTATTATGCTTCCAATTACGGGGTCGCTCGTCACCATGTACCACACAGGTATGAGCACGGCCACCACCAACAGCCATATTATAATGGTCGTATAGCGCACGGTCTTGCTTTTGCCCACCTTAAATGAATTGCTTGCATGTGTTTCCATATTTTCATGACATTATCTTATTAATGCAAACGAGCGGCAAGAAAGCTTGCTTTCAATTGCCCGAGTGCAGCTTTGTCTTCTGCAAAGATAATGAAAATATGTGTGACTTTATCATCATAACAAACATTCTTTTATCAATTCTCGTAATAGTCTTACGTTCTTATTTATTACGCTACAATCCATCAATTACAACATTAGGCCATATCAATAATTTGTTATCAGCAAATGCGTAACTTTTTTATCATTACGATTCATGAAACTTACCATATACTTTTTGTCAAAAGAACGTATCCTTATTCCTTTTTTATTGTAAAGAGAATAGATGAAGTCCGTATTTTTTATTACCAACATCCACTTTGCCTTACATTTATTTATCATAAAATCAGCCAAGCGAATTTGATCTTTTTTTGTGAATTCATTCTGTGCGTATGTACTAAATTCGCTGTCATATGGAGGATCCAAGAAAACAAAATCATCTTCTGTCGGCACGTATTTACGGAGAAAAACTTCAAAATCAAGATTATCAATTACTGTTTTCTTAAAATGTAATGACAATTCATCAGACAAATAATAATCTATCTTTTTCCCCAATGTTTTCAAATTGTATGCAATACCTCCGTAAGGAACATTGAATTCACCTTGGTCATTATAGCGGAACATACCACTATAACAATAATTTCTAATAAAATAAAAAAGAGAACAATGCAAGATATTGTCGTTTTTCTGTATTTCCTTAGCATTATATAAATGCCTGAAATACATATACAACGCACCTTTAACCGCAGTTTCGAGATTGTCATGCAAATCTTTCTCCGGAAGAACGTTTTTCGTATTTTCAAGCACTTTCATGCGTTTCATTTTACGAAGCAGATTCTTATACATTTCATCCACTAACACATCAGTGTAAAATGCAAAGTCAACTGTCACCATTGACATTATCTCACTTCTATTAATATCACAAAATGAAGATAATTCCTTTTTTAATTTATCATCATTTATTTCTTCGTTTCTGTATGATAAATATATATCATACAGTTTGTTATTGGAGCTATAAAAATTCTTTGCTTTTTTCCACGAACAATCTATCTGACGCACATAATCAAAGAAACGGGCATTACGCTCGGCTATGCAACTATACAAACATGTGAGTTCGGAAGACAAATCGTTCACAAAATACTGATCACATACAACCGACAAGAACACGGAACCACCGCCGACAAAAGGTTCAAAATACCGTCGAAATGTTTTCGGCATGTTAGGAAGGATGTATTTCAACTCCTTTTCTTTGCCGCCAGCCCATTTTATAATCGCTGGCAACACCTTAGATGTTTTATCGTTAGTTGACTTTTTACGCAACATTTTTGCCTCAACATTCCGTACAGGCAAGACGGTCAAATCCTCCCAACTTGTCAAGTCGTACGACAATGGCAGCGGTCCGGTCAATGGCTCACCTGCCATTCCCCCGTCAACAATAGTTTTATCAACGTATTTTTTCATTTGTTCGTCCACTCTTATTTTCGCTGCATCAAAATATATTTTATTGATTTCAATCCCGATATATTTCCTGTTCAATTCCAATGCGGCAACTCCGCTTGAGCCTACTCCCATGAAAGGATCAAATACTATGTCGTTCTCATTTGTTGCTATTGTTATGATTTTTTTCAACAACGCAATCGGCTTTTGTGTTGGATGCTTGGGGGTAGACAGTCGTTCTGGGCGCATACATATCGGACTTTCATAAAAATTATGCATTTCTGATTGCGACAAAAAATTCCAAGTATGCTTTTTATTCCAACATGTGAAAATCATCTCGCAACTATTCAAGAAGCCAGCTTTAAATATTTTTGGTGCAGGATTAGTCTTATGCCATATCATAAAATTCGTTGTATCAAACTTATGGTCAAGACAATCATACCATTTCCCTATCTGATTATACGACGTGAAAATAAACAGGTTTCCCGTAGGCTTCAATATCCTTACGAACTCGTCTGCCCAATCCTCAGGATTGAAATCAACCAAATCCCATTCTGCCACATCGTTATTCATAGGGGTACGACCCGGTAAGGGAATATTTCCTGTCGAGTGTTTCCCTATATTATATGGAGGGTCAGTAAAGATAAAGTCTATGGAATTATCAGGAATCCGTTTAATTATATCTTTACTATCACCGCAAAGGACACATTTTCTCCAATTTGGATTACGCATTTGGCAGGTAAATTGATTTAATCTTATCTAATGCTTCATTAATATAATGAGCGTTTTTACTATATTCATCAATTACTATGTCAAAACCACGGTCAGACTTACAGATAAGGTTCCAGAAATCGTGGCTGATACATAATTCTTCGTCCGCAAAAAATTGCCTTACACGTCCTTGAGCCCAAGGTTTGCCTTCACCATAACGGTTGTAAGCCGTAGCAAATAAAATTTTCACTTTATCCTCATTGCCAAGTTCGTTTGTCAAGATGCAATACTGTTCCAACAATGCCTCTTTTTCAGAACGGGCCTTCTTATTGTCTAGGTCGCCGCCGATTTTCAATTCTATAAGATATCGCATATCCGTATCCTCGTCAATCAGGTAATAATCGCTTTCGTGACGCTTTTCAATCACTTCGCCACGTCTTTCCGTAATACCTTCATAGTCTGAAACCTGAGGTTTCAGAGCGTGGCGTTTATATTTTTCAAGTATCTCGGCAATAAAATCAGTTTGTTCCTTATAAAGTTTACCTTCAACATGTTGTGTCACGGTATAATGCAATGACGCAATCTTAATTGCCATTTTCTCAAGCATATTTCCCAAAGAACTATCCAACGACCGTGCCAACGCCGAATAATATTGGATTTCAGGGCCAAGGGCGGCGATGAACACATTGTTTATCTTCATATTTATTGTACCGTCTTCATCGTCTTTTTCAGATATATGCCTGTCTGAAAATCCTGCCGCATAAGACTCAACGCATGCACTTACAATAGTTCTTATGGCCCTTTCGTTATCTATATTGTTCATTTGATTTTATCGTTTCCACTTTATATGGTTACAAAATTATAAAAATCAATCGACTTATCAAAGGATGCAATAGATAAACTTATTCCTTACACAACGTTATGAATAGTTTCCAATAGGTTACCTTTCACTTTATAAAAGACTACATATTGAAATGTAACATGCCGCCTTTCGCAGTGCGAAAGGCGGCATATTATTTCTGCGTTGACTATCAAATAGTTACAGGCAAGAAAAAACGTCTGGCGAACAAAACACTTAAGCGGTTGCGTCACCTTATGGTTTCCTCCTTAATGAACTTGCCGAAGCTGTCGTGATAGCCGTTGAACACGTTGATGTCTACGTCGCCGCGTATGCCGCTCACACGTCCGTCGGGGCACAGCTGCCAGAACACGAGGCGCACGTCGGGCCTGTACTCGCCGTATCGGGCTATCCACACCATGTAGTCGCGCATGATGTCGGGCGCCGACGGCAGGTATTTGTTGACGAACTGCTGGCTGACATACAGTATTGGGCGCACGCCCGTGCGCCTGCGTACAATGCCGAGCCACGTGCGTATGCGGCTGAACATGGCCTCGGTGCCGCCCATCTTGCGCACCTGCGACGGCGTAGGCTCTACGTCGAGCACGGGCGGAAGGTCGCCCTTGGCGAAGCGCGAGTTGCGCAGGAAGTAGTTCGCCTGGCGCGAAGCGTCAGACGTGGGCGAGAAGAAGTGGTATGCACCGACGGCAATTCCGTGGCGGCGGGCCTTGCGGTAGTCCGAAAGATAATAAGGATTGCGCACCGAAGCGCCTTCGGTAGACTTTATATATACGAACGACACGGGGTAATCCACCTGTCCGCTCACCTTCTTACGACTGATGTCGCCGAGGTGTGTTATGCGCAGCTTACCCCAGTTAATGGCGTATTTCTTGCGTCCCTTGCCGTGCTGATAGCGCGAGATGTCAATGCCGTAAATGCGTTCGGCCGTGTATGTCATGCGCTCGCCGCGGTAGCGGCCTGCCGCCCACTCGCCCACCTGCACCTTGCCGTCATGCGTAACGCCGCAACCGAAGCCGTCGGGCATGCCGCCGCGCCACGCCCCGTCATACCAAGCTCCGCCGTGAGCCTCATACACACCGTGGCCCGAGGCAATATAACATGAGTCGAACTCACCCGTGTAAATGCCCGCCGAGTCGGCCCTATGGCCGCGCACGATTGTGTCGACGCTCCAAAGGGCGGTCACCATGCGCCCCAGCGAGTCGGCCGCCGTGCCGTAACCGCAGCGCCGGCCGGCCTTCCACTGGCCGCTGTAAACAATGCTGTCGCCAAGCATAAGCACCCCGTAGCCGTCAGGCTTGCCGCCGGCCGTCTGTCCCACGTAGACCGTCTTGCCCGAACGGATGGTGGCGGTGCCCGCCGGCGCAGTGTCGGCGCACGACGTAACCAAGGCCGTCAGCACGGCGAATAATAAAGCGTAAAACATCCTCATTTGAATAAGCGCTCAAATCCGAAACCGAAGAACGACGGTTTCACAATACTCCCCCTTAAACTAAAACCTGCCAGGCGGCCGTCGCCAGTGAACACGGGCGAGCCGTCAGGCGCGAGCAACGGCGGCACGTCATGCCGCATGGCGCCGCGCGCCGTGCCGGCGAACACGGCCGCACGGGCCTCAGCAGGATTAAATCCGTAGAGCGTGCAGCCGGGAACCGACGCCACGACGAGGCTGTCGCCGGCGGCGGGCGACGGCGTCAGCCACTGGTGGAGGTAAAGCGACGAGGCGCCCTCGGGCGTCCGTCGGTCGGCCGTCTGCAGCAGGCGGAACGGCTTACGCCCGTCGGCCGTCAGCACGTTGCACTCCACACGCCTCACGCCACCGGCCGTATCGCCGAGCAGCACGGCATATTTTGTACGCCTCACTACGTCAAGCCGCCCTGCTGAGCCGAGCCGCGCAAGCGCCGCCGACAGACTGTCGGCCCTGAGCCTGGCGGCCTTCACTTCCTCAGAGTAGGCCGCCATGACGTTGAACCCGTCGTCGTTGACGTTATGCACACGCATGTAATAATCAATCTCTTCCGTCACCCGCCCGAGCCTTTCGGCCGCAGAGGCCAGGCTGACGGCCTCCCGCCGCAACACGGTCCGCAGCCTTCCGCCGGCGGCCGACAGCCTGCCGGCGTCGGCGCTGTCGCCGTTGGCCACGAGCAACGTGCCCCGGCACGAGGGAACGAACGGATACCTGTCGACCCAGCAGCCCGTGGCGTAAAACCGGGTCATCACCGACGAGTCCGCCTTAAGCGACAGGCCGTCGAGCGTGAGGCTGTCGCCAAGACGCTTGAACCAAGCCACGGGGCGGCCGTCGGCGCGCAGCTCATAATACGTGACACCCTCCACCAAGGCCACGCTGCGCTCCATGCGCACGGCCGAGCGCGGCAGGAACGACAGTCCGTATATAACGACTACAATCGCCGCCAAGACTATCGGCAGCGATTGTAGTATTCTTTTCCGTATGGTTTTCTTGTCAGTCAATCTCTTCATCGGGTTCATATCCGCCCATTTCGCGTATTTCGTTCTTCAGCATTGTGTACTGCTGGAAGAGGTCGTGCACGGGTTCGTGCTCGTCGTCGTGCATGGGACTCTTCAGGTAGAACGACAACCACGTCTGTATGCCGTTCTTGCCGGCGCGCGCGGCCAGGTCGCCGAAGAGGGCAAGGTCGAGCAGCAGCGGGGCCGCGAGTATGGAGTCCTTGCAGAGGAAGTCAACCTTTATCTGCATGGGATAGCCCAACCATCCGAAGATGTCGATGTTGTCCCATCCCTCCTTGTCGTCGTTGCGCGGCGGATAATAGTTGATGCGCACCTTATGGAAGATGTCCCCATAGAGGTCGGGATAGTCTTCTTTCTTCAGTATGGTGTCTATCACGCCGAGCTTGCTCACCTCCTTGGTCTTGAAGTTCTCGGGAACGTCGAGCACGAGGCCGTCCCTGTTGCCGAGGATGTTGGTTGAGAACCATCCGCTGACGCCCAGCATACGGGTGCGGAAGGCGGCGGCGAGCACGGTCTTCATCATCGTCTGTCCGGTCTTGAAGTCCTTTCCGGCTATCGGCATGCCCGTCTTCTCGGCATACTGCCACATGGCCGGGATGTCGAGGCACGTGTTAGGCGCGCCCATTATGAACGGAGCGCCCTCGCTAAGCGCGGCGTAGGCGTAACACATCGACGGGGCTATGTGGCCGCGGTCGTCGGCCTTCATGGCCGCCTCGAAGGCGTCGAGGCTGTCGTGCACGTCCTTGCAGCGCGGCACGTAAATCTCGGTTGACGCGGCCCAGATGACAACCACGCGGCTGCATCCGTTCTCCTGCTTGAAGCGGCGGATGTCGTCGCGCACCTGCTCCATGAGCTCCCAGCGCGTCAGGGCGGTGTCCTTTGTCCACGTGCCCTCGATGGCCTTAACGTAGTCGGGGTCGTAAACGCCGCGCATGGGCTTTATTTTCTCAAGCTCTTCCTTTACGGGGTATATGTCCCTGTCCCTCAACACCTCGCCGTGCATGGCGCTCTCGAAGGCGTTGTCGGGTATGATGTCCCAAGCGCCGAAGACGATGTCGTCGAGCGTAGGCATGGGAACGATGTCCGCAACGTGCTTATACTGCTTGTCGGCACCCTTGCCCACGCGTATCTTAGCCATCTGCGTGACCGAGCCTACGGGCTTTCCCATGCCCTTGCGTATCATCAACACGCCGGCCATGAACGTCGAGCTGACGTCGCCAAGGCCCACGCACAACACTCCTAACCGGCCGTCGGCCGGCTTAACGTTATTTTGCTTCATTGTCATTTTACTTTAATGTCTTTCACTTTCACATGTCGCCAACGGCGCGTCGTGCGCCGCTTGTCAGCTGCGAAAGTACAAAAAATCATCCATAGACGTACAATGTTCAACCCTTTTTGTTGAGTTTTTGATAAAAAACAGCGAATTACGGTAAACCGTCTACAATTATTACGGCGTTTCTTTAGTAACTTTGCGCCTGACAATATTATAACCAAGGAATATGGGAAAAGCTGTTTTTAATTTTGACGAGATAGTAGACCGCCGCGGCACCGACAGCGTGAAGTGGGACGGCGGCAGTGTTGACGGCGTGCTGCCGATGTGGGTGGCTGACATGGATTTCCGCACGGCGCCGTGCGTAATCGAGGCCCTGCGCAGGCGGGTCGACCACGGCGTGTTCGGCTACGAGCACGTGCCCGACTCGTATTACGAGGCCGTCATCAACTGGTTCGGCCGCCGCTACGGCTGGCGGATGCGGCGCGAGTGGATGATTTACACGAGCGGAGTGGTGCCCGCCGTGTCGGCCGTGATAAAGGCGATGACGTCGCCCGGCGACAAGGTGCTGGTGCAGCAGCCCGTGTACAACTGCTTCTTCTCGTCGATAAGGAACAACGGCTGCACGGCCGAGGACAACCACCTCATCTACGCCGACGGTACTTACACCGTTGACTTCGACGACTTTGAGCGGCGCGCCGCCGACCCGCAGGTCAAGGTGTTCCTGCTGTGCAACCCGCACAACCCCGCCGGACGCGTGTGGACGGCTGACGAATTGCGCCGCATGGGCGACATATGCATGAGGCACGGCGTGTTCGTCATATCCGACGAAATCCACTGCGACATCACCATGCCGGGCTACCGCTACACGCCGTTCGCGTCGCTTTCAGACGAGTTCCTCATGCACTCGGCCACATGCACGGCGCCCACCAAGACGTTCAACATAGCCGGCACGCAGATTGCCAACATAACGGCGGCCGACGACGACGTGCGCCGACGCATCGACAAGGCCATCAACATTAACGAGGTGTGCGACGTAAGCCCCTTCGGCGTGACCGCCCTGCAGGCCGCCTACAACCACGGCGAGGAGTGGCTCGGCGCGCTGCTTGACTACCTGCACGCCAACTACGAGTTCCTGCGGACGTTCTTCGCCGAGCACATGCCGCAGCTGACGGTCACCAAGCTCGAGGGCACTTACCTGGTGTGGGTGGAGTGCTCGGCACTGGGCAAGACGTCGAAGACCATCGTAGACGAGCTGCTCCATCGTGAGAAGCTGTGGCTCAACGACGCCGACATGTACGGCGAACACGAGCGTCCCTTCGTCCGCATCAACATAGCCTGCCCCCGCGCAACGCTCGAAAAGGGGTTGCGCCTCTTCGTCCGCTACGTCAACGGCGAGGCGTGACGCCGACGCTTTGGAGCAAATCTTAACCGGATGCAAATTTAAGAAGTGTTCATCCGCAATTTCGTTGGATATAAATTCAATCTTACATTCATATGACAATAAAAAGGCGCAGAACTTTGTAGGGACATAATTTATTATGTCCGCACGTTTCGAAGAAACGTATTTTCATCGATGTTCGGATATTTATACGCCCCTCCGTGGCGTGCGGGCATAATGAACCAAAGGTCAGCGTTAAGCTAATTATGCCCCTACTATGGGTGTCTTCAGTTTGCGCTTAATTGTCAAAAACAAAGTCATACTATCCAACAGATTTGCGGATGAACCTTAAGAGGCCGCCTTTCGGAGTGTGAAAGGCGGCCTTTTGCATCGTAAAAGGCAAGCTTTTGCAGACTGAAAGGGTACCTCTTACAAAACTATTGATTATCAATGAGTTACAAACACACATCAACCTCGTCCGCAATGCTTCACCACACGTATGCTGATTTCATACAGCAGGTAAAGCGGAAGCGACACTAACGTCAGGCTCAAGATGTCTTGCCCCGGCGTTATAGCGGCCGCCACTACCAGTATTGCGATAAACGCGTGCTTGCGGTAACGGGCCAGCGCGGCCGCGTTGACTATGCCCATCTTGCCTAACACGAATGACACCGCCGGCAACTGGAACACTACGCCCATCAGCAACGTTAGCGTGGTGAACGTGGAGATGTAACTGTCAAGCGTAATGGTACTCTCCACCCGCGACGACACGCTGTAAGTACCGAGAAAGCGGAACGACACGGGAAACAGCACATAATAGCTCACCAGCACGCCGGCCATGAACAAAAGGTAGACGGCAACGACTGCCTTGACCGAATGTTTGCGCTCGCCCGTCGTAAGGGCGGGCGACACGAAGCGGAACAATTCATAAAGAATGTAAGGCGAAGCCACAAGCAGGCCTATGTAAACCGACGTGGTAAGATGGGTCATGAACTGGCTCGAAAGGTCGGTGGCTATCAGCTTAACGTGGAACTCCGGGAAGCGGAAGCCTGTCATTCCTACGGCCGCCGCAAGGCGTTCGATGAGCGAATACGTCACAAAGTCCCATTCGCTCGGAGCCATCAGCACACGCCACGTGGCGTCCTTGAAGCAAAACACGGCCACGGCTACGGCGCAACTGACGCCGAGAACACGGAACAACATACGGCGCAACACCTCAAGATGCCCGCCGAAAGTCATCAAGTCGTCACCCCTGCTCTTTCGCCCCATCATTCACTTTGCCGCCCTGCGCGCCAGCGTCCGCCTGCGCGTCGTCTTTCAGTTTGCCGTCTTTTCCTTTTTCGGCAGCCTCTTCGCCGTCTATGGCGGAGTTCACATCGTTGACGCCTTTCTTAAACTCCTTGACGCCCTGACCCAGTCCGCGCATCATCTCCGGCAACTTCTTGCCGCCGAACAGCAGCAGGGCTATGCCGCCGATGAGCAGCAGCTCCGTGGTGCCGATGAAGAGAAACATCGCTGTAATCATGGCTTCACAAGATAAAT
Organism: uncultured Prevotella sp.; assembly: GCA_944321295.1. GTDB lineage: Bacteria > Bacteroidota > Bacteroidia > Bacteroidales > Bacteroidaceae > Prevotella. The sequence goes on from CALUKU010000025.1 coordinate 28,193, forward strand.
GTCACACGTATCGAAGTTTATCTCCCAGTTGCCGCCTTCGACGCTTTCCCATTCGTACTTCGCGCTCATGCTGTCCCACCATTGTTGAAACTTCATGCCAGTCACACCGAGGTCCTTAACTAACTTCTCATACAGTTCTTCGTTGTCGGCCGTTACTATCTTCGCCAACTCACTAAGTCCGTTGCGCCGCTCAAACAACGCCTGGATTTCGTCCTTTTCTGCGGGCGTAACCTGCCCTACTTTTGTCTTTACCATTCTTTTCTTACTTCAAAAGGGTCTAAATAATCTATTTCTTTTATCTCTTCCTTGCCGGGCAAGAACGTGCCGTGCTTCCTTATAGCCGTGAGCAACAGGCGCGCGGCGTTGCGCTCAAGGTGTGCCATGACGCATTGTTCGTGCGACGGCGTGTTGACTTCGAGCGTCGTCTTGCGGTTCAGCCACACGCAACGGCGGCACTGGTAAGCGTCGCAGCGGCGGCAGAGCGGAGCGTGGTCGAGCTTGTAAAGTTGTGAGTTCTTGATGTCAAGGCCGTCCTCTAAACTACCCACGGCGTAACCTCCATCCTGCTGGTAGAACGCCGGGCAGACGTAAAACCGGCCGTCGGGCGCAAGCGTTATGTTCGTTTCGCCCGCCCCGCAGTTGTTCATCTTGTCGAGCATAATCCTGTCCGTCAGGATGTTAAGCTGCGGCTGACGGCCTTCTGTGTACATCCGTTCTACGTCCTTTGCCAATGCTTCCAGCACGTTTTTATACTTTGTGAAGTCTTCATCGGTTAAAGTTTCCACGTCGGTCAGCACAATGTTCAGCCTCGTTGCGTTTTCAAGCAGCCTCACTATGGCGTCGTGCCCGGCGAACATCTCATCCTTCGTCAGGCGCAACAAGTAAGTCTTACCGTCGCAAATGCCGTCGCCGCCCTGTGGCAGACCGTCAATCACCACCACGTCAGCCCCCTCGGCCATGCTTGCGGGCTTTATCTTGGTGTGGTCGACGGCCTCAATCACTTCGTTGTATTCATCCGGCATGGCATAGTCGGGATAAACAAACTGGATGTTGAGGTTCTCCTTCATGCCGTAAAGAATGCCGGCCTTCAGCGTTTCCAGTGGCATCAGCCGCCGCTCCTTGCGCCCGTTGGCGTTATGGCAGAACGTCACAGACGTGTCGTCGAGCAATATAATAAGGTACTGTATCATCTGCTTAGCATTTTGCGGGGTTAAACTTTGGCTTGTTGGCCTCGTAGTCTTCACGAGCCTCCTCAAGCTCCAACTTGCGGAACAGCTTGTTCCAATAATAATTGTTGGCCCTCACCCTCGCCTTGTGCATCAGGCAGATGGCCGTAGAGCGTTGGTAAATCGTGGGCGTGTCGGCGGCGTCGTAGTTCTCGCCTTGGCACCAGGCGCAGCCTTCGGCCACCTCGCAGTCGATGCACTTCTGCGGCGACTGCGTGCAGCGGTCAAGCGTAAGGAATGGACGCAGCTTGTTTTTGTCAATGCCGTCACGAACATTTCCTATTATCCAAGCCTTCTTTTCGCGGAGCGAATATTGCGCAAAGCGCGTGCAGGGATAAAAGTTGCCCTCGGCGTCAACGGCAAGCATCTTGCCCGCCCCGCACCAGTTCTGGTTCTGCGTGACGCAATCGAGCGGTTTGCCAAGGTGTTCAGAGAAGAACGAACAGGCATAGTCCTTGTAATAACCACCGTCGATAATCTCGTCGGCCAGCTGCATCAGCTGGTCCTCAAACAGCAAGTCGTCGTTCTTCTGCCATACATCCTCAAACACGCAGTTGATGTTCACCTCGTGGATACCGAGCGAATACAGGTGCATCACGCTCTCCTTTATGTAAGGAATATCCGCGCTGCTTATCGTAACCTTTGTGCCCGCGCCGGGAAACTGCTCAAGCCACAGCGGTATGTTGCGCACTACGTCGGCGTAAGACCCGCGCCCGTCACCCTTGTAAATGCGGTTAAGGTCGTGCTTCTTTTCCGTGCCGTCAATGGTAATTCCGATGGAAAGGTGCTCACGGTTCTTCTTGATGAACCGCTGCACCTTGTCCGTGTGGTAATTGATACCGTTCGTGGAGAACGAGAAGCGGTAGGAGTTGAACCAGTGGTGATTCCTGCGGAACATCTCAATCTTAAGGTAGTCGCAGATCTTATCAATCAAGTCTATCTCCAAGAAAGGCTCTCCGCCGATGAAATCCCATACGACACTCCCCTCGCGCATATCCTCCTCGTGGTCGAGGATGTAGTCGATGGCCTGCTTAGCAACCTCCCAAGACATCCTCTCCTTCGAGTTCTTGCCCACGAGATAGCAGTATTTGCAGGCCAGCTGGCAATCCTTCGTGACGATAAACGTGATGTTCTTGGCCATGCCATACTGCCAACCTTTGTCGTTTTCTTTAATAACTTTCATTGGCATTAATACTTATTGCCTCCGCTACAACTGTTGTAGCATGTATCAGCACAACCGTTCTTACAGCCGCCACGGCACGTTTCTGTACACATAGTTTTACAACCTAAATAGCAAGATGTCTTGCATCCGGCATGGCAGTCGCCTAAACATGTAAAATCACATGCTCCACTGCAAGATGTCATGCAGGCATAAGCGCAACCGTAAATACAATTTGTAGGTGTTTTTCCTTCTGCTTTTTCTAAATGTAACGCACCTAAAACAACACCTCCGATAACTGGCAATATTTTCTTTAATGATTTCTTAAAGAATTGCCTTCTTGAAAACAAATCATTCTCCATTTTCAATTACAGGTTAATATTTGTACAGAATGAAGTATCCCAATGGCTTATCATGGGAATACTTCATTTTTTACTACATTTACTTTGAACCGTGGTAACACGAGCCTGAACACGAGTATCTGCATTGTCCTTGGCAACCTTCGTCACAACCTCCGAGACAACTTCTTACACATCGTCCTTGACAAGTTCCTTGACATCCATCACGACATGCTAAGCTACACCCATAATCACATCCCATCGGAGTTTTTTCAACAGCCTTAACAATACTTGGCGCACCGGCCAAAACTATTGCACCAACAACCGGCAACGCCGCTTTTGCCGCTTTTTTGAAGAAGTCCCTGCGTGACTGGAGTTCTTCTTTTCTCTTATTCTCTTCCATGATATTGAGTTTAGAAGCCGCCCTATGAACTCCCGAAGTCAGGCAAATAAGAAGGTTGGGATAAGATACTAAAAAAGACGTGGGAGTTTCTACTTCTCGCTTATCCCGACTTTCAGGCTCTCGCATTGCCTCTCTCTCAGGATAAGCAACGCAGTTAGCCCACGCCGTGACATATTATAATAAGGTATGGATACAATGCACCCATACGGATATAATACATCCCACGTGGACGTTTCGTTGCCGTAACCTTCCGAGAGAGTTCAAATTTGCGAGATTTGAAAGTCAGAAGATAACGTTCGTAAACGTCCTTTCTAATAAATAACCCACAAGCCCATACAACCGGGCTAACTGGGTTGTTGCAAAGTTAATGAATTTTATATTAAGCGCAAAATGTTTACAAATAAAAAATTAAATACTTTTGTTATTTAGCCAACCGAACTGCGGATGAATTTTAAGAGGTCGCCTTTCGCACTCCGAAAGGCGGCCTTTTGCGTCGTAAAAGGCAAGCTTTTGCTGGCTGAAAGGCGGCATATTGGTAATCGGCTGACTATCAGCACGATACGCAGAGGCTAAAAACAGAGCCGCCGACGGGCGGCAGTGAGCGCCCCGGCAGCCGTCACGCACGGCGCAAAATGCGCCCCGACAGTGCTTTTATTGCAAAATAATCATAACAAAGCGCAGGGATATACGATAAAATTAGTAACTTCGCAGGGAAAGACCAAGCCGCCCCGCACGGCGGCTACAGCCTAAATCACAACTAACAACACACTTAAGTAATGAAAGAAAAGAAGAAGAACAAGAGGCTGACGAAAAACAAACTGGCCGAAATGCTGCAAGACCTCTTCGTGCAGCACCAGGACAAGACGCTCAGCTTCAAGCAGATATTCAAGGAGCTGCACCTTGTGACGCATCCCGCAAAGATGCTCGCCGTGCAGATAATGGAGGACATGGCGTGGGACGACATACTGAGCAAGGTGAGCGACAACTCCTACAAGCTGAACCTGAAGGGACAGGTGCAGGAGGGCAAGTTCATACGCAAGCCCAACGGCAAGAACAGCTTCGTGCCCGACGACGGCGGCAAGCCGGTGTTCGTGGCCGAGCGCAACTCTAAGTCGGCGCTCACGGGCGACCGCGTGCGCGTAACATTCATGGCGCGCCGCCAAAAGCACATCAAGGAGGCCATGGTGACCGAGATACTGGAGCGCGCCCACGACTCGTTCGTAGGCAAGCTGCGCGTAGAGCGTGACTTCGCCTTCCTCGTGCCCGACGGCAACACCTTCGCCAGCGACATCATCATACCCAAGAGCAAGGTGAAGGGCGGCAAGACCGGCGAGAAGGCCGTGGTGAAGGTCATACGCTGGCCCGACGACGACAACAAGAACATCATCGGCGAGGTGGTTGACGTGCTGGGCGAGCAGGGCGACAACGACGTGGAGATGAACGCCATACTGGCCCAGTACGGCCTGCCCTACAAGTATCCGAAGCGCGTGGAGGAAGCCGCCGACAAGATAACGGGCGAGATTACCGAGCAGGACTATAAGGAGCGCGAGGACTTCCGCGACGTGACGACCTTCACCATCGACCCCCACGACGCCAAGGACTTTGACGACGCGCTGTCGATACGCAAGCTGGCTAAGAACATGTGGGAGGTGGGCGTACACATTGCCGACGTGTCGCACTACGTGACCGAAGGCTCCGTCATCGACAAGGAGGCGCAGAAGCGCGCCACGAGCATTTACCTCGTTGACCGCACGATACCGATGTTGCCCGAGCGCCTGTGCAACTACGTGTGCTCGCTGCGCCCCGACGAGGAGAAGCTGACGTACAGCGCCGTGTTCAACATGGACGACAACGCCGAGGTGAAGTCATGGCGGCTGGTGCACGCCGTGATAAAAAGTAACCGCCGCTTTGCCTACGAAGAGGTGCAGCAGATACTTGAAGACAACGGCGTGGTGGACGGAACGGGGCAGCCGGCGCCGCCGGCAGGCCCTGCAGGCTACAAGGGCGAGTATGCCGAAGAGCTGGTTACGCTCGACATGCTGGCAAAGAAGCTGAGGGCGGCGAGGTTCAAGAACGGCGCCGTGAAGTTCGACCGTGAGGAGATGCGCTTTGACGTAGACGAGAAGGGGAAGCCCGTGCGCTGCTACTTCAAGAAGTCGAAGGACGCCAACAAGCTGATAGAGGAATTCATGCTGCTGGCCAACCGCAGCGTGGCCGAGAGCATAGGCAAGGTGAAGAAGGGGCAGAAGGCCAAGACGCTGCCCTACCGAATACACGACGTGCCCGACCCGACGAAGCTCGAAACGCTGCGCGAGTTCATCGTGAAGTTCGGCTACCGCCTGAAGACAGGCGGCACCAAGGGTGAGATATCGCGCAGCCTCAACAAGCTGATGGACGACTGCAGCGGCAAGAAGGAGCAGAAACTGATAGAGAGCGTGGCCCTCAGGGCGATGATGAAAGCCAAGTACAGCGTGCACAACATAGGGCACTACGGCCTGGCGTTCGACTACTACACCCACTTCACCAGCCCCATCCGCCGCTATCCCGACACGATGGTGCACCGCCTGCTGACGCGCTACCAGAACGGCGGACGCAGCGCCAACAAGGAGTATTACGAAGAACTGTGCGAGCACTCGAGCGACATGGAGATCATAGCACAGAACGCCGAGCGCGACTCGATAAAGTATAAGATGGTGGAATTCATGGCCGACAAGATAGGCAACGAGTATGACGCCCACATCAGCGGCATAACGTCTTACGGCATATACTGCGAGATTGACGAGAACCACTGCGAGGGAATGGTGCCCATGCACGACCTTGACGACGACTATTACGACTTTGACGAGCGCAACTATTGCCTCGTAGGGCGCCACCACCACAACCGTTACCAGCTGGGTGACCCGATAAAGATAGTGGTGGCTAAGGCCAACATTGAGAAGAGGCAGCTCGACTTCGCGCTGGCCGAAGACTGACACGACGCTACGCACGGCGACGGACCGAAATACAAGAGGCCGCCTTTCACAGGATGAAAGGCGGCCTTTTGCATCGTAAAAGGCCGCATTTTGCAGGGCAAAACACGGCCTTTCGCAGGGCTTAGTAAACATGTTGGCTGTCAGGCACTTACGCAAGCTGATGAAACAGGTAAGCAATGGCCCGCAAGCGTGCCGCAGCCCGACTTTCAGAATCTTTTCACCTTAACTAAACTAATACATTCATTCAACTTTCAATAATCTCTACTTAATCAGACCCTGTTGACTATGCTGCCGGGCAACACGGGCATGGCGCCGCTCTGTGTGCAGACGTAGGCCGACACGTCGACGGCCATCTTGTGAGCCTCGGGCACCGACATGCCCTTGAGTATGCCCGAGCAGAAGGCCCCGGTGAACGAGTCGCCGGCGCCGACGGTGTCGACAACGTCGACGCGGGGCGTTTCCTGGAACGACACGCGGCCGGGCGTGAACACGTAGCTGCCGTTGGTGCCGCATGTCAGCACGAGCATGTCAAGATTGTACTTGCCGAGGATGAGCCAGCACTTGTTGCGCATGTCAAGGCCGGGATAGCCGAACATGCGGCCGATGATGACAAGCTCCTCGTCGTTGATTTTCAACACGTTGCACTGGCGCAGCGAGTCGCACAAGATTTCTTCGTTATAGAAGTTCTGGCGCAGGTTGACGTCGAAAATCTTCAGGCGGCCGTCGCCGTCGGGCATGGTTTCTAGGAACCTGTGTATCGTTTCGCGCGAAACGACGTTGCGCTGTGCCAGCGAGCCCCAGCACACGGCGCGGCAGTTGCGGGCAATCTCCTCAAGCTCGGGCGTGAAGGGGATGTTGTCCCATGCCACGTTCTCGCGTATGTTGTATGTCGGTATGCCGTTGTCGTCGAGCGTGACCTGCACCGTTCCCGTGGGGTAAGGCACGCGGGCGATGTTGTATTCAAGCCCCTTCTCGTCGAGGGCGGCCAGCGTTTCGTCGCCCAGTTTGTCTTCTCCTATCGCGCTGACAGCCATCGAGTTAAGGCCGAACTGCCTCGTGTGGTACGCAAAGTTGGCAGGAGCGCCGCCGAGTTTCTTTCCCTCCGGGAGGACGTCCCATAACGCCTCACCCAGTCCTACAATGATATCTGTTTTCATGATTGTATGGTTTTTAGAGCAGACAAGTAACAAGCAGACAAGTCAACAAGGAGATTTGCCTTGACGGCTAATGCCTTGTCTGCTCGTCACTTGTCTGCTTGTCTGCTGTTATTTAATGTTTCACATTCTTTATATAGCTGAAAAGGTATATCACGCCTACCGCCATCACGGCCACGGCTCCTGCCTGGCCTACGGCGTCGGAGGCGAAGCCCATGAGCAAGGGGAACACCGTTCCGCCGAACAAGCCCATAATCATGAGGCCCGAAACCTCGTTCTGCTTGTCGGGTTCGGAGAGCAACGCCTGCGAGTAAACGAGCGAGAAGATGTTAGAGTTGCCGTAACCTACGAGGGCGATGGCCGTATAGAGCACGGCCTGCGACGTGCCGACGAACATGCCCACCATGCTCAACGCCATCATGACTATGCTTATTACGAAGAACTTACGGTTGCTCATGACGCGCAGGAAGAACGAGCCGGTAAGGCAACCCACGGTACGGAAGATGAAGTAAAGGCTCGTGGCGAAGGCCGCCTCGTTGAGAGTCATGCCCAGACGCTCCATCAACAGCTTCGGCGCAGTGGTGTTAGTGCCCACGTCAATGCCGACGTGGCACATTATGCCGAGGAACGACAGCAGCACGATAGGCTTGCCGAGCAGGCGCAGGCAGTCAGCGAAGCTTGACGCCTTGCCCTCCGTTTTCTCCTCTTGTATCGGCGTGATGAAGAGCAGAAGGGCTGAAAGCACGCCCACGACGAAGTAAACAAGGAAGAGCACCTTCCACCCGAAGCCGAACGAAGGCATAACGGCCGTGGCACCCCACATGGCGATATAAGGCGCAAGGAACGACGCGATGGCCTTGACGAACTGGCCGAACGTCAGCGTACTGGCAAGATTGCCGCCCTGGATTACCGTCGAGATGAGCGGATTGAGCGACGTCTGCATCAGCGCGTTGCCTATGCCCAAAAGGCAGAACGAGGCGAGCATTATGCCGAAACTGCCGCCGAAGAGCGGCAAAAGGAGCGAAACGATGGTTACGACGAGCGACAGCAGCACCGTGTTCTTACGTCCGATGCGGTTCATCAGCATGCCCGTGGGCACGGAGAAGATGAGGAACCAGAAGAACACCATCGACGGGAAGATGTTAGCAACCGAGTCGCTTAGCCCGAGGTCTGCCTTCACATAGTTTGAGGCTATGCCCACAAGGTCGACAAAACCCATGGCGAAGAAGCAGAGCATGACGGGCACCAACTTCATATAATTATTGTTGTTGTTCATTTGTTCTTTTATTTTTTGAAGTTAAAGAAGTTATAGAAGTTAAAGAAGTTATAGCCAAATGCCTCGTTGGTTATAATGTTTATCCTAACATAAAAAATACTTTCACTTAATTATGTCATACGCCATAGCCCACAGTGGTAATGGCTTTTAACTTCTGTAACTTCTCTAAATTCTTTAATTTCCGTATTATTTCAACTTATATACGTTCATCTTTTTCACCGTGAACGAGCCGCGAACCGACTCGAACTTCATCTTGTTGTAAGGCTCGGCGGGGAACACAATGTTGGTCATCACGAACTTTCCGCCGTCGCCGAAGGCCTCAATGCTGGAGCGGTCGACGAAGAGTCGCAGCCTGATGTCGTCCACATCGGCCGCGGGAGCCACCGTCATGGCGGGGAAGTCAGGGCTGAACGACGTTTCGCCGCTGTTGCTTCGGTCCATGACAAACTGCCTCGTAGCCGTGTCATAGTACATCATGACGTTCTCACCCTTGGCGTTCTGCAGGGTGAAAGCTATCTTCTCGGCGCCGTTGTTCTTGATTTCCATCTCTATCTCGTAAGCTCCGTCGTTGCCGTCGAGCAGACTTGCAATCTCGTAAGAGTCGCTGACGTTGAACTGCGGCACGCTCTTCTTCGTGCTGCGGGCCTTCTCTATCTCTTTTGAAGGAGCACTCTTGAGCAGCAGGTCGCCGCCTTGGCGGTAGAGGGTGAGGTCGCGGGCAATGGTGTTTGCCGAGCGATACTGCTTCGTCGGCACTACGGCGGCATACTGCCAGTTGCTCATCCAGCCGAAAGCCACGCAGCGGCCGTCGGGCGCGTTGCTGAAGGTCACGGTGGCGTAATGGTCCTTGCCGTAGTCCATCCACTTCGTCTTGGTGGGGAACTGGTTGGTAAACTTCTTGCCGTCGAACGTTCCCACGAAGTACTGCGTGGCGCTTCCGCCGAACGGGCCGCCGGGGTTGATGTTGCAGATGAGCACCCAACGCTTCTCCTTAGTGCCCTCAACGGGCAGCTCAACGAGGTCGGGGCACTCCCAGACGCCGCCGTGCGCGCCCTGCTTTGCGCCGAAGCTGCTCTCGTATTTCCAGTCCTTAAGATCGGCTGAAGACCATATCTGCATCTCCTGCCCTACCGCGAGCATCATCACCCAGTGCTTGCCGGGAGCGTACCAGAACACCTTCGGGTCGCGGAAGTCGCGCGCCGTAGAGGTTATTACGGGGTTGCCGTCATACTTGGTGAAGGTCTTTCCGCCGTCGGTGCTGTACGCCATGCTCTGCATCTGGACGTCGCCCCAGGGCGACGACTTGGCCGACGTGTAGAACGAAACTATCGTTCCTGCGCCGAAACCGGCCGTATTGTCCTTGTCTACGACTGACGAACCGCTGAAGATAAGCCCCAAGGCGTCGGCCATAACGGGGTCGCCCTCATACTGCCAGTGCACCAGATCAGTACTTGTAGAGTGTCCCCAAGCCAGGTTTCCCCATACGGAGCCGTAGGGGTTGTGCTGGAAATACAGGTGCCACACGCCGTCCTTATAGAACATTCCGTTAGGGTCGTTCATCCATCCGTAGGCCGGAGTATGGTGGTAAACGGGCCTGTATTTCTCCTTATTAGTCATGTCGAACGTGTCGGAGAGCTTCATCTCCTTCCAGCAGAGCGAGCCTTGCGGCATGCCCTGCACGTCAATCTTGACGTCCTTGCCGGCGAACGCCGACAGGTCGAACGGCACGTAATAGTCTACGCGCTCACGGGCGAGGCGCACGTTGGCCAACACTCCGACCTGGGTGTTGCCCGAAATAATGCCTACCTTGGCCTCGGGCGCATTGTCCTGCACGGGCAGCAGCAGGTAGCGCTGCGCCTCGGTTACGGACACAATGTTCTGTTCGCAAGCCAGATGGCTTACCGTCAGCTTCGACTCAGCCGAGGCCTGAACCGCCGAAAGGCCGAGAACCGCCCCGAGAAAAACCACATATAAATTCTTTTTCGTTTTCATGTTATTTATCGCTTAATGTTTATTTTCCGTAAGTATTAGCCGTATATTGTCAAAAGACTTTATCTTCCGCAAAATTAATACACATAGTGACAAACACTATTAAATTTTATTTCAAACACTATAAAAAAGCGTTCATGTAACAAATTTAGCATCTTTTGAAGCGTAATTGACATCCCGCGAGAGGGCCGAACCGGCTCAAGGGACGATTATCTTCCTGCAAGCCACGCCCTCGGGGGTGGTTATCTTGGCTATGCAAACGCCCCGGCGGGCGACGGGTATTGACCCGCCGTCCGCATCGAGGCACCGTGAAACAAACATTTTACCACTTAAATCATATAAGCTGAGCACCGTTCCGGCCTGCGCATTGTCGTAAACCACGGCTCCGTCAGCCATCTTTATGCTGACGCCGCCGGGCATTTCAGCCGACGTAATGCCTGAGGGAGCGCCGCCGTTCTCGTCGAGCACCCAGGCCTCAAGCTTGTTTACGTGCGTAGTTCCGTCGGCGAAAGCCTCAATGCCGTCGGCCTCGGCGTCAGTTGGGAACAGGCGCATGGAGAACGCCCAGGTGTCGTTGACGAACACGTCCATGATTGAATGGTCGATGAAAGCGTGTATCTTAAGCACCTCGCCCTTGGCAATGCTGCGCGGAAGGGTGCTGCCGTACTTGCCGTCATACACTCCGCCGTCGTTGACCCAGCGGTCAATGCCAGAGGCGTCGACCGTCAGCTTGTTCTCCGCCCATGAATAATAGAGCTTCACCTGCTTGTCGCCGTGCTTGAAGAGGTTGAAGCCGAAGTCGCCCGAGCCTACCACGAACTCGCCGCACAGCTCCACCTTGCGTCCCGAAACGGGAGCAAGCTGCTCCGTACCGGCAAGGTCGAAGTCGCTGCGTGAATACTTTTGGCTGGTGCGCATGGCCTGAAGGCCGCTGTAAGGCCGCTGCACGAGCGTGCCGTCAGCGGCCAGAGAGATCTCGCGGGGCAGGCTGTAGCAGTGGGCCCAGCCCAGCTCGTAGTTGTTGGCCGACGGCAGCTTGTCGGGCACGATACCCATAAGCAGCGTCTTGCCGTCGTGCTGGAAGATGGTGGGCGACAGCAGGCCGTAGCCCTGCTTGCTGAAGCCGTCAAGCTCGAGCTTGGCCGGCTTGTCGACGGCCTGCGCCGTAGGGGTGAACGTGCCGTCGGCGTTGATGTCGCCGACCCAGTATAACACCTCTACGCCGTCTTTGGTATTGAGCGGCGTCGTGGTGAAAAGCCACTTGCCGTCGATGTTCGTTATGTTAGACATCTCCCAGAACGTGCCGTGCACTGAGGCCGAAGTGCCGCTGAAAAAGGTGCGCCCGTCGTTGCTCCATGTGCCCGTCTGGGGGTCATACTCGTGCAGGGTGGTAGTGCCGACGCCGTTCTTGGCCGAGCCTACTATTATGTATTTCTTGCCGCCGGCGGTGAAGAAATATGGGTCGCGGAAGTCGTCAGACAGTCCTGACGGGCGCCCGTTGATTATCGGGTTGCCGTCAACTTTGCTCCACATGGTGAGGTTTTCGTCGTCGGGCAGGGCCATGTCGATGGTGGCCTTGGCGTTGTCGACGCCGGTGTAGATTATGGCCGGCTTGCCGCCGGTAAGATCCGGGTCGGTGAATACCGCCCCTGACCAGCACCCTTTGACGTCGTAGCTCTCGCCGGGGGCTATGGCTATGCGGTCCTCGTGCCACTTGTAGAGGTTGTCAGAGTAGATGTGTCCCCAGTGCAGGCGCGCCATGTAGGGGCCGTTGGCGTTCTTCTGGAAGAACACGTGGTAGCGTCCGCCGGAATAAGCCATGCCGTGGCACTCGTTAGTCCACGCCGTGGCGGGCATGCCGTGGAACGCCGGACGCATGATGTCGGCGGCGTGGCGCGACGCCGGTATGCCCAGGTCAGCCGGGTTCTCGGCCGCAGGCTGTGCGGCCTCGGCCTGCGTGAGCACCTTATTATATATTGTGATGTCGTCTATCAGGCCGTTGAATGTGTTAAGGAGGTATTTGTCCATAGTCCTGTCCTCAGGGCTTTTGCCTATGAGGAAGTCGCCGCCGCCGACGTTGATGGGCGACATGCAGCGGCTCTCGGCCACCAGCTCGCCGTTGCGGTAGAGCCTGGCCTGGCGGTTGTCAGCGTCGATCACGGCTACGAGATGGCTCCACTCATAGCGCGGAAGCACCTGCCCGCCACCCTCTGCGGCGGCAAGCGTCACGGCCCATCCGCCCGTGTAGCACTTGAAGCCGTACTCGCCGCTGGGCTTTATGGTGAAGGCGAAGCCCGTCTTGGCATTCTCGTCAAGGTTGCCGGCTATCCATGTTTCGGCGTTCTCGTATTCGGCCGAGTTCATCATCGGGTAAGTTTCGGGCGCGCACCACAGCGACACCGTCAGTGCCGAGGTGCTCATCGAGGCCGCGTTGACCTGTGCCTTGACATATGTAGAATAGCCGTCGAGGCGCAGGGCCTTGCCTACGGCGCCGTCGATGTTCTCGGGCGCGAGGTTATGGTTTACGGCGAACGCCTGCCCCGACACGCTCTCTACGACGGTGTTGCCGTCATTGAGGCTCATGTCGAAGCGTGCCGCCACGTCGGTCTGGGCCGTCGCGGCCGCCATCGAGGCGCACATCAGCAGGGTGTTAACAGTTCTTTTTATCATAGTTTGTGTGTAATGTCGGGTTAATGTCGATTTTTTCATAAGCGCCTGATTACCAAGGCGTTTGCAAGAGGCCGCCTTTTAGGCTGCAAAAGGCGGCATATCAGGACGTAAAAGGCGGCCTTTCGCGATGCAAAAGGCCGCCTCTTGCACAATAGTCGATAATGACGTTACTGCTTGAGGTAGTCGAGGCAGTTCTTGGTGAGCAGCTCGATGTTGCTTTGATATTCGTTGGTGCGGTCGTTCTGGTTCCACTCGTAGGCGTTAAGGCCTATGCACAGTACGCGTCCGAGGTAGTCGCCGTCGGGGTTGAAGTCAACGATACCGGCGCAGCAATAGTCACGCACGTGTCCCCATGTGGCGAGCACCGTAGAGTTGGTGGCCGTCTCGAAGCCCTTGATTACGTTCGGCTCATTGGATATTTCGAGCGACGTGTTGTTGCAGTCCCACATGCAGTTGTGGTCTTCGCGCATGCCCGGGCCTTCCAGCGCATAAGTGTCGCCGCCGAAGCCGGTCTGCGATTCGGGCACGGTAACCAGTCCTTTGTAGATTGCGTGGCTCGTATGGTCGTAGCGTTCGGTCATGTCATAGCCGACGATTGCCTGCGCCGTCCAGATGTCGGTGCCTTCTCCGCCAGCTCCGTCGCTGTAAAGATTGGGCGCACGGTTCTCCGAAACGCGGCCTATCGCGGCCACAAGCTGCGTGGCGTGCTTGGTGAGGAGCAGGTTGCCTCCGTTCTTCACATAGTTGGCAAGGGCTGCTATTACGTCATCGGCTACAAGCTCCGAGGGCAGGTTGCGCCATCCTTGAGGCATGCCCACGCGGTCAACCTGCACCCAGATTTCGCTGATTTCGTCGGGATATACGTCTGCCATGTCGGCAGGAGTAAGCACAACGCCGTCAGGATAGTTGGCGCGGAACCAGTCGAGGGCGGCCTTCTCGTCGTCGTCAAGCGTCGACTCGTCAGCCTGCGGCAGCAGGAAGCCGGCCTTTGCCTTGGCGTCGCTGTCGATGCGCACCTTCACCGTCTGCCCTTCTGACGTCAGTCCGTTGTCATAGCAGGCCTTCACGGTATAATATATGTCGGTGTTCACGGCCACGTGCTTGGCCAACCACGACGTAACAGCTCCGTCAAGCTCGGCAGCAAGAGTGCCGTCCTTGTCAATCCTTACGCCAGACAGGCCCTCGGCCTGCGGCAGTTGCCAGGTCAAAGTAACGTCGCGCCCGTCGGCGGTATAGGCCAAGTCGGTCACCTTCTCAGAGTAAGGGGTTGACTGAATGTCGACGTCCGAGCAGGCCGCAAGCGACAAACCTACCAGCGCAACGGCCATTGTCTTCAATATGTTCGTTTTCATTGTCGTCTGTTTTTATAGGTTATTGATTTACTGTTGCGGCTTGTCGTAAACTCCGCCGGCGGCGTTGTCAACCTCCTCAAGCGGTATCGGGAAGTACACCTCGTCAGAGTTTATCGAATTGCCTTCGTAATAAGTGCGCAGATTTGACTCGTTCTGCATATAGTTGTTGACAACGTCAACCACCGTGCCCCAGCGCACAAGGTCGAACCAGCGGTTGCCCTCCATGGCCAGTTCAAGGCGGCGCTCCATGCGCACGGCACGGCGGGCGTAGTCCTGAGTCCAGCCTTCAGCCGGGTAAGGCTCAACCTTATAGCTTGCGCGCATCGGGTCGAGGTCAACCGGCGAGTAAGAGGCGTCAATGCTCCTCTTGGCCTTATTGCGCACGTCGTTTATCAAAGTGCGCGCCATGTCGAGGTCTTGATTTGTCTCGATAAGGGCTTCCGCCTTCAGCAGCAGTATGTCTGCGTAGCGGATAAGAATGAAGTTAAGGCCCGAAGCGCCCCAAGGCACTATGCCGGGAACGAGGTTCGGGTCTTCAGGAGCGAGCTGTCCCTTCTTGCCCGAGTACTCTCCGTAAAGGTCATAAGCGCGGCACCATGCGCTCGTGTATGTGTGGCCGCGCCACGGGAAGCCGATGCGGCCCACGGTGAAGTCGAGGCGCGGGTCTACGTTTCCTTGGTAGTCGCCCGTCACGTTTACGCTGTTGTCAACGTCGCCAGACGTGCCCGTAAGGTAAGGCAGGCCGTTGTCGTCGGTGCGGAAGGCGTTAACGAGGTTCTGGCTGCCCAGGAAGAAGTCGTCGCCAGAGCCGTAAAGATTGCCTTCGCTGTAAGTGCAGTTGAGCATGTTGGGGTAATTGTAGTGCGCATTGTCTGCCGTCACGGCGAACTGGATGGCGAGGATTGACTCCTTCTTGTTGTCAAACTCAACCTTCGACATATCGAGGAAATTGTCATACAGCGCATATTTCTTGCTGCCGATAACGTAGTCGGCATAGGTTATCACGTCGTTCCAGTCGGCCGCATCGTTGTTCACCGACGCCGTGAAGGCGCTCACCTTAGCCATCAGCGCAGCGGCAACGTACTTGTTGAAGCGGCCTGCGTCCTCCTGGCTCTCGGGCAACGCAAGGTAAGCCTCGCGCAGGTCGGTCTTGATAAAGTCGAAGATTTCGTCGCGGGAGTACTGGTAAGGCGATACCGAACTTGGGTCGCCAACCGTTTCGTCGAAGTAAGGTATGTTCTCAAACACGCGTATCAGGTCGAAGTAGAAGTAGGCGCGGAGCGTCTTCAGCTCTGCCAACATCGACTCCTTGCCATCCACATCAGCGTCTTTGATGGCCCTCATGGCCTTGTGAACGCGGTCGATTGCGTAGAAGTTGTTGCGCCACTTGTCGCGAACGCACACGTTGTCGCTGCGCAGGTTCGAAACCTCGAGGTCATGGATGTTGCTCTCCATAGACAACGACTGGCCGCCTTTGTAGGCGTCGTCGGAGCGAACGTCGAATATCCAGTTGGTTATCGGGCCTTGGAACGACTCGTTGTTGCCGAAGAAGTGGCACTCAAGTCCGGCATAGGCCGACGTAAGCAGGCCCTCGATTGACGTTGAGTCGAGCTGCGCGTCGGTAAATGTGCCTTGCGGAGCGAGGTCGAGCATGTCGTTGCATGACGAGAAGAACGCCGGTGAAGCGACCACGGCCAAGCCCAGGAAGGCTTTTGCTATGTTACTTTTTATCGTTTTCATAATTCTTTATATTTAGTTTACAAGCTACAAGCCGGCAAGAACCTACTTATGTGCTTGTCGCTTTTGCAGCCGCTTGTCTGCTTGTATCTTGTCTGCTTGTGTACTGTTTGAATTTAGAACTGAAGGTTTAATCCGATAGAGAACGTGCGTGAACGCGGATAAGGCGAGTTGTCTACACGTGCTCCGTAGCCGCTGAGCGGCAGTTCGGGGTCAAGTCCTGAATAGCCGGTTATGGTGAACACGTTCTCCACCTGGCCGTAAATGCTCAGGCCCTGGCAGAACTTCTTGGCTATCTTAGACGGCAGGTCATACTGCAGCTTGATGTACTTCATCTTGAAGTAAGAGCCGTCCTCGATGAAATAGGTTGACATGCGCATCTCGTTGTTGGCGTCGGTCAGCGCCAGTGCGGGTATCGACGACGTTGGGTTCTCGGGCGACCAGGCGTTCAAGATGTCGGCTCCGTGGTTGATGTCGCGCAGACCCGTGCCCATGAAGTCCATCTGTTTCTTCACAATATTATAAATGTCGAAGCCGAAGTCGCCGGTGAAGAACGTGCTAAGGGTGAACTGCTTGTACTTGAAGCTGAGGTTCAAGCCGATTGAGAAGTCGGGGTTCGGGTCGCCGATTACGCAGCGGTCGTTCTCGTCGATGACGCCGTTGCCGTCAAGATCCCTGTACCTTATGCGGCCAAGACCTTTGCCCGGCTGCTCGGCATGGTTGTAAACCTCTTCCTCGGTGCGGAAGAGTCCGTCGGCAACGTAGCCGTAGTAAACGCCCATAGGCTGCCCCTCGATGAGTCGCCAGTCGCCTCCGATGGTTGTGACGTAGTCGTTAAGTTTCTCAACCTCGTTGCGGTAGAGCGAGAAGTTGAACGAGCCGTCCCATGAGAAGTCGCCGTACTGCGGGCTGTGGTAGTCGGCCATAAGCTCGAAACCATGGTTCTTCATGCTACCGGTGTTACGATAGACGACGGCGTTCTCGCCTGCTACCGAGAGCACGGGCGGCTGGGTGAGCATGTCCTTAGTGTTCTTGATGAAGTAATCGAGCGAAAGTCCGAACGTGCTGTTGAACATACGGAGGTCAAGACCGATGTTTGTCTGCGTGGTGGTTTCCCACTTCAGGTCCCTGTTACCAGACTTAGTAACGATCACACCGCCGTTCACTGAGTTGTTGGTGCCGGCCATGTCGTAGGCGCCGTTGCCCGAAACAGAGCCGTAAGAGGTGTAACCGGCATAGAAATCGTCGATTGCGGCGTTACCGTTCTGACCCCATCCGAGGCGTATCTTTACGTCGTTGACGATGTTGTTCTTCGGGAAGAACTTCTCCTCAGACAAGCGCCATGCTGCCGAGAAGGCGGGGAAGACGCCCGAGTTCTGTCCTTTCCACAGGCGCGAGGTCTGGTCGCGGCGTACGGTAGCAGAGAAGAGGTAGCGGTCGGCGTAGTTGTAGTCAGCCTTGGCGAAGAGCGAGAACAAGGCCCATTCGTTCTTTCCGCCGCCGTTGGTCTGGGCGCCGGTGCCCGAGCCTATCTGCATGAAGTCGTCGTCTTCAAAGGCGTAGTTGTTGCGTGCGGCAGAGATGTCCTGGAAGGTGTACTTTATCGCCTCGACACCTCCTAACACGTTAAGGTGGTGGTTGTTGATGTCGAGCTTGTAATTGGCGGTGTTCGTCCATGTCCAAGTGTCGCCTTGGCCGTAAGCGCGGTTCATGCTGTTCACGTCGGAGGGGTTGACTCGGCGGTTAAGGTTCTTGTTGAAATACTGCACATGCTCGATACCGAGGTTGCTCTTGAGGGTGAGTCCCTTTACGGGATACACCTCGATGAAGCCGTTACCGAAGATACGCCAGCTGTCGTTGCTGTTGTCGCGGCCGTTGTAGACGGCCTGCGCCGGGTTGGCGAAGTCAGAGTTGCTGAGATACATCGGGCGCGCGAAGTTGCCGTTGATGTCGTAAACGGGGATTGCCGGGTGCTGGAAGATGGCCATTGCGGGCACGCCGCGGTCGGCGTTGGTGGTGAAACCGCGGTCTTGCCAGTTGGCAACCATGAGGTTTTCGCCTATCTTCACGTACTTACCGATGTTGTAAGTAGAGTTGAGTCGTGCGGAGTAGCGGCGGTAGAAGGTGTAGTCAACAAGACCGTCCTGGTTGACATAGTTCAAAGAGAACATCACCGTACCGTTCTTGCCGCTGTTGGCTACGCTGGCCGAGAGGTTGTGCGTCCACGCCGAAGAGTAGACTTCGTCCTGCCAGTCGGTGTCAGAAGCCCTTACGGTGTGGGCCGCGTCGAGCCATTCGCCGAGCTGCGGAGTGGCTCCGCTGCCGTAGAAGGGGTGCGTGGCCGCCACGTTAGAGTTCCGGGCTGCCGTCCAGTAAGCCTGTCCCCACTGCTCGGCGTTGAGCATGTCGTAGGTCTTGGCTACGGTCTGCAGGCTGAGAGAGTAGTTTACGTTGATAGAGAGCCTGTCGCCCTTGCCCTGCTTCGTGGTGATGATGATGACGCCGTTGGCGGCACGCGAACCGTAGATTGAGGCTGACGACGCGTCCTTCAACACCTGTATAGACTCGATGTCGGCGGGGTTGAGCGAGTTAAGGTTCTCGGTAGTTGCCACGCCGTCGATGATGTAAAGAGGCGAGTTGTTGGGGTTGA
This sequence comes from uncultured Prevotella sp., assembly GCA_944321295.1. Lineage (GTDB taxonomy): Bacteria > Bacteroidota > Bacteroidia > Bacteroidales > Bacteroidaceae > Prevotella. The sequence continues at coordinate 47,119 of CALUKU010000025.1, forward strand.
CAGTGCTCATACCGCGCACGCGGATGGCCGAGCTGCCGCCGCCCGGGGCCGCGTCGTCGGTAATGTTGACGCCGGCCAGCTTGCCCTGCATCGACGAGAGCATGTTAGGATTAGAGGCACTCATGGGCTCGTCCATGTCCATCACGGCTACGGAACCCGTCAGGTCGGCCCTGCGCTGGGTGGTATAGCCGGTGACGACCAGCTCTTCCATGACGTTGTTGTCCTCCCGCAGGACTACGCTGAGGCCCGTTCCGGCAGTGACGGTAGCCGTCTTATAACCTATATAGGTTACCTTGAGCTTGGCTCCCTGGGGTGCCTTAAGGCGGAAGTTTCCGTCAAAATCGGTCACTGTGGCGTTCTTAGTGCCTTCCTCGGTAACCGTGGCTCCGATGATGGCCTCGCCCGCCTCGTCTTTCACAGTACCGCTGACGTCGACCTGTTGGGCCGCCGCAACGGTACAAAAAGCGATGAATACTGCGTTCAGCAGTATACGTTTGATGTTACTCATCATAATCGTTTATTTTTGCGGTTAGTAAAAATGTATTGTTCGACGGCAAAGATATTTTCTCTTATTAAATAAGTATAACAAATTTATTTCAACGTTTGCAAAAATTCGTTCATGCAACAATTTTGATATGTTTTGAACGATTTTTCACAACCTTACGGCTTGAAATATGGGAAAAAAAGATGTTTAAAGGCGTTTACGGGCCGCCTGAGCGCGCCTCGGCATGCACACGCGGAGGAGGCCGCGCGTAAACCGCTGGGCCGCAGGCCTTTGCGCACTGCCTTCTAAAAGGCCGCCTTTTAGGCTGCAAAAGGTAAGCTTTAAGACTGCAAAAGGCGGCCTTTTGCAACATGAAAGGCCGCCTTTTAGAACCTCGCCGGAACGGCTCAGCCTTTAAACGGAAAAGCCGCCAGCTTACGTCGTGTAAGCCGGCGGCCGATGAAATCCGCAGGCGAACAATACCATGAAACAAAAATCTGCGGACAATTATAATTCAAACGTGCAGGGAACGCGCCGCTACGGGGCGGCGCGCAGCCGGCGTCAATAATAGCGCACGTCGACGCCGCTTACTTCGACGGTGCCTCCGTAAGAGTTTATAGACCAGCAGTTCTTCTGGTTGCCGTAAATGCGGTTGGTGTAAGCCACGTTGTCGTTGATGTAGACTACGCACACGGAGTTGTCAGTATAGACGGTGACGCGGTACTCGTTGTCGGCCGGGGCGTTGAACACGTAGCCGTCAATGCCGTCGATGAAGCCCTTGCCTTCGGGGCCTTCTTCCTCGAAGTTGATCTTGCGCTTGCCGCCGCCCTCGGGGTTGACTATGATTGAGTAGTACTTATCAGAGTCGGTGCCGCGGCAGAGCGAGAGGCCGAACCTGTCGTCGGCAGAGGCCGTCCTGACGGTGAACGATATCTTGTTGTGCACGTTGAGGCGGCTGAACAGCAGGTAGGCGTCGCCCGTGAGGGTGTACGTCCCGCCGGCTTCGGTCACGCCCGCGTCGCTCTTGGCCATCACTGCGGCCTCGCCCTGCTTGGCGTATTTTGCGTCGATGCCTTCAACGGCGCCGAGGGTGAGCGTGCCGTCCTCGTGCTGGATAAGCTTGTGGGCTACGAGGTTGCCGGCCCACTCGGGCTCGTTGGGATTGGCGCCGACGTTGGTGTTGTCGTTGCCGGGACGCGTGGGACACCATCCCCAGATGTAGCGGTTGGTGCCGTCAGAGGCGGTCTTGCCGGCGTAGAAGGCGCGCGAGTCGAGGAAGCCCTCGTGGTCGTCGGGCCAGAGGCCGGCGTCGTTGGCCGTAGTGGCCTTCAGCTCGTCGAGCGTGCGGCCCTTAAGATACTGCACCTTGCGTATGGCGGCGTGCTTCTCCGAGTAGACGAGATACCACCAGTCGCCCATCTTGAACAGGTCGGGACACTCGTAGAACCTGTCCCACATCATCGTCATGAACACGCCGGCGTGGCTCCAGGCCTTCAGGTCGTCTGAGGTGAACTCGGCCAGGACGCCCTTCGTGCCCTGCTTGGTTGACACGAGCATGTGGAAGCGTCCGTCGTCGCCCTTGAAGACGAACGGGTCGCGGAAGTCGTTGACGGAGTATCCGTAGTCGTCGCCGCGCAGACGGAACGCGCGGTTCTTAGTCCACGTCTTGAAGTCTGCCGACGTCGCGTACATAACCACCTCGCGGCTGCTCGTGTGGCCGGTGTAGAAGGTGTAGTAAAGCTTGTCGGCCTCGTTATAGATGGTGCTGCCCGTGCCGATGGCCGCGTCGGGCTCTGAGGCCGTTCCCGTAGGTATCACCTCGCCGAGCGAAGTATAGTTGGCCGCGTCCTTAGTGCTTACGCCCCAGATGGGGTGGTAAGTGTCGGCCGGATTGGGGCGGTAGTCCTGCAGGTAAAGCACCTTGAAGTCCTGTGCCACGGGGTCGTAGAAGGGCATGGGGTCGCCCACGTAGCCTACGTAAGGCTTGTAATATGTGTCTGCCTTGCTCTCGTCGGTGGGAGCGAAGTAGTTGGTCGTGCCGCTCCAGTCGCGCTGGGTGAGCACGAAGTCATCGTCGTCAGAGCAGCCGCTGAACGCCGTCAGCATGGCAGCCAAAGCTAATGAATATATCATGGTCTTCATAATTTCAATGTTGTTTTTTTATTGTTGGCAAGCGAGCGGGTGACAGGCCCCCTCCAACTCCCCCGAGGGGGAGGGAAAGGATGGGCGTGGGTTAATTCTTAATCGTTAACGATTGATTTGAATGTCCCTACCGCAAGCGGATTGGAAGCCTCCCCCTCGGGGAGGTTTGGAGGTGCTTGTCCACTCGTCTGCCGTGTTTACTTGTCTGCTGTAAGATAATTGATTGCGTTGAGGGTGAGCGTAGCCACGTTGCCGTGATACTGGTCGCCGGTTGTGTCAACGCCGTACGCGTACCAGTCGTATGCGCCCGAGCCGATGCAGAGGATGTGGCCTCCGTTGGCGTTCTCCGGGTACTCCCATACTACCACCGCTCCGTCGCCGCCGTAGCCGAGGTCGATTCCGCCGTGCAGCGTGCGCCAGTCGTCAAGCGTGGGATAGCCGCCCCAGTCGCTTCCGATGTGCCACTGGCAGGTGCTGTTGGTGATGCGGTAGCCGGCGTCGCAGGTGTATACGCCCTGCTTGCCGTCGATGGTGGTTACGAGTCCGCTGTATATCGGGTGGTCCTCATGCCCGTCGACGTAGAAGCTCCAGGGGCCTTTAGTGATTTCGCCGTCCTCCTCTACCTGTCCCCAACAGTTGTTCGGGTTGGCTCCGTCGAGCGTAGCGCCGAGCTTGGCGGCGTAATACGTGGCGAAGCGCGAGAGCAGGAGGCAGCCTCCGTTGTCGTAGAATTCCTTAACGGCGGGTACGGCCTGCAATGCTTCGGGAGCCGCATTGTCAAACTTCTCCATGTTGTCAATGCCGCCGTCGATGTGCAGGTGCCACCACATCAGCTTACATTCGCTAAGGTCTACGTTGCCTGTGCGCACGTCCTCGAACGAAACGTACTGGGCGTTTGCCACGTTAAGCAGCATCCAGTCGGCAGCGGCGCGCTCCTCGAGGCCGAGGCCGTCGATGGTGGCCGCAAGTCCTACGAACACTGCGCTTGGCGCGTCTGACTTGACTACGGTAACGGTATATACGGCCGTAGCGGTGTTGTAAGTAACCGTGAACTCAACGGGGTTGGTAAAGTCTACCGCCTGTCCTGAAGCGGGAGTTACCGTAGCGCCCTCTGAAGTGACAATCTCCGTGGTCATGGCGGTTACGTCTGCCGTAGTGGGCACACGCACGGTGATGGTGCGGTTCTGCTCGTTGATAACGCCGATGTAGCCGTTCGCCTTGAACGATGTTATGCGTGCGGCGTCGTGCACCACGTTTACGGTGTACTCGAAGTAGGCGTCGCCGTTGACAACCTGCACGCTCTGGGGCAGCGAGAAGTCGGCCACGTCGCCGACGTTCATCGACGTAGACGCGCCTTCAGACGCCGTCAGGGCCGTCACTTCCATGGCGCGCGTGTCGTAAGTTTTGGGCACTCCCACCGTGACGGTCTTCGCGGTGTTGTCGATTACGCCCTCATATCCGTCCAAAACGAAGGACGTAAGCCATGTGTCGCCGTCCAAGCGGAGGTCTGACGTGTTGTCGTCGTCGCATCCTGCGAAGCCCAACAACGCCACCGCAGCAAACAGCATGGCCGCTAAATGATTTATGCTAAGTTTCATGATAATTGTCTTTTTATATGGTTAATATATCACCATCCACCGCAGTTCTGCGTGTAATGGCCGTTGCTTGCACTGATTTGGGCGAACGGTATGGGCAGGTACTCGTGCTTGTTCTTGGTGAACGACGCGCC
>CALUKU010000026.1 GCA_944321295.1 uncultured Prevotella sp.
CATAGTGAAGACCGCCGGGCCGGAGCTGTCGAAAGAGATAGAGAAGCGCGGCTATGACTGGATAAAGGAGGAAGTGGACGGTCTGTGATATATGGAGTTAAGGGGAGTTAAGACGTAGTTAGCTCCCTGCGGTCGCGGAGTTAACTGACATTACCTTTGACAGGTTTTATTTTTTGTCGGTAAGGCATTTGTCTGTTAACTCCGGCGCGAAGCGCCTAACTACCGTTAACTTCTGATAACTCCTTGTTGTTAAACATTTTTGATTATGCAAAGCGAAAAACAATATATCGACCTTTACTCGCAGTGCCGCGACATGCTTATGAGCCACAGCGTGGAGCCGATGAACTCCGTGCGCGACGCCGCCTTTGACGACTTCAAGCGCATAGGCTTCCCGACGAAGAAGGTCGAACGGTATAAATACACGGACATCCCGGCGCTGTTTGAGCCTGACTACGGGCTTAACCTCAACCGCCTGGAAATTCCAGTCGACCCCTATGAGGCGTTCCGCTGTGACGTGCCAAACCTCAGTACGTCGCTTTATTTCGTCCTTAACGACGGCTTTTACGACAAGGCCCAGCCTAAAGGACACCTTCTGCCCGAAGGTGTCGTGGTGGGTTCGCTGGCGAAATACGCCGCCGAACATCCTGACTTCGTGGCAAAGTATTACTCGAAGCTGGCCAAGACGGCCGACGACGGCATAACGGCCCTTAACACCATGCTCGCCCAAGACGGCCTGCTGGTGTACGTGCCGAAGGGTGTCGTCGTTGAGAAAGCCGTGCAGGTAATCAACATCCTGCGCTCTGACGTCGACCTGATGGTTAACCGCCGCGTGCTGATAGTTGTAGAGGAGCAGGCCCAGATAAAGCTTCTCTTCTGCGACCATGCCGCCGACGACCGCCGTTTCCTCGCCACTCAGGTGATTGAGGCATACGTCGGCGATGGCGCTTCGCTTGACCTTTACTGTCTGGAGGAAACCCATGTGAAGAACGTCCGCGTGAGCAACGTGTTCATCGAGCAGCAGCGCGACAGCCGCGTGAGCCACAACGTCATAACGCTGCACAACGGAGTGACGCGCAACCGCACCGACCTTACGTTTGCAGGCGAGGGCGCCGAGTGCGACCTTTACGGCTGCGTGATAGCCGACAAGCACCAACACGTCGACAACAACACGCTCATCGACCACCGCGTGCCCCGCTGCACGAGCCGCGAACTGTACAAATACGTGCTCGACGGCAATGCCGTAGGCGCGTTCGCCGGGCGTGTGCTGGTGCGCCACGGAGCACAGAAGACCATTTCGCAGGAAACCAACCAGAACCTCTGCGCCACCAAGGAGGCGCGCATGTACACGCAGCCCATGCTCGAAATTTACGCCGACGACGTGAAGTGCGCCCACGGAAGCACCGTTGGCCAGCTTAACGACGCGGCCCTGTTCTACATGCGCCAGCGCGGTATTCCGCTCAAGGAAGCCAAGCTCCTGCTTGAGTTCGCCTTCATCAACGAGGTCATCGACGGCATAAAGCTCTTGCCCTTGCGCGACCGCTTGCACTATCTCGTGGAGAAACGCTTCCGCGGAGAGCTCGCCAAATGCGAGGGATGCAAGCTGTGCAGGTGATTTTTGTTTTGGGAGTTAAGGAGTTATGTAGTTAAGGAGTTAAGACATAACCCCTTAACTCCTAAAAATAAAAGCATTTGTCTTAACTCCTTAACTACATAACTCCTTAACTCCTTAAAGTAAAATGTTCGACATCAACACTATCCGCAACGACTTTCCTATTCTCGGCCGCAAGGTTTACGACCGGCCGTTGGTATATCTTGACAACGCGGCTACTACGCAGAAGCCGCGCTGCGTGGTTGAGGCCATCACAGACGAGTATTACAACGTGAACGCGAACGTGCACCGCGGCGTGCACTATCTGTCGCAACAGGCCACCGACCTGCATGAGGAAGCGCGAGAGAAAGTCCGCCGGTTCATCAACGCGCGGTCAACGAGTGAAATCATATTCACGCGCGGAACCACCGAGAGCCTTAACCTCGTGGCGTCGTCTTTCTGTGATGAGTTCATGCAAGAGGGCGACGAAGTGATAGTAAGCGTCATGGAGCACCACTCCAACATTGTGCCGTGGCAGCTGCAGGCGGCCAAGAAGGGCATATCCATGCGCGTCATACCGATGACCGACGAGGGCGAATTGAGGCTCGACGAATACGAGCGCCTGTTCACAGATAGGACAAAGCTCGTGAGCGTGACGCACGTCAGCAACGTGCTCGGCACGGTAAATCCTGTGGATGAAATCATACGCATCGCCCACTCACACGGCGTGCCCGTGATGGTTGACGGCGCGCAGAGCGCGCCCCACTTCGCCGTAGACGTGCAGGCTATGGACTGCGACTTCTTCGCCTTCAGCGGCCACAAGATGTACGGGCCTACGGGCGTAGGCGTGCTTTACGGCAAGGAAGACTGGCTCGACCGCCTGCCGCCTTACCAGGGCGGGGGAGAGATGATAGAGAGCGTGAGCTTCGAACGGACGGTGTTCGAGCGCCTTCCGTTCAAGTTCGAGGCCGGAACGCCCGACTATGTAGCCACCAACGGCCTGGCAAAGGCCATCGACTACATCACGGCTCTCGGCATGGACAACATCCGCCGGCACGAGCATGAGCTGACGGAGTACGCCATGCGGAGGCTCGCCGAGGTCGACGGGATACGCATCTTCGGAACGTCGGCGCGTAAGGACGCCGTAGTGTCGTTCCTCGTCGGCGACATCCACCACCTCGACATGGGCACACTGCTCGACCGCCTCGGCATAGCCGTGCGCACGGGCCACCACTGCGCCCAGCCCCTCATGCAGCGCCTCGGCATACAGGGCACGGTGCGCGCCTCGTTCGCGCTATACAACACGAAGGAGGAAATCGACGCGCTTGTCGACGGAATCAAGCGTGTCAGCAAGATGTTTTGATATAATCAAGAAAATTAAGAGCTAAGAAAACGTGCTTTGTTCACAATACAACCAAGCAAAGTACGTCTTCTTAGCTCTTAATTTTAATTCTTACCTTTCAATTTCCTCGCCGCCGTCACGAACCACACGCACGCCAAAACCCTGAGTGCCAAGGGGTAATCGGCCGGCAGCGTGACGGCGAAGAAGGCCAGCTGGGCTTCGGTTATGGCGCGGGCCCGGGCTGGGTCAACCTCGGTGCCGAGCACCGCCGAATAGTATCTGCGCAGCCGTTGCTGCGGAACGCCGAGCAGGCCGGCGGCCTTTTTCACGATGTCTGAACATTTTCTCATTATGCTCGCGTTTGCTGTCAGTGTCATTTGCTTTTCCATATCTGTATGTTTTTATCGTTTCGTTTCTGGTTGCAAAATAAATGCGCGTTTGTGCACAATATGTTCACTCATACTGCGTTTTTAGTTAAAGAAAGATAAAATGGGAGGGAAGTAGCAAAGAGAAAAGGAGTAGGGAGGGAAAAAGTAACGTAAAATCATGTACTCACGGCCCATCCGTCCCATTTGTCTTATCAGCCTGATTAGGCCTATAATCAAATAAAAAAACAAGAAAGAAATGCTTAAGAGCCACATGAACACAGGCCTCGTAGAGGCCGGATGCGACGAGGCGGGGCGGGGCTGCCTTGCCGGCAGCGTGTATGCCGCGGCGGTAATCCTGCCCGAAGACTATGTTAACGACGCCCTCAACGACTCGAAGCAGCTCTCGGCCAGTCGCCGTTACGAGCTGCGCCGCGAAATTGAGCGCGACGCCCTGGCGTGGGCCGTGGGCGTGGTGACGCCCGAGGAAATCGACCAAATCAACATCCTCAACGCCAGCATACTGGCCATGCACCGCGCCCTCGACCAGCTGACGCTCCGCCCCGAGGCCATCATCGTTGACGGCAACCGCTTCAAGCCCTACCGCTTCATACCATATACGACCGTCGTCAAGGGCGACGGCAAGTATCTGTCGATAGCGGCGGCGAGTATTCTCGCCAAGACCTACCGCGACGACTACATGGACCGCCTGGCCCAAGAGTACCCCCAATACGGCTGGACCGAGAACAAGGGTTACCCCACCAAGGCCCACCGCGAGGCCATCGCTGAGTATGGAATAACGCCGTATCACCGCAAAAGCTTCAAATTGACAGCAGACAAGTGACAAGCAGACAAGTGATAAGTAGATTTGCCTTGCTAAAGAATAAGTGCTCATTGGGGCTTGCTCCTTATTCTGCCCATCATTCATATATCGGCCTGTTGGGCAAATCTCCTTGTCTGCTTGTCTGCTGTGAGCTTGTCTGCTAAAAATAAACATACAATGCGCCACGACAAACTTGAGCGCGAGCTGAACCTGCTCCTGCTGCTCACCGAGAACCACAGCTACACCGTCGACGAGCTTTGCGGCAAGGTAGGCATATCGCGCCGCAACCTGTATTATTACCTTGAGTTCTTCCGCGACTGCGGCTTCAACGTCTACAAGCGCGCAGGCAGCTATTGCATCGACCGCTCGTCGCCCTTCTTCGACCATCTTGTCAGCCGCATATCGTTCACCGAGGAGGAGGCCGTGCTCATGCGCCGGCTGCTCGACAAGACCGACCGAGGTAACGTGCTGGCGGCCAACCTTAAGAAGAAGCTCGACCACTTTTACGACTTCGGCATACTTGACGACTACGAGCTGCGCGAGCAGTCGATACGCTGCATACGCGCCCTTTACGACGCCATCAAGCTGCGGCGCCAGGTGGTGCTCGTCGGTTACGCCTCGCCCCACAGCCGCACCGTGCGCGACCGCTTCGTTGAGCCGTTCCGCCTGATGGGCAACAACAACGAGGTGCGCTGCTACGAGCCGTCGTCGGGCATGAACAAGACTTTCAAGGTGAGCCGCATGCAGGGCGTAGAGGTGCTCGACTCAGAGTGGGCTTACGCCGACCGCCACCGCCGCATGTTCACCGACGTGTTCATGTTCAGCGGCGAAGAGCTGCTGCCCGTCGAGCTGGTGCTGGGCGAGCTGTCTTACAACATAATGAAAGAGGAGTATCCGCAGGCCAAGCCCTTCATCACCGACGGCGCCGACGGCCGCCACCTGCTGCGCCTCGACGTGTGCAGCTATTCGGGCATAGGCCGCTTCGTGCTCGGCCTTTACGACGACATCAGCGTGCTCGGCGGCGACGGCTTCAAGGCTTATCTCGACGCCAAGCTGAAGGCTTTCGCCAACCGTGCGCGCTGAAGCGGCGTCCCGCGCGCATGCCGCCTGATGATGTCTTGCCGCAGGTTTTTCCCTATGGCCTGCGCTCTTTGATTGCAATATGCCGCCTTTCGTCTTGCCAAAGGCCGCATATCGCACGCTGAAAGGCCGCGTTTTGCATCGCAAAACGCGGCCTTTTACATGGCGTCGTGTAAGCTGTTGATTGCCAGGGCGTTAAGTGCGCTATTAATAATCCTCCTCATCGTTGAAGTCGTCATAGTCGTAATCATGACCGAAATCATTGTCGTGCATGTGGCCGCAGCTTTCCTCGAATCCGCATGACGGCTGTCCTCCGTGGCCGTAAAATGCCTCGGTGTCGAAGTCGATCTCCTCCGGCACCACCTTGTTCGAGTTAATCCTCTGATGTAGGGAGTATATGCTCTGCCTCAATCTTTCGTCGAGCTTTACTTTCGTGTATGACTTTTTCCTTCTCATTTTACAATCGTTTTCAGGTTAGACATAGTGTGCTTGTTGGCGCAAAAATAAGGAACGTCGGCGACAAACCATGTCGCCGGGAAAATAAAATCATGAGGCATAACGGAAAACGTGCGGCTTAACAGCTAAAAAAAGACAAATTAACGTAGATTTAAAGCCAAACACTCTTTTGTTATATTAAAAATAGTTACCTTTGTTGCGATTTTTTTTGATGTAAAAAGAGATATTTTTTATTTTTTAGATGAACGTAATTACGAAAACAGTTTCACTGCCTGATGGAAGGACCATCAGCATTGAAACCGGGAAAGTGGCAAAACAGGCTGACGGCTCTTGCGTGCTCCGCATGGGCAACACCGTATTGCTCGCCACCGTTTGTGCCGCAAAAGATGCAGTTCCCGGAACGGATTTCATGCCTTTGCAGGTTGAGTACAGAGAACAGTATGCCGCCGCCGGGCGCTTCCCGGGCGGCTTCACGAAGCGCGAAGGCAAGGCAAGCGACAACGAAATCCTCACTTGCCGCTTGGTTGACCGCGCCTTGCGCCCCCTTTTCCCGGCAGATTTCCATGCCGAAGTGTTTGTTAACATCATCCTCTTCTCAGCCGACGGCGTCGACCAGCCCGACGCTCTCGCAGGCTTCGCAGCCTCGTGCGCACTGGCATGTTCAGACATCCCGTTCGAGTGCCCCATATCAGAGGTGCGCGTAGCCCGCGTAAACGGCGAGTACGTCGTTGACCCGACTTTCGAGCAGATGAAGAGCGCCGACATGGACATCATGGTTGGCGCCTCGAAAGACAACATCATGATGGTGGAAGGAGAGATGAAGGAAGTGTCGGAGCAAGACCTGCTCCAGGCCCTCAAGGTAGCCCAGGAGGCCATCCGCCCGATGTGCCTGCTGCAGGAAGAGCTTTCAAAGGAACTCGGCACCGACGTGAAGCGCGAGTACTGCCACGAGGTTAACGACGAGGAACTGCGCGAGCAGCTCCGCCGCGAAACCTACGACAAGTGCTACGCCATAGCACAGGCCGGCGACCACGACAAGAAGGCGCGCGAGGAGGCTTTCGACAAGATAAAGACCGACTTTGAAGAGGCTTACGCCGCAGCGCACGCCGACTTGACTGAGGACGAGCTTGAAGAGAAGTACGCCCTGGTTGACCGCTACTACCACGACGTGGAGCGCGACGCCATGCGCCGCTGCATCCTCGACGAAGGCAAGCGCCTCGACGGCCGCAAGACCGACGAGATACGACCCATCTGGTGCGAGGTGTCACCCCTGCCCATGCCCCACGGAAGCTCAATATTCACCCGCGGCGAAACGCAGAGCCTCACCACCTGTACGCTCGGAACGAAGCTTGACGAGAAGCTCGTCGACGACGTTCTCGACCGCTCTTACCAGCGCTTCCTGCTCCACTACAACTTCCCGCCCTTCTGTACGGGCGAGGCCAAGGCGCAGCGCGGCGTAGGCCGCCGCGAGATCGGCCACGGACACCTGGCTTGGCGCGCGCTGAAAGGACAGATACCCGAGGAGTTCCCCTACACGGTGCGCCTCGTTTCACAGATATTGGAGAGCAACGGCTCGTCGTCGATGGCGACAGTCTGCGCCGGCACGCTCGCCCTCATGGACGCCGGTGTGCCCATGAAGAAGCCCGTCAGCGGTATCGCAATGGGTCTGATCAAGAACCCCGGCGAAGACAAGTACGCCGTGCTTAGCGACATCCTCGGCGACGAGGACCACCTCGGCGACATGGACTTCAAGACCACCGGAACGAAAGACGGACTCACGGCCACGCAGATGGACATCAAGTGCGACGGCCTCAGCTTCGAAATTCTTGAAAAAGCCCTCATGCAGGCGAAGGCCGGCCGCGAGTATATCCTCGGCAAGCTGACCGACACCATCAGCGAGCCGCGCGCCGAACTCAAGCCGCAGGTACCGCGCATCGAGGCCTTCGAGATACCGAAGGAGTTCATCGGAGCCGTAATCGGCCCGGGCGGAAAGATCATCCAGCAGATGCAGGACGAGTCGGGAGCCACCATCACCATCGACGAGATTGACGGCGTGGGCAAGGTTCAGGTCAGCGCGCCCAACAAGGAGAGCATACAGAAGGCCATCGCCAAGATTAAGGCCATCGTCGCAATACCCGAAGTGGGCGAGGTTTACGAAGGAACCATCCGCTCAATCATGCCTTACGGCTGCTTCGTAGAGATACTTCCGGGCAAGGACGGACTGCTCCACATCTCTGAAATCGACTGGAAACGCCTTGAAACCGTTGAGGAGGCAGGCCTTAAAGAGGGCGACAAGATTACCGTCAAGCTGATGGAAATCGACCCGAAGACCGGCAAGTACAAGCTCTCTCACCGAGTGCTCATCCCGAAACCCGAGGGTTACGTTGAGCGTGAGCGCCGCCCGAGACCCGAGCGCCGTCCGCGTCCTGAGCGCGGAGAGCGTGGCGAACGCCAGGCCGGCCGTGAACAGCGCCGCTTCGAGCACCGTCCGGCTCGCGAGGACTACCATGACCCGCTGACGCCGAGGGAGCCGCGCGACTTCAACGACAGCCTCGATCGTGATAACTTCTAATATCCAATCATAATAAAAAACGGGCAGCGCCATGCGGCGTTGCCCGTTTTTCTTTTTGCCCGTCGGCGGCGATTATCATTTCCGTCCGACGATGTCTTCTATCACAAGTCCGGCCAGCGTGAAGCCGAACACTGCCGTAATGTGCACCATCGAGCCGTTGGCGCGCGCCTCGCAGGGCGTTGACGCGTTGTCGAGCAGCTCGTCGCTGAACACACACTTGAACTTTCTTGACGGCAACCGGCCCGACCGCTTGAAGCCTTGGCGCAGCGAGCGGGCCAGCGGACAGCCGTAAACCTTCCAGAACTCGGCCACCTTCACTCGCGTGGGGTCGAGCTTGCGGGCGGCTCCCATCGACGAGAACAGCCTTACGTCGGCGTCGCATGCCGTGCGGATGAGCAACATCTTGTCCTGCAGGCTGTCGATGGCGTCTATCACGTAATCATAGCCGCCGATGCCGAATGTCTGAGCGGTGTCGGCGTTGAAGGCGCAGAAGCGTGCGTCGATGTCGGCCCCGGGGCTTATCGTCAGCAGGTGTTCCTTCAGCGCGTCAACCTTCACACGGCCTATCGTTTCGGCCGTAGCCATCAGCTGGCGGTTGACGTTAGAGGCGCATACGCGGTCGTTGTCTACTATCGTGACGTGCCTCACGCCAGAGCGCATCAGTCCTTCTACGCACCAGCTGCCCACGCCGCCTACGCCGAACACTATCACCCTGGCCTCGGCCAGGCGTGCGGCGGCCTCGTCGCCGATGAGCAGGCGCGTGCGCGATTGGAAGTCGGTAGTCATCTTTCTGTCGTTGTTATCAGTGGGTTGGGTATGTATGCGGTTGCCGTGCGGGGGTTGTTCATGCCGTCGGCGTAGTGTTTCCGTCGGGCTGTGTCGTGTCTTCAGCGCCGCGGCTTGCGCCCAGTTCGCGCCTGCATCGCTCGAGAATGTCGAGCAGATCGCTCACGGTTTCGGCGCGCAGTATGGCTATGCGCGTCTGGCGGAAGTTGGGAATACCCTTGAATATGGGCGTGGCGGCGAGGTGGCGGCGCGTGTGCAGTATGCCGCGGTACTCGTCTATGCGGTCCACGTTGATGCGCAGCTGCTCCTCAAGGATGTCAAGCTTGCGGTCGAAGTCGAGCGAGTCGTCTGGCGCCTTGCCGTCGAGGCAGTCGCGCATCTCCTTGAATATCCACGGATGTCCGAACGTGGCGCGGCCCACCATCACTGCGTCTACGCCGTAGCGCTCGAACGCCAGCCGCGCCTCTTCGGGCGTAGTGATGTCGCCGTTGCCTATTATCGGTATGCGTATGCGCGGGTTTGCCTTGACGCGGCCTATCAGAGTCCAGTCGGCTTCGCCCGTGTACATCTGCGCACGGGTGCGTCCGTGTATGGTAAGAGCCTGTATGCCGCAGTCTTGCAGCTGCTCGGCCAGGTCTTCGATGACGAGGTTCTGGGCGTCCCATCCCAGTCGGGTCTTCACCGTTACGGGCGTCTTCACGGCGTCGACCACGGCGCGCGTTATCTTGAGCATTAGCGGAATGTCGCGCAGCATGCCTGCGCCGGCGCCCTTGCCGGCCACCTTCTTGACGGGACAGCCGAAGTTGAGGTCTATCAGGTCGGGGCGGGCCTGCTCGACGATGCGCGCCGCCTCGGCCATCGATTCGGCGTCGCGGCCGTAAATCTGTATGCCTACGGGGCGTTCGTCGTCGCTTATCGTCAGTTTGTCTACGGTGCTCTTGACCGAGCGCACCAGCGCCTCGGCGCTGACGAACTCGGTGTAGACCATGGCCGCCCCGTAGCGTTTGCAGAGGCGGCGGAAGCCGATGTCGGTGACGTCTTCCATCGGTGCGAGGAAGAGCGGCCTGTCGCCGAACTGTATGTTGCCTATGTTCATTGTCTTACGGGTTGATTATCAGATGGTACATGCCGCCGGCCAGCAGTCTTACTACGCCTTTCATCTCAAGTGTGAACATCACGGCCGAGAGCGTGCCTACGGGCAGTCCCGTGCGCGCCGATAGCGTGTTCACCTGCAGGTCGCCGTCTTTCGCCAACGCGTCGGCCACGGCCTGCTCGTCGGCCGTAAGCTCGGGAAAGAGCTGCGGCTCAATGCCTTGGCGGCGGGCCTGCGCCAGCGTGGCGTCGTCTTGCCAGCCGAGAGCCTTCACAAGGTCGGCGGCCGAGGTTATCAGGGCGGCCTTGTTGTCGCGTATCAGGTTGTTGCAGCCCTCAGAGTATTCGTCGCCCGCGCGGCCGGGGAAGGCCATCACGTCGCGTCCGTAGCTCTGGGCGATGCGCGCCGTGACGAGTGCGCCGCCGTGAGAGGCGCTCTCCACCACTACCGTAGCGTCGGCCGTGCCGGCCACGATGCGGTTGCGGCGCAGGAAGTTGAGCTTGTCGGCGTTGGTATGCGTGAAGAATTCGGTCAGCAGTCCGCCGTGGGCGAGCATTTCGCGCGCCGTGTCCTTATGGCGCGGAGGGTAGAGGTAGTCAAGCCCGTGGGCCAGCACGGCCATGGTGTCAATGCCGTTGGCGAGGGCTTCGCGGTGCGCGCAGATGTCTATGCCGTAAGCCAGTCCGCTCACGACGAGCACGTCAGGGCACAGCTCTTTCAGTCCTACGGCCAGCCTGCGCACGCAGTCCTGCCCGTAGGCGGTGCACCGCCTCGTGCCCACTATGCTGATTATGCGCCGCCGGTTAAGCGAGCCGGTGCCGCGGAAGAACAGCGCGAGCGGCGCGTCGGGGCAGTCTTTCAGCCGCCAGGGGTAAGCCTCGTCGCCCATACACAGTATCTCCGTGCCCGTGCGCAAGGCGTATTCCACCTCGCCCTCGGCCCTGCGGCGCGCCGCGTCTACGTCGGCCAGTGCTTCGACTATGCGCCTGCTGCAGCCGGGAATTATGTCGCCTATGTTGCGCCGGTTGTCCATCACGGCCGTGGCGCTGCCCGCCGCGCGGTACAGCTGCACGGCCATGTCTGTGTTGAAGTGCGCCGCCGCGGCCAGCGTCAGCGCGTTAAGCGTTTCCGTTTCGTTCATTTATCGATGTCCGCCGTAGTCCGTCAGCACGGCCTGCGGCCTTTCTTAAATCCATTTACTGAACGCCCTGTCGTAATCCTCGCTGTGGGCCAGGCGCCCGTTGACGAGGCACACGAGGTCTATCGTGCCCTTGAAGCAGAGCTTGTTGTCCGCCGCGCGGTAGATGTCTTGCTGGAAGACGTAGCGCAGACCCTCCTTCTTCAGGTTGAGGCATGATATGAACTCGTCGTCGCAGCGCAGCGGCGTCTTATACTGGAGGTTCATTCTAGCCACCACGGCGTCAATGCCGCGGCGGTGCATCTCGGCGAAGCTCAGGCCGCACTGCTGCAGGAACAGGTGGCGCGTATGCTCGGCGTAGTGCAGATAGTTGGCGTTGTTGACAATGCCCTCGATGTCACATTCGTAATCGCGGACCATCATCCGCGTAGTGAAAATATAGTCCATGATGGGTGCAAAGTTAGTGCAAGCCGAGCGAAATGCAAAATAAAAGGTCGTGAAACGAGCTTTTATTTTCATTCCCGAGGCGCCGCCTAACTTCTCCAAAGTTGGTTCAAGCCGAGCGAATGTAACATAAAAGGTCGTGAAACGAGCTTTTATTTTCATTCCCGAGGCGCCGCCTAACTTCTCCAAAGTTGGTTCAAGCCGAGCGAATGTAACATAAAAGGTCGTGAAACGAGCTTTTATTTTCATTCCCGAGGCGCCGCCTAACTTCTCCAAAGTTGGTTCAAGCCGAGCGAATGTAACATAAAAGGGATTCATCAGCAAACCTTTTGGATAGTTATGACTTTGTTTTTGAAATTAATCGCAAACTGAATACGCCCATCGTAGGGGCATAATTTATTATGCCCGCACGCCACGGAGGGGCGTATAAATATCTGCACATCGATGAAAATACGTTTCTCACGAAACGTGCGGACATAATAAATTATGTCCCTACAAGGGCGACGTTCTTTTCAATACTTGATGTATGTTGAATACGTCCTCTTTCAAGTGAGGCTCTCAGCACATGTCATCCCGGACTTGATCCGTCGTCATCCTGAACTTGATTCAGGACAGAATGAAAGCACCCTCTAATCGCCAACGTGGCTGCATACGACTGGTTCCCGGATCAAGTCCGGGATGACATGTGCTGAGAGCCTCACTTGGAAGAGGACGTCAGTATTTATATTAAGCATGATTCTTATTAATTCTTGTCTTTGTTTATATTAATCCTTGCCATGCTTTGTATTACTTCTTACCATAATTAGACGTGAATTCGATATAAGTTTTATACCTAACATATATTAAAAGCACCCTTCGTAGGGACATAATTTTGAAGATTGCACCATTAAGACACAATCGTGCCTTAGCCTCGAAGAGGCGTATTTAATTGGATTTGCACATAATTCAGTTGGCGTAGGTAGACATGTGACAATATAAGACGCAACACGTTGATTAACAATGCGTTGCATATGCCATTGCAAAAGGTGGCCTTTTGCCCTGCAATTCGCGGCAAAACGCACGATAAAAGGCCGCCTTTCGATGTGCGAAAGGCGGCCTTTTGGAAATTGACCGGTTGCCGTTAAATCAGTCCTTCCTTGCGGAGCCCGTCGACGACGGAGAGAAGCTCGTCGTACCAAGCTTGTCCGAAGCGGCGCACGAGCGGCCCTTTCAGAAACTCATATACGTGCAGACCAAGCTCTTCGCCCTTCTTGCGGGCCGGCGCGCAGACGCTCCATTTATGGTAGTTGAGGCCGATGAAACCGCCCGAAATGCGCTTCTCGCGTATCGGATAGAGCGCACAGCTGGCAGGTTTGCAGAACTTCGAACGGCCTTCGCGGTAAGCCTTTTCCAACAGGCAGAGGCACACGCCGCCCTCGTGACAGGTGAACACGCAGTCCTTACCCTCAACAATGCTTGTCACGAGTTCGCCTTCAGGGTCGCTGTAGGCCACGCCCTGACGGTCGACTACGGCCTGCGCGCGGGCCGACATCTGCGGCCACACGGCGTCGAGTATGTCTTCAATTTCGCCGATTTCATCGAGCGAAACGGGTGCCCCGGCGTCGCCCTCTACGCAACATGCACCCTTGCAGGCGTCAAGGTCGCAGCAAAACTTTTCCGTTATGATGTCGGGCGACAGCAGTACGTCGCCGACCTGGATTATTGGTATCTGCATCTTTATTGGTAATTAGAAGTTTGTTAAGTTAAGAATTAAGTGCTAAAGATTAAGAAAAACACCCCGGTGGGCAGCCTCGAAAGCTCTTTTTCTTAGTTCTTAACTCTTAATCCTTAATTAAAATTCACCATTTTATCGGCTCAATGCCGTATTTTTCGAGATATTGGTTGGTAAGGCTGAAGTGATGGTTGCCGAAGAAACCGCGGTGAGCCGACAGCGGCGACGGGTGGGCCGAGCGCAGTATCAGGTGGCGCTCGGCGTCGATGAGTTGCGCCTTGCTTTGCGCATAGCTGCCCCAAAGGATGAATACGATGTGGTCGCGGTCGGCCGAGAGGGCCTTGATGGCCGCGTCGGTGAACTCCTCCCAGCCGTGGCGCTGGTGGCTGCCGGCGGCATGTGCGCGCACGGTCAGCGTGGCGTTGAGCAGCAGCACGCCCTGCTCGGCCCAGCGCACGAGGCTCCCGCTCTTGGGCGCCGGCGTGCCGAGGTCGGCCTGTATCTCCTTGAATATGTTGACGAGCGACGGCGGAAAGGGCACGCCGTCGTTCACCGAGAAGCACAATCCCTGCGCCTGCCCCGGCTCATGGTAGGGATCCTGGCCGATGATAACGGCCTTCACCTTGTCGAACGGACACAGGTTGAAGGCGTTGAAGATGAGCCGCCCCGGCGGATAACACGTGCCCCGGCGGTACTCGTCGTGAACGAACGCCGCCAAGGCGGCGAAATACGGTTTGTCGAACTCGGCGCCGATGTGCCGCCTCCAGCTCTCCTCTATCTTTACGTCCATATGTTCATGGGGTTTAGTGACATGCAAAAATAAGGCATTTTCACGTAAAAGCAAAGCCAAACGCTTGTCTTTGAGCGAAATGATGGCATTTTTTGTAGACGCCGGATACATGGGTTATGAATTAAATAAGCCGCGTTTCGCAATGCAAAACGCGGCCTCTTACGTTGAAAAACGTCCATTTCATCGGCTATTTCTTGTCGTTTTCATTCTTCAGGTTGTCGATGAACAGCAGCAGGCGGTTGGTTATGTTGACGTCGCTCACGCCGCTGTCGAAGTCTAACGAAAGGATGTTCATGTCGGGGAAAAACTGCTTAATCTTCTTCTCAATGCCTTTTGATACTATGTGGTTGGCTATGCATCCGAACGGCTGCAGGCTCACTACGTTTCTTACTCCCTGGCGGGCGCACGACATGATTTCGGCCGGCAGCAGCCAGCCTTCGCCGAACTGGGCGCTCAGCGTGATTACCTTGCGGGCCTCGTCGGCTTCCTTGAATATGTCGTTGAACGGCGAGAAGTAGCGGAAACCGGCCGCGGCGCGGTTGACGCGCTCGACGTATTTCATTATGCGCTTGTACACAAGGCCGTACATGAAGCTGGTTATCGAGCGGCGGCTGAGGTGGGTTTCCTCGTCGGTGCGCTTGTTGACGAAGCTCTGCATGAAGAAGTCGAGCAGCAGCGGGGGCACGATTTCAACGCCCTGCGCTATCAGCCAGTCGGTCACGTTCTTCTGGGCGAAGGGGTTGAACTTAAGGAATATCTCGCCAACGACGCACACCTTCGGGCACGTCTTGTCGGTGCAGATGCGGTCGAACTCTATCGCGGCCATCTTCAGATAGCTCATCAGGTCGTCGTTGCGGCCCTCAAGTATGAGGCTCTCGCCGGCCTGCAGGTACATGTCGCGCAGCCGTGCGGCCTGTCCCGGCTCCTTTTCGCGTACTACTGAGGCGTAATAGAACTTGGCGATGCAGTCGCTGTAGAGCACCGAGTAGAGGGCTATCGGCAGCAGCTTCATCCAGTTTACGCGGAAGCCCGGCTGCTTGTTGTCTATCGAACTGCCGAAGGTGAACGCTATGACGGGCACTTCGCCGTAGCCGGCGTCTACCAGTGCCTTCTTGATTAGCGACACGTAGCTGCTCGCGCGGCATTGTCCGCCCGTCTGCGTCATGGCCACCGC
Source organism: uncultured Prevotella sp. (assembly GCA_944321295.1). Lineage (GTDB taxonomy): Bacteria > Bacteroidota > Bacteroidia > Bacteroidales > Bacteroidaceae > Prevotella. The sequence goes on from CALUKU010000026.1 coordinate 15,363, forward strand.
CGTCTTCTTCGGGTCATACTTGCCGCTCTCGAAAGCCTTTATTATGTCGCCGACGATGAGCGTCGCGGGGTAGCAAACCTCGTTGTTGGCGTATTTCAGGCCCCAGTCGCACGACTCGGTGTCGCTCAGCGGCAGGTTGTCTACGTCGTATCCGGCAATTCTCATGATGGCAGGAATGAGCGGAGAGATGAACGGAGTGAAGAACGGAATTATGATTTTGCGGCCGCGGCAGGCCTCGTCGAACGTCGGGGTGGTCTTGAACACGTCTTCGCCCAGCCTCCTTTTGTTGTTCTTTCCGGCCAGCTTCAGGCTCTCGATCAGCGAGCGAACGCGCAGCTTCATCGAGCCGACGTTGTTGATGTCGTCAAGCTTCAGCAGGGTCAGCACCTTGCCGTGGCGCAGCAGCAGGTCGCGCACCTCGTCGGTGAGGAAGGCGTCAGGCCCGCAGCCGAACGACGTCATCTCGACGAACTCCATGTCTTTCCGCCCGGCGCTCCACTTCGCCGCCTCCAATATACGGTTGGGATAAGCCCATTGCGACAGGTAATGGGCGTCGCTGACGGCCACCTGCTTGTTGCGCACGATGTCGTCGGTTATGACGTAAATGCCCATCTCGGCCAGCATGTCTGACACCTTGTGCTGTATCAGCATGTCGGTGTGGTAAGGCCTTCCGGCCAGCAGTATGGTGAGCGCTCCTTTCTCCCTAGCCTTATGGTAGACGCGCTCGTTGTAGTTGACGATGTCGCTCAGGTAGGCGTCCTGCGCGCCGACGGCCAGGCTGAAGGCGCGGCTTATGGTCTTGTCGGCCAAGCCGAGCGAGCCGAGGTATTCGCTGCACTGCTTGAACAGCAGGCTTTTGTCCTTGAAGGTGATGGTGGGCGAGTCGATGGGAATGTCGCCGGCCTGCACGCTTTTGATTACTTCGGCGTAGCCGGTCACTATCGGACAGTTGTAGCTGTTCTGCTCCTTGCCCTGCCGTTCGTAAACAACGAAGGGCATGAAGATGCGGTTTACGCGGCTGTCGATAAGGTTTTGTATATGGCTGTGCACGAGTTTGGCCGGAAAACAGATGTTGTCTGACATCACCATGCATGCGCTATGCTCGTAATTTGCGTATCTTGAATGGTCTGACAGGCGCACGTCAATGCCGCAGGCGGTGAACAGCGTGTGCCAGAAAGGATAGTCTTCATACATGTTGAGGCAGCGCGGTATGCCGACGGTCATGCGCGGCGAGCCTTTCACTCCCTCGCGGTCGAAGAGCAGCTCGTTCTTCCTTACGTAAGCGTTAATGCCTTTCTCGGGCTTGCCCGAGCCTCCGTTGGTGAACACCTTTTCGCAACGGTTGCCCGAATAGAACTTGTCGCCGTTGTCAAACTGGTAGCGTATGACGAGGCACTGGTTGTCGCAGCCCTTGCAGTGGAGCGCCTTCTGCGTGTAGTGCGCCTTCGATAGCATGTCCTCAAGCGGCACGGCGCCCTGCGTGCGGCTGACGGCGTAGAGGGCGCAGCCGTATGCTCCCATAAGCTCGGGTATGTCGCAACGGGCCGCTTCGGTGCCGGTCAGCAGCTCGAGGGCGCGCACCACGGCGTCGTTGCGCATTGTTCCGCCCTGCACTACGATATGTTTGCCCAGCTGTGACACGTCCCTCAGCTTCAGCACCTTGTACAGGCAGTTCTTCACAACGGAGTAAGCCAGGCCGGCGGCGATGTCGCTTATCGTGGCGCCTTCGCGTAAAGCCTGCTTCACCTTAGAGTTCATGAACACCGTGCAGCGCGTGCCGAGGTCGCAGGGGGCGGTGGCGCGGCACGCCGCTTCGGCAAACTCGTGGGGCGTGTAGCCGAGAGTCTTGGCGAATGTTTCGAGGAACGAGCCGCAGCCCGACGAGCAAGCCTCGTTTATCTCGATGCGGTCAATCACGCCGTCGGTCACGAAGATGGCTTTCATGTCCTGCCCGCCGATGTCGAGGATGAACGACACTTCGGGGTCGAGATGGTGCGCCGCGATGTAGTGGGCTATGGTTTCCACTATTCCCGAGTTAAGCTGGAAGGCGGCTTTCACGAGGTCTTCGCCGTAGCCCGTAGAGCAGCTGCCCACCACGCGCAGCTTTACGCCGCGCTCGTCGCACTGCTGTTGCAGCCGGGTCAGTCCTTCTTCTACGGCCGATATGGGATTGCCGTTGTTGGGCGCGTAGTATGAATAAAGTATCTTTGACGATGTGTCGGTCACCACAATCTTAGTCGTGGTGGAGCCGGAGTCGATGCCTACGATTACGTCGAGCGTCCTCCTGTCGCCGCCTGACGTGAAGTCGGGCAGCTGCGCCCGGCCGACCTTGTGGGCGGACATGCGCCCGAGCCATCCGGCATACTCGCCGTCGCTGCCGAATATGGGAGCCAATGCCGACCGGCAGGATGCATCCTGCGTGCCGGCTTGGCCTATCTCGGCGATGAAGGCCGACAGCCTGACGGGCTTGCGGCCGTCAACGTCGGCTATGGCGGCGCCCGTAGCGGGCAGCAGCGTGCCGTTGTCAGGCAGTATTATGTCGTCGTCGGAGAGCGAGAGGTAGTCCTTGAAAGCCTTGCGCAGTGCGGGGATGAACGTCAGCGGGCCGCCGCACATCAGCACGGGCGGCGTGATTTGGCAGCCGTGTGCCAGCGTGACGACCGTCTGCACGGCCACGGCGTGGAGTATTGAGGCGGCAATGTCGGCCTTGTCGACGTTCTTTGCGATGAGGTTCTGGATGTCGGTCTTGCAGAAAACGCCGCAGCGCGACGCTATCGGGTACACCTGCCCGGCGCTCATGGCGAGGTCGTTAAGCTCGTCGACGCCTACGTTGAGCAGCACCGCCATCTGGTCGATGAAGGCGCCCGTGCCGCCGGCGCAGTTGCCGTTCATGCGCAGGTCGGCGGCCCGTCCGTCGCGGAAGAACACCACCTTGGCGTCCTCTCCGCCGATGTCAATCAGCGAAGCCGTCTGCGGGTGGTACTTCTGTACGGCCTTGGTGGCCGCCACCACTTCCTGTACGAAGGGCAGACCGTGTTTCTCGGCGAAGCCCATGCCCACCGAGCCTGTCATCCTGATGTCGACCTCCGCGTCGCCGCAGCGGTCTTTAAGCTCTTGCAGCAAGCTGACTACGACGTCCCTTGCGTTGGCGTTGTGGCGCTCGTAGCGTGAGAACACCGCATCGCCGTCGGCGCCCGTAGCCATCACCTTGACCGTGGTAGAGCCTATGTCAATGCCTATCCTAATCATTCGGAAAATCCTCGATACAATATTTCAAGGTGCAAAGTTACTAATTTACATGGTTTAAAAGTTATCTTGCGAGGATTAAAAATGTACAAAATTTCACATAACGGTAATAAATCCTTATTATATGTTACCGTTAGTTCGGTATAAGAGCTACATCCTTTCGTAGGGACATAATTTATTATGTCCTTATGTCCGCACGCTCTGAAACGAAGTTCGCTGAAAGCAAAGAGCGTATGAGTAATAAATTCAAATGAAATACGTTTCTACGAAACGTGCGGACATAATAAATTATGTCCCTACAGGTTGGTGTTTACCTGTTTTTCGACATGAAAACTTATACCGAATTCACGTTATTTTACCGTAGGTCGGCCGTTTGCGGCCTTTACGCAAAAAGTCCGCCGGGGCCTGTCGCGGCCGGGGCGGACTTAAGGTTATGATGTTCAGCGGCGGCGCTGACGGCGCCGCGGGTCATTAGGCGTTGTGCCGTCAGTTGGCAACGTTGTCCTCGATGAGGTTCTCGCCGGTCATGTCGGCGGGCTGCTCCAAGCCCATGATGTGCAGTATCGACGGGGCGACGTCGGCCAGGCGTCCGTTCTTCACGGTAGCGCTGTTGTTGTCGGTCACGTAGATGAAGGGCACGGGGTTGAGCGAGTGTGCCGTGTTAGGCGTGCCGTCGGCGTTGACGGCGTTGTCGGCGTTGCCGTGGTCGGCTATGATTATGGCCTCGTAGCCGTTGGCCTTGGCTGCCTCAATCACGTCCTTCACGCAGTGGTCAACGGCCCATACGGCCTTGGCTATCGCGTGGTAGACGCCCGTGTGGCCCACCATGTCGCCGTTGGCGAAGTTCACCACGATGAAGTCATACTCCTGCGTGTTGATGGCTCCTACGAGCTTGTCCTTCACCTCGTAAGCGCTCATCTCGGGCTTCAGGTCGTAAGTGGCTACCTTCGGCGACGGCACGAGTATGCGGTCCTCGCCTTCGTAGGGCGCCTCGCGGCCTCCGTTGAAGAAGAACGTCACGTGTGCGTACTTCTCGGTCTCGGCCGTGTGCAGCTGGCGCTTGCCCTGCTTGCTGAGATATTCGCCGAGAGTGTCCTGCACGTTCTCCTTGGGGAAGAGGATGTGCACGCCCTTGAACGATGCGTCATACGGCGTCATGCAGTAGTACTGCAGGTCCTTTATCGTGTGCATGCCTTCCTCGGGCATGTCCTGCTGCGTCAACACCTGTGTCAGCTCCTTGGCGCGGTCGTTGCGGAAGTTGATGAATATCACCACGTCGCCTTCCTGTATGGTGCCGTCGACGGTCGAGTTGTGTATCGGCTTGATGAATTCGTCGGTCACGCCCTCGGCGTAGCTCTCCTCCATGGCCTTCACCATGTCGTCGGCCTGCTTGCCCTTGCCCTCTACGAGCAGGTCGTAAGCCTCCTTCACTCGGTTCCAGCGCTTGTCGCGGTCCATGGCGTAGAAGCGTCCGATGATGTTTGCCACGTGGGCGCCGTTCTGCTTGCAGACGTCCTCAAGCTCGCGTATGAAGCCGGCGCCGCTCTTCGGGTCGGTGTCGCGTCCGTCCATGAAGCAGTGTACGTAGACGTCCTTCAGGCCGTATTCCTTGCCGATTTCAACGAGCTTGAACAGGTGGTCGAGCGAAGAGTGCACGCCGCCGTTGCTGGTGAGTCCCATCAGGTGGAGCTTCTTGCCCGTCTTCTGCGCGTAGCCGTAAGCGTTGACAATCTCCGGGTTTTTCAGTATCGAGCCGTCCTTGCAGGCGCGGTTGATCTTAACGAGGTCCTGATAAACAATGCGTCCGGCGCCGATGTTGAGGTGTCCCACCTCCGAGTTGCCCATCTGTCCGTCGGGCAGGCCCACGTCCTCGCCCGAGGCCTGCAGCTGCGAGTGCGGGCTTACGGCGTTAAGATAATCAAGATAAGGAGTAGGCGTGTTGAAGATGACGTCGCCTTCGCCGTGCTTTCCGATACCCCATCCGTCGAGTATCATCAATAATGCTTTCTTTGCCATAATCTTTAAATCTAAAAATCGAGTGCAAAGTTAGTGCAAGCCGAGCGAAATGCAAAATAAATGTGAGAGAAACGAACATTTATTTTCATTTCCGAGGCGCCGCCTAAGTTATTCAGAGTTAGTGCAAGGGCGCAGGTTGGCGCCTTACCGATGTGCCAGATGTATGTAGGTTGTTTGTAACCCGCTGATAATCAGTGACATTATAAAAGGCGGCCTTTTGACTTGCAAAAGACCGCCTTTTATGGCGTAATAGGTTACCTTTTACGAAGCAAAAGGTGACCTCCTTCATTTCCGCGGCTGCGCCGTCAGTATTACGTCCTATACTATCGGCAGGCTTATGCCGTTGATTTTCTGGTAAATGTCGAGGGCGTAGACGTCGGTCATTCCGCTGATGTAGTCGATGACCGACATGATGCGCGTTTCAAGGTCGGGCGAGTCGATGTCATACTGGCTGCTCACGCGGCTTATCAGCTGGCGCGAGTAGAAGCGTTCCGGATTGACGGCGGCCTCGGTCATGACCTCCATCAGCGTGGCCATTATGCGGTATCCGCTCAGCTCCACGTCAAGCACGGGCTTGCTCTTGTAAATCCGTTCTTTCGACAGCCGTGCGCAGTTGCGGTAAGCTTGGGCGAGCCTTTCGTCGATGTTGTCGACGAGGCAGCCCTTCATCGTGCCGTCCATAATCTCGCCCTCGTGCCTTACGAATGCTTTGGCGCAGGCCTTTTCGAGCGCGCCTATTACGCAGGCCCGCATGTACACAATCTTCTCGTTGGCGTCGGTTATGCCCTCGTCGGTTATCCTTTGGCATATCTTGTTTTGCGCCGTTTCATCGAAGAATTCGAGGAAGAGCTGCGCCGTTTCATCGTAGGATATGATTTTCAGCTTGTGAGCGTCCTCGATGTCCATTATCTCGTAGCAGATGTCGTCGGCAGCCTCCACCAGGTAGACTAACGGATGGCGTGCGTATTCCGGCGGTTCGCCCTCGGCCGACTTGCGTATTATGCCCAATTCATCGGCGATTTTCCTGAAAGTGTCCCTCTCCGAGATGAAGAAGCCGAACTTGCCGTGCCCCTTACCGCTGAGCGTTGAGGCGAAAGGATACTTCACCATCGAGGCCAGTGTCGAGTAAGTCATCACGAACCCGCCCTCGCGGCGCCCCTTGAAGCGGTGCGCCAGCAGGCGGAAGGCGTTGGCGTTGCCCTCGAAGTGGGTTATGTCGGCCCAGAACTCGGGGCTTACCCTGTCCTTGAGCACGGCGCCGGCGCCCTCGGTGAAGAACGTCTGTATGGCCTTCTCGCCCGAGTGTCCGAAGGGAGGGTTGCCCATGTCGTGGGCCAGGCACGCCGTGCTCACTATCGTTCCAATCTGCGGAAACAGCGTGTCGGCCAGCTCCGGGCGGCGTCTCATCACGGCGTGGGCCACGTCGTTGCCCAGCGACAGCCCCACGCTGGCCACCTCGAGGCTGTGCGTCAGGCGGTTGTGCACGAAGACGCTGCCCGGCAGGGGGAACACCTGCGTCTTGTTCTGCATGCGGCGGAAGGGCGCCGAGAATATCAGTCGGTCGTAGTCGCGCTTGAACTCGGAGCGGTCGTCGTGGCGCATCGTGTGGCGGTGCTCCTGCCCGAGGCGCATGTTCGATATGAGTTTTTCCCAATACATAGCTATGTCTTATTTGTTGTCAGCAATGCGTAATGATTTGACTTGCGCCGCAAAAGTAATCTAAAATTGGCTAAATTCTTTCATTTTAGCGGCCAATCTACATTTATCTGAATATAATTAGTTATTTTTGCACCTTAAAATAATATGTATGTCCGCATTTTACCAAATGCGTGAAGTTATCAGTAGTTGACAGGAGTTATGCTTCCTGACGGTCCCGGAGTTAACGGACAATAGTCACTGTGGGCAATGTCGGTTAACTCCTTGAACGAGCGTAGCGAGTGATAACTCCCGTTTACTCCCGATAACTACTTGGCACTATGCGGATATTCATTTAAAAATATAAGCAAGCACGACGATGATACAAGTTAAGGTTGTCAACAAGGGCCGCCACCCGCTGCCCGCCTACGCCACGCCGCAGAGCGCCGGCATGGATCTCAGGGCCAACATAAGCGAGCCCGTGACGCTGCGCCCCCTTGAGCGCCGGCTCATACCCACGGGCATATTCATGGCGCTGCCCGAGGGCTACGAGGCGCAGGTCCGCCCCCGCAGCGGCCTCGCCCTGAAGCACGGCATAACGGTGCTTAACTCGCCGGGAACAATCGACGCCGACTACCGCGGCGAAGTGATGGTGCTCCTTGTGAACCTCTCGGCCGACGATTTCGTCGTCAACGACGGCGAGCGCATAGCCCAGATGGTTGTGGCAAGGCACGAAACGGTCGGCTTCACGGCCGTCGAAGCCCTCGACTCTACGGAGCGCGGCGCCGGCGGTTACGGCCATACGGGTGTTGAATGACGCGTGGCTTGCGGTTTAGGATATCATATGAAACGTTATATTTCGCATGTTCTGGTATGCCTGTCGGCGGTCTTGCTGACGGCAGGTTGCGGCGGTGCGCGCGGCACGCAGGCGGTTGCCGGCGACGGCCGGGCGGCCATGGCCGTTCTTCCCGCCGTCAGCCATAATGACAGCCTGCGCTTCAAGATGTATTATTATGAGGCGGTGAGGCAGCAGATAAGCGGCAACCACGATGCCGCCTACGACCTTTTGCGCCATTGCATCGGCATTAACCCCAACGCGCCCGAGGCATATTTCATGCTGTCTTTTTACGACGGGCTGCTCGGAGGCGACTCGCTCGCCCTTGCCGACGTCAAGAAGGCTTCGGAGCTTGACCCCTCAAACAACACCTATCTTGAGCGCCTCGGCTCGGGATACATAAGCACCGGCAACCTCGTCGAGGCCACCAAGGCCTACGAACGGCTGTCGGAGAACAGTCCTGAACGTTCCGACGTGCTTGACATCCTGGCCCAGCTATATGGGCGCCAGAAGGACTATGAGAGCATGCTCGGCGTGCTCGAGCGCATGGAAACGCTCGAGGGCGACAACGAAGACCTCACCCTCGCCAAGATGAGAGTCTACTCGCTGCAGGGCAAGAAGGAAGAAGAGTTCAACGAACTCAAGCAGATGTCGGCCAAACATCCTAACGACATGAACTACCGTGTGATGATGGGCAACTGGCTGTTGCAGAACGGCAAGGCCGACGAGGCTTACCGCCAGTACGAGGAAGTGTTGCGGGCCGAGCCTGACAACATGATGGCGCGCATGTCGTTGATTGACTATTACCGCACGTCAGGCTCCGTCGGGCGCGCCGACTCGCTGCAGGAGGCAATGCTGGTAAGCCCCAAGACGCCGGTTGATAGCAAGATGACGCTCATGCGCCAGGTCGTTGCCGACAACGAGAGGAACGGAGGCGACAGCACGGAGGTGCTCGGCCTGTTCAAGAGAATACTCGCCCAGCCGCAGGAAACGGCCGACATGGCCGAGCTGTACGCCGCGTACATGACGCTGAAGAAAATGCCGCAAGACTCCATATCGCAAGTGCTTGAAACGGTGTTGGCCATTTCTCCCGACAACGTTGCCGCCCGCCTGCAGCTCATACAGGCCAAGTGGGGCGCCCAAGACTTCGACGCCGTGATAGAGCTTTCACGCCGGGCGCTCGACTATAACCCCGATGAAATGGCCTTTTATTTCTTCCTCGGCCTCGGCTACGTGCAGAAAGACGATGACGACAGCGCGCTGGAGGTGCTGAGGCGGGGCGTCACCCAGATTGACGATCAGAGCAATCCCGACCTTGTTTCAGACTTTTACTCGATAATGGGCGACATCCTTCACGAGAAGGGATTTGCCAAAGAGGCCTATGCCGCCTATGACAGTTGCCTGCAATGGAAGGACGACAACCTCGGCTGTCTTAACAACTACGCCTATTACTTGTCAGAGGAGAACGCTCAGCTCGACAAGGCCGCGCAGATGAGTTACCGCACGGTGCAGGCCGAACCCGACAATTGCACCTTCCTTGACACTTACGCCTGGATATTGTTCAAGCAGAAAAAGTATGCCGAGGCGCTGCAATACATCGACATGGCGGTTGAGAACGACACGGCCCGAAGCGCCGTAATAACCGAGCATGCGGGTGACATACACGCCGTGAACGGCGACATCGACAAGGCCGTTGATTACTGGAAGCAGGCCCTCGAGGCCGGTTCTGACAACGACAAGGCCATCAGACGGAAAATAAAACTCAAGAAATATGTTGACGAATAGCAAGAGATTGGCGGGCTGGGCGCTGCTCGTGGCACTGGCGTTTGCCGTAGCCTCGTGCGGCACGAGCAAGAGCCTGACCGGCGGCGAAGGGCGCGGCAAGGGACAGGCCGGCGGTGCCGGCGCGGCCGTTACGGGCAGTCTTGACTACATGAGGAAAGTGTATGACAACGAAGTGTACGCCCAAAGCATTTCGTCGAGGATTAAGTTCACCGTCGGCACGGGCAAGAAAGACATCTCGGTGTCGGGCTCGCTGAAGATGAAAAAGGACGAGGTGATACGCATACAGCTCACTCCGCTGGGACTGATGGAGGTCGGACGGCTCGAGTTCGCCAAGGACTACGTGCTGATAATGGACCGCATAAACAAGGAATACATAAAGGCCAGCTATTCGGACGTTGACTTCCTGAAGAAGAACGGCTTCGACTTTTACGCCCTGCAGGCGCTGTTCTGGAACAGCCTTTTCGTGCCCGGGACGCAAAAAATAACCGATTCATCGCTTAAAAGCTTCACCGTTACGCCGATGGACGCCGTCGTTGGCACCATCGTTTCGCTCAAGCGTGGCAACATGGACTACCGTTGGACCACCGACAACGCCACCGGCCGCATCAAGGCCGTCGACGTGACGTACAGCGACAAGACGGCCGGCACGACCACGGTGACGTGCCGCTACGGCTCGTTCAAGCCGCTGGGGCGCAAGGCTTTCCCGTCGGACATCACGCTGACGATGAAGAGCAATGCCGTGAAAAAGGGCAACAACATGTCAGTGAACATAGCCATCAGCGACATCGACACGTCTGACGACTGGGAAACGTTCACCCAAGTGTCGGGCAAATACAGGCAGGTGAGCGTGAAAGACGTTATGAACCGACTTTTGAAAATGTAAATGAGAAGACTTCTTATATTGTTTTTCGCATTGGCGGTAGCCTTCCCTTTCTCCGCGCAGACCAAGAAGCAGACGACGCGGAAAAAGGCCAAGACCACCCGTGTGGCCAAGAAACGCACGGCGACGAAGAAAAAGAAGACCGCCAAATACCAGAGTTCGTCAATCAAGGGACTGCGCAACCAGCGCGCCGGAGTGCAGCGCAAGATAAAGCAGCAGGAGCGTCTGCTGCGCGCCAACAAGGCCGACGTGAAGAAGAGGCTGGGCAACCTGCTGCTGCTCAACTCTGAGATTGACCGCCGTAAGAAGTCGATTGACACCATACAAAACGAGATTACCCATCTTGACGGCAACATAAGCATGCTGCAGAACCAGCTCTCGGCGCTCGAGAAACAACTGTCGGAGCGCAAGGCCAAGTACGTTAAGTCGATGCGCTACCTTGCCGCACGGCGCACCGTGCAGGACAAGCTGATGTTCATTTTCAGCGCGAAGAACTTCACGCAGATGTACCGCCGCCTGCGCTTCGTGCGCGAATACGCCGCCTACCAGCGCACGCAGGGCGAGATGGTGAAGGCGAAGCAACGCCAGATAGAGGCCAAGCATAAGGAGCTGGCGCGCGTAAGAGGGCAGAAGAACGCCCTGCTCGACAAAGGCCGCCGCGAGCACACGGCGCTCGAGAGCCAGCAGGCCGAGCAGCAGAAGATGGTGAAAACCCTGCAGCGCCAGCAGAAGACGATAGAGGGAATACTGGCCCAGCAGCGCAAGAAGAACGCCGAGCTTAACGCCAGGATTGACCGCCTGGTGGCCGAAGAGGTGGCAAAGGCCAAGGCGCGCGCCGAGGCCGAGGCCCGCAGGAAGGCCGAGGCTGCCGCCGCTGCCAAACGTAAGGCCGAGGAACTGGCCCGCAAGAAGGCCGCCGCCGAGGCCGCCGCGAGGGAGAACGCGCGGCGTATAGCCGAGGCGAAGGCCAAGGAAGAGCGCCTGAAGGCCGAGGCCCGCGAGGCCGCCAAGAAGGACGCCGCCGCCCGCGAGGCCGCCGAACGGAAGGCCAAGGAGGCCGAAGCCGACCGCATAGCTGCCGAGCGTAAGGCCCGCGTAGACAAGGAACGTGCCGAGCGCGAGGTGGCAAAAGCCAAGAAGAAAGCCGCCGCCGCGGCGGAGCTTGACACGCAAGACCGCAAGCTGAGCGGCACCTTCGAGCGCAACAGGGGCCGTCTGCCCATGCCCATCGCCGGACCTTACAAGATTGTGACCCACTTCGGCCGCTACAACGTTCCGGGCCTGCGTAACGTCACGCTCGAGAGCAACGGCCTCGACATACAGGGCCAGCCCGGCGCCGCGGTGCGCTCGGTGTTCGACGGCGAGGTGAGCGGCGTGAGCAACGACAACAGCGGCAGCATGATGGTTATCGTGCGCCACGGCAGTTACCTGACGGCCTACTGCAACCTCGGTTCTATCAGCGTGCGCAAGGGACAGAAGGTAAGCACGGGGCAGAAGCTCGGCACCGTTGGGCCGGACAACCGCTTCCACTTCCAGCTGAGGAACTGGATGACCCTGCTGAACCCCGAGAGATGGCTCGCCAGATGACGCTTGCCGCATGACGTAATGTCGGCGGAAAGGCACCTTGTGGTTACAATGTGTCAAACAAGAAATGTGTGTTCGGTTGGTTAAAATAGAATTCTTTAGCGGCGCTCCGCTGCCTTTTAAGGCGTTGCGGAGCGCCTTTTTCATTGCCTGACGGGGCCTCACGCAGGGCAAAAGGCCGCCTTCGGCCCGGCGGAAGTTAGCCTTTTGCGTCGTTTTAGGCCGTGTTTTGCCTTGCAAAAGACGGCTTTTCGCCCGGTTTTCAGCCTGTTTTTATTGCACACTTACATTCGTTATGCATGTAAGCCGTTGAGGCTTAACGTGTTGGCGGTGCACGCTTTTTCTTGCGTTTTTCTGTCCCGTCCGCCTTGTCTTGCCGTATTAGCCGCTCTCTGAGCGTCATGCTTGGGCAATGTGTAAGCGTGTCTGCGTGTTTCGGCGTCAAAGTGTCATACGCCTATCGGGCTGCTCTGCCTGTCGACGGCTGTGCGGTTCCGGCAGCGGCGGGCGCGGGGCCGTCAGTGCAAGGCCGTGCGCGGCGTCGTGGCGTGCGCGGCTTATTTTGGCGGCGGGCGGGAAAAATATCAGTTAAAATTGCAGTATAAGAAAAAATTTGATTACTTTTGCCGAATAATAAGGTACGAGGTTTAATGGACGAAAAACTAAGGATAATCATCAGCGGAGGCGGCACGGGCGGACACATCTTCCCGGCCGTGTCTATCGCCAACGCCATACGCGCCAAGCGTCCCGACGCCGAGATACTCTTCGTGGGTGCCTTGGGGCGCATGGAGATGCAGCGCGTGCCGGCGGCGGGCTACGAGATTGTGGGCCTGCCGATATGCGGCTTCGACCGTAAGAACATGCTTAAGAACATTGCCGTGCTGTACAAGATTTGGAAAAGCCAGCGCATGGCCCGTAATATAATACGCCGCTTCAGGCCCATGGCCGCCGTAGGCGTGGGCGGGTACGCCAGCGGCCCTACGCTGAACGAGTGCGCCAAGCACGGCGTGCCCTGCCTCATACAGGAGCAGAACTCGTATGCCGGCGTTACCAACAAGATACTTGCCAAGAAGGTTGAGCGCATCTGCGTGGCCTACGACGGCATGGAGCGCTTCTTCCCGGCCGACAAGATAATGAAGACGGGCAACCCCGTGCGCCAGTCGCTGCTCGACACCAAGATGACTAAGGCCGAGGCCCTGCGCTCGTTCGGCCTCGACGAGGGCAAGAAGACCATCCTCGTGGTGGGCGGAAGCCTCGGCGCCCGCACCATGAACGAGAGCGTCATGCAACATCTCGACGACATAAAGGCCTCGGGAGTGCAGATGATCTGGCAGACGGGCAAATACTACAACGCCTCGATCAGCGAGAGCCTGAAGGGCCGCACCGACCTGCCCATGCTCAAGGTGACCGACTTCATCAGCGACATGGGCGCGGCATACAAGGCCGCCGACATCGTGATAAGCCGCGCCGGAGCCAGCAGCATCTCGGAGTTCTGCCTCATAGGCAAGCCCGTCATACTTGTGCCGTCGCCCAACGTGGCCGAAGACCACCAGACAAAGAACGCCATGGCGCTCGTCAACAAGGACGCCGCGCTCTACGTAAGCGACGCCGACGCGCCAGCGCAGGCCGTGGCCCTGGCCCTCAAGACGGTGAAAGACGACGCCCGCCTGGCCGCCCTCGGCGCGAACATAAAGAAGCTGGCGCTGCCCGACTCGGCCGACACGATAGCCGACGAGGTGATAAGGCTGGCCTTGAACGGTGGAAAGGTGGGAAGGTAAGGAAACCTTTACTCCTTTAACTTCAGTAAATAAAGACAATGGAACTAAAAGACATAAAAGCAGTATATTTCATCGGAGCCGGCGGCATAGGCATGAGCGCCATAGCACGCTACTTCCTCCATCGCGGGGTGGTGGTGGCCGGTTACGACAAGACCCCTTCGGCGCTGACCGAGCAACTCGAAAAGGAAGGCATGCTGATACACTTCGACGAGAACCCTGACGAGATTCCGCACGCCTGCCGCAACAGCAGCTCTACGCTCGTGGTGTACACGCCCGCCGTGCCCGCCGACCATAAGGAGCTTGCCCTTTTCCGCGAGAAAGGCTTCGACGTGGAGAAGCGCGCCCAAGTGCTCGGCATGCTCACGCGCGCCCACAAGGGCCTCTGCGTGGCCGGAACGCACGGCAAGACCACCACGTCGGCCATGTGCGCCCACATCATGCACCAGAGCCGCATCGACTGCAACGCCTTCCTCGGCGGCATAACCAAGAACTACTCGTCGAACTACATCCTCAGCAAGGAGAGCGACTACGTGGTGATTGAGGCCGACGAGTTCGACCGCTCGTTCCATTGGCTGCGCCCGTGGATGAGCGTCATCACGTCTACCGACCCCGACCATCTTGACATCTACGGCACGAAGGAGGCTTATCTCGAGAGCTTCGCGCACTATACTGAGCTGATACAGCCCGGCGGCGCGCTGATAATACACCGCGGCCTGGAGATGAAGCAGCGCGTGCAGGACGGCGTCCGCGTGTACGACTACGCCCGCGACGAGGGCGACTTCCACGCCGAGAACATCGTCATCGACAACGGCGAAATCACCTTCGACTTCGTTTCGCCCGTCGAGAACGTGCCCGGCGTACACCTCGGACAGCCCGTGCCAGTCAACATCGAGAACGGCGTTGCGGCCATGGCCATGGCCCAGCTCTGCGGATGCACCGCCGAGGAGCTGCGTTACGGCATGCGCACCTTCCGCGGCGTAGACCGCCGTTTCGACTTCAAGATAAAGAACGACCGCATCGTGTTCCTCAGCGACTACGCACACCATCCGAAGGAAATACGCCAAAGCGCCATGAGCATACGCGAGCTTTACAAGCACAGGCGCATAACGGCCATCTTCCAGCCCCACCTCTACAGCCGCACGCGCGACTTCTATAAAGACTTCGCCGAGAGCCTGAGCCTGCTCGACGAGGTGGTGCTCTGCGACATATATCCCGCCCGCGAGGAACCCATTCCCGGCGTTACGTCGCAGCTGATTTACGACAACCTGAAGCCCGGCGTCAAGAAGACGATGATACACAAGGAAGACGTCACGGCCTACGTTAAGGCCGGCGACTTCGACGTTCTCGTGGTGCTCGGCGCCGGCGACCTTGATAATTACGTGCCCGAGATAGAGAAGATACTGAATGAGAAGTATAACTGATGAAGTTGAGGCTTAAGAAGATATTGTCCGCAACGCTCTGCGTAGCCCTTGCCGTGTACGTGGTGCTGGCCATGACGTCCTTCAACAACCCGAAGGAAGACTGCCCCGTGTGCACCAAGGTGGTGATAAACGTAGAGGACGAGAGCACCAACGGCTTCCTCAGCGCCGCCGAGATAAGGCGCATCCTGGAGCGCAACAGGCTCTATCCTTTCAAGAAAAGGATGAAGGACGTCAACCCGCGCGACATAGAGGACAGGCTGAAGGACAGCCCCTTCGTCAAGACCGCCGAGTGTTACAAGACCAAGGACGGCTGCGTCAACATAGCCGTAACGCAGCGCCTGCCCATCATCCGCGTGAAAAACGCGCGCGGCGAGGACTATTATCTTGACGACCACGGCGGCATAATGCCCAACTCAAAATATACGTCTGACCTCATCATAGCCACCGGCAACATTCCTAAGTGGTACGCGCGCGGCTATCTTGCCAGCCTCGCCCGCGAGATAATGAAGGACGAGTTCTGGAGCAGTCAGATAGTGCAGGTGAACATCCTGCCCGACCTCGGCGTCGAGCTGGTGCCCCGCGTGGGCGACCACATCGTTTATCTCGGCCGCCTGCCGCAGACGAAATACCTCAACCGCCGCAAGACTTTGATAGCCGATTTCATGGCGAAGAAGCTCGACAGGCTCGGAAAGTTCTACAAATACGGCCTCAGTCAGGCAGGATGGAACAAGTACTCGTACATCAACCTCGAGTTCGACAACCAGATAATATGCAAGAAAGTGACTGACTGAGCATAATAAAAACAGAAAAAACAAACAGAATAATATATGGCAGCGAAGGATTTTATCGTAGCAATAGAGTTGGGCTCGTCGAAGGTGACGGGCATAGCCGGCAAGAAGAATCTCGACGGAAGCATATCCGTGCTTGCCGTGGTAAAGGAGGATTCGTCCTCGTTTATCCGCAAGGGCGTCGTTTACAACATAAACCAGACGGTGCAGTGCATATCCAACATAATCAAGAAACTGTCGGGTGCGCTCAAGTCGGAGATAGCCAAAGTCTACGTCGGAGTGGGCGGACAGTCAATCAGGAGCGTGCGCAACGTCATCGTGAAAGACCTGCCCAATGGCACCGTAGTGTCGCAGGAGATGGTTAACGAGCTGATGGACCTCAACCGTAACATGGCCTACCAGGACCAGGAAATCCTCGACGTGGCTACGCAGGAGTACAAGGTTGACAACCAGTTCCAGTTCGACCCCGTCGGCATACAGTGCAGCCGGCTCGAAGGCAACTTCCTTAATATAATGTGGCGCAACACGTTCTACCATAATCTTAACGCCTGTTTCGACGCCGCCGACGTTGCCATTGCCGAGATGTACCTCGCTCCGCTGGCGCTTGCCGACAGCGTTCTGACCGACGCCGAGAAGCGTTCGGGCTGCGTGCTCGTAGACCTCGGGGCCGACACCACCACCGTTTCGGTGTACTATAAGAACATCCTGCGCCACCTTGTGGTGATTCCCCTCGGCGGCAACAACATCACAAAGGACATCGCTTCGCTGCAGATGGATGAGGCCGAGGCCGAGAAGATGAAGCTGAAATACGGCTGCGCATACACCGACAACAACGACATCGACAACACGCTCATGCTGCCCATCGACGCCGAACGCAGCGTAGAGAGCCGCAAGTTCATAGAGATTGTGGAGGGAAGGCTGCAGGAAATAATAGAGAACGTGTGGTATCAGGTGCCATCGGAGTATGCCGACCGTCTGCTGGGCGGTATCATCCTGACCGGCGGCGGCTCGAACATGAAGGACATAGACAAGGCTTTCCGCAACCACACCCACATCGAGAAGATACGCATTGCCAAGTTCGTGAAGCAGACGATAACGTCAGGCAGTCCCGACATAACAGCCCACAACGGCATGATGAACACCGTGTTGGGCATACTGGCAAAGGGCGACATGAACTGCGCCGGCGACGAAACGCCCGAACATGCCGACCTGTTTGAAGGTCCGGCTGCGGCCAAGCCTACGGTGAAGACGGCCGACCTGCACCAGCAGCCGCGAAGTGCGAGCGAGATGGGCACGGGTGTCGTGCCCACGGCTGCCGAGAAGGCTGCCATCGAAGAGCAGCGCCGCAAGGAGGCTGCCGACGCCGCAGCCAAGTCGGCCGGCGGCGAAACCGGCGCCGACGACGAAGAGGACAAGGACAAGAAGGGCGTGAAGACCCGCATGGCCAAGTTCAGGTCATGGATGGACAAGTTCCTGAAAGAGCCTGAGGAGTAATGCGACGGCCATCATTTGTTTCACCGGATAAATAGTTAAGAGATATGGACGAAAGACGTAGCATAGTCGATTTCGGCGAACCCGAAAAGAAGAAAAGCATAATAAAGGTCATCGGCGTGGGCGGCGGAGGAGGCAACGCCGTCAACCACATGTACCGTGAGGGCATACACGACGTGTCGTTCGTGCTGTGCAACACTGACAACCAGGCGCTCAGCGACTCGCCCGTGCCCGTGCATCTGCAGCTCGGCAAGGAGGGACTCGGCGCCGGCAACAAGCCCGAGAAGGCGCGCGAGGCCGCCGAGGAAAGCATTGAGGAAGTGAAGAAAATGCTCAACGACGGCACCAAGATGGCCTTCATCACCGCCGGAATGGGCGGCGGCACCGGCACCGGAGCCGCCCCTGTGATAGCCCGCGTATCGAAGGAGCTTGGCATATTGACCGTAGGCATTGTGACGATACCCTTCCGCTTCGAGGGCGAGAAGAAGATTGACCAGGCCCTCGACGGCGTGGAGGAGATGGCGAAACACGTTGACGCGCTGCTCGTCATCAACAACGAACGCCTGCGCGAGATATATCCCGAGCTGTCGATACTCGACGCCTTCGGCAAGGCCGACGACACCCTGAGCGTTGCCGCTAAGAGTATTGCCGAGATAATAACCGTGCACGGACTGATGAACCTCGACTTCAACGACGTCAAGACCGTGCTCAAGGACGGCGGAGTGGCCATCATGAGCACCGGCTACGGCGAAGGCGACGGCCGCGTTAAGAAGGCCATCGACGACGCGCTCAATTCGCCGCTGCTCAACGATAACGACATTTTCAACTCTAAGAAAATACTTCTCAACATATCCTTCAGCGGCGAGAAGGGCAGCAGCAAGGGCAGCCTGATGATGGAGGAGATGAACGACGTGAACGACTTCATCGCCAAGTTCGACACCAAGTTCGAGTTCAAGTGGGGCTTGGCTACCGACCCCGAGCTGGGCGACAAGATTAAGGTCACCATCCTTGCCACGGGCTTCGGCATTGAGGACGTGGACGGAATGAACAACCACATCAAGA
Organism: uncultured Prevotella sp.; assembly: GCA_944321295.1. Taxonomy (GTDB): domain Bacteria; phylum Bacteroidota; class Bacteroidia; order Bacteroidales; family Bacteroidaceae; genus Prevotella. The sequence goes on from CALUKU010000026.1 coordinate 33,884, forward strand.
AACACACCCAGGAGGAGAACGAGCGCCGCGCCGAGGAAGAGGAGAAGGCGGCCGAGAAGCGCGCACGCCGCGAGCGCATATACGGCGGCGACGGCAAGGCCTCGAAGTACAAGCGCCGCCCGCATATCTACATCTTCCGCCAGGAAGACCTTGACAACGACGACGTGATTTCGGCCGTAGAGTCGACGCCTACTTACAAGCGCACGCGTCAGGAGCTTGAGGAAATCAAGAACCAGGCCGTAGGCCACGTGAAGAAACAGGACGCCGACGACGGCAGCAAGGTGCAAGGCACTATAAAGTTTGCGTGAAACAAAAGCCCCTCCCTGCCTCCCTCGTGGGGAGGAGAAGTGGCGATATGCATTTAAGTAATCAGGCTCCTTCCCGCGGGGGAGGCGGAGAGGGGCCGCTTTTTTATAGTTATGGCATTATTCGAACAAGTTAGCAACGACATTAAGGAGGCCATGAAGGCTCGCGACAAGGTGCGTCTTGAAACCTTGCGCAATATCAAGAAAGTGTTCCTCGAGGCAAAGACGGCTCCCGGAGCCAACGACACCCTTGAGGACGCCGACGCCCTGAAGCTGCTCTCGAAGCTGGCAAAGCAGGGCAAGGAGTCGGCCGCCACATACGTGCAGCAGAACCGTCAGGACCTGGCCGATGCCGAGTTGGCGCAGGTGGCGGTAATCGAGGAATATCTGCCCAAGCCCCTGAGCGAGGCCGAGATTGAGGCCGCCGTCAAGGAGCTGATAGCCTCTACGGGCGCCCAGGGCATGAAAGACATGGGCCGCGTCATGGGCCTTGCCACCAAGCAGATGGCCGGCCGCGCCGACGGCGGAGCCATCTCGGCCATCGTTAAGCGACTGCTCGCCTGACGGGCGGAGCTTAGGCGCAGCCCGTGCGCCGCTGACATACAAGCCCCTTTTGCGCCTGCTGCATGACAGCTGCCGCAAAGGGGGCTTTTCGTTTATATTTTTCCGGCTAATCTATTACCGGAATACTGACCGCGCCAATGTGCGGACGACTTGAAAACTTATTCGCCATGAAAACAATCTTAACATTATTCCTTGCGCTGTTCGTTGCCTCGGTGCCCGTTATGGCGCAGCAGGACGCGGACCGGGAAACCATGCCCGACTCGCCCGAATCAGTGGCCCGGCTCGACAGCCTCGTGGCAAGCGCCATGAATATAGAGGACTACAAGCTGGCCCTGAGCCTGCGCACGCGTCAGGTCGACATGCTCGGGCGCCTCAACGGAACGGCCGACAGCGCCTACGTCAGCACCTACGCCACGCTCGCCCCGCTGCATTATCGCGCCGGCGACCTGGCCTCGGCCATCGCCGTGGCCGACAGCGCGGCCGCTATGTACGCTGCCCGCGTAGACTCTACCGACGCCCGTTACGCTTTCATCGTCGACAATCTCGGCTTCTACCAGGCGTCGGCCGAGCAGTATGAGGCCGCCGAGGCCAACGCCCGCAAGGCCCTTGCCGTTTACGAGAAGTTCTACCGCAACGATAACGACATGGCAGTCATCCTGTTGCATGCCGCCGAGGCGTGCGCCGGCAACGGCAATGCGGCCGACGCCGTGGCCTTCGAGCTGCGCGGCATGAACATCATCCGCCAGCTCTACGGCGAACATTCGTCAAACTATACCGACGAGGCGGAGTATCTTGAGGCGTACTACCGCCTGGCGGGTGACGACGCCAAGGCCGACGAGCTGCGCTCAAGGGTCGCCAGGCTGAAGGCCGAGGCCGCCGACGGCGTAATGGACATACCTTCGCCCGCCTATGTCAACACGGCCGAGCGGGCGCGTTGGTTCAACCTGCAGGCGGCCGCCTGCGCCACCTTCCTGCTGAGGACGGCCCCGGCCGACGTCGAGCGCACCAACGTCTGCGCGTTTCTTTGGGCGTGGGTGGCCAAGTCGCCCGATGTCAATGTGACGGTAGGCACGGTCGTGGCTAAGGCCGCGCAGACGCCTCACGGCGAAATGCTGATGATGGCGTATGCCGCCGCCGTGATTAAGGATGCGCTCGCCCGGAAGGACCCTACCATGACCGACGAGGACTATGCCGAGGCCGCCGTGCAGATGGTTGACTACTACAACCGCAACAAAGACTATTTCGGCAAGAACGGGGTGATGGAAGATTACGCCAAGCTCGTGCGCAAGGGCGACTTTAAGAAGATGTTCATAGAGCAGGGCAGGGAGGACGACAAGAAGGAGCATGTGCAGATAAAGTAGCGTGGCTTCGGTGTTGTTTTTATGCCGAAGAATATGAAACACATTCTTGTGCGGACATGATTTATTATGTCCGCACGTTCTGTAAAGAACGTTTTTATGTGCAAAATCAACTGAATACGCCTCTTCGCGGCGTGCGGACATAATAAATTATGTCCCTACGAGAGGGTGTAACTATTATGCCAAATTTGCGTTAAGGCCAGCTGGCCGTTTTCCCGCCATCATGCAAGACGCCGCCAATCGCATTGCGATTGGCGGCGTCTTGCGTTGTAAAAGGTGGCCTTTTACCGCCTGAAAGGCCACCTTTTGCAATGCCGTTGTTTGCCTGCATGTAACGTGTTGGTAATCAGCTGTTTGCTGATGCGCGGCCGTCAGCCGCCGGCGAACAGCTCTTTCAGCACGGCGAGCGACTTCAACTCGGGAAAGTCGGGCATGTGTATCTGGTAATAACGCAGTATGACGTCGGCCATGCGGTTGCGCTCCGCGCGCGTCATTTTATATAGGTGCATCGTAGGGTAGTTCATCCTCAGCAGCATGGTGATGCGCTGCGACTCCTCATGCGGCAGGCAGTCGGCGTGCATGGGGGCGTCGGTGCTGAAGCAGCTGGCGCGCAGGTCGAAGCGGCAACCGGGCCGGTAGCCGTCGGTGTTGGGGTAGAAACCGAGGAACCTGGCCATCCTCATCATGAACACCAGATGGAAGTTGGCCGTGCTGCCCGTGCATCCGTCAAGCCAGCGCAGGCTGTTCTCCACGTAGGCGAAGGCCGGCTCGTCGAGCGGTTCGCCTCGCGTGGCGCAGCGCATGAACTCGGCCAGGAACATCGCCACGGCCAGTTTCGTCGGCTCGAAGGGTATCGTGGCATACGGCACGGCCACCCTTGCCTCCTTTATCCGCTGCAGGCGCGCACGCTGGCGCACGTCTATCACGGCCTCGACGATGAACAGCGGCTGGAAGCATTGTTTCTTCAGGCCCGCCCGTGGCGACTTCGACAGCGTGGCGATGCACGACATGCGCCCGTGCGAGGCCGTCAGCAGCTCTACTATGAGCTTCGACTCGCCGTATTTGAATGAGTGCAGCACGATGGCTCTGGTTGTTGTCAGCATGGCGTCATGATGTTGTTTGCGGGTTGTCAGGCCCGCCGTCCCGTGGCAGCCGTTATTGCGCGGCATGGCGTCGGGAAGGGGCTTGTTTCCTGCAAAAATACGCATTTTTAGGCTGTTTTGATGAAAAATATTGAAAAAAGTTTGGCGGTTCGGAATAAAACCCCTACCTTTGCACCGCAAAAATACAACCACGGTCCCTTCGTCTATCGGCTAGGACGAGAGATTTTCATTCTCTAAAGAGGAGTTCGACTCTCCTAGGGACTACAATAACAACAACAAAGGAAAAGGAAATAAGACAAGATGGCTAATCACAAATCATCAGTTAAGAGAATCCGTCAGGACAAGAAAAAGACTTTGCACAATAAATATTACGCAAAGACAATGCGCAACGCCGTCCGTAAGTTGCGCGCCATGACAGACAAGGAAGAGGCTCTGAAGCTTTATCCTACGGTGCAGAAGATGCTTGACAAGCTGGCTAAGACCAACCTTATCCACAAGAACAAGGCTGCCAACTTGAAGTCGAGCTTGGCTTGCCACGTTAACAAGTTGGCATAAGGCTGATAGTAAGTAAACGACGATATTTTACGGGCTGCAACCTCCTTCAAGGGAAGTTGCAGCCTTTGTTATGCCCTTAAGGCTGGCCGGCTATGGCCCTTCGGGCGTAAATCTGCGTCGAATATTTGTACATGACGCGGAAAATCATTACCTTTGCCTTTACCATGAAGCTTTTGTTCAAACCATGAGACGCATGTCGATATCCCATATTAAGATAAGGTTGTGCCTGCTGGCGGTAGCCGTGTCGGCATGGCTGGCCGTTCACGCGGCAGGCCAGGACACGTCGGCGCTGCTCGATACGCTCGACCTTGCGTTGCGCGAGAGCCAGCGTTACATCAACGCCCGGCGTGCTAAGATAACCCGGCTGAAGGCCGAACTGGCGCGCGCCGCCGACGACGAGGTGCGCTACCGCCTGACCGGACGGCTGCGCGAGGAGTACAGGTCGTTAGACATCGACTCGGCGCTTTACTTCGCCCACGAGAAGATGGCCGCCGCACGCCGCATAGGCAACATATCATACATGAGCGACGCGCGCATGAACCTCGCCGAGATGAGCGGCGTCTACGGCATGTACAAGGAGGCCTTGGACTATATCGACAGCGTTGATAAGAGCGTGCTCGACGTTTACCAGATTGAGTATTACTACCATGTCTACCGCAATATCTACGGACTCATGGCCGACAACTGCAGCAACGCCGAGATGAAGAAGCGCTACCTGGAGCTGACCGACAGCTACCGCGACTCCATTCTGCTTGTCAACACTCCCGGTTCGTTCAACTACGTCGTCGTCAAGGCCGACCAGTATAACGTCCACGGACGCTTCGACGAGGCCATAAAGCTGCTCGCCGGCGCTTATGATAAGTTCGACAACACCCACGGACGCGCGCTTCTCGACTACAATTGGGCCATGGCCTGCGCCGGCAAGGGCGACACCGAGGGCGCCAAGCGCCGTTTCATCCTGTCGGCAATCAACGACATACGCTCGGGCATACGCGAGTACACGTCGCTGCGTCTGCTTGCGGTCATGCTTTATAACGAGGGCGACGTCGACCGCGCCTACGCCTACATGACGCGCTGCATGGACGACGCGGCGGCCTGCAACTCGCTCTGGCGCATATACGAAGTGCAGAAGGCGTTCCCTATAATAAATAAGGTCTACCATCATAAGCTCGACCGCCAGCGTAAGATTATCTACTGTTCGCTGGTGTTCATCATCCTTCTTACGCTCTTCCTGGCCGTGGCCATGGTGCTCATAAAGAAGCAGATGAGCAAGGTTTCGGCAGCCCGCCGCCAGGCGCAAGAGGCCAACGTAAGGCTGAAGGAGCTTAACAGCGAGCTTAGCGAAAGCTCGCACATCAAGGAAGAGTACATCGCCCACTACATAGACCAGTGCTCGCTCTATATCGACAAGATGGACAAATACCGCAAACACCTGCAGAAGGTGGCCCAGAAAGGCGGCGCGAAGGAGCTTTTCGACGAAATCCGCTCGAAGTCGTTCATCGACAACGAGCTGAAGGATTTTTACGCCCACTTTGACGATTCGTTCCTGAAGCTGTTCCCGAATTTCGTCGACGACTTCAACAGCCTGCTTGTGCCAGAGCAGCGGATACGGCTGAAGCCGGGCGAGAAGCTCAACACCGAGCTGCGCATCTTCGCCTTGGTGCGCCTCGGTATCAGCAGCAGCACCAAGATAGCGAGCTTCCTCCGTTATTCGGTCACCACCATTTACAACTACCGTGTGAAGCTGCGCAACGCCGCGGCGGGCGACCGCGAGAAGTTCGACGACGCCGTGATGAAGATCGGCTTGAGCGACGACGACAACTGACGGTAAGCCGCACGAGGCGCGTCAGGCGGCTTGACGGATGGCGGTTTACGTGTAAAAATGTATCAAGTAGGGTGTTCACACACCCTACTTTTTTGTTAACCTTCGCTTTCTTTAATGCGTTGATAATCATTGTTTTACGTTTTTTAAGGTGCGTTTTACAGCTACTTTTTGAGTAAAACGTCCGTAGCACGCTTGTAATATTCATTAATTTTGCAACGTGGCTTCGGCCGACGTGAAAACCATACCTTACGACGCGCTTGCGGCGCAGCCTGAAACGACAACCGTAAACAATAATTATAACGAAATGAGAACAGATTACCTTAAACGAGTGAAAGCCTTGATTGCATGTCTTGCGCTTGTTTCCGTGGCGGCCGAGGCCGACACGGTGAAGTCGCCCGACGGCAATATCGGCGTAGAGTTCAGGGTAGACGGCGGAGTGCCTGTCTACAATGTGAGTTACAAGGGCCGTCCCGTCGTCAACGACAGCAAGCTCGGCCTTGAGTTGAAAAACGCCGAAAGCCTTACCGGCGGCTTCGAGCTTGTAGGCTCGCAGACGTCCACTTTCGACGAAACGTGGCGCCCGGTGTGGGGCGAGGTCAGCCAAATCCGCAACCATTATAACGAATATGTCGCCCAGCTGCGCCAGCCGTCAACCGACAGGATGATGAACATACGCTTCCGCGTGTATGACGACGGCGTGGGCTTCCGTTACGAGTTCCCCCAGCAGAAAAACCTTGTCTACTTCACAATCAAGGAAGAGTGCACGCAGTTTGCCATGACAGGAGACCATACGGTGTGGTGGATTCCCGGCGATTACGACACCCAGGAGTATGACTATACGGAGTCGAAGCTGTCGGAAATACGTTCGTTGCACGACGCTGCCGTGACCGACAACGCATCGCAGACGCAGTTCTCGCCCACCGGCGTGCAGACTTCGCTGCAGATGAAGACCGCCGACGGCCTTTACATCAACATCCACGAGGCCGCCCTTGTTGACTATTCGTGCATGCACCTCAACCTCGACGACAAGACGATGGTGTTCCAATCGTGGCTCACCCCCGATGCAGTGGGCGACAAAGGCAGCATGCAGACGCCCTGCAAGTCGCCCTGGCGAACCATCGAAGTGTCTGACGACGCATGCCGCATGCTCGCCTCAAAGCTGACGCTCAATCTCAACGAGCCGTGCAAACTGGAAGATACGTCATGGATACACCCCGTGAAATACATGGGCGTATGGTGGGAGATGATAACCGGCAAAAGCTCCTGGAGCTATACGAACGAGCTGCCTTCGGTGAAGCTCGACAGCATAGACTACACCAAGATGAAGCCCAACGGCACGCACGGGGCGAACAACGACAATGTGAAACGCTACATCGACTTCGCCTCAAAGCACGGTTTCGACCAGCTGCTGATTGAAGGCTGGAACGTGGGATGGGAAGACTGGTTCGGCCATCAGAAAGACTATGTGTTCGACTTCGTAACCCCTTATCCCGACTTCGACATAAAGATGCTCAACGACTACGCCCACTCGAAGGGCATGAAGCTCATGATGCACCACGAGACTTCAGGCTCGACGCGCAACTACGAGCGCCACATGGAGGCGGCATACACGCTGATGAACAAGTACGGTTACGACGCCGTGAAGAGCGGATACGTAGGCGACATGCTGCCGAAGGGCGAGCATCACTACGGCCAGTGGATGAACAACCACTACCTGTACGCTGTGAAGGAGGCCGCCAAGCACCACATCATGGTGAACGGACACGAGGCGGTGCGCCCCACCGGACTGTGCCGCACATACCCGAACCTCGTCGGCAACGAGTCGGCACGAGGCACGGAGTATCAGGCTTTCGGAGGAACAAAGACGATGCACGTCACCGTGCTGCCCTTCACACGCCTGAAGGGAGGCCCCATGGATTATACTCCGGGCATCTTCGAGATGGACATCGAGAAGATAAACCCCAACAACCACTCTCATTGCAATGCTACCATCGCCAACCAGCTGGCGCTCTATTGCACGATGTACAGCCCGTTGCAGATGGCGGCCGACCTGCCGGAGAACTACGAGAAGCATCTGGACGCATTCCAATTCATCAAGGACGTGGCCGTTGACTGGGACGACTCGAAGTATCTTGAAGCCGAGCCGGGCTATTATGTCACCGTTGCGCGCAAGGCCAAGGGCACCGGCAACTGGTTCGTAGGCTGCGTGGCCGGGCAGAAGGAACACACGTCGAAGTTGTCGCTTGACTTCCTCGACAAGGGCAAGAAGTACATTGCCACAGTCTATGCCGACGGCAAGGACGCCGACTATAAGACCAATCCGGCATCATATACCATAACGAAAGGCATTGTGACGTCGAAGACCAAGCTGACGCTCCGCGCCGTAGAAGGCGGCGGATACGCCATAAGCCTGTTCGAGGTGAAGGACAACGCCGAGACAAAAGGACTGAAGAAATTAAGCATAAGGTGATAAGTGGAGGGTGAATAATGCGGTTGTCTTGCCGGCGGCGCATACGGCTTATACGGCCGGTTGAGCCTGTCCGACAGTCCAAAACCGGCCGGACGCTTTGCGAAAGGCCACCTTTTAGCCTGCAAAAGGCCATCTTTTAGCGTGTAAAAGACCACGTTTTGCAGCCTGAAAGACGGCCTTTTGCAAACCCTCTGACTATCAACGGGTTACGAGGAGACGAAAAGTGAAGGCGGAAAAGCGTGGACAGGCCCGTGCTTCCGCGTCTCCCTGACAAACCGGAATACCTTGAAAACAATACCATAAATTACCAACCTTAAAACAAAAAATGCACATGAAAGGATTTAGCAGAACATTTGCACTGACGCTGCTTGCCGTCCTCGCGGGAATGTTTTTCCCGTTGCAGGCACTGGCGCAGCAGCTGAAAGTGAGCGGCACGGTGACCGACCAGAACGGCGAGACCGTCATCGGGGCTACCGTGAAAGTGAAAGGCGGTGCCGACGCAGCGGCCACCATCACCGACATGGACGGCCGCTACACCGTCAACGCGCCGTCCGACGGCACGCTCGTGGTGAGCTACATAGGCTTCGCCACGCAGGAAATGGCCGTTGGCGGACGCCAACAGGTGGACATCGTGCTCAAGGAAGACAACGAAATGCTCGACGAGCTGGTGGTCGTTGGTTACGGCACGATGAAGAAGAGCGACCTCACCGGCTCGGTGGCCTCGCTCGGGAGCAAGGACATCAACAACAACTCGGTAAACAACATCGGCTCGGCCATACAGGGAAAAATCTCCGGCGTGCAGATTGTTGACGCCGGAAAGCCGGGTGACAACGTGAACATCAAGATACGCGGACTCGGCTCCATCAACAACTGCGACCCTCTCGTGGTTATCGACGGAGTGCCTACCGACCTCGGCCTGAACGCCATCAACATGGCCGACGTTGACCGCCTCGACGTGCTCAAGGACGCTTCGGCAACGGCGATATACGGTTCGCGCGGCGCCAACGGCGTGGTGATGATTACCACAAAGCGCGGTGCCGACGGCAAGAGCAAGCTCTCCGTGTCGGCCAACGTGTCGGTGCAGAACGCCGCCAACGTGCCCGACCTGCTCGACGCGTCGCAGTACGCCGCGCTCAGCAACGACATGATGATAAACAGCGGACGCACGCCCAACCCCGAGTTTGCCGACCCGGCGAGCCTCGGCAAGGGAACAGACTGGATGGACGAGCTGCTCCGCACGGGCGTGATGCAGAACTACACGGTGAGCTATTCGGGCGGCAACGAGAAGTCGCACTACTACATCTCGGGCGGACTGCTCGACCAGACGGGTATCGTGCGCAGCGTAGGCTACCGCCGCTTCACCTTCCAGGCCAACACCGACGCGCAGGTTACGAAGTGGCTCAAGTTCTCTAACAACCTGACGTTCAGCGCCGACGAGAAGAAGTCGGGCTCTTACAGCATCGGCGACGCCATGAAAGCGCTGCCCGTGCAGTCGGTAAAGAACGCCGACGGCACATGGAGCGGACCGGAGGGCAACGCCGAGTGGTACGGCAGCATACGCAACCCCATAGGCACGACCGAGGTCAACAGCAACAAGACCACGGGCTACAACTTCCTCGCCAACATAACGGGCGAGATACAGTTTGCCAAGTGGCTCAAGTTCCGCAGCACCTTCGGTTACGACGCCAAGTTCTGGTTCGACGACAACTATACGCCCAAGTACGACTGGAAACCTACGCCCGTAGAGGAAAGCTCGCGCTATAAGAGCACCAACAAGTCGTTCACCTACCTCTGGGACAACTACTTCCTCTTCGACTACACCATAGCCGGCGACCACGACATCAGCGTCATGGCCGGTATGTCGGCCCAGTGGAACGACTACGACTACTACTCGGCACAGAAGAACGTGTTCACGTTTGAGAACGTACACGAGTTCGACAACGGTGAGAAGATGTACTCTATACTCGGCAACATGACCGAGTGGGCGCTCCTGTCTTACATGGCACGCCTCAACTATTCTTACAAAGACCGCTACCTGCTTACGGCCACCGTCCGCCGCGACGGCTCCAGCAAGTTCGGTCCCAAGCACCGCTGGGGTACCTTCCCGTCGGTTTCGGCCGCATGGAGAATATCCGAAGAGAAGTGGTTCCCTAAGACCAAGTTCCTTGACGACCTGAAGATACGCCTCGGCTACGGCGTCACCGGTAGCCAGGCCAGCGTAGGCAGCTACGGCTATCTGGCACAGTTCAACACGGCGGAGTATCCACTCGGCATAGCCGGCAACACGCAGACCGTGCTCTATTCGTCGGCACTCGCCAACCCATACATCCACTGGGAGGAGGTGGCGCAGACCAACATCGGCGTCGACGCCTCGTTCTTCAACTCGCGCATCGTGCTCTCGCTCGACGCATATCTTAAGGAAACGCGCGACATGTTGGTTAAGGCGTCAATACCAATCACCTCGGGCTTCGAGGACACTTCTACCACCTACACCAACGCCGGACGCGTAACCAACAAGGGATTTGAGGTGAGCCTGCGCACCGTCAACTTCGAGAAGCCGCTGCGCTGGGAAACTTCTATCACCGCGACGTACAACCGCAACAAGATAAAAGACCTCAACAGCGACGTGCCTTCGTACATCAACCAGGTCAACAACTCGTATGTCACCATGCTTGCGACGGACTATCCCATCAACGTATTCTACGGATACGTGACCGACGGCATATTCCAGAACCAGCAGGAGGTCAACGACCACGCCGTGCAGACGGGCGCCGAACCGGGCGACATACGCTTCCGCGACCTTAACAACGACGGCGTAATCAACGACGAAGACCGCACCGTGCTGGGCAATCCCAACCCCACGTGGCTCTTCTCGATGAACAACACGCTCACCTACAAAGGCTTCGAGCTGGCCGTCTACCTGCAAGGCGTGGCCGGAAACAAGATTCTTAATGCCAACAACATCGACAACACAGGCATGGCCGCGGCATATAACCAGACCACGGACGTGCTCGACCGCTGGCGTGGAGAGGGCACCAGCTACACCATGCCGCGTGCCGTCTACGGCGACCCGAACAACAACAACCGCATATCCGACCGCTTCGTAGAGGACGGCTCGTACCTGCGCCTGAAGAACATAACGCTCGCCTACAACTTCCCCAAGAAGTGGCTGACTAAGCTCGGCATTGAAGCCATGCGCCTGTCGTTCTCGTGCGAGAACGTCGCAACCATCACTTCATACTCAGGTTTCGACCCCGAAGTCGACATCAACGGCATCGACCTCTCGCGTTATCCTATCTCGAGGACATTCAGCTTCGGATTGAACTTTAACTTTTAAACCACCAACGAAAATGAAAACGATAAGAAACATCATAATGGCAGGCCTCGCGGCGGTGGCAATGTCGTCGTGCTCTGACTTTCTCGACCTGTCGCCGCATAACACGCTCGACCCCGAAACGACCATGACCGACGACATAGCCAAGGCCCTGACGCTGGGCTGCTACCGCACGCTTCAGTCTTCAAACATGTACAACCAGCGCATTTGGACGCTCGACATCGTGGCCGGCAACAGCGAGGTGGGCGCCGGCGGAGGCACCGACGGCATAGAAACCATACAGGCGGCCGACTTCATCACGCAGAGCGACAACGCCATGGCGCTCTACATGTGGCGCTCGCCGTGGGTGGGCATAGGCCAGTGCAACACGACGATACAGAGCCTCAACAGCGCCTCGGGACTGTCTGAGGAAATCAGGAACCAGAGCCTCGGCGAGGCGTATTTCCTCCGCGCACATTATTATTACATACTCGTGCGCCTGTTCGGAGGCGTGCCTTTGCGCCTCGAACCTTTCAATCCGGGCGACGACACGGCCATAGCGCGCGCCACGAAGGAAGAAGTGTACGAGCAGATCATCAAGGATTGCCAGGAAGGTATCGACCGCCTGCCTGCTAAGGCCGACTATTCCGACGACGACAAGGGCCGCGCCTGCAAGGAGTCCGCTATGGCCATGATGGCCGACATCTATCTTACGCTCGCGCCGGACAACAAGGATTATTACGCAAAGGCCGAGCAGTTGTGCAAGGACATCACGGCAATGGGCTACGACCTGGCCAACTGCAGGTATGAGGATAACTTCGACGCGACAATCAACAACGGGCCGGAGTCGCTCTTCGAGGTGCAGTACAGCGGCAGCACCGAGGAGGACTTCTGGGGCAACAACCCGCAGATGTCGTGGCTGTCAACGTTCATGGGCCCGCGCAACTCTGACATGGTGGCCGGCAGCTACGGCTGGAACCTGCCTACGCAGGAGTTCGTCGAGCAGTATGAGGAAGGCGACCTGCGCAAGGACATGACTATTCTTTACGAGGGATGTCCGCCCTTTGACGGTAAGGAATACAAGAGTTCATGGTCTAACACGGGCTATAACGTGCGCAAGTTCCTCGTCCCGAAGAGCGTATCTCCTGAGTTCAACACATCTCCGGCGAACTTCGTCGTCTACCGTTATGCCGACGTGTTGCTGATGGAGGCCGAAGCTCTTAACGAGCAGGGACTTACCGACGAGGCTGCCGTTCCGCTCAACATCGTGCGCAAGAGGGCGGGACTGCCCGGCGTGTCGGGGCTGAGCCAGGCCGAGATGCGTGAGAAGATAATACACGAGCGTCGCATAGAGCTGGCCTTCGAGGGTCACCGTTGGTTTGACATGATACGCCTCGAGCACGGCGATTACGCCATAAACTTCCTGCGCAGCATAGGCAAGGGCAACGTCACCAAGGACCGCCTGCTCTTCCCCATACCGCAGACGGAGATGGACGCCAACCCGCTTTTGAAGCAGAACCCCGGTTATTAACATTTAAATAAAACGCAGATAACATGAAAAAACATATATTAATGCCCATGCTCCTCTTGGCCGGCTGCGCCTTCATGGCCTCGTGTGCCGACGACGACTACATGGAGCTTGACAAGGGCGACACCGAACTTGCGCTGACGGCCGACGCCGAGGAGATAACGCTCGACGAGGCGGCGCACGCCGAGAACGCGCTGACGCTGACGTGGACGAGCGGCACCAACCACGGCACGGGCAACCGAATAACCTACAAGCTGGAGCTGGCCGAGGCCGGCACGAGCTTTGCCGAGCCTTACGTCTTGGCCGATGAGATGACGCAGCAGTACACCTGGTCGGCCACGACCGAGCAGCTCAACACCCTGTTGCGCGACAACTTCGGCGTGAAGGCTGACAACCGCTACGCCGTCGAGGCCCGCGTGACGGCCACCGTGGCCGGCACCGGCGACGTGCAGACGGCCGTGGCGGCGCTCAACGTTACGGCTTACGAGCCTGTTACGACGACGCTCTACGTTACGGGAACGGCCACGGCGGGCGGCACCGACCTGTCGCTGGCCGAGGAGATGACGCGCACCGACAACGGACAATTCACCTACACGGGCTACATGAAGGCCGGAACCTACAAGTTCATAACCACGCTCGGCGAGGAGCTTCCTTCCTACAACCGCGGCGAGGACGGCTCGCTCGTGCTGCGCACTACGGCCGACCAGCCCGACAACCTCTTCGAGATAACCGAAGCCCACGACTATACCATCACGCTTAA
>CALUKU010000027.1 GCA_944321295.1 uncultured Prevotella sp.
GCTGCGTTTCGGAATTGAAAATAAAAGCCTGTTTCACGCGCTTTTATTTTGCACTTCGCTCAACTTGCAGTAACTTTGCACACGATAAAGAAAGATTTATATGGATAACAAACAGGCAACACTTGAACTCGGAACGAGGCCGGTAGGCAAGCTGTTGGCTCAATACGCCCTGCCAGCTATCGTCGCCATGACGGCTTCGTCGTTGTATAACATGATTGACAGTATCTTCATCGGTCAGGGCGTCGGCCCCTTGGCAATATCCGGTTTGGCCATAACGTTCCCGCTGATGAACCTCTCGGCCGCCTTCGGAGCAGCCGTCGGCATAGGCTCGTCAACGTGCATCTCGGTGAAGCTCGGGCAGAAAGACTACGACATGGCCGAAAACATATTCGGCAACAGCGTTACGCTCAACCTCGTCGTGGGCGTTGCTTTCGGCTTGATTACGCTGCTGTTCCTCGATCCGATATTGTATTTCTTCGGCGCGAGCGAGAACACCATCCCTTACGCCCGTGACTATATGCTCGTCATCCTGGCGGGCAACGTCGTGTCGCAGACCTTCCTCGGCATGAACGCCGTGCTGCGCGCGGCCAGCAAGCCTAAGCAGGCCATGGCGGCAACCATACTCACCGTGGTGCTCAACGTCGTGCTTGCGCCCATCTTCATCTGGCCGCTCAAGATGGGAATCATGGGCGCGGCCTTCGCCACCATCCTTTCGCAGCTCGTCGCCTTGGTGTGGCAGTTCAAGCTGTTCAGCAACCAGCAGGAGATACTCCACTTCAAGCGTGGCATATACAAGCTGAAAAGCTCCATCGTGAAGAACATCGTCAGCATAGGCATGTCGCCCTTCGCAATGAACGTTTGCGCCTGCATCGTTGTGATATTCATCAACGCCGGCCTGTCGCATTACGGCGGCGACCTCGCCGTAGGCGCCTACGGCATAGCCAGCAAGGTGTCGTTCATCTTCGTCATGGTGACCATCGGCCTTAACCAAGGCATGCTCCCCATAGCCGGTTACAACTACGGCGCCCAGCGCTACGACCGACTGATGAAGGTGCTCAAGTACGCAATGATAACGGCCACGGTGATAACCACGCTGGGCTTCGTCATCGCCGAGTTCTTCCCTTACCAGTGCGCGCGCCTCTTCACCACCGACAAGACACTCATCGACATGGCCATCGAGGGTATCAGGATACACATGCTGGCCTTCCCGATAGTAGGTTGCCAGATGGTGATAACCAACTTCTTCCAGTGCATCGGCAAGGCCAAAATCAGCATTTTCCTGTCGCTCTCGCGCCAGATGCTGTTCCTTCTGCCGCTGCTTGTCATCCTGCCGCCCATCATGAAGCTCGACGGCGTGTGGACGGCAATGCCCGTTTCAGACAGCATTGCGGCCATCGTGGCTTTCGTTATGATGGGCAGATATATGAAGAAGTTCAAGGCAGCCGGCAGACAGGCAAACCAATTACAAGCAGACATGTGACGAATGACCAATAATAAACTGACAAGCCATAAGCCGGAAAACTGACAGGCGAACAACCGTTAAGCTCAATCAGCCGACTATAAACAAGGTAACTTTCCTTGTTTGCTCGTCTGTCCGTAACTCGTCTGCTTATGACTTGTTCCACAAAAGATAAAGATTATGGAAGACAAAAAGATAATAATCAACGTAGGACGCCAGCTTGGCAGCGGCGGACTCGTCATCGCCAAGAGGCTGGCCGAAGACCTCGGGTGCAACTTCTACGACAAGGAGCTGCTCAATCTTGCAGCCAAGGAGAGCGGCTTCAGCGAGAAGTTTTTCGAGCAGAACGACGAAAAGAAAGGATTCTTCCGCTCGTTGTTCCACATGCACGCACCCTTCGTGTCAGACAACAACTTTTATAACAACAAGCTGTCGCAGGAAAGTCTGTTCCAGTTTCAGAGCGACGCCATACGCAAGGCGGCCGAAGCCCACTCGTGTGTGTTCGTAGGCCGTTGCGCCGACTACGTGCTGCGCGACTTCGACAACACCGTAAGCGTGTTCATAACGGCCGACCTCGACGAGCGCATCAGCCGCATCTGCAAGCGCCACAATTGCGGTGAGGACGAGGCTAAGAAGATTATCGAGAGCAAGGAGTCTGGCCGCTCGTCATACTATAATTATTATACGGGCAAGATTTGGGGCCACAGCACGTCTTACGATCTTTGCGTCAACTCGAGTGCTCTCGGCATGGAAGGCACCGAGGAGTTCATCAAGGATTTCATCAGGAAAAAGCTTTCTCTGCAGACGAGCAAACAAACGGCTAAGTAAAACAAGCAGACGGGCAAACAAGCAGACAAGTAAACTTGCCTTGTCCGCTTGTTTGTGCGTCTGCCTGTAACTGTAAATCATTATGAAACGGATAGGAATCATCAGCGACACCCACGCTTATTGGGATGACAAGTACCTGCATTACTTCGAGCCGTGCGACGAGATTTGGCACGCCGGCGACATCGGTTCGCTCGAGGTGGCGCAGCGTTTGGCCGACTTCAGGACGCTGCGCGCCGTCTGCGGTAATTGCGACGGAGGCGACCTGAGGCGCATGTATCCCGAGGTTTTGCGGTGGAAGTGCGAGGACGCCGACGTGCTGATGAAGCACATCGGCGGCTATCCCGGCAATTATGACGCCAGCATACGCGGCTCAATTTACGCCATGCCGCCGCAGCTTTTCATAAGCGGCCACTCGCATATCCTTAAGGTCAAGTATGACAAGACGCTCAACCTGCTCCACATAAACCCTGGAGCGGCCGGCCTGCAGGGCTGGCACAAGGACCGCACGATAGTCAGGCTGACCGTTGACGGCAGCGTGTTCAAGGACCTTGAGGTGGTAACCCTTGCCGACCCGAGGAAGGATTGCGGTCATTGTTTTTAGCCGTTCGTGCCGCCGCGGCGCTTTTGTTGTGGTTTAGTAATAATGTAATAAAAGATTGTTTTTATTGTATGGACGCTCTGTCACAAGAACTTCAGGACTTTCTTATACGCCTCGGACGTGAGCCGGGGTGCGTCAGCGAGAAGGTGGAACACTACATAAAGCATATCATGCACCTTGTCTATGCTGACGAGGAGGACATGCTGCAGCAGTATTACGGCCTGTTCGGCAACGACGTGAAGCCGCTTGCCGACATCGCCCGCGAGCGCCGCGTAAGCGAGGACACCATGCTGAAGATTATCGAAGCCAACCTGCGCAAGATGGCCGTTTCGCCCGAATGGCAGATGGTGAAACAATTAATCAGCAAACAAGCAGACAAGTGACAAGCAGACAAGGAAATTTGACTATACGGCAAAAAGTTTCCGATACAAATTTCCTTGTCTGCTTGTCACTCGTCTGCTTGTTTGCTCTTAAATAATAAGTAATGAAGAAAATATTATTGTTAGGCTCGGGAGAACTGGGCAAAGAGTTTGTCATTGCGGCCAAGCGCGCCGGCCAGTATGTAGTGGCGTGCGACCGTTATGCCGGTGCTCCGGCCATGCAGGTGGCCGACGAGAGCGAGGTCGTTAACATGCTTGACGGCGATGCGCTCGACGCCGTAGTGCGAAAGCACCGGCCGGACATCATCATACCCGAGATAGAGGCCATCCGCACGGAGCGCCTGTTCGACTTCGAGAGGCAGGGCATACAGGTCGTTCCCAGCGCCAAGGCCGTCAACTACACGATGAACCGCAAGGCCATACGCGACCTTGCCGCCAATGAACTGGGACTGAGAACGGCCAAGTATTTCTACGCTAAGACGCTCGACGAGCTGAAGGAGCGTTCGGGCGAGATAGGTTTTCCGTGCGTAGTAAAGCCCCTCATGTCATCGTCGGGCCACGGCCAGAGCGTCGTTAAGGGCGCCGACGAACTCGAAACGGCGTTCAACGCTGCGATGGAGGGCAGTCGCGGCGACGTGAAAGAAGTTATAATAGAAGAGTTCATCCGCTTCGACAGCGAGTTCACGCTGCTTACGGTGACCCAGAAAGACGGTCCCACGCTGTTCTGTCCGCCCATCGGCCATGTGCAGAAGGGCGGCGACTACCGCGAGAGCTGGCAGCCGTTTGCCATGCCTGAGGCCGACCTGAAGGAAGCCCGGCGCATGGCGGCCGCCGTAACCGAGGCGCTGACGGGTGCCGGCATTTGGGGCGTGGAGTTCTTCCTGAGCAAGGACAAGGGCGTCGTCTTCTCAGAGCTTTCGCCCCGTCCGCACGACACGGGCATGGTGACGCTCGCCCATACGCTCAACCTTAACGAGTTTGAGTTGCACTTCCGTGCCGTCATGGGCTTGCCCATTCCCGCCATACGCCTTGAGCATGCCGGCGCCAGCGCCGTCGTGCTGGCCAAGGAAGAGGCCTGCCATGACCCCGAATATAACATGCTCGACGTGCTCGCCGAGGACTACACGCGCCTGCGTATCTTCGGTAAGCACGAGCAGCACGTGGGCCGCCGCATGGGCGTAGTGCTCTGTTACGGCGACGCCGGAGCCGACACAACTGCCCTGCGCGACAAGGCCAAGCGCCTGGCAGCCACTGTGTTGTAAGGGTAAAAAGGTAAAAAAGTAAAAAGGTAAAACCTGTCATGCGCAGCCGTTTTACCTTTTTACTTTTTTACCTTTTTGCCGTTTATCTATTCCGTTGATATTCAGTGTTTTACGAAAGGCCACCTTTTACAATCTAAAAGGTGGCCTTTTAGCGTCCAAGAGGTTACCTTTTACATTGCGAAAGGTAACCTACTGTCTTACGTGCGCCTACGTCCGGCAGGCGTGGCGCTTTTTTCGGCCGAAGCGATAATAAACCGGTCAATGTGGCGTTATATCTTCGGAATTTATTAACTTTGCCCGTTACAAATAAACGGAGGAGCGTTTAGCTTATTTAAATCATGACAGAACATCCTATCGGACAAATCATAGACCTGCCTAAGATATTCGACCCGCGCGGCAACCTGACCGTTGCCGAGGGATTGAAGAACGTCCCTTTCCACATCAACCGCGTGTATTGGGTCTACGACGTGCCCGGCGGTGAGAGCCGCGGCGGCCACGCCCATAAAGAGTGTAAGGAGTTTATCATCGCCGTGAGCGGCAGCTTTACCGTGACGCTCGACGACGGCACGCGCAGGCACACCTACCTGCTGAACCACCCTTACCAGGGACTTCTCGTCGACACGGGCATTTGGCGCACGCTCGACGACTTCTCGTCGGGCGCCGTATGCCTTGTTATAGCCTCAGAGCTTTACGACGAGGACGACTACATCCGCGAGTATGACGACTTCATTGACTACGTGAAATGTTCGAGATAAGACGATACGAGCCGGGCATGAAGGCCGAATGGGACGACTTTGTAGGCGCCTCGAAAAACGGTACTTTCCTTTTCGACCGCAACTACATGGACTACCATGCCGAACGCTTCGCCGACCATTCGCTCATGTTCTACCTTAAAGGCAGGCTCTACGCCGTGCTGCCCGCCAACGTAAGGGACGGTGTGATGTACTCGCACCAAGGGTTGACCTACGGCGGACTCATTACCGGCACGGCTGCGCGGGCCGCCGCCGTATGCTCGCTTTTCGACGAACTTAACGCTTACTTGCGGCGTCAGGGCGTGACGAAGGTGGTTTATAAGCCCGTGCCTTGGGTCTATGCGTCATACGCCGCGGAAGAAGATCTTTACGCAATCGTGAAGGTCTGCCGCGCAAGGCTTGTGGCCCGCGACATCTCTTCTACGATATTCTTGAAGGATAAGATAAAGTTCGGCGAGCTGCGCCGCCGCTGTTCGAGGAAGGCCCGCAGGGCCGGCGTCGCCGTGGGGCGCAGCAATGACTTCGAGGCTTTTTGGCGGATACTCGACGACAACCTTGAGAATAAATATGGTGTGCCGCCCGTTCACACCTGTGCCGAACTGCAGTTGCTGGCCGGCCGCTTCCCTGACAACATACGGCTCTACGCCGCCAGCCTTGACGGGCGTATGCTCGGCGGCGTTGTCGTCTATCTCAACAGGCGCACCGTGCACACCCAATACATCTCGGCTTCGCCCAAGGGAAAAGACATCGGGGCGTTGGACATGCTGTTCGACGAGCTTGTCAACAGCGTGTTCGCCGATTACGAATACTTTGATTTCGGACGTTCCACCGAGGACGGCGGCCGCTATCTCAACGAGAACCTTATCTTCCAGAAGGAAGGTTTCGGTGGTCGAGGCGTGTGTTACGACACGTATGAGTGGGAGATATGACTAACAAAGGAGTAAGAACAATGATTAAATATCTTGAGCTTTCAAAGGTTACGGCCATGCATGCCGATGAAATCAACGCTGCGGTGAGGCGCGTCGTTGACAGCGGATGGTATCTGCAGGGCGAGGAAAACAGGCTCTTCGAGGAAGAATACGCAAGGTACATAGGGACGAAACACTGCGTAGGTTGCGGCAACGGACTCGATTCGCTCACGCTTATCCTGCGCGCCTACATCGAGATGGGCGTGATGAAGCCCGGCGACGAGGTGATTGTGCCGGCCAATACGTATATCGCCAGCATACTGGCCGTAAGCGAAAACGGCCTTCGTCCGGTGCTCGTGGAGCCGCGGGAGGACACGTTGCAGATAGACGACAGCCTTGTAGAGCGGGCCGTAACGCCGCGCACGCGCGCCGTGATGATAGTCCACCTGTATGGCCGTTGCGCCTATACGGACAAGATAGCCGACGTCTGCCGCTGCCACGGACTCAAGCTGATAGAGGACAACGCGCAGGCCCACGGCTGCATGTTCGGAGCTAAGCGCACGGGCAGCCTGGGCGACGCAGCCGGCCACAGCTTTTATCCGGGCAAGAACCTCGGCGCCTTGGGCGACGCCGGGGCCGTCACCACTGACGACGCCGAGCTGGCCCGCACGGTCCGTGCGTTGGGCAATTACGGTTCGGAGCGCAAGTATGTGTTCGGCATGCGCGGGCGTAACAGCCGCTTGGACGAGCTGCAGGCCGCCGTGCTGCGCGTCAAGTTGAGGTATCTTGACGCCGACAACGCCGTGCGTCGGGCCATAGCCGTGCGTTACACGGCCGAAATCAGCAACCCCCTGTTGCGTCTGCCGGACGCTGAGTTCTGCCGTAACAGCGTGTTCCACATCTTTCCCGTGCTATGCGAAAGGCGCGACGAGCTGCAACGTTACATGGCCGACAGGGGCGTGCAGACGATGATACATTACCCCATACCGCCACACCGGCAGCGCTGCTACGCCGAATGGGGCGGGCTGAGCCTGCCCGTCACCGAGCGCATACACCGTGAGGAGCTGAGCATACCGCTCAACCAGACGATGTCGGTAGCCGACGTCGACACCGTGATTAGCGTGCTCAACGGTTTCAAATAAAAGCGTTTGTAACGGCGATAAGGGAATACTATTGTAACATATTGATATCCAATGCATTATAAAAGACCGCCTTTTAGACTGTAAAAGGCGGCCTTTTGCGTGGTATTTTGTGGTCTTTTATGATGCGAAACGCCGCCTTCGGGAAAAACGAAGGCGGCGTTTCGTGTTGTTAAGGCTTTGATGCGTCAGTCTGTAAGGATTACGGTCACGCCGCGCGCGGCCTGCGCCCCCATGACGAGAGCCTGCGCGATGTCGGCCGTTTTTGACGGACCGGAGATGAAGCAGCCGTACCCGTAGTCGGTCATGCGCACGCGGCCGTATGCCTGGTGCATGTTGCTCACGATGCTGTTGCGGCTCAGCAGTATGACGAGATACTCCGATATGAAGCACACGGCGCGCTCCTTCATCGTCTGCGGAACCCACACGCAGCCGTTCTCCGCCACGCCAATCTCGCCCTGAACAATGCCTACGTCGGTGCCGTTAAGCTCCTGTGCCGAGCTTACGGTGTCGGGGTTGCGCTGCGCTATGGTTATTCCCGGCACGTTGCCGGCGAAGACCTTAGCCTCGGGATATGCTTTCCTTATGGCCTCGTTGACGTCAGCGCCGTGTTCAAGCACCACAACGTCGCCGCCTACGGCCTTGCTCATGCTTATGAACTGGGCTACGGGGTCGGCGTATTCTACGCCCCTCAGCGCGTCAAGGTCGGGCATGTCATATTGCCCCTCGACGTTCATGTTGCGCCTGTATCTTGACAGAATGTCTTCCTTTGTGCTCATTTCTTCTCCTTTTTACTTTTGTTTCTTCATCATGTCCTTCGCTATCTCATGGAACGGTTGCTTGCTGAACACGGGCATTTCGTGGCCGTAGCCCCAGCCGTTCAGTTTGTTGTACATCAGCGCGCGCGGCATGTGGTTGGCCAGCGGGGCGAACTTCAGCGCGGTGTTGTACATCCGTGGATGGTTGAACAGGTACTTCATGCCCACCGACATGGCCTTCTTCACGGGGTCGGCCTTGCCTATTGAGTCAAGCCCTTGCCGCCAACGGTAGATTTGTTCGGACAGGTTTACCTTGACGGGGCACACGTTGTCGCACGAGCAACACAGCGTGCAGGCGCTCACGTTGTCGGCATAACGCGCCTTGTCTTTCAGCATGCCGAGGTTAATTCCGATGGGGCCGGGTATGAAGTAAGTGTACGAATAGCCTCCGCTTCGGCGGTAGACGGGGCACGTATTCATGCATGAGCCGCAGCGTATGCACTTCAGCGTTTCCCAATGTTCGGGCTGGCTGATGATGTCAGTGCGGCCGTTGTCTACGAGCACGATGTGCATTTCGGCGCCCGGCCGAGCCTTGCGGAAGTGCGACGTGAACGACGTTGTAGGCTGGCCCGTGGCCGCACGGCACAGCAGACGCTGGAATACGGCCAGCGAACGGTAGTCGGGCACAACCTTCTCCAAGCCCATCGCCACGATGTGAAGCCGCGGCATTGAGGTTGACATGTCGGCGTTTCCCTCGTTGGTACATACCACAACGTCGCCCGTTTCGGCAACTCCGAAGTTGGCTCCGGTCATGCCCGCGTCGGCCGTCATGAACTCGTCGCGCAGGCTGAGGCGTGCCTGGTAGGTGAGATAGGTTGGGTCGTAGTTGCCTTTCTCGCTCCCCAGCTTCTCCTCGAAGAGGCGTCCCACCTCCTCCTGCTTGATGTGTACCGCCGGCACTACTATGTGGCAGGGCTTCTTGTGCATCAGTTGCAGTATGCGTTCGCCGAGGTCTGTTTCCACCACGTCTATGCCGTGGCTTTCAAGGTAAGGGTTCATGCCGCACTCTTCGGTGAGCATTGACTTGCTTTTCACCATCTTCTTTACGCCGTGCTCGCGGAGTATTGACAGCACGATGTCGTTGAACTCAGCCGCGTCTTTCGCCCAATGCACGTGTACGCCGTTGCGTTCGGCGTTGCCGGCGAACTGCTCCAGGTACCGGTCGAGGTGTGTCACGGTGTGGCGCTTGATGGCGCTGGCCGCGTCGCGCAGCTGCTCCCACTCGTCAAGTCCGTGCGCCATGTCGTCGCGCTTGGCGCGGAGCGACCAAAAGGTGTCGTCGTGCCAGCTTGCGTCCTTGTTGGTTTCAAGAAAGCGTTGTGCCGCTTTTGAATGTAGTGTGCTCATAGTCCTGCCGCTAATATTTGTACAACGTGAATGAATTTTATGTCTTTCTTCTGCCGACGGGCCACGCCTTCGAGGTGCATCAGGCACGAGCTGTCAGGTCCTGTGACGTATTCGGCGCCCGTGGCGATATGTCTTGCGAGCTTGTCTATGCCCATTTGCGTCGACACGGCCGGCTCTTCGATTGAGAACATGCCGCCGAAGCCGCAACATTCGTCAACCCGTTCGGGCTCGACTACGGTTATGCCGTCGACGAGGGAGAGCAAGTCTTTTATCTTATTGAACTTGGGTATGTTGCGTTCCGAGGGCGACGAGAGGCCGAGCTCGCGCACTCCGTGGCACGAGTTGTGCAGGCTCACCTTGTGGGGGAACTTGCCCGGCAGCGACGTTACGCGCAGCACGTCGTGCAGGAACTCGCAAATGTCCATGGTCTTCTCGGCCGTTTCGCACCGCTGCTTGCCCTTCATCAGGCGCGGGTAGTTGAGCCTTATGAAGGCAGCGCAGCTGGCCGAAGGTGCCACGACGTAGTCGAACGCCTTGAACATGTCGTCGTAACGCTCGGCCAGGGGCACGGCTTTCTGTTCGAAGCCGGCGTTAGCCATGGGCTGTCCGCAGCACGTCTGGTTCATCGGATACGTCACGTCAACCTGCAAATGCTTGAGAAGCTTGTATGCCGCGACGCCCACTTCAGGGTAAAGGGCGTCGACGTAGCATGGTATGAAAAGTCCTATCTTCATGATGTTTGGAAAGTCTTGTCGGATGATTATCCGCTTTGTTACCAACCGCAAAATTACAAAAAAACATCATAACGACGGCACTTTTAGCGGCAAAAACCTGCATATTTTACGGGCATACGATTACCCTTGCGCAACGTATTGGTTTCCAACGCATTATAAAAGGCCACCTTTCACATCCTGAAAGGTGGCCTTTTAGCGTGTAATACGTGGCCTTTCGGGCGGCGGAAGGCCGCCTCTTGCGATTTAAGCGTTTGCCGCCTCGCGGTATTTCTGTAACAGCCACGCCTTTTGTTCGGCTATTGTCATGTTGCTGTTGTCAAGCTCCAGGGCGTCGTCGGCGCGCCGCAGCGGGTCAACGGGGCGGTGGGAGTCGATGTAGTCGCGCTCCTGCACGTTCTTAAGTATGCTGTCGTAGTCGGCCTCCATGCCCTTGCCCTTCAGCTCGTCATAACGCCTTTGGGCGCGCACTTCTGCCGACGCGGTGACGAACACCTTCAGTTCGGCGTCGGGGAAAACGGCCGTTCCGATGTCTCTTCCGTCCATCACGATACCCTTATCGCGCCCCATGGTCTGCTGTTGCGCCACGAGCGCGCGTCTTACGAAGGGCAGGGCGGCTATCGGACTGACGTGGGCTGACACTTCCATCGTGCGTATCTCGTCCTCAACGCGCTCGCCGCAGAGGTATGTGTCGGGGCGGCCCGTTTCGGGGTTAAGCCTGAACGTAATGCTGATGTCGCCCATACGTCCCTGCAGCTCGTCACTCTTTATTGTGCCGTCGGGGGCGAACAGGCCGTTGCGCAGGGCGAAAAGGGTTACCGCGCGGTACATGGCGCCGGTGTCGACGTAGACGTAGCCGATCTCTTTAGCCAGGTCTTTGGCCATCGTGCTCTTGCCGCACGACGAGTAGCCGTCTATCGCCACTATGATTTTCTTCATGTCGTTATTGTTTATTATGATGTTGTTTGTGACGTCAGTGGTGAACTTCTTACAGGCTGTAGCTCACGTTTACGAGCAGCGAACTTGACGAAACGTGGTATCGGCCGTAGGCCAGCTGCAGCTTGAAGCGCTCCAGCTGCAGGCCGGCTCCTAACGACAGGCCGGCCATGTGGGTGCTCTCGTTGTCGGTGCCCTTGAGCGTTGCCATCTCGTCGGCGCGCCTGAAGTTGTAGCCTGCGGCAAGGTATATCTGCTGTGAGAGGATGATGTCGACGCCGGCCGCCAGGTGGTTGATGAACGAGTTGTCCCAGTTTGTCAGGTCAACAAAGGTCGCCGACAGCCTTACGGGCAGCGCCTCGAAGCGCTTGCTGACGCCGAGCTGCACGTCGATGGGCATTTTGTCGTACTCGTCGTCAAAGGCCTTAAGCTGTCCGCCGAGGTTCTTGGCCACGGCAGACACCGACCATTCGTGTTCAGGGTCATAGTAGTTGAGGCCCAGGTCTATGCCTACGGCCCACGAGCTGTAGCTTCCTATGTAAGAGTTGATAATCTTTGCTGTTATTCCGCCTACGAATTTCTCGCCCAGAATGTAGCTGAACACGCCGCTCAGGGCTATGTCCTTTGCCGAGAATTCGCCCGTCTGCACGCCTGCGTCGTTGGTTTCCTTCATCGTTCCGTAGTCGGCGTATTGCGCGGTTACGGCCACCGAGGCCTTCTCTTTTATAATCTTGTTGAACGAGGCGCTGCCCACTACCGCCCCCGACATGTAGGTCATGAAGTTAAGGTTTATGCTTTTATCGCTTACCGATGAAAGAAGCGCCGGATTGTTGAACATCAGCGCCGGGTCGTCTTCAATAATAGTGATGTTGTCTCCGCCGAGGGCTGCGGCGTGGGCGCTTACCGGCAGCCTCAGAAAGTTGTAGGCAGTCTGGCTTTCCTGGGCGTGGGCGACGATGGCGAAGAGCGCCGCCAGAAGCGTAAAAACGTTTTTTTTCATTTAAATCAGCTAAATTTCGGCGCAAAGATACATCTTTTTCAAATATCTGAGTTACTTTTGCATTATGAAAAAACACGGCCTTGCGCTTCGGTTTTTTGTTATAACGCAAAAAACGCCGGATTAGTATGCACGGGCCGTAAGGTATTAAAATACATCGTGGTAAGTGGACGCAAAGAAATCATATAAGGCCGACTTGGACAGCCGTCGCGCTTCAGGCTTCCTGTTGGGGCTTGTCGTCGCGCTTTCGCTTTTCCTCGTGTCGCTGGAGTTTACCACGCATGGCGGACAGCATGAGGCCGGCGACGATTTCATCGACGACTTGTCGCAAGACATTGAGATGGCGCCCGCCATACATCACGACGACATGGTTGCCGCCGCGGCCGGCCGTAAAAAGGATGTTGCCTCTGATAAGATTAACATCGTGGATAAGGCTGCCGACGAGGCTCCGGCCGACAATGCGCCCGACGTGAAGGCGTTTGCCGACGCGCTGTGCGCCGCCGGGATAGGCGGCATTACCGACATACAGGCATCTCCGCTGCCTCAGATTAACGTAGCAGGACAGGATAATCCGCTCAATTTCCAAGTCGTTGAGGCGTTGCCGGAGTTCCCTGGAGGAATGTCGGCGTTCGTCCAATGGCTCACGAAAAACCTGAAATACCCCGTCACGGCGCAGCGTGCCAGGAAGCAAGGCACCGTGCTCGTGGCCTTCATTATCAACAAGGATGGTTCCACTACGGCGCATAAGATAGTGAAATCAGCCGCCCCGGAGCTTGACCGCGAGGCGCTCCGTGTGGTCAGGATGATGCCCAAATGGAAGCCGGGAGAAGACCGCGGCAAGCCTTGCCGGACGTATTTCTGCATACCGATAGTATTTAAATTGTAACACGATAATCTTTATCCTTCTTAAATTTAACCTTTATGCTGACAGCAAACGAAATCCTTACGAAAATAAATTCATATCTCGACGCCTTGCCATATACTCGCAAGCCGATGAGTCTTTACGAGCCGGTGAAGTATGTCTTGTCGATGGGCGGCAAGCGCATACGCCCCACCTTAATGCTCATGGCTTACAATCTGTATAAGGACGACCCCGAAAGCATACTGCCGGCGGCCTGCGGCATTGAAACGTATCACAACTATACGCTGCTTCACGACGACCTGATGGACAACGCCGACATGAGGCGCGGCCGCCAGACGGTGCACGTAAAGTGGAACGCCAACACCGCAATCCTCTCGGGCGACAGCATGCTCGTGCTGGCGTACAGCCATTTCCTGAAGTGTGGCGGCGACAAACTGAAGTCCGTGCTCGACCTCTTCACCGAAACGGCTCTTGAGATAGGAGAGGGCCAGCAGTATGACATGGACTTTGAAACCCGCACCGACGTCACCGAGGATGAATACATAGAGATGATTCGTTTGAAGACAAGCGTGCTCCTGGCGTGCGCCTTGAAGATTGGCGCGACGCTCGCCGGAGCGCCTGAAGAAGACGCCGACGCCCTGTATAAGTTCGGTGAGCGGATGGGGCTTGCCTTCCAGCTGCAGGACGATTACCTTGATGTTTACGGCGACCCGGCAGTGTTCGGCAAGGCCGTCGGCGGCGACATATTGTGCAACAAGAAGACTTACATGCTGATAAACGCCTTCAACCGTGCCGACGACGGTCAGCGCGCGGAACTTATGAAGTGGATTACGGCAGAGCAGTTTGACCCGGCCGAGAAGATAGCCGCCGTCACTTCTATATACAACAAGCTCGGTATTGACCGCCTGGCCGAGGAAAAGATTAAGCTTTATTTTGACGAAAGCCGTGAGCTGTTGGCACGTGTCGGCGTGCCGTCGGAACGCAAGGCCGTGCTCGAAGCTTACACCGACAAGATGATGACACGTAATAATTAGGAATTAAGGGTTAAGAATTAAGTAAACATGCTTTGCCGTTCTTTCAAAAGCGTCTTTCTTAATTCTTAATCCTTAACTTTTATTTCCTGACTCTTAACTTAAAGATAAATGCCTTACAGAAGACTTCCCAACACTGATGCGGCACGGCTCAGGGCGCTGAAAACGGTGCTTGACAGCAACGACATATACACCGTGCGCAACAGGTTTATCGACTGGAAGACCATCAACAGTGCCCAACCGGCTTACGACCGCTTGCTGACGGCGGCCGAGCAGTACCGCCTGTCGTATGCGGCGCAGCTCAGGGGCGCGGGCAAGCTTGACAAGCTGCAGCGCAACGCGCAGATGTATGTAAGTCATTTCATGCAGGTATTGAGGATGGCCGTTGAGCGCGGAGAGATCAAGAAGCAGGCTCTCGGCCTTTACGGGCTTGACCCGGAGGCGCAGACCCTGCCCAACATAAAGACCGTTGGCGGGCTGCTTAAGTGGGGCGAGGCCGTTGTCAACGGCGAGAAGGCTCGTGTGAAGCAGGGCGGAAGGCCTATTTACAACCCGACGATAGGCATGGTCAGCACCCATCTTGACATCTTTAAGGAGAATTACGAGCAGCACAGGCGCCTGCGTGAGCGCACGCTCAAGGCTGCCGACGACCTGAAACGCATACGCCCCGAGGTTGACGCCGTGCTGACGGAGCTGTGGAACCAGATAGAGGCCCATTTTAAGGACGAGCCTGCCGACGTGCGTCTTGACAGCTGCCGCAAGTTCGGCGTGGTGTATTATTACCGTAAGAATGAAGTTAAAGACGTAAAGGAGCAAGGGGAGAAGGAGTAAAAAGCGTAAGTAGGAAAAATCAAGCAATGAATTTCATCGACACTCATACACATCTTGACGGCAGCGAGTTTGACGCTGACCGTGACGAAGCCGTGGCCCGTGCGAAGGCCGCCGGCGTAAGTAAAGTCTTCATTCCGGCCATCAACCTGCAGTCGGTCGACACCGTGTTGGCCGTCTGCGGGCGTTATCCGGGCTACGCCTATCCGATGATAGGGTTGCATCCCGAGGATGTAAAGGCCGACTGGCGCGAGGTGCTCGCCGAGATGAAAGCCCGCATCGGCACGCCCGGACGTCCGTTCATAGCCGTCGGCGAAGTTGGCCTTGACTTCTATTGGAGCCGTGAGTTCGAGGCCGAGCAGCTTGAAGCTTTCGAGGAACAGGTGCGCTGGTCGGTGGAAACGGGCCTGCCGCTGATGATACACTGCCGCAAGGCGCAGAACGAGATGGTGCACATTTTGCGCCGTTACGAAAAGCAGTTGCCCGGCGGAGTGTTCCATTGCTTTACCGGAAACGAGCGGGAAGCGGCTGAACTGCTGTCGTTCGAACGCTTCATGCTCGGCATTGGCGGCGTGCTGACGTTTAAGAAGTCGCACCTGCCCGAGGTGCTTCCGGCCGCCGTCCCGCTGTCGCGCGTCGTGCTCGAAACCGACTCTCCCTACATGGCTCCCGTGCCGATGCGCGGCAAGCGCAACGAGAGCGCCTACGTGCAGTATGTGCTGAAGCGTCTGGCCGAGTGCTACGGCGTAGGCGAGGAGGCCGTGGCCGAAGCCACCAACGACAACGTAAGGCGCGTGTTCGGCAACCTTGACTGACCGTTCCGTCCTACCGTCAGGCGCCGCCGTCGCGGCGTGCTTATTCCTGTAATTTCCTAAAAGGCTGTCTTACGCTTGGTAAAAGGCTGCCTTTTATCGGGTAAAAGGTGGCCTTTTGCAGCGCGAAAGGCCACCTTTCGCGTTTTAATGTTTAACTTGTTGATAACCAGTCGGTTATCTTCACTATTGCCAAAAGTTCTCCGTTTGTGCCCTTTATGACGCTTCCGTTAATGTCATATTAAAAAACTTTTACGATACATTACTATTTATCGTGTTTCGTTTGGGCATTTAGCCGAATTCGCTTAACTTTGCAACGAGTATTAACAAAACATATTATTTATGCAGAAAAAGCTGAAAATAGCAGTGATAGCCTTGTGCTATGCGCCCTTTGCGTTCGCCCAGAGCGATTCGATAGGGTTGCGCGGGGCCGTCATGAGCGAGTCGGCGTTCACATTCACGGAGGCTCAGTTGGGCGAGGATGACGACATGTCGCAGAACGTGTCGATAATCAACTCCAACTCGAACATCTACGCAAGTGAGGTGGGATACCTCTTTTCGCCGATGCGTTTCCGTTACCGTGCGTTCGACCAGAGGTACAACGACATCTACATCAACGGCACTCCGATAAACGACATGGAGTCGGGCCAGTTCCGATATTCATGGGTGGGTGGCCTTAACCAGCAGACGCGCAACATGGAGTCGTCGCTGCCCTTCGAGAGCAACAACTTCTCAATGCCGGCCATGGGCGGCTCAAACAACTACAACTTCCGTCCGGCAGCCATGCCTGCAGGCCACAGGATAACCCTCAGCGGAGCCAACCGCAACTACATGCTGCGCGGCATGTACACCTTCAACACGGGTCTTAGCGACAAGGGCTGGGCCTTCTCGGGCAACGTCACTTACCGTTGGGCCAACGAAGGCTACGTCGAGGGCACGTTCTACAACTCGCTTTCTTACTTCCTCGGCGTGCAGAAGGTGTTCGGCGACGGAGCACACTCGCTCTCGCTCGTCACCTGGGGCAACCCCACCGAGCGCGCATCGCAGGGCGCCGGCACCGACGAGATGTACTGGCTGGCCAACGACCGCTTCTACAACCCCTACTGGGGATACCAGAACGGCAAGAAGCGCAACTCGCGAGTAGTGCACGACTATTCGCCATCGGTGCTGCTCACATGGGACTGGAACATAGCCGACGACGCCAAGCTGACTACCTCGCTCTTCGGCAAGTACACCATGTACGAGAGCACCAAGCTGAATTATAACAACTCAAGCAACCCCCATCCCAGCTACTGGAAGAACATGCCCAGCAGCTATTACGACGTGTGGGACCCCGACAACACGCCCAACCGCACCCCGCAGGCCTTGGCCGACTGGAACCGCGCGTATGAATACTGGACGGCGTCGAAGGCCAACCGCCAAATCAACTGGGACCAGCTGTACTACGCCAACCGCCGTGCCTCTGCGCAAGGACAGGACGCCATGTACTACATCCAGGCCAAGCACAACGACGCGCTGACGCTCACACTCGCCTCTACGCTCAACAAGCAGCTCGGCAAGGACAAGCAGCTGAACATCGGTATCGTGGCAGCCACCAATAAAGGCATGCACTACCAGACGATGGAAGACATGCTCGGCGCATCCGTCTACCACAACATCAACACTTACGCCCTCGGCACTTACGACCGCAACTCTGACGAAATACAATACGACCTCAATAACCGTAACGGCATAGTAGGCAAGGGCGACAGGTTCGGTTACGACTATAACCTGCTCGTAAACAACGCCAAGTTGTGGTCAAGCTACAGCGAGAACTTCGGCATCGTGCACTACACCATAGCCGCAAAGTTGGGATACACGTCGATGCAGCGCGACGGAAAGATGCGCAACGGTCTTGCCGCCAACAACTCGTTCGGCAAGAGCAAGACGGCCGAATTCATCGACGGAGGCTTCAAGGTAGGCTCTAACTTCAACCTCGGCCGCGGCAACACGCTCACCCTCGGCATGGGTTACGAGCAGCGCGCACCGCAGGCACGCACGGCGTTCGCCTCGCCCGAGATTAACAACGACTTCGTCACCAACCTCAAGAACGAGCAGGTGTTCAGCGCAGAGCTGGGCTATCAGCTGCAGACCTCGTGGCTGCACGCCAACATCAACGCTTATTACAGCTACCTTTACAACGTCACCGACTGGCAGAACTACTACTTCGACGACATCAACTCGTTCTCTTACGTGTCGCTCACTGGCATACAAAAAGAGTATTACGGCGTCGAGGCAGGCCTTCGCTTCAAGGTTACGAGCGCGTTTGACATCAACCTTATCGGAACAATCAACGACGCGAAGATAATCAACAACTCAAAGGTGCGCTACATGAACTCTACGAGCGCCCTCTACACTGACGACATCGTATATAATAAAGGTATGCGCGACTCAGGCACGCCGCTCACCGCCGCCAGCCTCGGCCTCAGCTACCACAGCGGCGGATGGTACATCGACCTCAGCTGCAACTACTACGACCGCATCTACCTTTCTTACTCGCCGAGCTACCGTTACGGCGAAACGCTCGACACGAGGCACTCAATCACCGGCGACATCTACGACAACAACGACAATGTCAACCCCGAGGCCGTAGAGCAGGCGAAGGGCCACGGAGGCTTCATGCTCGACGGCTCGATAGGCCGCAGCATATACCTGAAGCGCGGAATGTTGTCAATCAACCTCATGGTTACCAACATCCTCAACAACCAAAACCTCTGCACCGGGGGCTACGAGCAGAGCCGAAGCGACTACACCAACAGCGGAAACATACGCGCTTACCGCTTCTCTAAGAACCCGATGAAGTTCTACGCCTACGGCACCAACGGCATGCTGAACATTACTTACAGATTCTAAACCCGAAAGAAGATGAAACGTAACAAACATATTAAGACTATATTGGCCGCCGCAGCGTTGTGCCTGGCCGTCACGTCGTGCATGGACGACGACTGGAACGACCCCACGGGAACCATTCCTCCTTATGGTAACAACAACCTGACTGAAACCAACGTGGTGACTATCGCCCAGCTTAAGGAGATGTACTCTTACGCGCTGACCGATCAGACGGACACGGCGAAGATAACCGAGGACATCCAGATAAAGGCCCGCGTGACGGGTAACGACGTCGGCGGAAACCTTTACAACCAGATATCCGTAGACGACGGAACGGGCGGTTTGATAATATGCATCAACAAGGGCGGCCTCTGGGGCTACCTGCCCGTAGGCCAGGAGATACTCGTAAGCTTAAAAGACCTTTACATAGGAACCTACGGCAACCAGCCGCAGATTGGCACGCCTTACACCAACAGCAGCGGTTACACGTCGCCGAGCCGCATGAACCACACCCTGTGGCTTGAGCACGTAAGGCTGCTGGGCGAGCCCGACGTGTCGAAGATTGACACCCTTGAGTTTGACATGAGCAAGATTGACGACGCCGACTACATGGCCGAGAACAGCGGAAGGCTGATGATAGCGCGCGGCGTTACGCTCACCCAGGCCAACGGCACGAAGACTTTCGCCCCGGAGGCCGAGAAGGACGGCGGCAACAGCGTCAACCGTTATGTCAACGGCGAGGGCAATCTTGTGGTGCGCTCCAGCACTTACGCCGACTTCGCCGGCACGCCGATGCCTACCGGCAAGGTTGACATCGTGGGCATATTCACCCGCTACACCTCCACGTGGCAGATACTTATGCGCACCGATACCGACTTTAAGAAATCAGAGTAAACAACAATTCCACATAACAACGAAAACATATTATTATGAAAAAGATATTATATTCAGTGTTCGCCCTTGTCATGGCGGCGTTCACATTAGCAAGTTGCGAGGACGTTCCGGCACCTTACGATGACCCCAACGACAACCCGATAGAAACGCCTGACGAGGGCATTGAGGCCACGGGCGACGGCACGTTGGAAAATCCCTTCAACGTAGCCGGTGCCATTAAGTACGTTGAGTCGCTCGGCGACGACGTCGAGTCAGACAAGGAGGTTTGTATTAAAGGTATCGTGACGGTCATCTCCGACAACTTCGACGAAACCGGAACGTTCGGCAATGCCGTGTTCTACATCTCCGACGACGCCGAGATGTCAAACCAGTTCTATTGCTTCCGTACGCTTTACCTTGGCAATAAGAAGTATACGTCGGGCGACGTTCTTGAGCGCGGCGACGAGGTTGTAGTCTGCGGAAAGGTTGTCAATTACCGTGGCAACACGCCCGAAACCGTAGCGTCTAACAGCTACGTCTACTCGCTCAATGGACAGACCGCAGGCGGCGGTTCAACCACGACGGGCGAGCCGAAGGGCGACGGCACGTTGGAAAATCCTTTCAACAGCGTTGCCGCAAACCAGTACGCTTCATCGCTTTCGCCCGATGAAGTATCTGAAAAAGACGTTTATATTAAGGGTATAGTAGTGTCAATCACCGAGAATTATACAGCTCAGTTCGGCAACGCTACATTCTACATATCCGACGACGGCACGTCTGAAGGCCAGTTCTTGGTTTACCGCGCGCTTTATCTCGACAACAAGAAGTACACCTCGGGTGACTTGTTAAGCCCGGGCGACGAAGTGGTTATATGCGGAAAGGTTACGAACTACAAGGGCAACACGCTCGAAACGCAGCAGAACCAGAGTTACCTTTATTCGTGGACGAAAGGCAGCGGCTCTGTAGGCGGCGACGAAGAAAAGCCCGGCACGAGCGGCGAAGGCCTTGCCACGACAACCAAGTCGGGCAACATCGTTACCATGGTTGACCCCGACGCGGCAGCAACGGGCAGCACAGTGACGTATGATCTCAACCAGTTTACCGATCCCGCAGGCTCAGTTCCCGCCACTACGGTGACATTGAGCGACGGAACGGTGCTGACGTTCTCGAAGGAAGGCGGCATGAACGAGCCTATCTTCCACTCCGGCACGCGCGGAGTTCGCATGTATGCGCTCAACTCAATGACAGTGACTACGGGCAAGAAGATAGCCAAGATGGTGCTGACGTGTGACGTCTACAATGGCGAAAACCTTGTCGGCAACGACCAGCTTTACGCCGAGATAGGCGAAAACTCATGGAAGGTGGTTAACGACTACACCCAGAACAGCGGCGGAACGCAGTTGCGCATACGCACGATAGAGATTACTTTCGCCGAGTAAATAACGCGAGTAAACATCAGTGTTAAGATAAGGGTGCGCCCGTGCGGGCGCACCCTTTTTCGTCGGCCGGCTTCAGGTCTGCCGCCGGCCTCGTAGGCGCTGATAATCAGGCACTTTGCAAAAGGCCGCCTTTCAGCCCGTAAAAGGTGGCCTTTCGTGCGGTAAAAGGCCGCCTTTTATGCGCTAAAAGGCAACAAATTGCGGCGGCGATGAGCGAATGTTGTTTTTTTGATGTATCTTTGCAGGCTGAACAATAATATTTTAGCGAAGATGGAACACAGCTTTGAGCCGTTGTTGGGCAAGACCCTCGCCGAACTTAAGGGCGTTGCCGCGTCGCTCGGCATGCCTGCCTTCACGGGCGGACAGATGGCTAAGTGGCTTTACGTCAAGCACGTAGACACGATTGACGCCATGACGGACATTTCAAAAGCCAACCGCGAACGGCTGAAGGAGCGCTACGCCGTAGGTTGCGCCGCGCCCATTGACAGCCAGCGTTCGGTGGACGGAACGGTGAAATACCTGTTCCCCACGTCGTCGGGAAAGTATGTCGAAACGGTGTACATACCCGAGGCCGACCGCGCTACGCTGTGCGTTTCGTCGCAGGTGGGCTGCAAGATGAACTGCCTGTTCTGCCAGACGGGCAAGCAGGGCTTCGAGGGCAACCTCACGGCCGCCGACATCCTAAACCAGATATACTCGCTGCCCGAGCGCGACACGCTGACCAACGTCGTGTTCATGGGGCAGGGCGAGCCGATGGACAACCTTGACAACGTGCTGCGGGCCACCGAGTTGCTCACCGCCGGTTACGGCTACGCCTGGAGTCCCAAGCGCATAACCGTGAGCAGCGTGGGCGTGAAGAACAAGCTGAAGCGCTTCATAGAGGAAAGCGAGTGCCACGTGGCCATAAGCCTTCACTCGCCCATACACGAGCAGCGCGCCATGCTCATGCCGGCCGAGAAGGCCATGCCGATAACCGACATCGTAGAGATGTTGCGCGGCTATGACTTCAGCCATCAGCGCCGCCTGTCGTTCGAGTATATAGTGTTCGGCGGGCTTAACGACTCTCCGGCGCACGCGCGTGAGATAGTGAAGCTGCTCAGGGGGCTTGACTGCCGCATCAACCTGATACGCTTCCACCAGATACCGGGCGTAGGACTGCACGGCGCCGACGAGGCGCGGATGGTGGCCCTGCGCGATTATCTTACGGCTCACGGGCTGTTCACAACGATAAGAGCCAGCCGCGGCCAGGACATATATGCCGCCTGCGGACTGCTCAGCACGGCGAAGAAGGACGCCGAGGCCGGCGCCTGATGCGCACGCTGCTGTGCGCCTTGGCTGCCGTCGTGGCGCTCTGCGCTTGCGACGGTGAGGCGGCGATGTCGCCAAAGAGCGGCGGACGGCCCTACGAAGTGCTCATAGTGTCGGCCGGCGCCGGCGGAGGCGGGCAGCTTTTGGCCGACGCCTTGTCGGAAGACGCGCCAGGACTGCCGCAGGCCGAACCGCTGTTCGACGTGTCGCTTACCGACAGCCTGCGCTTCAACCAGACGGCAAGGCTGGCGCGCAACATCGTCATCGTGACGGTAAGCCCCGACAGGTTCACGCGCACACGCAT
Organism: uncultured Prevotella sp.; assembly: GCA_944321295.1. Classification (GTDB taxonomy): domain Bacteria; phylum Bacteroidota; class Bacteroidia; order Bacteroidales; family Bacteroidaceae; genus Prevotella. Next base: position 22,481 of record CALUKU010000027.1, read on the forward strand.
AAGATATGAGAAGAACGTTTGGGCCAGGCCCCAGACCGTGGTCTACGTCAACACGCCTGACACGGCGGCCCTCGGCCGGCGGTTGAACCAGGTGGGGCGGCATGTGGCCGACCTGCTGACGCGCTCTGAGATGAACGTCGAGATAGCGCGGCTCGCCGACGGCGGCAACGCCGAAGCCTCGGCCGCCGTTGACAGCATGTTCGGCTGGCGCATGATGATACCCGCCGACATGACGTCGAGCAAGCGTGGGGAAGACTTCCTGTGGCTGTCTGACAACGCTGCCGGCGGCATGCAGAGCATTTGCGTCTACTCATATCCAGGCCTTAGCCTCGACCCTGAGCGGGCGTTGGCCGTGCGCGACAGCGTGATGAAGGCCAACATCCCGGGCGAACGCCCCGGCATGTACGTGCGGACGGCGCGCCCGACGGTAAGCTTCGCGCTCGCCAAAGAGGGCGGACGTACCGTTATGAAAGGGCGCGGGCTGTGGGAGATGCAGGGCGACGCCATGGGCGGACCATTCGTGTCGCACTGGATTGTTGACTCGGCTGCCGGAAGGATTATCGCCGCCGAGGCTTTCGTCTACGCCCCCGAAACGAAGAAACGCAACCTCGTTAGGCAGGCGGAGGCTGCGCTCTACACGCTGGAAAAAGCAAAACCTGGCAACGGCAAGCGGACGGCTGCGCCTAAGTGAAAGGCCGGCTGCGCCCTTGGTTGCCAATAACTAATATAACACTAAATTGTAAATGGAAAACGGAAAGATACGCGTGGCTATAACCCACGGTGACACCAACGGCATAGGTTACGAGGTGATATTCAAGGCTTTCGCCGAACCGGCCATGCTGGAACTATGCACGCCTATAATCTACGGCTCGCCGAAGGTGGCGGCTTACCACCGCAACGCCCTCGGCATACAGGCTAACTTTACGATAATCAATTCGGCCGAAGACGCCCATGAGGGTAAGCTAAACCTGCTGCCTACGTTCGACGAGGAGGTGAAAGTAGAACTGGGCAGCCCCTCGAAGGAAGCCGGGGCAGCCTCGCTCAAGGCTCTTGAGCGTGCCGTCGAGGATTATAAGCAAGGCCTGTTCGACGTGCTCGTTACGGCGCCCATCAACAAGAACAACATCCAGTGCGACGGCTTCAACTTCTGCGGACACACCGAGTATCTCGAAGAACGTCTTGGCGAAGGCAACAAGTCGCTCATGATATTGCTCAACGACATCATGCGCGTGGCTCTTGTCACCACACACCTGCCTATAAGGGACGTGGCTCAGGCCATAACAAAAGACCTGATCGTTGAGAAAGCTACAATATTCTACAATTCGCTTAAGCGTGATTTCCGCCTGGCAAACCCGCGCATTGCGGTGCTGGCGCTCAATCCGCATGCCGGTGACGACGGCCTGCTCGGTACCGAGGAGCAGGAGGTGATAATTCCGGCGATAAAGGAATTGTCAGACAAAGGCGTTTACGCTTTCGGCCCGTTTGCAGCCGACGGCTTCTTCGGCAGCGGCAGTTACGACTCTTTTGACGGTGTGTTGGCCATGTATCACGACCAGGGCCTTGCGCCGTTCAAGGCTCTCGACCGCGGCGAAGGCGTCAACTTCACCGCCGGCCTGCCCGTCGTGCGCACCTCGCCCGACCACGGCACGGCTTACGAGATAGCCGGCAAGAACGTCGCCGACGAAAGTTCTTTCCGCCAGGCGGTTTATCTTGCCATCGACGTCTACCGCAACCGGGCCTCTTATGACGAGCCTTTCGCCAATCCGTTGGAGAAGCTTTACCACGAAAGGCGTGACGACAGCGAGAAGACAAGGTTCAACGTGCCTAAGGCAAAGGCTAAAGATAGTGATAAGTCCTGACGGAGGCCGGCTTCCGGCGGCATGTGTGCCGCCGGGGCGGCGTTTAGTCATAAGTTTTATATCAAAGCATTAAGGAAGTGCGTTTACCGCCTGTTTGGTTTTAGCGCGACGCCCTCCCTCGGGTGGTTGCGTGGCGGTTTGATGTTATGAAAAGAAAGTATCAGAACTTGTTCTTCGCCTTCGGTATTGCCATGTTCGCGGTCATGCTGTCACAGCTTGACTACCGCGAGGTGTGGGACGGACTGAAGAGCGCAGGCTATTGGTTTTTCGCCGTGTTGGCGTTGTGGGGTGTTTTATACGTACTTAACACCGCGGCGTGGTACATTATAATAAAAAGCGGTTCTGAAGAGAAGACGAAAATTAACTTCTTCTGGCTTTACAAGATAACCGTGTCGGGCTTCGCCCTTAATTACACGACGCCCTGCGGACTGATGGGCGGCGAGCCTTACCGCATAATGGCGCTGTCGCCTAAAATAGGAACGGAGCGCGCATCGTCGTCGGTGATACTTTACGCCATGACGCATATCTTCACCCATTTCATCTTTTGGCTGTTGTCGATATTCTTATATCTGCTGACCGAAAAGCTGACTTTCTTCATGGGTGTCATCCTTTCGCTGGCGGGGGCGTTCTGTGTGCTCGGCTTGTGGTTCTTCATCAAGGGCTACCGTAAGGGATTGGCCGTAAGGCTCATGAACTTCGTGCGCCACATTCCCGGACTGAAAAAGTGGGCGCGGGGCTTCATCGACAAGCATAAGGAACAGCTCGACACCGTCGACAGCCAGATAGCGGCCCTGCACAACCAAAACCCAAAGACGTTCGTTTCGGCCGTGCTGCTTGAGCTTGTGTGCCGTTTTTGCTCGGCATTTGAGATAATGTTCATCCTGCTCGTGCTCATGGACGGTGTCAGCTTCGCGCAGTGCGTGCTGATTTTGGCCTTCACCAGCCTGTTCGCCAACCTGCTGTTTTTCATTCCGCTGCAGCTTGGCGGCCGCGAGGGCGGTTTCATTATGTCTACCGCCGGACTGGCCTTGTCGGCCGGCGCGGGCATATTCGTCGCGCTCATCGTGCGTGTGAGGGAGCTTGTATGGACGGCCATAGGCCTGTTACTCATAAATCTTGAAAAGAAAAGGTCATGACGGGCCTTGCCGCATGTCGTCCGTAGATATGTGAAAAAATATAATTTTACGGGCCTGTTAATGCGTTTTTGAAATAAAATGAGTAACTTTGTAAACTAAAATGAACACTTCGGAACTGCAGAAAGTAAAACAGCGGTATAACATTGTGGGCAACTGCGATGGGCTGAACCGTGCGATAGACGTTGCCTTGCAGGTGGCGCCTACAGACCTGTCGGTGCTCATCGTAGGCGAAAGCGGCGTGGGTAAGGAAATCATCCCGCGCATAATCCATGACAATTCGCCGCGCCGCAGGGAGAAATACTTTGCGATAAACTGCGGTTCGATACCAGAGGGAACAATCGACAGCGAGCTGTTCGGCCACGAGAAAGGCTCGTTCACGGGCGCCATCGGCGAGAGCGAAGGCTATTTCGGCGTGGCTAACAAGGGAACGATTTTCCTTGACGAGGTGGGCGAGCTGCCCCTTGCCACGCAGGCAAGATTGCTGCGAGTGCTCGAAACGGGCGAGTATATCCGCGTAGGCGGACAGAAGATAATGAAGACCGACGTGCGCATTGTGGCGGCAACCAACGTCAACATGCGTAAGGCCATAAGCGAAGGACGCTTCCGCGAAGACTTGTATTACCGTCTTAACACCATACCTATACAGATTCCGCCGCTGCGCAACCGCGGCGAGGACATCATCCTGCTGTTCCGTCTGTTCGCCATGCAGATGGCCGAAAAGTACCATCTGCCAAAGATAACGCTTACCGACGAGGCGCGCGCCATCATGCTCAAGTACAAGTGGCCGGGCAACGTCAGGCAGCTTAAGAACATAACAGAGCAGATGTCGGTGCTGAGCGAAAACCGCGTGATTGACGGCGAGGCCATACATAAGTTCATACCCGAAGACGCCGAGAGCACCCAGTTGGCAACCCTCTCTACGGGCGGAAGCCATTCGTTTGAGAGCGAGCGCGAAATTCTTTATAAGATATTATATGAACTGCGCGGCAACGTGAACGACCTGCGCCGCGAGATGAACAGCCTGCGCAAGCAGATCGACGCAACGCATAGCGCGTCGGTTCCGTCGCACGACGCAAGTCTGCCGTCGATAATTTCGTCAGGTGAAGACGCTGGCATTGAGCCGTCGTCGCGTGCGGCCACCATCGTGCAGGACGCCGTGGCCGAGGAAATATCAGAGCCTGAGAGTCTTAACCTTGAGGACATAGGCCGACAGATGGTGGAAAAGGCCCTCGAGCGCAACGGCGGCAACAGGAAGAAGGCCGCCAAGGAACTTGGCATATCAGACCGTACCCTTTACCGGAGGATAAAGCAATATGGACTTGACAAATAGTAAGAAGAAGCGCTTTGGCGTGTCGTTCGCGGCGTTGTTTGCGGTTGTCTTGCTGCTGTCGTGCAGCGTGTCATACAGGTTTAACGGCGCAAGCATTGACTACACCAAGACGAAGACCATACAGATAGCTGACTTCCCGATACGCTCGAGCTACGTATGGGCGCCAATGGCGAGCATTTTCAACAATGAGCTTAAGGATATTTTCGCTAACAATACACGCCTGATACAGGTGAAGAACAACGGCGACCTGAAGATAGAAGGCGAGATAACGCAATACTCACAGCGTAACAAGGCTGTTACGGCGGAGGGAACATCGGCACAGGCGGAGCTGTCGATGACCGTAAACGTAAGGTTTACCAACAACGCAAATCATAACGAGGATTTTGAACGCCAGTTTACGGCGACCACCTCCTTTGAAACAACACAGTCGTTCACGGCCGTGCAGGAGGAACTCGTAACGCAGATGATAGAAGACATAACCGACCAGATATTCAACGCTACGGTGGCTAACTGGTAAACAGGCAAGCTATGGATTTGGAGCAACTCATAAAACATCCAGAACTGATGGACAAGGAAACGCTGTACGACCTGCGTTCGCTCCTTGCCCTGTATCCGTATTACCAGACGGCAAGGCTGTTGTTGCTGCAAAACCTTTACTTGCTGCACGACCCGTCGTTCGACGAGGAACTGAGGCGCTCGGCCGTGTATGTAACCGACAGGGAGGTGGTTTTCAATCTCGTCGAGGCTGCTCACTATAAGTTGCACGCTCCGGCTAAAGACGAATCTGACGCAGGCGGTAAGGCCGAAAAGGCCAACGACGGCAGCCGCACGATATCGCTCATAGATAAGTTTCTCGATTCCATTCCTGCTGATTCGGACGAAGGGAAGGGGACTGAAGGCAAGAAAAAGCGTAAGCCGACGCCGGCTGACGCTGCCATCGACTATGTGTCATATCTTCTTGAAACCGAAGGCGACGCCGGCGTTGACGAAACCGACGCCGGTCCGGCAATGAGAGGACAGGATCTGATAGACAACTTCATCAATAACGAGGGCGGCAAAATAGAGCTGAAGGAAGAACCTGAATTCATGCCCGAGATTGAAAGCAACGACAAGAAAGAAGGTGACGAGAAGTATTTTACCGAAACTTTGGCTCAAATATACATACGCCAAGGGCGATATTCAAAGGCTTTGGAAATAATTAAGCGTTTAAATTTGAATTATCCAAAAAAAAATGCTTACTTTGCAGACCAAATCCGATTTTTGGAAAAACTGATAATAAATAATAAATATAAATAAAAGCAATGTACACATTATTTGTAATCTTAATTGTACTGGCGGCGCTGCTCATGATAGGCATTGTGCTGATACAGGAATCTAAGGGCGGAGGCCTTGCTTCAAACTTCTCATCTTCCAACCAGATTATGGGAGTTCGCAAGACTACTGACGTTATTGAAAAAACAACATGGGGACTTGCCGTGGCAATGGTTGTGCTGAGCGTCATATGCGCTTATGTATCACCGAAGGCCGTGACATCAGAGAGCGTTATCGAAAGAAACGCTACCGAACAACAGCAGACTAACCCCAATAATCTGCCCGGATTCGGCGCAAGCCAGACTAAGCAGGCTGCTCCCTCACAGGGCGCTAACGCTGCCAAAGATGCTGCTCCGGCAGCTCCGCAGGCTCCTAAAGCACCTGCAAAATAAGTAAAAAGGTAAAAAGTACGAGATTTATTTGGCCGTTTCAAATAAATCTCGTACCTTTGCACTCGCTTTGATACGCAAACGTTCAAAGCAACATGGTGGATGTAGTTCAGTTGGTTAGAGCGTCAGATTGTGGTTCTGAATGTCGTGGGTTCGAGCCCCACCCTCCACCCCTCAAGAAACAAGCGGAAATCCTGATGAACAAAGGGTTCCCGCTTGTTGCGTTATTATATATTTATGGCTTTTGTTTGGATATATGAAATAAAAGTAAATAAAAGCATTAGAAAATAGGGGATTATCGCAAAAATCACCTATCTTTGTATTCGGATGGAGGAAACTCCGTCTTAGACATATTAATAAAAAGAAGCGTTGTGCTTTTCTTGCGAGTGTAAAGCCTGAGAAACTTAACAATCGTATGACAAGAAGGCATAGTGGTTCTCACGCTATAGCGTGGGCTGCTATTACCATATCGTCATACATAGGTTTTCTCAGGGCCTACACTCGAAGACGTGGCATTGCAGTTCCACGCTTCGTGTTTTAAATTAAATATAGTAAATTTATGAAGAAAGCTATTGTGACCTTATCACTTTGTACAGTTGCATTAATTATGACTTCTTGCACACTCTCCAATGAGGAAAAAGCAGAGAAACTGGTTAAAGAAACGCTTAAAGATTATCTCTATCATCCAGATTCTTATGAGCCAATATCAACAAAAGTTGATAGTATGTTTATTGATGTAACTACTATTGAGCCAATTATGGAAATCAGTGGTGAAATCAGCAATTTAATATCTAAAATAGACAAATGTGAAATGGATATTGAATTTGCTGAAACCTCTATGAATATTTATGCCTATGATGGTTATTCTTCTCAATACACCCGTGGAGAGTATGCGCGGGTAAAAAAAGAAAAGAAGAAAACCCAATCAGATATGGATAAATATACCAAGAAACTTTCAGAGGAACTTGCATCCCTAAAAGAAAATGTTGCTAAATATTACAACGGCGAATTTACAGGTTGGATAGTAAGTCATAGGTTTAGAAGTCTTAATGGTGCAGGTTCAATGACTATTCCAGGAGAAATGATTTTCTTCTGCGACAAAGATCTTACGACTTGTGTAGGTTATGAAGCTGGAAAGTTCGAAGAATTTGCAAAAATTTTGAAAATCGTAGGTGAAGCAACTTCAGATGAAGAAATTATGGAATATTTTAAGGATAATAGTTTTTTGTTATGATTTCTCATTCCTATAGAGATTTAAAGTATCTCATGGTACGCTGCTAATTATTATACATTGTAAACATTATCAACGACAAATCTTTTTCCGATTATGCAGTTATTGTTCATTTTGATTATTTGTATTATTGCAAATTCAGTTGTTGTAATTGCTTTAGTGCGAATACGCCTAAAAAACAAGTCAAAAGAACTCTCGGAACGATTTGCAGCAATTACTCCTTATAAGGATATACAAGAAAACAGAGAAAAAGAATTAAGCCAAAACAATAAAAGTTTCTTTATTGATATTGAAACTGACTTAAGGAACAGTTTTAATGGGCATATAATATCTTCTTCGGAAGAAGAACAATTTACAAAATACTACACAAGGTTCTTCCATGAAGTTAATTCTTTGCTGAAAAGTCTTGAAGCATTCCATATAGAACCATCCGAAACAATCTCAAAATTTACACATGATTTCGGAAACATCCACTCACTTGTCAAAAGACATAATGAGCAAGTTATCCAAGACACTCTTGACATCCACAAGGACTTTTTTGACCATTGTCTTAAGTACCCATTAGACAACCAGCAAAGGCGTTCAATAGTGTCCGAAGAAAATAATTGTTTGGTGGTTAGTAGTGCAGGAAGCGGAAAAACATCGTCTATCGTAGGAAAGGTAAGGTATCTGCTTGACATCAAGCACATCAATCCTCAAAACATTCTTCTTATCAGCTATACAAATAAGGCTGCTGCCGAACTGACGGAGAGGATGGATATTGCAGGACTAAGAGGATACACTTTTCATAAACTTGCCATTGACATCATCGGAAAAGCGACAGGGCAGAAGCCCTCCATCTGCGATAACACAGACGCATTGTTTGTTAAAATCTATCATAAGTTATTGGAAGAAGAGGATTTCAAAAAGAGTATCGTAGAATACTTTGTTGACTATCAAGCGCAAGAAACCGATTGGGAACATCGTAAGAATGAACGCAGGCAACAACTTTCCGAAATGAAAGAAGTACGCTTGAAAGCTCAATTCCCCGACATGGATGGGAAAACTATTTATGTCCGTAGTGAGCAGGAGCAGAAAATCTGTTTTGTATTATCTTCTTTGGGTGTGAAGTTCAGGTATGAAGAGCCTTATGAACATCCATTGGCAGATGAAATGCACTCACAATACAGACCCGATTTTTCCATTTACTTTGAGCTGGATGGCAAGACAAAACGTGTTTATTTAGAGCATTTGGGTGTGGACGAACATGGACTTGTTCCCACATGGTTTGCTAAAGACAAAGGCATTACTTATGAAGAAGCAAACCAAAAATACAATGACGGAATAACATGGAAAAAAGCAGCCCATGAGAAGTTTGGAACTGTATTACTGACAACTTCAAGTGCTGATTTTCATTATTCAGATATTCGGTATGCATTAAAAGTTTCATTGAAAAAAGCAGGTGTTCCTGTTGAAGAAAAAACAGATGCCGAATTGTATGATATGATCCTTCCTCCAAACAGCAAGCAAGAAAAGGCTTTCATACGGCTTGTTGTTACTTTTGTAACATTGATTAAGTCCAGTTGCAAGTCTATACAAGCGGTATTGAAACAGGCTAAAGATATTGGGGACGAGCGCTGCACATTCATTATCAAAAGAATATTCCAACCTGTTTATGAACGGTATATTGAAGAATTGAAAAACATCAATCAGATAGATTTTACCGACGCTATTCTGCAAGCCACTGAAATATGCCGTTCCTCCCATCCTGTAAAGTATGAGTATATTATCGTTGACGAGTTCCAAGATATATCAGTTGACCGTTACAATTTCCTTAAAGTACTCCGAGAAGGCAATCCTCCGGCGAAATTATATTGTGTGGGCGATGATTGGCAATCTATATATCGTTTCTCAGGAAGCGACATGGCTCTTTTTAATCAGTTTCCCAATTATTTTGGCCCAACAGAAATCAATAGAATCGAAACGACATACCGTTTTGGAGAGCCTTTGGTAAGCCTGTCATCGCAATTCATCCAGCGGAATAAGGCACAGCTAAAAAAGAATGTACGCCCATTCAATCCTCAAGCTAAAACCGAATTACAATTCTACGCTTACGAACGGCGTGACTATTGTAACGTTATCGGACAATTGGTTGCGTCTATTCCTGCAGATAAATCCATCTTTTTGTTAGGACGATATTCCTTTGATGACTATTACTTATCGTTTATGTACAAATCAGCGAAAGAGGGCAATCGGTTTTTCTATTTCATTGGAAACAGAAAAATTGAACTATTGACTGTACACAAATCTAAAGGACTTGAAGCGGACTATGTAATAATACTCCAATGTAACAAAGATACCTATGGCTTTCCATCAATGGTAAGTGATGACCCTGTTCTGGATTATGTTCTGACCAAAAGCGACCAATATCCGTATGGTGAAGAACGTAGGTTGTTTTATGTGGCTATTACCAGGGCGAAAATAAAGACATACGTACTTTACGACAGACGTTTCCCGTCTGTTTTTGTTGACGAATTCTTACATCCCGAAAAGATTACGGAAGAAAGTTATGCTAAACATCCAAATGCCAATAAGAAATGGACACGTGGTGCTGACAAATTCCTGCTTACCCTTTACAATGAAGGAAAGAGCATAAAGTACATCGCTGAGAAAATGGGTAGAAGTCAAACCTCCATTGTGATGCGAATAGGAAAATTGGAAGGTAAACAATAAAAACGCATATTGTTCCTTTCATTCGATAAATTGTGCCACTCTATGCATAGGAAGAGTTGTTATGCAGAAAGAATGTAGCGTGTTTCACTGAATTTGTGACCATTTATACCTATATGGGCAGGCGGTACACCTTGCGTGGTATTCCTACAGACAATGATGCAACGGTGTGGCGGCTTGAATCCGACAACGGTAAAAATGCCTTTAATTTTCTTTATGGCGCAGACGGGCAGACGTTGACACTCTTGAACAGTCATTTTGAAATGCTTGAATCGGACTTGAATTATTCTCTTAAAAAGGTCTATTAATTACGTGAGTCCGGTATAAGAGCAACACCCTCTCGTGCGGACATAGTATGACAACGTTGCGGCATACGACTGGATCCTGAATCAAGTTCAGGATGACGTGATGTGCGAGAGCCTCACTTGGAAGAGGTTGCGGTCGTAACCAAGAGAACATGCTTAAGAATATGAAACATGGACATCCAAACAAACTGTGGATGAACCATAAGTCTTATACCGAACTGACGTTGGAAATAATAATACGTAAATTGAACACGGATTTAATGTCACAATGTCACATCCATACGCACGTCGTTGATTATCAGTGATTTAAACCGTGACATTACGTTTATTGCCACTTTCACCATTGTCACAAGCGTGACGGTCGTGATAGTGGTGTTCCTTATAATGTCACCACGCAAGGTCATGGCTTTCAATGCCTTACGCCGCATGGTGACGTTGTGACGTTAAAATCTTCAATGAAAATCATTTTCAGTTTGAAACATGCCGCCTTCCGTGTTCCCGTTTGCCGCTTTTAACAATGCAAAAGGTCACGTTTTACATCGTGAGAAGCGCTTACTTGCAGGAATATTGTGTTGCCGTTGGCTGCCTTTTCCCGTCAAAATGCAGTTGATTGAAATGTTGTCGTGCAGGTAACGCCTTATTCAGAGCGCTTTATGACGGACGTAAGGCTTAGGGCAAGGTTTACTACGGCGGTCGCTGTCAGCAGGGTCGGCAGCCATTGTTGCTGCACGACGTTTGTTAAAAGCCATGCTATTACGGCGAACGAGATTGAGTAAGCCAGCAGCACCATGTCGGCGATGCGCTTCAGCTGCTTGCCCTTATGGCGTAGGATGGCGGCCGAGCATAGGATTAAGCCGAAGGTGGAAGCCCATATCAGCGGTTTGCCTTGCCGTGTGACGGCCATGACGAAGGCGCCGATGAACATCAGGCCCTGTATCAGCCACCAGGCTGAGATTATCGTTTTTGCGTTTAAAGATTTGTTCATTTACGGTTGTTCGTTTGTTGTTTTCTCATCCCAACACAACGTCTAATATCATCATCAGCGTGAACCCGACGGCGAAGCCTATTGTGCCGATGTTGCTGTGTTCGCCCTCTGACATTTCAGGTATAAGCTCCTCTACCACTACATAGAGCATTGCTCCGGCGGCGAAAGCCAGCAGATAGGGCAGTACGGGCGTCATGGCTGAGGCCAGCAGCACTATCAGCAGTCCGCCGATAGGCTCTACTATGCCGCTAAGCGCGCCCATGGTGAACGAGCGCAGGCGGCTGTTGCCCTCGGCACGCATAGGCATTGAGATGATTGCTCCTTCAGGTATGTTCTGTATCGCAATGCCCAGCGCCATTGCCATTGCCGCCGCCGTGGTGATTTGCGCCTCCGCCTCCATGGCTCCGGCGAGCACCACGCCTACGCCCATGCCCTCGGGCAGGTTGTGTATGGTTACGGCGAGCGACAACATTGCCGTGCGCGACAATCGGCTGCGGGGGCCTTCGGGCTTTGAGTTGCCGATGTGCAGGTGGGGCGTAAGGCGGTCGATGAGCAGCAGGAAGGCCATGCCGGCCATGAAGCCTACGGCCGCCGGAATGACCGACATCTTGCCCATGTCTGCGCACATGTCCATGCCCGGTATGAGCAACGACCACACCGAGGCGGCCACCATCACTCCCGAGGCGAAGCCGAGGAGCGACTTTTGCACCTGGACGGGCATTTTGTCTTTCATGAAAAACACGAAAGCCGACCCGAGCACTGTGCCCAAGAAGGGGATTAGTAGGGTGAGAAGCATGCTATGTCAGTTTTTTAAAATTAAGAATTAAGAAAAAAACTTTGATTGTAATGATCCTCAAAGCATATTTTCTTAATTCTTAACCCTTAATTATTCATCAATAAATCTTTTTGTTATTCCGCCGTATTCGTCAATCCTGCGGTCGCGCAGGAAGGGCCACCAGCGGCGCACCTGTTCGCCGCGTCGCAGGTCGATGTCTACGACGATGCGTTCTTCTTCAGTGCTTGATGCGCGGTAGAGCAGTTCGCCTTGCGGTCCGGCAACGAACGAGCTGCCCCAAAACTCAATGCCGTTAGTCTGTTTTGAAGGGTCAGGCTCATGCCCGACGCGGTTTACAGCCACTACGGGCAGTCCGTTGGCTACGGCGTGTCCGCGCTGCACGGTCGTCCATGCCTCGCGCTGCCGCTGCTGTTCGGCTTCGGTGTCAGAGCTTTCATAGCCTATTGCCGTGGGGTAAATCAGCATGTCGGCGCCCTGCAGGGCCATCAGCCTGGCGGCCTCGGGATACCACTGGTCCCAGCAAACGAGCACGCCGAGGCGTCCTACGGACGTGTCGATAGGGCGGAAACCTATGTCGCCGGGCGTAAAGTAGAACTTTTCGTAGTAGGCGGGGTCGTCGGGGATGTGCATCTTGCGGTACTTGCCGGCGATTGTTCCGTCGCGTTCTATTACGACCGCCGTGTTATGATAAAGCCCCGCGGCGCGCCGCTCGAACAGCGACGTGACGATTACGACGCCAAGCTCCTTGGCGAGCGAGCCGAAAAATTCGGTCGACGGACCGGGTATAGGCTCGGCCATGTCGAAGTTGTCTACGCTCTCAACCTGGCAGAAGTATAGCGAGTTGTGCAGTTCCTGCAGCACTATAAGCTCGGCGCCCTCGGCTGCCAAAGCCCTTATGCTGTCGGCCAGGCGGCTCATGTTATAGTCGCGGTCGGCCGTGTTGTGTTGTTGTATTATGCCTGTTTTCATATTTTCGCTTTTTTATTTACGAGTTACAAGTGACAAGCAGACAAGTGACAAGTTGACCGGTGACGAGTAAACCAGTGACAAGGCAAGTCTTCTTGTCTTCTCGTCTGCTTGTCGCTTGTCTGCTGAAAAAGCTTGTCATCTGAATATTTGCATCGTGCAGCAGTGCAGCGAGCCGTGCTGTCGTATTACCGTGCGGCTGTCAATGCCGATCAGCTTGCGTCCGGGGAAGGCCTCGCCTATTACCCGTGCGGCTTCGGCGTCGTTGTCGGGCTGGTCGTAAGTGGGGTAGATTACGGCTCCGTTGATTATCACGAAGTTGGCGTAAGTGGCCGGCAGGCGGTCGCCGTCGTCGTAGATCGGGCGCGGCATGGGCAGCGGCAATAGGCGGTAGGGGCGGCCGTCGGCGGTTGTGAACGTGCCGAGCTGCTCCTCCATGCGTCGCAGGTCGTCGTAATGGCTGTCGCCGGCGTCGTCGCATTTTACGTAGAGCAGAGTGTCGCCCGGCGCCGTGCGCACCAGCGTGTCTATGTGGCCGTCGGTGTCGTCGCCCTCAAGATGGCCGTAGTCAATCCACAAGATGCGCCTGGCGCCGAGATAATCCTTCAGCCGCAGCTCAATCTCTTTGCGCGAAAGCGGCTGGTTGCGGTGCGGCGCAAGCAGGCATTGGCTCGTCGTGAGCACGGTGCCCCGCCCGTCGCTCTCTATTGAGCCGCCCTCGAGCACGAAGTCGTTGCGGCTGACGTATTCGCCCGTCAACACCTTATTTATATATAAACTGCGGTTGATGGCGTTGTCGAGGTCAGCCGGAAACTTGTCGCCCCATCCGTTGAAGCGGAAGTCGAGCAGGCGGCGTGACGTGCCGTCGGTCAGCGTTATGAAGCCGTGATCGCGCGCCCAGGTGTCGTTCGTGGGGCAGCGGTGCAGGGTTACGTTGGCCATCTGACAGTCTGTCAGCCGCGCCTTAAGCTGCGCTTCCACGGCGTCAGGCTCGGGGGTGACGATTATGAGGCGCTCGTGGCGCGTCACGGCGTCGGCCATTTCAACGTAAGTTGCGCAAATGTCGTCAAGATAGCTGCGCCAGTCGGTGGCGTCGTGGGGCCATGTCAGCTGCAAGGCCTCCTGTTCGGCCCATTCGGGCGGCAGTGTGAATTTGTTTTCCATAAAATACTTTTGTTCCACAAAAATACTACAACTATGCATAATCAGCAAATAAAACGATGTTTTTTTGCCTTATGGTAGGATGTATGACGTAAAACTGACATCTTGTCTGTCGAAAACGGTTGATGTAAATCAATCGGTTTGACGCAGGTCAAATTTAGTGAGCTTAAAGTGATTTTTCGGGGCTGAAACGTTACGCCGTGCTCGAAATGGTGTTAACTTTGCATCGTGAATAACAGAAAAAGGATAACAGGATGTGAAGATGCATCCCACATGTATAACTAAATAGAGAAAGGTAAAAAGATTATGAAAAGGATTGTTAACAGGATTTTAGACAGTAAGAAGTTCAACAAGTACTGTGTGAACGTTTTGAAAATGTATAACTACGGACGCGTAAACATGCCTGTATGACGGGCAAGAGCGTCATAAACGGAGTCGGGCTGACTTTACGGCTGAAGCTGTAAAATCAGCCCGATTTTCTTGTGTATGAGTGATAAAATGCCTACTTTCGCCGTCGGTTAAAGTTTACGGATTATGAAAATGAACAAAAAAGCGTTTATACTAAAGACCGGCCTGCTGGCCGTGTGCGCCGCAGTAACGCTCGGCTCGTGCGACATGACGCAGCGCGATAAGCGCCTTGTCGGCGGCATTGTCAGTGCCGTGGCCGATGAGCTTGAGGCTCACGCCGAGCCTGCCGGGAGTGTTAAGGCGGCCGGGGCCTCTGCCGTGGCCGACGACGCGCTGCTGATGCAGGATTGTCCTGACGGCACGCCCGAACAGACTTTGAGGCGCACGGCCTACGTGACGTCTTACAACAAGGCGACGAAGCTGCCAAACTGGGTGGCCTGGCGCCTCACGCCCGACCGCACGTCGGGACCGGCAAAGCGCTCGGGCGTCGACTTCGAGGCCGACACGGACGTGCCGGCGCCGCGCGCCGAGGACTCCGACTATTACGGTTCGGGATACGACCGCGGCCACATGTGCCCCGCGGCCGATAACAAGTTCAGCAAGGAAGCCATGCGCGAGTCGTTCCTTTTCACCAATATGTGCCCGCAGAACGGCAACCTCAACCGCGGCGACTGGAACGAGATGGAGATGGCCTGCCGCCGTTGGGCCGAGCAGTACGGTGCCCTTTACATAGTGTGCGGCCCTATCCTGTATAAGGGCAAGCACAAGACGATAGGCAAGAACAAGGTCGTCGTGCCCGAAGCATTTTTCAAGGTGGTGCTCCGCACGGGCGAAAATCCCAAGGCGATAGGCTTCATCTATAAGAACGCCGAAGGCAACCGCCCAAAGGGCGACTATGTAAACACCGTAGACGAGGTGGAGCGGCTGACGGGCATTGACTTCTTTCCGTCGCTTCCCGACGACGTAGAGAGCCGCGTAGAGGCCACGGCCGACATTGCCGACTGGTGACGACGGCTGGCCGCTTGCCCGTCATTGGCTGATAAGTGTGCCGCTGAGTCCGGAGTGTTGCTATGCTCGTTCGTAATGCGTTGATAATCAATAGTTTTCCGATATGCCGCCTTTTGCGTTGCAAGAGGCGGCATTTTGCTGTCTGAAAGGCGGCCTTTTGCATCATAAAAGACCGCCTCTTGGGTTCATCCGCAAATCAGTTTGGATGGCGCAGTCGTGCAGTGCGAACAGCCTAAGTTTGAAATATTTGCGCTCACCAGCAGTTCGGTTGGATAATAAGTGTCTGTTCTCTCTTGCGTTTGTTCGGAATTCTGTTTTATGACATTCTGATTACAAACGCAGTGCACATCCTCGTCCAAGTGAGGCGCTCGGTAATCGTCATCCCAAACTTGATTTGGGATCCAGAATGGAAACATCCTCATACTGCAACGTTGCGGCCTACGACTGGATCCCAAATCAAGTTTGGGATGACGATTACCGAGCGCCTCGCTTGGAAGAGGGTGTGCTTGTAAATCAAGAGGATATGTTTGGACAATGCCAATATATTAATCCAACAGATTTGCGGATGAACCCCTCTTGAAAAACGTCGGGGCGGCTGCCGTCTTCAGTATGCCGGCGGGAGGCGGGGCGCATATGCACTGCCGGAGCGCTCATTGTTAAAGAATGAAAAAACCGGGGCGGTCCGTTTTGATTTGATTAAAAAAATAGTTATCTTTGCACATTAATTAATATAAGGCTGTAAAGCGTGAAAATAAGAGAAGTGGTTGACGCCCTTGAACGTTTCGCGCCTCTGCCCCTGCAGGAGAGCTTCGATAATGCCGGCCTGCAGGTAGGACTGACGGAGGCGGAAGTATCAGGGGCTTTATTGTGTCTTGACGTGACTGAGATGGTGGTAGACGAGGCGGTGGCCTTGGGCTGCAACCTCATTGTGAGCCATCATCCGCTGATATTCCACGCGCTGAAGCACATCACCTACGAGAACGATGTGCAGCGCGCCGTGGCAAAGGCTTTGACTAACGGCATAACGGTGGTGTCGATGCACACCAACATGGACAACGCCCGCGGAGGCGTCAACTTTAAGATAGCCGAGAAGATGGGTCTTGGCGGCTGCCGCTTTTTCGCCGGCAAGACCGTCGACGGCATCGAGTGCGGCAGCGGCGTGATAGGCACTCTGCCCGAGGGCGTGGCCGCCGACGACTTCGTCATCATGCTCAAGCGCACGTTCGACGTGGAGTGCGTGGAGTGCAACCAGCTGTTGCGCCGCCCGATAAAGACCGTCGCCGTGTGCGGCGGCGCAGGTTCGTTCCTGCTCGGCGACGCCATTGCCGAGGGAGCCGACGCCTTTGTCACCGGCGAGATGCACTATCATGAGTTCTTCGGCCACGAGCAGGAGATACAGATAGCCGTCATAGGCCATTACCAGAGCGAACAATACACCAACGAAATATTCAAGGATATAATCGAACGGGAGTGTAAGGGAGTGAAGGCTTATCTCACTAAAACCAACACCAACCCGATAATTTATTTGTAGCAGACAAGTAAACGGGTGACAAGCAGACGGGCAGTCAGTGATAAGTTGCGGGAATACGGATTGCTGGCGGACTGGGAATGTTGCTTGTGGCCGTGCAGCTTGTTGAGGCGTTATAATATATAATAAGGTAAGATAATCATTAATAAATGACGTGCAGACTGAAAATAAGACTATTGGGCTTGTTTGCTTGTCTGCTCGTCACTTGTCAACTAAAAAATAAGATATGGCAAAGAAAGACCCTACAGATCTGTCAGTTGAAGAGAGGCTGAAGACTCTCTACCAGTTGCAAACCACGTTGTCGGCCATCGACGAGGAGCGCGCCCTGCGCGGCGAGCTGCCCCTTGAGGTGCAAGACCTTGAGGACGAGATTGCCGGACTTACCACGCGCGTGGAGAAAATAAAGAACGACATCAAGGACTTTGAGGACGCCGTCAAGCAGAAGAAGGCCGAGATAAACGAGGCGCAAGCCAGCGTCGAGCGCTATAAGGCCCAGCTTAACGACGTTAAGAACAACCGCGAGTATGACACTCTGAGCAAGGAAATCGAGTTCCAGTCGCTCGAGATAGAGCTTTGCAACAAGAAGATACGCGAGGCCAACACTAAGGTGGAGGAGAAGAAGGCCGACCTTAAGTCGACCGAGGAGCTGATTGCCGACCGCCGCCAGGCTCTCGAGGAGAAGAAGAACGAGCTTGACGAGATTATGGACGAAACCCGCGCCGAGGAAGAACGCCTGAAGGAGAAGGCCAAGGACCTGGAGGTGAAGATTGAGCCGCGCCTGCTGGCCAGCTTCAAGCGCATACGCAAGAACGCGCGCAACGGCCTCGGCATAGTGTACGTTCAGCGTGACGCCTGCGGCGGCTGCTTCAACAAGATTCCGCCACAGCGCCAGCTCGACATCAGGATGCATAAGAAAATCATCGTCTGCGAGTATTGCGGACGCATACTTATCGACCCCGAACTGGCCGGCGTTAAGACCGACAAACCCGTAGAGGAGAAGCCGAAGCGCAAGCGCGCCATACGCAAGCGTGTGGTTAAGAAGGATGAGGACGATGACTTCGTGCCCGAAGAAAGACTGTCATAAGGAATAATCGTATAAAAAAAAAGACCATGAAACAAACAAACAACCAAAGTGGACGCGTCGTCGCAATCGTGGCGATGATGTTCCTCTACGCAATGATTTCGTTCGTCACCAACCTTGCCGCCCCGATTGGTGTGATATGGAAGAACCAGCCGGAACTGATGGGCAGCAACACGTTGGGCATGATGGGTAACATGATGAACTTCCTTGCCTACCTGTTCATGGGTATCCCCGCGGGCAAACTGCTCGTCAAGATAGGCTATAAGAAGACCGCCCTTGTGGCCATAGCCATTGGCTTCGTCGGCGTGTTCGTGCAGTATCTGTCAGGTTTCCCGACGGGTCTTACGGGCTTCTGGGTCTACCTGCTCGGAGCGTTCGTCAGCGGCTTCTCGGTCTGCATGCTCAACACTGTCGTCAACCCCATGCTCAACCTGCTGGGCGGCGGTGGCAACCGCGGTAACCAGCTCAACCTCATCGGAGGTACGCTCAACTCGCTCGCCGGCACGCTTACGCCTATGCTCGTGGGCGCCCTCGTTGGTACGGTGACTAAGGAAACGGCCATCAGCGACATCAACCTCGTGCTTTACATAGCCATGGCGGTGTTCGCGTGCGCGTTCATCGTGCTTTCGTTCATCCCCATTGCCGACCCCGAGATGGGCAAGACCACACAGGACACCGTCTTCGAGCACAGTCCTTGGGCTTTCCGCCACTGCGTTCTGGGCGTTGTCGGAATATTCGTTTACGTGGGAATAGAGGTAGGTGTGCCCGGCACGCTCAACTTCTACATCTCTGACACGTCGGCCAAGGGCGCCGGAGTGCTGGGCGACGCTGCCGCCATCGGCGGTTTCGTGGCCGGAACTTACTGGTTGCTCATGCTCGTTGGACGTTTCGTGGCAGGCTTCATCGCCGACAAGGTGTCGAGCCGCGCCATGATGATGACCGTCACGACGATAGCCATCGTTATGATTCTCGTGGCCATGTTTACGTCAAAGGATGTCACTACGTCAATGCCGGTGTTCACGGGCACGTCGTTCGCAATGGTTACGGTGCCCGTCAGCGCCTTGCTGCTCGTGCTCTGCGGACTTTGCACGTCGGTCATGTGGGCCAGCATTTTCAACCTCGCCACCGAAGGCCTCGGTAAGTACACGGCGGCCGCTTCGGGCATATTCATGATGATGGTGGTAGGCGGCGGAGTGCTTCCGCTCATCCAGAACTACATCGCCGACAAGGCCGGCTACATGATTTCTTACGTCGTTCCGCTCATAGCCTTGGCATACCTGCTGTTCTATGCCGTCTTGGGCTGCAAGAATGTCAACAAAGACATACCCGTAGACTGATTTTGGTTGATGTGCGTGACGCACGGCGTCAGTGCTTTAAATATAAATCCCTTGTGCCGTTTCTTTATAAGAGAGCGGTGCAGGGGATTTTTGTTTTTGTGCGGTGTTTTTCATGAAGAAAAACACATTAAAAGTTTTGCCGTTACGCATTAAAGCATTATCTTTGTGGGCGTACTCAAAAGGTGGTGCCGCAGGCGGCGTATGCCGTCATGGGCTGAGAAGATACACATTGTACCGGTACGGGTAATGCCGAGGCCGGGAGTTTTGGTGACATTCTTTCTTTCCTGCGCATTTATGCGTTTTCAGTGCGTTCCGCCTTTTTTATGTACACATTAATATATTTAGGCAGGACGATGAATAGATACGTAACGGCATTGACTATAGCAGGCTCCGACCCGTCGGGCGGGGCGGGGATGCAGGCTGACCTTAAGACGTTTTCGGCCCTTGGCGTATATGGCGCTACGGTCATAACGGCCGTCACCGTGCAGAACACGGTAGGGGTGAAGTATGTGCACAAGCTGCCCCCGCAGGTGGTTTACGACCAGATTACGGCCGTGATGGAAGACCTTTGCGTTGACGCAGTGAAGATAGGCATGGTGAACGACGCCGACACGCTCGACGCCATAGTGCGCGCGTTGTCAGTACATAAGCCTAAATTCCTGGTTGTCGACCCTGTTATGGTGTCTACGAGCGGATGCGCCCTGATGCAGTCCGACGCCTTGGCTATAATGAAGGAACGGCTGCTGCCTATGGCCGACTTGGTTACGCCCAACCTGCCGGAGGCTTGGATTTTGGCCGGTACGGATACGTCGGTGGACGATGCGGCGCAAGCCATATTGCAGCTTGGCGTTAAGGCGTTGCTGATAAAGGGCGGTCATGCGGAAGGAAAGGTAAAGACCGATTACTTATATATATATAAAGGTGAAGGCGTTAAGCGTGTGGAATTCACGGCAGAAACGGTTGACACGGTGAACACACACGGCACGGGGTGCACCCTGTCGTCGGCCATCGCAGCCTTGTTGGCTTGTGGCAACGGACTTGAAGACGCCGTGCGACAGGCCAAGGAGTATCTTACGGAGGCGTTAAAGGCCGGTGCCGACGTGCATGTCGGGGGCGGTCATGGGCCTGTTTGCCATTTTGTAAAGCATACGAGTAAACAAGCAGACAAGCAGACAAGTCTTTTAAAGATTGTATCAGACGGCGCGTCAAATCATCTTGTCTGCTTGTCTGCTCGTCACTTGTCTGCTGTCCGTCTGCAATTCATCACGCATTTTACCGATAAATATTCATATTACGACTCGGCAATGATTGCCCTTGAGGGCGGTTGCCGATGGATACAGTTGCGCATGAAAGACGCTGACGAGGCGGAGATTGAGCGCGTAGCACGGCTTATCTTGCCTGAATGTAGGCGCCGTGGGGCGGTGTTCGTGATTGACGACCACGTGGAGTTGGCTCTTCGTGTAGGAGCCGACGGTGTGCATCTCGGCAAGAACGACATGCCCGTGAGCGAGGCGCGCCGCCTTGCCCGTGAGTTTGTCGGCAAACAAGTAACGAGCAGACAGGCAGACGAGCGGCAAGACCAATCATCTTGTTTGCTTGTTTCTGACCGCTTGTCTGCTGAAAACTTCATCATCGGCGGCACGGCAAATACGTTTGAAGACATTGAGAGGCTTGCCGCACAGGGTGCCGACTACATCGGTTGCGGCCCGTTCCGCTTCACTACGACGAAGAAAAATCTTGCTCCCATGCTCGGCATTGACGGCTATAAGAACATTCTTTCGCAGATGAGGAAGCATGGTATAACGTTGCCCCTTGTCGCCATCGGCGGCATAACGTGCGGCGACATACCGCAGCTTATGGCTGCAGGAGTTACCGGTATAGCCCTTAGCGGCAGCATACTCCGTGCAGAGAAACCCGTCGAGGAAATGAATAAAGTAGTAAATGAATTAAGGATTAAGGGTTAAGAATTAAGAAAGACACTCTTGCATGTTTTCTTAATTATTAACTTTTAAGCCTTAACTTAAAACATAAAGTATGGAGAATAATATAAAAATCACTTATCCCGGGTCAGAGAAAGTCTATCTGAAAGGCTCTCTTTATCCCGACATCCGGGTCGGGATGCGCGTCGTGCACCAGTTGCCGACAGTGACCATTGAGGACGGAAAGAGGGTTGAACGCCCCAATCCGCCGGTTTATATCTACGACACTTCAGGGCCTTACAGTGACCCGGACGTGGCGATTGACGTAAAGAAAGGGCTTCCACGCTTGCGCGAACCGTGGATTATGAAGCGTGGCGGAGTGGAGCGTTTGCCCGAGATTTCGTCAGAATACGGCCGCATGCGGCGTGACGACCGCTCGCTCGACCACCTGCGTTTCGAGCATATCACGTTGCCGCTTAGGGCGAAGCAAGGCTGCCAGGTAAGCCAGATGTACTATGCCAAGCAGGGTATTGTAACGCCGGAAATGGAGTATGTAGCCATTCGCGAGAACATGAACTGCGCCGAACTGGGCATTGAAACGCACATAACTCCCGAGTTCGTGCGTGACGAAGTGGCCGCAGGACGCGCCGTTATACCGGCCAACATCAATCATCCCGAGGCAGAACCAATGATTATCGGGCGTAATTTCCTCGTGAAAATCAACACGAACATTGGCAATTCGGCCACTACTTCGGGCATTGACGAGGAGGTGGAGAAGGCCGTCTGGAGCTGCAAGTGGGGCGGAGATACGCTCATGGACTTGTCAACGGGCGACAACATACACGAAACCCGCGAGTGGATTATCCGCAACTGCCCCGTTCCCGTGGGCACGGTGCCGATGTATCAGGCCATGGAGAAGGTCAAGGGAAAGGCAGAAGACCTTACTTGGGAGCTGTTCCGCGACACGTTGATTGAGCAGTGTGAGCAGGGCGTTGACTACTTCACAATCCATTGCGGCATACGTCTTAAGAACATACATCTGGCCGACAACCGCATGACGGGCATGGTGAGCCGCGGAGGAAGCATTATATCGAAGTGGTGCCAGATGCACCAGAAGGAGAGTTTCCTTTACGAACACTTTGACGACATCTGCGACATTTGCGCGCAGTATGACGTCGCCCTGTCGCTTGGCGACGGCCTTCGTCCTGGCAGCATATACGACGCTAACGACCGTGCGCAGTTCGCCGAGCTTGACACCATGGGCGAACTGGTGGAGCGTGCGTGGGCTAAGAACGTGCAGGC
>CALUKU010000028.1 GCA_944321295.1 uncultured Prevotella sp.
GCTTGTAATGCACACATTCTCAAATACTTAGGTAAATTGTTAACGATTTTCTTGGGACACTAGTGTAATAAATTATGCCCCTACAATGAGTGTATTCAGTTTGCGCTTAATTGTCAAAAACAAAGTCATACTATCCAACAGATTTGCGGATGAACCATTTTTAGTTGGTGATGATTACTATTTCAAATGGTGCCGTTTTAGCCTTCGGGACATGTTCTTTTACCATTTGAAAGACGACCTTTCGCACTGTAAAAGGACACCTCCTGCAAACCAGACTAAAACAAGTGAAATCCGTAAGTAGAAATCGCCGGAATGTAACAAACAGAAAGCTTCCGTTTTAACACAAATCGGTCATTAACGTTCGGCGTAAGGAAAACTCACTTTCATGTGAACACTAACACCCTCTTTCAAGTGAGGATGTATTCGTTAAGTGTGTTTCTTATGCCGAATTCACGTTAAGTTTAGACAGTCCCCATAAATTCCCTATGGGTTAAACGCCGTTAAAGCACGAGGCGGCATGCACGTTTCTCGCAAAAAACTATTAATTTTGCGTTCCTCAAACATCCATACGACCAATGAAGAGCGCAATACATCTCATAATATCGATAACACTCGTCACCGCAGTGTTGGCGGCGTGCCAGTCGCCGCAGACGCGCCGCAACATCGCCACGGCTGACAGCCTCGCTGAAGCTGACCCGGCCGCGGCGATAAACTTTATTGACAGCGTCAGCCCCGCAGCCGACGGACGGCGGGCGCGCATGATGATGGCCCTGCTCAAGGCGAAGGCCATGAACAAACTGATGCAACCCATCGACTCCGCCAAGCTTAAAGACATTGTCGACTATTTTACCGACCACGGCACGGCCAACGAGAAAATGCTGGCTAACTATATCACTGCCTGCTCTTACATTGACAAAGACAACGCCCCTATGGCCCTGCAATATTTCCATGAAGCCGTTGAACAGGCAGACACGACAGATAACGACTGTGATTTTAAGACCTTAAGCCGGATTTATGCGCAAATGTCAAGCTTGTTTCAAATACAATTATCATCAGCAAATGCATTGGAAGCAGGAAAGAAAGCTCTAAAATATGCTATTTTAACAAAAGATACAGCCAACGCAATATCCGCTTACAGCCAATTGGCTGACGCTTATTACTTTACAAATAATTTTGACACCGTAATCCACATCTGCAAAAAAGCTGCTGACTTATATTATAAATATGGATATAAGGATTACGCTGCGGCTAAGTACGGCATACCTGTTTTCATAATGATCGAAAGAGGTGAAGTACAAAAGGCTAAACCTTATATGGCTCTATATGAGACCAACTCCGGCCTGTATAATCAAAATACAAAAACAACTTTACCCGGGCATGAGATATATTATTACACAAAAGGAATGTATCATCTGCAAACCGACAAGCCCGACTCGGCTGAATATTTCTTCAGAAAAGAAATCAAGGCCAATGACTTCAACAACAAACAGGCCGCCGCAAAGGGGCTTTATATGCTCTATAAAAAAGCAGGCATATATGACTCAGCCATGAAGTATGCCGAGATTTGGAACGCATGTATCGACTCCTCATACATGAAACTTTCCACCACGCACCTGCAACGCATGCAGGCAATGTATAATTATAGTGACAAAGAACTTGAAACAAAACAAAAAACAATAATAATCAATCGATATGAATATTTAAGTGTCATATTTATTTTTATAATCGTCATCGTTATAGTTCTCGCATTTCTTATATACCTTAAAAGGAAAAAAGATTTTGAACATATAAAGTATCTTAATCAAGCAAATAATTTGAATTTGATCTTACTCAAGAAAAAGGAAGCAGAATTACAAAACTTAGAAAACGACATCTCTGCCGACAAAAAGCTAATTGCTGCAAAAACAGCTGAAATAAAAGAATTACAGGAAAAACTATCTTCGATGCACGGATTATATTTCAACACGGACAACCAATTATTTGACTCACCAATTATTGAGCGACTTCACACATTGGCAAGTCATGGCGGAAATGCCACGACTGCAGAAAAATTGTCTTTAATAAAACTTATCAATTCAACATTACCAAAATTCGTTGAATGTTTAAAAATAAATGATAATAAACTCAACGAAAATGAAATAATAATATGTTATTTGGTAAAAATGCAGTTTATGCCTTCTGAAATAATTTGCCTTCTTGATATATCATCACAAAGACTTACAAATATCCGCAAACGCCTTAACAACAAAATCTTCGGAACAGAAGGCGGAGCAAAAGAATTTGATTACAGGATAAAACATCAAACTCCTATGGAATAAACATCTTCACATACTTCGTCACAATCCAAATACATTTTTAAACTATTGATTTACAAAGCTTTACCAAACATGTGTAAAATGTGTAAAAGTTAAAGGCCAAAAACATTAATGCTTTTCATATAATTGTTTTGTAATTTTGTCATAAACTAAAAAACAAACAATTATGAGAAAACATGTATTAATTTTATTGTTTTGCACTTTAATTAATAGTGCTGCATGCGTTGCCATGAAAATGGGAGATATCATAAGAATTAACAATTCCATTTCCCACACGGCCAGTATGATCGTCCACATTATTAATCCTACCTCCACTGATAAGAAACCTTCAAGAAGCCCGATAAAAGCTCCATCCATAAGTTATGACGGCAACACTATATTTTTATATGGTCAATTTAAGGATGTAATCCTGCAATTACAAGACAACGGAAACATCGTATATTCAACTGACATACCCGCCAATGCAAACGAGGTCGTATTACCGAATTGTGAGCCGGGAATATATGACTTGCAATTAAACGACGGTACATATATTTACTCATGTGAACTTGAATTTGAATAAGTTATATTCATACTTTTAACTAACCTAAAAAATAACATTATGAAACAGAAAGAAAAATTTAGTATCGAAACTATCGTTGAAGATGATAGGCTTAGCAAAGACTTAATGAGTCAAGTGTTAGGTGGAACTATTGTAACTGGAGATCCTAATGGTTCATGCACTATTGCATGCTATGTGGATTGTTTAGGGAATTGCATGAGTAACGCATGTTTTAAATTCTTTCCTGTTTGCGGAAATTACTGTATACAGGATTGCGGGGATAACTGCAATTATTTCTTGTCAGTTTAAGCATTAATAAAATTAGACTTGTGGTTTCTATTACTATATATAAAACCACAAGTCTAATTATTTTCCTTCTTATTTAAATCATTCTAAAATCATCAACAATGTCTACCATAAGAAAATCACGCTTTTGCTTCTTAATTGAGGAAAACAACGAATTTTTAACCTACGTTTCATCAACAAATAGCTTTTATAAAATCAATGGCTATGTTGCAGATTTAATAAAAAAGACTAACTTTGAGTTAAGAAATAAAGAAGATATATCAAACAAAGCTGAAATAGAATCCCTCCGTAAACTTAAAATATTGACTACAGAAGAAGAAGATAACAATTTAGTCGATATTTTGAGAATGAAATTTTTAATGCATTCTTATGCAAAAGAATGTGTTGGTATAATAATAGTTCCAACATTATCATGCAATTTAAGATGCTCATACTGCTTTGAAAAGAACAAAAAAACAGGTAGTATGGATAATTCAATATGCGACAAAATAATAGAATTTATTAATTATCATTCTTATGCTAAATATTTTGCACTTACATGGTATGGTGGAGAACCTTTATTGTGTCATGAAACTATTGAATATTTATTATCAAAAATTAAAGACATAAAGGACAAAAAGCTCATTTCACATGGAATGATAACTAATGGAACATTGTTAACCAGTAAAAACATAGATTTATTCAAAGAATACCCTTTAGACACAATACAAATAACATTTGATGGAATAAAATCAACACATGACACCAAACGTATTACAGTAGCAGGGCATGGAACTTTTGACAAAATAATAGAGAACCTAAAACTATTCATCAACAAAAGTCCAAACACTAAGATTTCAATCAGGGTCAATATTGATAAAAACAACGCCAGTGAATTCATGGATGTTTACAAAATGATAAAAGAGATGTTCCCTGAAAAAAAGAATATTATAATTTATCCAGGAATATTAAGAGCTTGTGAAAAAACGGACCTTAATACACCATTCCTGATGAATAATGACGTCGCAGAAATTAGACGTTATTTTCACCAACATGGCTATCCGATTGAATTTCCACATACTATTGAAACAGGATGTTGCGCTACTTGCTTGTCAAGCTATATCATAGGTCCAATAGGGGAAATATATAAATGCTGGGAAGAAGTTGGTATTGACAACTGCGTTGTCGGGAATGTGAAAGATATGAAATATACAAATATTGAACTTCTATCCAAATACATGCTTCATGGTTCACATATTTTAGACGAAGGTTGTTATAAATGTCCATTGCTACCTGTTTGTTCAAATGATTGTGCACGAAGCAGAATTAACAATAAATTCAATGGCACAACTTATGACCTATGCAGTATCTATAAAAGCCATGATTTTAAGGCTCTCAGTACTCATTTGTATGATTTTTATTGTAAATTTGTAAAAAAGCAACAACCTATTACAAGCTTATGAAACATTGGGGAAAGTTCTTTATAATTAACATCTGCATGTTTGTTTTCATACTGCATATATCCGCTCAAGTTAAGACGGCCACAATGACCGGCCGCGTCAGCAACGAAAGCGGCAAGGGCATGCAAGGTGTCAACATCATCGTGAAATCCGGCAATCAGACATTCGGAGCGACATCGGGCCGAAACGGACTTTACGAAATCGGGTTTGCCAAGACCGATACGATAACGGCCACGTTCAGCTACGTAGGTTACGGCGAATACTCTGCCACACTGCCCGGTGACGGCCACATAAAAAGAGATGTGACATTGCGGCGGATGAGCATTATGCTCGACGAGGTGGAAGTCAGCCAGCAAACGGTTTCCGTAGAAAAAGGGAACGTAAAGTTCATACCTACAAAGAGGCAGAAAGACGGGGCCATGAACGGCATAAGCCTGCTATACAACCTGATGATACCGCAAATCGACGTCAACCCCGTTACTGGTGAAGTGAAAGCCGTCGACAGGACGGCGCTTACCTTCTGCATCGACGGCAGGGAGGTTGGACTTCAGGAACTCAACCGCCTGAGGCCTAAAGACGTGGCTTATGTAGAGTATGACGACCATCCCACGGGTCTTTTCGCCGGCAGGGACAAGGTCGTAAACTATGTTACGAGAAAATATGACAGCGGCGGATACGTTGACGCCAGGACTAATACGCACGTGCTTTTCGGACAGGGCGACTACTCCGTACAGGGAAGTTTCGACAAGGGCAACGTTAACCTGCTCGCCGTCGCCGGCTCTTCGTTCGGCGGCGACGACACCGCCGGCTCCGGCTCAACCGAGAGCTACAACCTGACGCCCTCCTTCACCAAGACATCCGTCACCGACAAGACTGAAAGCCGGAGCATTGCAGACTTCGGCCTGCTGCAGGCTACCGTGCGCGGCAAACGCTCAACGTTCACGGCACGCGCACAATTGGCATGGAACGAAACGCCCAAGGGCGTTACGGAGGAAACCGTCAAGTATTCGCCCTCCGTCTACCCGGCGTCAAATGCCGTTACTGACATTTACCAGCGTGCCATAGCGCCGCAGCTTTACCTTTACCACAACATACGCTTGAACGACAGGCAGAACTTCTACTGGAACTTGACATACGACTATGCCCGCAACGTTTACAGGCGCAGCTATGCCGAAAGCGCCTTGCAGCCGGTAACGAGCAACGCAAAGGAGAATTACCACATGCTGGACCTAAAGCTTTAATTACGCTATCACCGTCGGGAAAAGCGACAGGTTCAGCCTCCTTGTATGGAACGGTTACACGAACAGCCGCACCGACTATTACGGAACGACGGGCAGCCGTCAGCGCCTTGACACTTATGACCTTCTTATATACCCTACGTACACCCACTATTTCGGCAGGAAATTCATGATGAGCCTGCAATTGGGATTTGACGTAAACACGTACAAGGTGAACGACGAGAAGCGTGTCACCAAGTTATGGCCGAGGCCGAGGCTCAACGGCAACATACAGACGAGCGGCAGCAGCAACATTGCGTTCAACGTGATGATGGGCACCGTTTCGCCGCAGCTGTCAATGCTTAACGGAGCCGAGCAGTACATATCGTCATACGAGGTGATGCGCGGCAACCCTGGCCTTGCCACGGGCAAGCTCATCCAGGGCAACGTGTCTTACGGCAAGTACATGCGAAACGTAAGGCTCGGGGCATACGTGTTTTACAAAGGCGTCATAGACCAGGCCCGCAATTGGTACATGGCAGAGGGCGGCAAGCTCGTAAGGACATACATTACCGACGGCGACTATCATTCATACACGCTGGGCTTAAGCGGCGTGTTCATGCTTTTAGGCAACTCGCTGCAGCTGAAAGTCGACGCCGGTCTTAACAACATCGACATGACGGGCAGCCTGCGCCACAGCCTTCATACGCCGGTGCTGCAGACAGCGGTTTACTACTCAACGGGACATTTCAGCTTCTCAGGATATTACAACACCCCACGCAAGGGCCTCGACCCACAGACGGGATACTTAAAGACGAAATGCGACTACGGTCTGACTGCGGCGTGGGGCAACAAGGGACTGTTCGTGCAGATTGGCTGCCGGCGCATATTCGGAGGCAAGGACGACGTGAGAAGCTATTACGGCTATGCCGACTATTCATTCAACCGCCACACATTGTCGCGCACGAGCGGACAGGCGGTTTTCGTAAACGTGTCATACAGCTTTGACTTCGGACGTAAGGTAAAGCGTGAGTCCGTCAACATCAATAAGGGAGCAGCCTCGGGCATACTGAAACCGTAACTTCGATAAAAATAAATATTAATACAACTTTTACATAAAGAAAACGCTAACACACATTCGTTTTTCTAAAAGAAACATTCTGCAATGGGCAAGTTCAAGGCTTACATACAGCACGACGCCATGCAGTGCGGCGTGACATGCCTGCGCATGGTGTGCCGCCACTACGGCAGGGAATACAGCCTGGAGTATCTCTCCGGGCTGTGCTTTGCCACGGCCGAGGGCGTGTCGCTGCTCGGAATAAGCGAAGCCGCCGGCCGCCTGGGGCTGCACACCGTGTGCGGCAGGGTGAGCCTTGACGATCTGGCAAAGGCCCCGTTGCCGTGCATACTGCACTGGAACCAAAACCACTTCGTGGTGCTCTACAAGACGGGCCGCGGCGGCAGAAAGTTTTACATAGCCGACCCAGCCAAAGGACTGACTACCTGCACGCGCGACGAGATGGCGGCCCGATGGACGAGCACGCGCTCGGGCGGAGAAGACAAGGGCGTGGCGATGTTAATTGAAACGACACCAGCCTTCTACGCCGACCGCGCCGACGGCAACGACACTGGCGGCGAGAGCCGCTCGTTCCGCTTTCTGTTCGGATACATAAGGAAATACAAGAAGTATTTCGGGCAGATTGCCGCGGGACTGCTGCTCGGCTGCATGATGCAGATGGTGTTGCCGCTGCTGACGCAGGCCGTAGTAGACGTGGGCATAAAAAACAAGGACATAGGCTTCGTGTGGCTGATACTGCTGGGACAGCTCATGCTGACTGCCGGCCGCACGGCGCTCGACTTCATACGCCGCTGGCTGCTGCTGCACATCAGCATGAGGGTGAACATATCACTGGTGAGCGACTTCTTCATAAAGCTGATGCGCCTGCCCATGTCGTTTTTCGACACAAAGCTGATGGGCGACATCATGCAGCGCATAGGCGACCACTCGCGCGTAAACTCATTCTTGACGGGACAGACGCTCGGAGTGATGTTCTCGGCGGTGAGCCTCGTCGTGTTCGGCATTGTGCTGCTGACGTACAACGGGCTTATCTTCGCCGTGTTCATGGCCGGCAGCGCGGTCTACGCGGCATGGATAGCGCTGTTCATGAAAAAGAGAAAGGTGCTCGACTACGAGCTGTTCGAGCAACAGGCGATAAACAACAACAAGACGTATGAGCTGATAACGGCGATGCAGGAAATCAAGCTGCAGGACTGCCGCAACCGCCGCCGTTGGGAATGGGAAGACACACAGGCGGACATGTTCGGCGTGCAGATGAAAAGCCTCAAGCTGCAACAGACGCAAGAGGCCGGCAGCATATTCATAAACGAGCTGAAGAACATCATAATAACCATCGTATCGGCCACGGCCGTGATAAACGGCGACCTCACGCTGGGCATGATGTTGGCCGTGCAGTATATCATAGGCCAGCTGAACAGCCCCGTGGCGCAGATGATGGGCTTCCTCTACTCGCTGCAGGACGTGAAGATAAGCCTGGAGCGCATAAACGAGATACACAAGGCCAAGGACGAGAACGCCGGCGGACACGAACTCAAGCTGAAGGAAGGGGCGCAGGAAATAAGGCTTGAGCACGTAAGCTTCCAGTATGACCCGCACGCCCTGCACAAGACCATCGACGACGTAAGCATTGACATACCCGAAGGCAAGGTGACGGCCATCGTTGGAGCGTCGGGCAGCGGAAAGACCACACTGGTAAAGCTCATGCTCGGATATTACCCCGTGGCCGAAGGGCGCATAACCATAGGCGGCACCGACATCGCCCGCATAGACCTCGACCAGTGGCGAAGGCAATGCGGCGCAGTGATGCAGGACGGGGTGATATTCTCGGAATCGATAGCGAGGAACATAGCCGCCGGCGACGGCGACATAGACAAGCGACGCATGATAGAAGCTGCCGAAACGGCATGCATCAAAGACTACATAACGGCACTGCCGCTAAAATTCGACACGAAGATCGGCCGCGACGGCACCGGCCTGAGCCAAGGGCAGAAACAACGCATACTGATAGCCAGGGCGGTATATAAGAATCCGGACTTCATCTTCCTCGACGAGGCGACAAACTCGCTCGACGCCAACAACGAGCGCATGATATCCGAAAACCTTGACAAGTTTTACCGCGGGCGCACCGTGGTGATTGTAGCCCACAGGCTCAGCACGGTGAGGAACGCCGACCGCATAATAGTGCTCGACAAAGGGCGCGTAGCCGAAACGGGCACACACGAGTCGCTCGTCAAAAGTCGGGGCATGTATTACCAATTGGTGAAAAACCAGCTTGAACTCGGAAACTAAACCACACCATCATGAAACACGAAGAAGAGGACATCGAGATAAGAAGCGAGAAAATGCGCAGGATTATCGGCGAGATACCGCCGCGCTTAGTGAGAACCGGCACGGCCGTAATAGCTGTAATAGCCGTCGCCATGGCCATATGCGCATGGCTGGTGAAGATCGACGGGCAACCGCTATATTCGCTGATACTGCGCTTTTAGCGCCGATCGGCAGTATATCACGTCATCCTGTGCTTGACACGTCGTCGTCCCAAACTTGATTTGTCATCCTGAACTTGATTCAGGGCAGAATGGAAACATCCTCGTGCTACAACGTTGCGGCATACGACTGGTTCCCGGATCAAGTCCGGGATGACGGTTACCGAGAGCCTCGCTTGGAATAGGGTGTCTTCCTTATACCGAATTCACGTATATAAATCTGACGCAAAATTAATATCACAATGTCACATTATGGCGCATGCTGCTGATTATCAATGATTTAAACCGTGACATTACGTTCATCGACACCGTCACCACCGTCACAAATGTGACAGTTGTGACGGTTATCGTATACGTTATGTCACCACGTAATTCAATGATTTCCAAGGGTTTACGCAGCATTGTGACATTGTGACATTAAAATATTAAACAAAAAATCATTTTCATTATTCCATACTTGGTGATTACGAGTGAGTTCGGTATAAGAAATACACATTTAACATATTCTTTGACATAAAAACTCTCTAAGAATAAGCCAGATAGCTTTTACGCCGTGAAAGGTAACCTTTAAGACGACAAAAGGCGGCCTCTTACGATGCAAGAGGCCGCCTTTTACATTCTAATTGATTGTCTATTAAAAAACGGAAGTGACGCCAAGGCCGTCAAGGGTTGATATCCACCGTGCCGGAGCCTGTCACGTGGCGGTCGCAACGGCCTACGTAACCGTCGAGATCAATGTCGCCCGAGCTTTCAACGGTGCAATCGGCATAGTCGATGCGGACGTTCTCAAGATTGATGTCGCCCGGACCGGATGTCTTGGCAATAAGGCGGTCGGCCGTAAAGCGGTCAGCGTCGATGTCGCCTTCGCCGGCTACGGTGGCACGACACTCGTCGCAGTCAAGACTCTTCAGGTTGACGTCACCCGTCGAAAGCGTTGTGATGTCTATCGTGCCGGTAGAAATATCGCCGTCACACTTGAAGTCGCCGGGACCGTCGACGGTAACGCCCGTAAGGCGCGGCGATGTAACATATGCGTCGACGCTCGAGCCTGAACCACGGTTTGACAAGACGAGCGTGCGGCCGTCACACTCGAGCACAACGCCCGACGGGCGTCCGTCGTTAAACCTGACAGAGGCCGAACGCCCTTGAGTGTAATAGACGTCGACGTCGCCACGCATTTCAATGCGCTCAAAACCCTTCTCTGCGGCCTCGTCGGCATTTACTATCGTGCTGCCGCCAGTGGAGGTTCCGCCGCCCGTTGAGCCGTCGGGATTGTCATTACCGCATGCCGTCAACGTGAAAGCGCATGCACAAACGACTATAATCAGTTTTGTTTTCATAATCGTGAATTTTGAAAGGCAAAATTTTAAAAAGTAAAAAAGTAAAAAGGTAAGAGGATGAGGACAACTCTTGATTTGCCAATCCCGTTTTACCTTTTTACTTTTTTACCTTTTTACCTTTATTATTTATTGTCTGTCGTCAAGGAAGTTCTTGGCGGCGCGCAGCTGGTGGCGCATTATGCTGAGGAACTCCTGGCTCTCCTGCAGGATGTTAAGGTAGAGCAGCGACACCTTGAGGTTGGTGTTGTCGGTGTCACGATACATCATGTCGATAATGCGCTTACGCATCACGGACAGCTCGTCCTTACACTCGTCGGCAATGCGCAGGGTCTCTTGGTAAAGCTCATACCTGTTGGTGGATATCATCTGCTCAGTATGGTTCATCAGCTCGTTTATCTTGCGGCGCATGCCCTCAAAGTCGTTTACATACTCCTGCGGCAGCGGGTTGAAGTTGTTGTCGACATGCTCCTTTACCGGTTCGAGCATACGCTTGAGGCAGTAGACGAACTGCTGGTTGCAGTTGGCGCCGAGGTGGAACCACGTGTTGCGCTCGAGGGCTATCTTGCCCGGTATGCGGCGCATGGCCAGAAGCTCCTTGCGGCGGAACTTCTTCAGCTGGTCCTGCTCGTCCTTAAGGGCGCTTCGGCAGAGGCGCAGCTCCTTGCGGTTCTCGTTGCAGATACCGTCGATTATGCGGTTGAACTGCTCAAGGGCGAAGGCCGTGACGAAGCTCTGCGTGCGGGCAACGTGCTTTGAGAGCAGGTCCCACACGATTTCCTTGTCGCGGGTGCGCATCATGAGCTGGAAGACGTCGTCCTTCTTCTCCTCCTTCTGCTTCTTGGCGAAGTTGCGGTTGCTGCGCCACAGCAGGTAGATGTCGAGCAGCATGAAAGCCACCATGACTACAATACCTCCGAAATGCATCATCGCGCAGACTAAGGCGCAGACGGCGAAAGCCACGCCGGCCGTGATGAACCATCCGCCGATTACGGAGATTACGCCAGTGACACGGAACACGGCACTCTCGCGGCTCCAGGCGCGGTCGGCCAAAGAGCTACCCATAGCCACCATGAAGGTAACATAGGTAGTTGAAAGGGGCAGCTGATAGTTTGTGCCGAAGATGATGAGCATGGCGGCAAGCACGAGGTTGACGGATGCGCGCACCTCGTCGAAGGCGGCGCCGTCGGCAAGTATCGCCTCCTCCTTGTTAAATCGCAAGTCAACCCATTTGCGCACGCGCACGGGGATTACCTTCGTAACGGCCTCGCTCATGTCCTGGGTGAAGCGCACCACGCTGCGGGCAGCGCGCGACGAGCCGAACATCTCGTCGCCCTCGTCCTGACGGCTGAGGTCGACGCTGGTCTTTACGACGTTCTGCGCCTTCTTAGACGTAGTCATCGCAAGAATCATTATTATGCCGGCCAGCACGAGATAAATCAGCGGGCTTTTCGCCGACGACATGAGCGACGTCATCATGAAGGTGTCGAAGTTGCCGTTGCCGTTGGCGAGGAAGTCTTGCATGGAGTCGAGTCCTGCCAGAGGCACGCCGATGAAGTTGACAAGGTCGTTGCCGGCAAAGGCCATCGCCAAGGCGAACGTTCCGGCCAGCACGATGAGCTTGAACACGTTAATGCGCAGCAAATGGAATATCTCCATAAGAACCGTGAAGCCGACGAAGAACGCCGCCATCAACATCATCGTGTTTTCATCAATCCACGCACGTGTGGCCTCACTGATGTAAGGCGACTTGCCTATACCCGTGATGAAGATGAAGTAAGCCAGCGAAGTGAAGGCTATGCCGCCGAATATGGCGATGGTGTAACGAAGATGTTTCTTATAATTGAACGTGAAGATAAGACGGGATATCCATTGGACGATAATTCCGAAAAAGAACGCTATCGCCACCGAAACGAAGATGGCAATGATGACGCTCAAGGCCTTGTCGCTGTTGAGCAGGTCGTAAATAGTGAGCGACGGGTCGGCGTGCATCTTCAGCATGGCAAGGATGAACGTACCGCCGAGCAGCTCGAACACGAGCGACACTGTTGTTGACGTAGGCAGGCCGAGCGAGTTGAACACGTCAAGGATGACGACGTCGGTCACCATCACGGCGAGGAAGATTGTCATCACTTCGGAAAAGGAATAATTCTCAGGCCTCATAATGCCGTGGCGCGCCACATCCATCATGCCTGCACTCATCACGGCACCTATCAGGATACCGATGGAGGCGACGAAAAGCACCGTGCGGAATTTTGCCACCTTGGCGCCGATGGCCGAATTCAAGAAGTTAACGGCATCGTTGCTGACGCCCACAAACAAGTCGAAAACTGCCAGCACCAGCAGGAAAGCGACTATCAAAAAATAAATCTCTGTCATAAAAACGTTATTGCTTTACTGTTTTCAAATTCCGCCGCAAAATTAGAAAACACATGTTACAGACGGTTTAAACAAATATTTCAATTGTGTTACAATCATAACATGTACGACAGGAAAACAAGCAGGAAACACGCACACAGACGACAACGGCACGCCGCAAGCCCTTGGCGTAAACGTAACGGGAAATGTCCGAAATGTCCTTAAACCCGCATGAAAAACTAAAATTAGCATAAAAAGTTTTCTTTTATCGGTGATAATGGCTAATTTTGCCAGCCTGATATAATTATGTGGCTGCCGGCGCCGACGCCATTACCGACGGGGCAGTTTCAGGTCTTATAATATAAAAGGTAAAAAGGGTTATGAAATATGCCATTATTGCAGCCGGCGAAGGCTCGCGCCTTGCGGAAGAAGGCGCAAGGGAGCACAAGCCCATGGTGACCGTCAACGGCGAGAGGCTTATCGACAGGCTTATACGCCTGTTCGCCGACAACGGCGCCGAAAGCATTGCCGTGGCCTACCGCCGCGGCATGCCAGACGTGGCCGCACGACTGGCTGGGATAAGACAGGACGGCATTGGCGGCCGCCGCGTCAACATAGAAGCCGTGGAGGCATGCACGCCAAGCTCAATGCACAGCATGTATGCCATCAGTCAGCTGTTAACTGACGGCCCGTTTTGCCTGACTACGGTTGACACCGTGTTCGGTGAAGAGGCCTTCAGGCGGTACGCCGACACGCTGAAAACCTGCATGACAGACGGAACGGCCGACGGAGTGATGGCCGTAACCGACTATATCGACGACGAAAAGCCACTTTACGTAGCCACCGACAATGACATGAACATAACGGCGTTCACCGACGAACCATGCGGAAGCAAATATGTTTCGGCCGGCGTTTACGGACTTAAGCCGCAGGCCGTCGACGTGTTGCGCCGCTGCATGGAGCGCGGCGAGAGCCGCATGCGCAACTTCCAGCGGGCGCTTCTGCGCGAAGGGATGCGCCTTAAAGCCTTCGACATAGGCAAGGCCTTCGACATCGACCACGCCGACGACATAATAAAAGCCGAACGCTTCTTAAGCATTAATGCATGAAACATGTGCTGAAAGTTTACCGCGCAGAGCGCTATTCGCCTAACTCTGAAGAACGCGACCGGGCCATACTCGACGCCGTAGGCCGTATCATGGCACGGCAAGGCCTCAACGTGACAGGCACTGACGAGGACATGCTGACGGCGGACACGCCCGCCGACATAATAATCTCGATGGCACGCTCGGCGGAAGCCTTGACGGCGCTGGACGCCATCGGAAGGCGCGGCGCCACCGTCGTAAACTCTCCCGACGGCGTAAGGGCCTGCAGAAGAAGCACAGCCGACCGCCTGATGCGGGCGAACGACCTGCCCGCCGCCCCGCTCAGAGGAACCGACGGATACTGGATAAAACGCGGCGACGAGGCGGCACAGCAACGTGACGACATCCTGTTTGCCAAGAACGAGGAGGAAAAGGAACAGGCCATAGCGCACCTCAAAGCACGGGGAATAAGCGACATAGTAGTCACCGCCCACGTCAACGGCGACCTCGTGAAATTCTACGGAGTGGCGGGCACGGGCTTTTTCCGCACGTTCAGGCACAGCGACGGCGACTACTCGAAATTCGGCGACGAAGCCGTCAACGGGCGCCAACACAGCTACGGCTTCTCAACGGCAGACGTGCATGCAGCCGCAAACAGGCTCGCGGAGCTGACGGGAACCGACGTTTACGGAGGCGACTGCATCATACGCAAGGACGGAACATTCGCAATAATCGACTTCAACGACTGGCCGAGCTTTGCTAAATGCAGGGATGAGGCGGCCGAAGCCATAGCCGAAGCCGTAACGGCTAAAGCAAGACTCAAGACAATAAAACGGTAAGCAACGTGGTAAAGGCGACAGGCGCGCCGCAAGGATAACGCTACTAATGCGCCAAGCCACCTACCGCCATGCTAAAAAATCAACACCTACAATGGGCAAATTCAAGAAGCTTTTAGACTCATCGATAAAATCAAAAGACACCGAGGAATGGCTCGACATGCACTTCACGCGCCCCGTGGGGCTTGTGATGGCCCTGGCCGGCAAGCGGTTAGGAATACATCCTACGGCGATAACGGCAGTGTCGATAGTGCTCGGCGTGGCCGCCGCGTGGATGTTCGCGCACACTGACACATGGCACAACTTAGCCGGCATAGCGCTGCTGATGACCGCAAACTTCTGCGACTCGGCCGACGGACAGCTGGCAAGACTGGCCGACAAGAAGACGCTCGTGGGCCGTGTGCTCGACGGTTTCGCCGGCGACATCTGGTTTTTCTGCATATATTTCGCGCTGTGCTGCAGGATGACGTGGCTCACCATGCCCGGAACGAACGCATACTGGGGTATCTGGATTTGGGTGCTGGCGTTCATTGCCGGCGTACTTTGCCACTCACCGCAGGCGTCATTGTCTGATTATTACAGACAAATCCACCTGCTGTTTCTTAAAGGGAAAGCAGGAAGCGAACTCGACACTTACGCCAACCAGCGGGCGACGTTCGACAATCTGCCGAAAAGCAGTCCGCTAATTGCCAAGATGTTCTATTACTTCTACTCGAACTACTGCAAGAGCCAAGAACGGCGCACTCCGGCCTTCCAGAGGATGATGGCCGCAATCAAGGATAAATACGGCGACGTGTCGGCCATGCCCGATGAGCTTCGGCGGGAATTCCTTGACGGCAGCAGGCCCTTGATGAAATATACTAACATACTGACGTTCAACACGCGCGCCATCTGCATCTACGTGACGTGCCTCGCCGGCTGCCCGTGGGGGTACATCCTGTTCGAGATAATAGTGATGACCATCCTTTACATATACATGCACAAACGGCACGAAAGCCTGTGCGAACACATAACAAGAAAGATAGCATGATAAAAGGATACATCTTCGACTACGGCGGAACGCTCGACACTGCCGGGCGCCACTGGGGCAAGGTGTTGTGGCAGGCTTACGTCAGTCACGACGTGCCCGTAACCGAGTCGCAATTCCGCGAAGCTTACGTCTACGCCGAACGCACGCTTGGTTCAAACCGCATCATAACGCCCGATCATACGTTCAGGCAAACGCTTGACACCAAGCTGCGCATAGAACTCGAGTTTCTTGCGGTACAAAAACATGTCAGCGCAAGCCCCGACGGACTTGAACGGATGAGAAAAGCCATGCTGGACGACATTTACGAAGGCGTGAAAGAGGAAACACGGAGAAGCCGCACCGTGCTTGAAACATTGCACGAAAACTATCCGCTGGTGCTTGTCAGCAACTTTTACGGCAACATACATACCGTTCTCGCGGAGTTAAATCTCGACGGATTGTTCAAAGACGTGATAGAGTCTGCCGTCGTGGGCGTGCGCAAACCCGACCCGCAGATTTTCACGTTAGGCGTAAAGGCACTCGGGATAAAGCCCGAAGAGGCCGTCGTCGTGGGCGACAGCTACGATAAGGACATAATGCCGGCAAAGGCCGCCGGTTGCCGTGCCGTGTGGCTTAAAGGCGAAGGATGGACGGACGAAACACACGACGAAAGCCTGCCTGACGCCATAATAAGCGACTTGGGCCGGCTGTTGACGCTGCGTGCGGCGACAAACACACCTACGGAAAAAGGCTGACGCCCATTGGCGTTAACTATTTTTATCCTGCAACAGGTTGCTGAGCATTAAACATTCGACATTAAGACAGGTCTAAATAAAAGAGGATTTACTTGTATGAGGAAACTGTTTATATTGATACTTCTAACCATCACGCAAGTCGTCTGCGCGCAGATGATAACCGGCGTCGTGGTTGACGAGGAGACCGGTGACAGTATCCCCAATCCCTCCGTGCAATATAAGAAAGGGAGAACGGCCGTTTCGGGCGACTCGTCGGGCCGTTTCTCAATACAGCGTAAGAACGACGAATATCTTACGTTCAGCGCCGTAGGATACAAAGACCTGCGCATACTCATAGGCCCGAACACGCCTAACGAGATGCGCATAACCCTAAAATCGGACACCAAGCGGCTGAAAGAGGTTACGGTAAGGGCGAAGCGTGGCAAGTACAGCCGCAAGAACAATCCGGCCGTTGAGCTGATGAAACGCGTGATAGCCGCGAAGAAACGCACCGACCTGTCGAACCACGACTATTACCGATACGACAAATACCAGAAAATAACACTCGCAATAAACGACATCAACCCGGCCGAACTGGAGAACGAGAAGCTGAAAAACAGGCAGTGGCTGCTTAACCAAATTGAATTCTGCCCGTACAACAACAAACTCATACTGCCGCTCTCCGTCGACGAAACCGTGACGCAGAACCTTTACCGCAAAGACCCTAAGAGCGAGAAGACCGTCATATTAGGACAGAACGCCACGGGCGTTAACGACCTCATACAGACCGGCGAGATACTTAACAACGTCGTTAAGGACATATTCACCGACGTTAACCTGTATGACGACCAAATACGCCTTTTGCAATACCCGTTTACGAGTCCCATCGGAAAGAACGCCATTGCGTTCTACCGTTTCTACATTGTCGACACGGTGATGGTTGACCGCGACGAATGTTTCCATCTGGAGTTTACGCCCAACAACCCGCAGGACTTCGGTTTCCGCGGCGAGATTTGGATTCTGACGGACTCAACGCTGCACGTAAAGAAATGCCGCCTGGCCCTGCCTAAAAGGAGCGACGTAAACTTCACCGACAACCTGAACGTATTGCAGGAATACACAAAACTGCCCAACGGCGAGTGGGTGCTGACGACCGACGACATGACGGTAGAACTGTCAGTAGCTAAATTCCTTACGAAGGCCATCGTCATACGAACGACGAGGATGACCGACTATTCGTTCGCCGAGATACCCGACAAGATGTTCAAAGGGCGCGCCAAGGTGAAATACGACCCGCGCTCGAAAATGCGCGACGACGCGTTCTGGAACGAGAACCGCACCGTTGCCATGACCAAGGGCGAAAGCTCGATGGGCACGTTCATCGACAACCTTACGAAAACGAAAGGCTTCAGATACATCCTGTTCGGACTTAAGGCGCTGATAGAGAACTATGTTGAAACGGGCACGCAGAAGCACCCGAGCAAGATTGACATAGGCCCCATCAACACGATGATAAGCACCAACTTCATCGACGGCACGCGAACCAGGATAAGCGCGCAGACAACGGCCAACCTCTGCCCCCGCCTGTTCCTCTCGGGCTACTACGCCCGCGGATGGGACAGCCGCAAGAACTATTATAAGGGACAGGTGACTTACTCGTTCAACAAGAAAGACTACATGCCGTGGGAATTCCCCAAACGCACGCTCACGTTTACGTCGACGTATGACGTATGCTCGCCGTCAGACAAATTCATGCCCACCGACAAGGACAACGTTTTCACGTCGTTGAAATGGACGGACGTGGACAAAATGATGTTCTACAACCGTCAGGAACTGGCCTTTGAGTACGAGCAGGAATGGGGCTTCAAGACGACAGTCAAGCTGAAGGCCGAGGAGAACGAGGCTTGCGGCAAGCTGTTCTTCACGCCATTGTCGGTCTACGACGCCGACAATCCTGCCGTGCATCATGGCAAGATTCGCACGACGGAAGCCTCGATACAGCTGCGCTACTCGCCGGGCGAAACCTTCGTCAACACCAAACAGCGCAGACTGAAAGTGAACTACGACCCGCCCGTGTTCACCCTCAGCCACACCGTCGGCGTAAAAGGCGTGCTGGGCGGCGACTACGACTACAACTTCACCGAAGCAAGCATATACAAACGCTTCTGGCTGAACAGCTGGGGCAAGCTCGACGTGTCAGTAAAGGGCGGCATACAATGGAACAAGGTGCCCTTCCCGCTGCTCATCATGCCGGCCGCAAACCTGTCGTACATCGTCGAGGACGAAACCTTCAACCTCGTTAACAACATGGAATTCCTGAACGACCGCTACGCCAGCCTTGACGTATCATGGGACTTGAACGGAAAGATATTCAACCGCATACCGCTGTTGAAGAAGCTGAAATGGCGCGAATGGCTGGGCATCAAATGCCTGTGGGGCACGCTTACCGACAAGAACAACCCCACCCTGGCGCGCAACGCCGGCGATCCGCTGCTGATGCAGTTCCCCGAAGGCTCGTACATAATGGATCCCAAACGTCCTTACATAGAACTAATAGCCGGCATACATAACATCTTTAAGATATTCCACATCCAATATGTCCACAGGCTCAACTACAACAACCTGCCGACCGCCACACGCAACGGCGTGCGAATAATGATGAGGCTGACATTCTAACCGCAATAAGGCATAAGTCTACAAGCAGACAAGAAACAAGCTGCAAGACTTGAGCAGACAAGGCATAAGCGGCATAACAAGATAACTTGCCGAGCCGTTACCTGCAACCTGCCACTAAAACCATAAGACTATGAGAAAGATTAAAAATCCCTGGACGAAAAAAGAAGGCTACGACTGCTTCGGCTGCTGCCCTGAAAATCCCATCGGCATACACATGGAATTTTTTGAAGACGGCGACGACATCGTGAGCTTCTGGAACCCGAAAACCCACTATCAGGGATGGGTTGACACCATGCACGGAGGCATACTCGCCACCATCATCGACGAAACGGCCGGATGGGTTGTGTTCCGCAAACTGCAAACTAGCGGCGTAACAACCAAGCTTGAAGTGAAATACCGCAAGCCCGTGATGACCACCGATAAACAGATTACCGTACGAGGGCACATCGCCGAACAGCGACGCAACCTCGTGACCGTGGACGTCAGGATAGAGAACTCGCAGGGCGAAACGTGCATTGAGGGACGTGCCGTCTACTTCGCTTTCGACAAGGCAAAGGCACAAGAGATGGGTTTCACCTCATGCGACCTTGAAGGCGACGAGCTATTGCCGATGTAAACGCAAAAGAAACCGCAGCGCGAGCCAACCCGTCCGTAACCAACGGATAATCAACACATTGCGAAAGGCTGCCTTTGAATGTTCCAAAGGCAGCCTTTCGTCGTATAATAAGCCACGTTTCGCACGACAAAACCTTA
Source organism: uncultured Prevotella sp. (assembly GCA_944321295.1). Classification (GTDB taxonomy): domain Bacteria; phylum Bacteroidota; class Bacteroidia; order Bacteroidales; family Bacteroidaceae; genus Prevotella. The sequence continues at coordinate 20,171 of CALUKU010000028.1, forward strand.
CCTTCTGAAATGCCGCACGTGACAATCATGCCAATAAGGCGCCATATTTTCGTAGACAAAGACAAAAAAACTACGTAAACGTTTGCGTATTTGCCCGCTTTTATTAACTTTGCACTTAAACTCTTTCTATTTATAATCGATATGGCACAACGCAGGACATCTTTAAAAGAAATGGCCGAGCAGCTTGGCGTCAGCATTGCCACCGTTTCGCGCGCCTTGAGGGACAGCCATGAAGTGGGCGAAGACTTAAGGAAGAAAGTGCAGGCACTGGCCAAGAAACTCAACTACCGTCCTAACCCGTTCGCCCAAAGCCTAAGACAGAAAAGGCCTAAAGTGATAGGCGTTGTCGTGCCCAATCTCGTGACCCACTATTACGCCGCCGTGCTCGACGGCATTGAAGACTACGCCACAAAGGCCGGTTATGCCGTCATAGCTGCCAACAGCCACGAAGACCACCTGCGCGAGGAGAAGGCCATCGACAGCTTCGTGGGACTTTACGTCGAGGGCATTATAGCGTGCCTCGCTCAAGACACCGTAGACTATTCGCACTTCGTTGAAATCAACAACATGGGCATACCGCTCGTGTTCTTCGCAAGAACGTGCCTGCCTGAAATGTTCTCGTCGGTCGTGTCAAACGGCGACGAGGCAGCCAAAGAGGCCACCCTGCACCTTATCGACACGGGCAGCCGCCGCATAGCCTTCATCGGCGGACCGCAACATCTTGACATGATGAAGCGGCGCAAGCACGGCTACCTGGAAGCCCTGCGGGAACGCAACATTCCAATAGACCGCTCGATAATAATAAACGGTAACATCAATTACGATTACGCCAGGAAAGTTACGATGGAAATGCTGCAGCGCGACGACCGCCCGGACGCCATCCTGGCCTTCAACGACATCATAACCTACGCCGCCTTCGACGCCATAAAGTCACTCGGACTTAAAATACCGCAAGACGTGGCGATAATAGGTTTCACAGAAACAGACACGTCGTTTTTCGTGACTCCAAAACTCTCCGCCATCATGGACCAGGCACATCTCACCGGCGAAAAGGCGTGCGAACTGCTGCTCAACAACATCGCCGGCGACAAAAAAATAAACAAATGCGTCGTGCCGATGACACTTAAGATAAGGGAAAGCTCGGACAAAACAATTAAAAGTTAAGAGTTAAGAATTAAGAAAATGTGCCATTGTCGGTTATTTTCTTAATTCTTAACTCTTAATTCTTAATTATCAAAAGAGTTTTATGTCGGTAATGACCTGCGCGCCAACCTCGGCGTTCAGGTTTTTCACCAGTCGCTCCCTCATCATCGAAAGGTCTGCCCTGAGGGCGGGATTGGTGATTTTCACAAACAAGGTTTGGTTGCGGATGAACTTCTCGCCGGTATATTTCTCTACGGCCTTGCCTACCACCCTGCCCCACGCGTCAACGACGCGCCGCTGCTTCAACGGCGTTTCAAGGCCGTCGGCGCGCAGGCAACGCGCTATAATGTCGGCCAACGACTGCACGTCACGTCTAAACATGGCGCACCTCCCTTTCGCTTATCACGCCATTCTCCACGTTGAACAGCTTATAGTCAAGCTCGCTTCCACGCAATATCTGGTCAAGGTGCTCACGGTTGGTGTCGGTCATGAATATCTGTCCGAAGCCGTCGCCGCCCACTATCTTCACAATCTGCTCAACGCGCCCGGCGTCAAGCTTGTCGAAAACATCGTCCAAAAGCAATATCGGCACGACGTTGCCGCGAGTACGCTTAAGGAATTCAAACTGCGCCAGCTTCAGCGAAATGACGAAAGTCTTGTTCTGCCCCTGACTGCCCTCACGCCTGATGGGATAACCGTCAACAAGCATTTCAAGGTCGTCACGGTGTATGCCGTGCAACGAGTAGCCAACGGCACGGTCCTTATGCCTGTCGCGGCGTATCACGTCAAGCAACGGCCCGCGCTGGCAGTGGGAAACATAACGCAGCGAAACCTTCTCGCCGCACTGCGAAATACGGTCATAGAAATCCTGGAACAGCGGCACCAGCTCGTCAACGAACGCCGCGCGCTTGGCGGCCACCACCTCGCCGCTCTCGGCCATCTGCTCCTCCCACAGGGCCATCAGGTCTGCGTCAGGCTCGGCCTCAGCCCTCAACAACGAATTGCGCTGCTGCAGGGCCTTATTATAACGGTTGAGCGCGTCAATGTAAGCGCCGTCATACTGCGACACGGCCACGTCAATCAGCCTCCTGCGCTCGTCGCTACCCCCGCCTATGATGACGGTGTCGGCCGGCGAAGCCAATATCAGCGGAATGAGGCCTATGTGGGCCGACAGCCGCTTGTATTCCTTCTTGTTGCGCCTGAAATGCTTCTTCGCGCCAATCTTCATCCCGCATGTCACGCTCTCGTCATCGCCATCGTCGTTGACATATGTGCCGTCGAGCATGAAGAAACCACTGTCGTGGCGCACCACTTCGGCGTCCCTCACGGCACCCGCGCTGCGGCAGAACGAAAGGTAATACACGGCGTCGAGCAAGTTAGTCTTGCCCTCGCCGTTATTGCCGATAAAGCAGTTCATCTTAGGGGAAAAGGCAAGATCAGCCTCACCTATGTTCTTATAATTGACAATTGATAATCTTTTGAGAAACATGAGCTTGCCGTTCAACTTTAGTGCAAAGTTACTCGTTTTACCATTGAAAAACAAAAAAAGTCAGCGATAAATTTCAATATTCAGGATAAAATCCGTAATTTTGCCACGCTTTATAAACCAGTAAATCAAAACAAATACATAGAATGGCAAATCTTAACGAACAGAATGGCGCAACCGAAAACGCCCTCAGTCAGAAAGAGGCGGTCTTCATGAAGCATAAGAAGACCATCTCGCTCGCTATCATCGTAATCATCCTCGTTGTAGCCGGCGTCCTTTGCTACAACACCTACGTGTCAGGCCCCAAGGAGCAGGAGGCAAGCACGGCGTTGGCAAAAGGCCAGGACTACTTCGCCATGCAGCAATACGAAACAGCCCTCAAGGGCGACAGCACCGGATACAGGGGCTTCGTCAACATAGCCACCGACTATAGCGGCACTGACGCAGGCAACCTTGCCAACCTCTACGCCGGACTCTGCTATGCAGGTCTTGACAAGTGGAACGACGCCGTGAAGTACCTTGAGCAGTACACACCGTCTGACGACCAGATGATAAGCCCCGCGGCAACAGCCGCCCTCGGCAACGCTTACGCACACATCAGCCAGCTCGACAAGGCCGTTGAGTACCTGAAGAAGGCCGCAAGCATGGCCGACGCCGAGGCTGCCGACAACGTAAACAACAGCACGTCGCCCACATTCCTCCTCCAGGCAGGCGAGATACTCGAGAGCCAGGGCAAGAAGGAAGACGCCTTGAAGATATATCAGGACATCAAGAAGAAATACGTCAACTCTGCCGTTTACGGCGTTATTGACAAGTACATCGAACGAGTTTCCGTAAAATAATGGCGACATCACTGCACAACCTTTCCGACTACGACCCCACTAAAGTGCCCGACGCCAGCAACATGTGCTTCGGCATAGTCGTAGCCGAATGGAACCCGGAAATAACAGGAGCGTTGCTCGAAGGAGCCGTTAAAACCCTTGAGAAGCACGGGGCACTGCCCGAAAACATCCACGTGAAGACCGTTCCGGGCAGCTTCGAGCTTATTTACGGCGCCCACCAGATGACACTCAACGGCGGTTACGACGCCATAATAATCCTCGGCAGCGTCATCCGCGGCGAAACACCGCACTTCGACTATATCTGCCAGGGCGTCACCTACGGCATAGCCAAGCTCAACGCCAAGAGCGAGATACCCGTCATATACGGCCTGCTAACCACCAACGACATGCAACAGGCTAAAGATCGTAGCGGCGGCCGCCTCGGCAACAAGGGCGACGAATGTGCCATAGACGCCATAAAGATGGCAAAATTCTAAAAACGTACATAACAAACAACCCAAACCTTAACACCCACCCCAACCCTCCTTTCGGAAGGATTAGGGTGGGTGTTAGCTTAAATAAGCTCTTAATCACAAATAAATATGAAACTCATCTCATGGAACGTCAACGGCCTCCGCGCCTGCGAGGGCAAAGGCTTCAGCGACGCATTCAGACAGCTTGACGCCGACTTCTTCTGCCTGCAGGAAACCAAAATGCAAGAAGGACAACTCGACCTAACGTTTGACGGCTACAAGTCATACTGGAACTACGCCGAGAAAAAAGGCTATTCAGGCACGGCCATATTCACCCGCCACGAGCCGTTAAGCGTCACCTACGGCCTCGGCATTGACGAGCACGACCACGAAGGACGCGTAATCACGCTCGAAATGCCCGACTTCTACCTCGTCACCGTCTACACGCCGAATTCACAGGATGGCCTGCGCCGCCTCGACTACCGCATGAAGTGGGAAGACGACTTCCGCAATTACCTGCTTAAGCTTGACGCCGTGAAGCCAGTCATCGCCTGCGGCGACATGAACGTGGCGCACCAAGAAATCGACTTGAAGAACCCGAAGACAAACCGTCGCAACGCCGGCTTTACCGACGAGGAGCGCGAGAAGTTCACAACGCTGCTCTCTTCCGGCTTCACCGACACCTTCCGCCACTTCAATCCCGACCTCGAAGGCGCATACTCATGGTGGTCGTACCGCTTCCACGCACGCGAGAAGAACGCAGGCTGGCGCATCGATTATTTCATCGTTTCCAACCGCCTCGTCCCGCAAATAAAGTCGGCCGCCATACACAACGAAATCTATGGCTCCGACCATTGCCCAGTGGAGCTGGTGTTGTAATATGAAAAACATAACCACAAGATAAGTTAAAAAGGTGTATTGGCTCCCCAATGCACCTTTTATATTTCACACACAACAAACGATATTATCACAACATTTAATTAACCGTAATTCTTCAATTATATATAATATTTTCGTATCTTTGTAAGCTAAAATAAAATGTTTCAAGAATTAATCAAGGTTTGTAAATAAATTTATGTTTTATAAACTAATTGAAAATAAACGCAATGAATGGTTTTCCTCTCCAGATTGTACTGTGAGAGAACTTATTAAATATATTGCCACTAAAGGACAGATGCGTGACGCACAAGTTGAAGCCATCAAAACATACCTTTATCTCAAGATTGCTTGCAACAATGCGCCATTATGGAAGCTGTTTATTGACGGAACTTTTAATAGCCTTGATTTAGACAAAATGTTATTGTCTACTTCTGCACGTGAAATACTGGAAACAAACAAAGCGGCTGTATCCCTGCTTGAATATTCAAAACTTACGGACCGCAACGGGAAGCAGCTTGCGCCGGAATTAGAAAAATTCATCATCAATGAAACCGATAAAATAGATTATGTTCAAACATTCAAAGATCTGTTTTATCAGGTAAATTACACCGACTATCTTTTCAGTCTTCCTATGGGAGCCGGAAAGACTTATCTGATGGCCGCTTTTATATATCTTGACTTATATTTCGCACAAAACGAGCCTAACAATCCGTGTTTCGCTCACAATTTCATGATATTTGCGCCGTCCGGTTTGAAGTCGTCAATCGTACCGAGCTTAAAGCATATCCAAGACTTTGACCCATCGTGGATAATTCCTGAGCCGGCTGCATCAAAACTGAAAAACATTATTCAGTTTGAGATACTTGACGAGCAAAAATCCGCCAAGAACAGTAACATAATCAAAAATCCAAATGCACAAAAAATATCAAGTCATCAACCATTGGAGGACCTGATGGGTTTAGTAGCCATTACCAATGCCGAGAAAGTAATACTTGACCGTGTAGATAAAAGTGAAAACGAATACAGTTATTATAGCAAGGAAGAACGGAAAAAGATAAAACAGGCTAATGAGCTACGTGATATAATTGGAAAGATTCCCAATCTTGCCATATATATTGACGAAGTACATCATGCAGTTGACAGCGACATTAAATTACGTCAAGTAGTAAATGGATGGACAAAAAGAAAAACATTCAACGGCATGTTGGGCTTTTCAGGTACACCATACCTTGAAAAAGCCGAAAGCGTGAAACTTGCTGATAAATTCACTATCAAGAATGTTGAACTTTCAAACGTGGTTTATTACTACCCGTTAATAAAAGGCGTGGGCAATTTCTTGAAAATTCCGACTGTAAGATATGCTGATAATGAAACGGAAACAATCATACGTAACGGCGTATGCGACTTTCTCGACAAATACAAAGACACGGTATACGCGAACGGTACTTGCGCCAAACTTGCCATATACTGCGGACAGATAGAAACACTTGAAGAACAGATTTTACCGCAAGTATCCGAATTAGTATCTTCTTATGGTCTAAACCCTACAGAAGCAATTTTAAAATATCATAAAGGAAATAAGACATACCCTCAACCAGAAGGGGCAGAAGCCGAGTTTGCATCACTTGACACAGACTTGTCACATATACGCATAATCCTTTTGGTGCAAATCGGCAAAGAGGGATGGGATTGTAAGAGCTTGACGGGAGTGATACTTCCTCAAAAAGGAGTTTGTCCCACTAACATGGTGTTGCAGACCAGCTGCCGCTGCCTCCGCCAAGTTGCAAAGCATGAGGAAGAGTCGGCATTGATTTGGCTGAACAAATTTAACGCAGACAAACTGAACAAACAACTGAAGCAACAGCAGAACATCACACTGCAAGAACTCAACGAAAGCGGTCAAAGCAATAAAATACGCATAGAACGCTTTTCGCGAATGGAGAAACAGAACGTTCCGCCTATAGATTTTTATCAGCTGAAAGTATCATATAACACGTTTGTCGTTGACGAACAACCGTCAACGCTGGAAAGGCTGAAAGACAAAGACTTGCTTGTAAAAGCCAAGTCTACAATCATCCATGAGCAAGACCTAACAGGTAAGGAAACAAACATCTACGACCAATATACAGAAAGCGACGAAACGACAAACTTCAATAACTGGCTGTGGCAAATATCAAAAGAAAGTTTTAATACGCTGCCCATCAGTGAATTGAAAAGATACGAGGCTGAATTGTGTGCGATATTCAGCCAGATAACAGAGCAAACTGAAACAGAAGATACATATCTTTCAAACAAATACGACCAACAGGAGATACGCTCACTTATCCGCAGGGCGTTTGTTCCAAAACGTGATTTTAACGCCGAGGAAGAAATAAATCTCTGTCAAGCCGGATTATTAAAGGCCGAAAAGCTGACATCGCCAGTAGTTGACGACAAAAAATATTATCCTTCACAAGATAATGTTCACGAAATAGTAGAATGGGATAAAAAGCCGCCAATACCGCCGCTTTCTCCCGAAGCCTTGGCAGCACTACAAGTGCTGAAGTCACAAGGACATGACGTGTCGCTCGCCAAAGACCCACACCCCGAGCGCGAGAATACATATCATTACCTGCCTTATCACTTCGACAGTGGCTTGGAGCGAAAATATTTCATTAAAGCATGTACAATGCTTACCGACAAGAAGTTAGAACTATACTTCAACGGCGACGACACGCTGACCGAGTTCAAAATAGACTGCTACAAGCGCAAAGGCCAATCATGGGTTTACATAGGCAATTACGTGCCAGATTTCCTTATGCTCGACCGCAAGACCGACGGCTCGATAAACCGTATAGCCATAATAGAAACAAAGGGCGATGGCTTTGCCGCCAAGTTTGCGGATAAGCGCAACTTTATGGATGACAAATTCATAACTGTGAACAACGAGAAGTTTGGTTACGACCGTTTCCGCTTCCTTTATTTGGAAGACACGTTCAAGCTGGACGAAATCTTAAGACGCACATTGGACGTAATAAACAATTTTTTCACGACTAAATAATACATACCACTATGGCAATAAAATATGTACCATATACCCCTAATACGTTACAAGGGCAAGCAATACTTGATAATTTTGTCCGCACAAGGCGCATACTCTATTATAATGACAACAGAAAAGTGCTGAAAAACATACAGCGTGGAATGCCGTTGTATGAAACAGAACTGCGCGAACGTGTAGGCAAAAACGCCGATGGCAACCTTGTTATCCGTGGCGAATGTCTTTCAGCTTGCGCCTATTTGAAAGAAAATAATATAAAAGTAGACCTCGTATATATAGACCCTCCGTTTGCCAGCGGAGCTGATTACGCAAAAAAAGTTTATTTACGACGTAATCCTAAGATACAAAAAGCCATTAAATTGGCTGAAGAAAAATTGAAATCAAAAGGCGAATTCACTGACGTTGCAGCAGAACAATTGCCTGATTATGGCAACAAGGCAAAAATTGATGTTTCAGCATTAGAAATTGAAGACCTGCGTGTTTTTGAAGAAAAAATGTACGGCGACATCTGGAATAAGGAAAGTTACCTTAACTGGATGTACGAAAACCTTATGGGCATAAAGTCCGTAATGAGTGATACGGCAAGTATTTACGTACACCTTGATTGGCATATAGGGCATTATGTAAAAATTTTATTAGATGAAATTTTTGGAGAAGAGAATTTTCAACGTGAAATTATATGGGATATACAGGTCTTATCCGGTTTTAAAACAATTGCTCCCAATTGGGTAAGAGGACATGATACTATATTTTATTACTCAAAAAGTGAAAATAGAGTATTCAACAAGCTTATACAACCACATAAAAAAGATTATCTTGACTCATTCAATCGAATAGATGAAAATGGTCGTCATTATATGGTTGCTCACGGAACTATTAGATATAGGGATGAAGTTGAAAAAAAAGGTAAACCTTTCGGTGACGTATGGAACGACATTATGTCATTTCAACAACAGCCGACTTCTGACGAAAAAGTTGATTATGCTACACAAAAACCAACATCATTACTTGAGCGCATCATCAAAGCCAGCAGCAATGAGGGTATGGTCGTTGCAGACTTTTTTGGAGGAAGCGGAGTCACCGCTACAGTTGCATGTAAATTAAACAGGAATTTTATTCATGTTGATATAAATACGAACAGCATACAAACGACCCGTGACCGATTGAAAGCTATAAACGCGGAATTTGACATATTGGAAGTTAAAGACGGTGTATCGTTATATCGTAATCCTGTACAGACAATGGACAAATTGAAAAAACTTATACATGGTTTACGCAACGAAGACGCATTGGATAAATTCTGGGAAGGCAGCATTATCGACACAAAATACGGAATGTCGCCAGTATATATACCAAACCTTATAGACGGAACAACACGTGTACTTGACAAATCTCTGATGAACCGCATTATCACCGAAGCAATGCCCGACCTACCGCCTGACACAAAGCGTGTGATTGTATATTACATTGACATTGACGACCGTGAAGGAATAGAACAATTTATTAGGGAACGAAACGACACATTGATAAAGATAGAGCTGCGCGACCTTAAACAGGTGCTTGACGATGTTGTCGCTGACGATTACGCAGAATGGAATTTGTCGGAGGAGCAGACAGAACTGATAAAGGAATGGAAAGTCGAGATTCTTCAATTCCAAAGCGACCGCATAAAACGAAAGATAGACGAGCTTAACCAAAAGAACGAACAACAAGTATTGCACGGAGGTAGTAAAAAACTTGCCCGCATACAGTTAAGCGAAGAAGGGTTGGAAGCAATCGAATGGGTTAGCCTTGACTGCACGTCGGCAGAGAAAAACGCGCCTTGGCATAGCGACGCCGAAATAAAGATTGACAAGCTCGGATATGCAATAATAAACAGCAAGAAGACCTCTGAATATTGGGACGCCTGCATACGCAGTATGCAAAAACCATTGCGCATGAAAATCCGCAATATCTGCGGCGACGAAACGGTGTTCTGCTTATAATTAAAAAGCTTTTGGTTGAACAATTAATCAACCAAAAGCTTTCTTTTCACAAAATAAAAAAATCACGATGAACAGGATTATTCTCGTAGGCAACGGCTTCGACTTGGCACACGGACTGCCAACAAGCTATAAAGACTTTATCCACTGGTATTTTGACAAGTGGGCTTTTAGATTATCAGAATGTTCCAAACGAATAGACAAAGACATATTGTGTACATTTGAATTACTTTCAAACGATGGTTGGTTGCCTTTTCTTTATAGCTGGAGTAGTTCGACAGCTCGTATAAAAGGACATGAACTAATCAATATACTCATCCAAGATAAACACAATTGCAATGCCGTATTTTGCCAATTCATGCAAAACATATACAAATCTTTAGAAACAAAAAGATGGGTGGATATTGAAAACGAATATTATAAACTCCTGAAACCATTAGCAAGCAACTATTCCTCTGACCCAGACCTTATTTCAGCAGAAGCTAAAAAATTGAATGACGAATTAGATTATCTTACTTCTCGCTTAATCGAATATCTGAATCAAGTGCAAAACAGGTATCTGACAAAAGACAAGAATATCAATCCTGAAATCGAAGATTTAATTTTTGAACCAATAAACATTAATGACATCTCTGTTGAAACAAAATCAAAACTCAACGAAAAAACGGACGACATAGACTTGATTGACGATAAGTATCCGAACAGAATAATGATATTGAATTTCAATTACACAAAGACTGCAGATATACAGACATGTAAAAATGGTGTTTTGGAGATAAAAACAAATTACATACATGGCGACCTGTCTAATCACAAAAGCATTATATTCGGATACGGGGATGAGTTAGACAACAATTTTAGAAAAATACTCGACCTCAATGATAACAATATGCTAAAAGAGATTAAGTCTGTAAGATATCTGGAAACTGACAATTATCGGAACCTACTGGAATTCATCGAAAGTGATATCTTCCAAATTTATGTCATGGGACATTCATGCGGAAATTCAGACCGAACTCTGCTTAACACACTATTCGAACATAAGAATTGTGCAACAATAAAACCTTTTTACCATAAAAGAGAAGATAACTCTGATGATTATTTGAATATCGTGCAAAACATAATGCGCAATTTCAATGACATGAAGATGATGCGTGACAAAGTTGTTGACAAAACAAGATGTAAGCCATTACCTCAAATGAAACTACAACCGAAGCCGCAAGCCGAAAGCAATTATTATCCACATTAAAAGTGTATTCATTAAGAAACACAAACAAAATTCCAAGCTATTGGATGATTATGAATCATTAATCATATTTTACGTTGTTCTTAATGTCACAATGTCACGACGCAAGGAAATGTGTTGGCAATCAGTGCATTAAGCTGTGACATTAACTATTGCGGCACTTTCACAAATGTCACGGCGCAAGGCGGAGCGTGACGGAAGTGACATTAAACGAGAAGGTAATGTCACGGCGTAAGATGGTGACATACAAAGGGTTACGGCATGCGGTGACATTGTGACATTAGTTGTAAGCATTAATTTGCGATGTCACGGCTATTTGTAATGCAAAAGACGGTAAATGACAAGACTATAAGCGGTAAACTGCAATGTAAAAGAGCACATATTGCAACGTGAAAGGTTGCCGATTACATCTCGACTGGCGACATGTCGCGTAATAGAACCTATACAAAAACAAGTGTAGAATATCTTTCATCTGTCATTTTCTCATATAAGGCAGTGGCTGTCAGACTGTTACGGGCTGACAGATGTTTGGTGCATCATTCAGCCGCCTGTCAGCTTGCTGAAAGAAATGAAGGACGGCTGACAGGTAAAAGCGGCGTCTGTCAGCGCATAACGTACAGGCACTCAAAGTGTTATCCGTAAAACTGACAGATGAAAGATATTCTTACGTGAAATCAATTTGTTTTCTTGTAGCTCAATATCGCGCCTGCCCACGACACGGCGGCGTAGGCGGCCATCGAGACGAGTTGCGGCTGCAGGTCAGCCAGGGTGCTGCCTTTCAGGTAAAGGGCGCGCAGCGTCTCGATGTAGTAGCGCAAGGGGTTGGCGTATGTTAGGGCCTGCGCCCAGCGCGGCATACTGGCTATCGGCGTGAGCAGACCGCTCATGAGGACGAATATTATGAGGAAGAAGAACATCAGCAGGGCGGCCTGCTGCATGGTTGAGGAGCAGTTTGACACGATTAGACCAAGACTCGACACGATAAGGAAGAACAGCAGCGAGGATAATATTATACCCCCGACGCTGCCACGGGGCCACATGCCGTAGAAGACGCATGCCCACAGCATTGACCAAAGAAGCATGAACAGGCCTATAATCCAGTAAGGCACGAGCTTCGAGAGGATGAAGTCGCGGCGGCTGACCGGCGTAACGTTGATTTGCTCGATGGTGCCTTTCTCCTTTTCTCCGACGATGTTCAGCGCTGGCAGATAGCCTATGAGCAGCGTCAGCAGCATGGCGATTATGCCGGGCACCATGAACACCTTGTAATCGAGCGACGGGTTGAAGAGATAACGGGGGCGCACGTCAACGCCACTGCTTGCGCCCTGCCCCATCCCGACGCCATGCTCCGCACGCTGCGCGGAGGCAAAATCTGATATGATGTTGAGCATATATGCCTGGCCGAGCGCACCCTTCACGCCGTTCACGGCGTTGGCATGCACGTTGACGGAGGCCTCGCCCGTACGCACTACGTCGGAGGAGAAGCCGTGCGGTATCTCAAGTATTACGTCGGCCGTGCCCTGCTCCACCTGCGCAAGCGCACTGCCGTAACCGCCCTCGACGGATGTCAGCGCAAAGTAAGACGAGGCGTCCACCTGCTCTACGAGCCGCCGGGACATTGTGCTGCGGTCGTTGTCTACGACGCAGAACATCAAGTTCCTTATCTCCTGATTTGCCGCATACGGCACTATCAAGAGCATTACTATCGGCAGCACGACAAATATTTTCGGCAGGAAAGCATTGCGCTTTATTTGCAAAAACTCCTTTTGTATTAAATATCTTATCGCCATACAACTATTATAATCTTACTTTAAACTTCTTCAGCGCGACCACAAGCAGCACCACTTCCATGGCGCACATCACCAAAACATCGGTCCGTATGTATTGCGCATTCACTCCCTGTATCATCAGGCGGCGCGCAGCGTCGATGTACCAGCGCGCAGGAACGATGGTGGAGAGGTATTGCAGCACCGGCGGCATGCTCTCGATTGGGAAGGCAAGACCCGACAGATAGACGGTAGGAATGATGAAAAGCATTGACACTACCATCGCCGCCACCTGTGTGCGGACGAGCGTCGACACGAAAAGGCCGAGCGTAAGGCAGACGAGGAGGTAAAGCAGCGTTGTGCCGAGGAACGCCCACAGGCTGCCTGCCATCGGCACGCCGAGCACGAAGCGCGAAAGAACGAGCACCGTGGCGACGTTGAACGATGAAATCACAAAATAAGGCACGAGCTTCGACAGGATGATGCACGCCGGCGATAGCGGCGACGCCAACAGCACTTCCATCGTGCCCGTCTCCTTCTCGCGCACTATTGACACGCTGCTCATCATCACGCACACGAGCATGAGCACCATGCCCATTACGCCCGGAACGAAGTTGTACTCGCTCTTTTGCTGCGGGTTATAGAGCATCCGCGTTACCGGAACGATGTTCATCCGCACGTTATCGGCATTGCCCGACACGGCGTCCTGCCGCATGGAGGCGAGCACCTGCATGACGTATTGCAGGCGTATTGTGGCTTGGTTAGGCTCCGTTCCGTCAACGAGCAGCTGCACTTCAGCCGTGCCCTTATGCACCAAGTCGGCGGCGAAGCCGTTGCCGAAGATTACCGCTACGTCAACCTTGCCTTGGCGGAACAGGCTGTAGACGTCATCAATGCCCGTCACGCTGTAGCAGAGCGACATGTACGGATTTGCCGCCAGGCGGTCGCACGCCTTACGGGTCAGCACGTCGTGCGACGAGTCGAGCACAGCCACGCGCACGTTCTTCACTTCCGTCGACACGGCATAGCCGAACTGCAACAGCAGCACAACCGGTACGGCGAGCAGTATGAACATGCTGCGACGGTCACGAATGATGTGCAGAAACTCCTTGCCTATAAAAGAAACATATTGCTTCATGCGCTAACCCCTTTCCGCCTTGCGCGCAAGACTGTAAAAAACATCATACAAATTATCTGTGCCCATGGCGGCCTTCAAGGCCTTGGGCGTGTCGAGAGCCTCTATGCGTCCGTCAACCATGACGGACACGCGGTCGCAATACTCGGCTTCGTCCATATAGTGAGTGGTGACGAATACGGTGGTGCCACGGTCGGCGGCGGCGTAAATCAGCTCCCAGAATGTGCGGCGCGTCATCGGGTCTACGCCTCCCGTAGGCTCGTCGAGGAACACTATTTCAGGCTCGTGAAAGGTCGCCACGGTGAAAGCCAGCTTCTGTTTCCAGCCCAACGGCAGCGAGCCTACGAGCGTGTCGCGCTCGTCTTCAAGCGCAAGTGAACGCAGACACTCGGCCGTCTTGCGCCTTATCGTGCCTCCGTCCATGCCGTAAATGCCGCCGAAGAGGCGCATGTTCTCCGTCACGGTAAGGTCGTCGTAGAGCGAGAAGCGCTGACTCATGTAGCCTATGTGCCGCTTCACCTGCTCCGGCTGCTCGCCTACGTCATATCCGGCCACGACGGCACGTCCGGCCGTAGGGCGGCTAAGGCCGCAGAGCATGCGCATGGCAGTGGTCTTTCCGGCTCCGTTAGCGCCGAGAAAGCCGAATATCTCGCCACGGCGCACGCTAAAGCTGATATTGTCAACGGCAGTGAACGAGCCGAATTTCTTTGTCAGCCCGTCGGCCGTTATCACGCTTTCAGTATCCATATATATTTTATTAAAAAATACGTCCGTTCATTACAGACGTTAAACGGTCTGACCCTTCATCAGCGACATGAAGCAATCTTCCACGGAAGGCCGTATCCCTTTCACCTCAATGCCTGTGTGTCCGCGCTGTTGCAGGTATTCCCACAATGTGTGAGAGGCAGCGGCTTCATCCAACGTAACGTGTATGCTGTCGCCGAAAGAGAATGACGTTGTTACACAGGCGCACTCTTTCAAATCATTAAGCAGTCTGTGCATGTCGTCACTACGCACGGCAAACAGCCGTGCGGAACAGCTTTCACAGATTTCGCCGGGTGTACCGGTCTGTAGAAGTCGGCCGTTCTGCACGAGCGAAATTCGGTCGCACCACGACGCCTCGTCCATGTAAGGCGTTGACACGAGCACCGTTATGCCATGGCTGCTCCTTATGCGTTGCAACATTTGCCAGAACTCGCGGCGCGACACGGGGTCGACGCCCGTCGTAGGCTCGTCAAGCAACAGCACGCGCGGAGCATGTATCAGCGCACAGCAGAGAGCCAGCTTCTGCTTCATTCCGCCCGACAGCTTGCCGGCGCGGCGCGTCTTAAACGGCTCAAGGCGGCTGTAGACATCTTTTATTAGGTCGTAGTTCCGCTCAACAGTAGTGCCGAATACCGATGCAAAAAACCGCAAATTCTCCTCAACCGACAGGTCTTGGTAGAGCGAAAACCTGCCTGGCATGTAGCCGATGCGCCGCCGCAGCTCACGGTAGTCTTTAACTACGTCAAGGCCGTCAACCGTAGCCCGTCCGCCATCTGGCAGCAACAACGTCACCAATATGCGGAATAGCGACGTCTTACCGGCGCCGTCAGGACCGATTATGCCGTATATTTCGCCTTCACTGACGCTGAAGCCCAAGCCGCAAAGAGCCTCAACACGGCCGTATTTCTTTTGCAAATCGTAGACTGAAACCATATTTTTAAAGGTGAGAAAGTGAGATGGTGAGAAGGTGAGAAAATAAAAATGCTTGCAATGCAAATGGATTTTTCACTTTTCATTTTTCATTATTCATTCAAAAAGTCCGCCTCTCCGTACATCCCGATTTTTAGTATTCCGTCGGTGTTCTTTACCTTAACTTTTACCGCATAGACAAGGTTGGCGCGTTCGTCGCGCGTCTGTATCGTCTTCGGAGTGAACTCCGCCTTGTCTGAAATCCATTCAATCACGCCTTTGTACTCACGACTGTCGTCCTCGCCTAAGTCGGCATACACCCTGACTTGTTGTCCTATTTTCAGCGATGTGAGCTGTGGCGCAGTGACGTATGTGCGCAACGTCATGTCGCTTACGTCGGCGATTTTGAACAAAGGCTTACCCGGCACGGCGTATTCGCCGGCCTCGGCATACTTCTCAAGCACCGTCCCGCTGATTGGCGACGTGATGCGACACTTGCGCAGCTGGTCAACCACCTGCCAACGCTCTATCTCAGCCGCATCCATCTGGCGGTTAAGGCTGCCGGTAGTGTTGCTTAGTTGCGACAGTTGCGCGTCCAGCTGGCGGCGAAGCACGCGCACGCTGCTCTCCGCGTCGTCAAGTTGCTTGCGGTTGGCGGCGTTGTCACGCACAAGCGCCGAGTAACGTTTAACCTCCAGCTCGGCCTTCTCCAGTTGTTGTTTCGTGACCGCAATCTGTTTGTTTATGTCCGGCCGCTGACTCGCGTAAACTTCTTTCGTCACGCCGAGGCGCATCGCACGAAGCTGCAGCTGCACCGTGTCGATAAGTCCTACCTGCTCACCCTTAGTCAGTTCGGTGCCCTCTTCAGCGTCGAAATACATCAGTTTGCCAGTCTGTTCGGCAGACACTATGATTTCGGTCGCCTCGAATGTTCCCATTGCGTCGTGCTCCATGCCACCTTTTGAGCAAGCAATCAATGATAAAACCGTCAATGCAAATATTATGTTCTTCATCTTCTAAAAGTTATTTAAGTGCTTTATTTTGTACATTTCCTGCAACAGCTGTATCTCGTGCAACCGCTTGCCGAGCTGCGCATCGCTCACGGCGTTGATGTCACGCAACATCTCGTTAACCGTTTCAGTGCCGTTGGCAACACGCAGTTCGGCCTTTTCGCGTATGCGCCGGCGCAGCGTTATGATTTCATCGTCTTGCCTTAGCTGCTCACGCAGGTTGTCAACAGCTCCGATCTGCATCTCAGTTTGCAGGCGTGTGTTAAACAGAAACGCGTCGCGCTCCGACTGCACCGTCTGCCGCTCAATGTCAATGTTGCGGCGGTCGTTGGCCCGTGTGTATAGCGAACCGAAGCTCCACGACAGCGTTACACCTACTTTATAATAAGCGTCAAAGTCGTCTTTCAGCATGTTCAGCCCCGGATTGCCGTAGCCGCCACGTGCAAACAGGCCGACATTTGGGCGCAAAGCCACGTTGAGAGATTTCTGCCTGGCGTCGAGCAGACGCTCCTGCGCGGCGTAAAGAGCAAGCTCTGGACGGCTGTTTGCGCAGTTTTGCAGGACAGGAAGCGTCGGCTTGACGAGCGTGTCGCCGTCGCCTATTTCCTTTCCGATGAACGTTGAAAGCATTTTCAGATACGTATTGCGCTGCGTCAGCAGGCTCGTTTCCCTCTGGCGCGCCTTCACTTGTTCCACTTTCACTGCGTCAACGTCGGTCTGGTTGGCCGTTCCGCCCTTCACCATGGCCTCAACCGAGGCAAGAGAAAGCGACAAGTCGCTTTGCAACACGCCGACCTGCTTGAGCTGTTCGTCAAGCACAAGTATGCCGAAAAACAACTCGTCGACGCGCCGGTTGACATCATACATCGCCACGCTGACCTGCTCCCGCCCTACGTCGCCTTGCGCCTCGGCCAAGCGTTTGG
>CALUKU010000029.1 GCA_944321295.1 uncultured Prevotella sp.
AACGATAAAAGGAGGAACAAGACATGAAAACAAATAATCTAATATACAAGGCCCTCTCGCTCGTCGCCCTGCTCTGCCTGGGGCAGACTGCGGCGTGGGGAGACAATGCTGTGACAGGCGATAAATATTCATCTGTAGGTTCGGAGGTAATTTCCGCCCGTTTGGTTGGAGGCACAGGGTGGCAAAGTGGTGGTTGGAATAACCATACTTACGACTTGGCTTATGACGGCCGGAATAACACCTATGCACAACAAGCAGACCATTATACCAATCCGACCCTGACATTTAATTTGAATGGAAGGAAGCTTACTTCAATACGATTATCTTCTTTAACAGCTAATGAAGCTACTGAACCGAGGCCTGAAAGCCTTATTGTGGAAAGTAGCAATTCACAAAATGGCCAATGGCAAGAAGTACAACGTTTTTCATTCTCGCGACTGAATGAAACAGAAAGCGTCAAGTTAAACGAACCTATAACTTCGTCTTATGTCAGGCTGACGTTTGTCGTTAGTAATGATAGGCGAAGAACCGTTCAAGTAAATGAAGTAGTTTTGATTGATGAAAGTGGCATTTCTACAATCCAACACAAGGACGCAAAGTGGTTTGACTTAAAAGAAAAATTGGTACTTGACAATGACGCCGTCGGTTCGTTCAACTATGACCAACGGAGGTTTACGGCAGACATGTCTGTCGCATCCGAAGGTCTGCAAGCCACTCACACTTACATCGACACGATTTACGTACACAAAGGCTCAAACGTAAAACTGATCTTGCCCACAAGCAACAATTCTGAAGGAACAGGTACATCAAGCGTTTGGACTTATCAGCGATGGTACAGTTACCGCACAGACAAGACATTCGCGACAAACGGCAGTGACGGAGTTTACGACTTGTTGACGCCTAACGACAACAAACAGGCTTACCGTTTCACAAACGGTTATGTCGGCAAACCTTTGTCAGACGACATTGTACAGTCGATGACATTCCATTATCCCACAGAAGACGAATTTGAGAAATGGTTTCCAAATTCACAAGTGGACAACGACTGGTACGTTGTAGCCTGTGACGTTTCCGGATATACAGATTTCTCAAAAGACTTTGAAAGCAAAGGCAATGGGGGTAATTCTGGCAATAATTGGGAGAACATAAGAGCAACAATTCTTGCCAACGCAAAGACACAGTTCACTGATGAAGGATATTATGAGCCAACATTAGCTTTGCGCGTTATATATTACATCGTCGGCGTTGACGACCGTGACATGCCTGAAGGTTCTGACAAGAAAGCGAATTGGGACTCATGGTATGGCAAGCTGACAACATCCGATTACCAAGGCGGAACCACTGAGGAAGGGAAAAAGTATCTTGAGGAATACGACATAACCTTCCCTAACAAGCACTTGTCCAATTACACGTGCGAAGTGCTTTCACTGTCAAAAGACGCACGAAGCTATGCTATACCAAACGTAGACGAGGTCGCAAATAGTGATGAAGACGCGCCTCTTACGGTAAAATTGATAAGCAACAATGCCGGAATACAGTTGGCAAAATCAGAACAATACAAAGATAACAACGGTAATACTCACATTAGATACGAAGGATACGATGACGAAACCACTCTGAGCGGAATACAACGTGTAATCCAATTTGCTTCTGAAAACGGCACGCTTGGCCAGCCGTGGGAAGTAGAAGACGGCTCCACCGCAATAGTTATCGTTACAAAGAAGTGCGACAACGGCATAACATACAACATCGCCCGCTTCAACCTTACGTTCACAGCCGATGCCGTGCCGTACACCCAAAGCCAGTTGGCGAATATACCATCAAACAGCTCGGAAATCATACGTACACCACAATGGCTGAGAAACAACAGGCGTCTGCTTACGCAACTTAACTTTGACTACGATGAAAAGGTAGCAGCCATGTACGGCCAAGAGGAATATTTCCCGTTCCCCCTCGCATGGGACAATAGTAGCTATGCCTTCTTCGACGGTTCGCCATGGCAGGATTTCGTTAGTAGTGCTAAATACACAATTGACGACCAATATTATTGGTATCCCGAGTTCGGTTATTACGCATTGACCAATGATTATATCGGATACGGCGACCAAGTTGGAAACACCACACGTCCACCTTTGGATGACGAGGGTAATCCCTTGATAAAAGGCAAAAGCAATTACCACATCTACGTTGACGCGTCAGACCGCCCTGGAGTTCTTGCCCGCTTGCCGTTCGACGAGAAACTCTGCGTGGGTTCAGAGTTGTTTGTTTCCGCGTGGATTAAGAGTGCAGGCTCAAAAAACAACGATGACGCCGCCGTCCTGTTCACTGTCATGGGTGTTACCAACAAAGAAGACGGCTCACAGTTGTACACCCCGCTTTACCGCCACTCAAGCGGACAAATCCGTACTACGACATGGCTCAACGCTGGAGATGCGGGAACAGGTACAGGAAACAATGAATGGTATCAGGTGTATTTCTCGTTCATGAACACCAACGAGCTTGCAAGTACATTTGACTCATACATACTTCAGGTAGAAAACAACAGTGCGTCAACCACCGGCGGCGACTATTACCTTGACGACATCAGGGTGTACATAGCCCAGCCCAATGCCACTGTTACTCAGAAGGAATATTCGTGTACGAACGTTCGTACACGAATGAACATCGAGCTTGACTGGGAGCGACTGATGTCACGCCTCGGTACGGAGGACTTAGAGGGCGACAACGGCATAAGCTTCTGCTTCTATGACGAGATGACCTATGAAACTACTTACAATGCGTACATCGCGGAGCATGGAGGCGAAAACGCGAGCGCGGACGACGTCAACGCGGCCAAGCTTGCAGCCATAACGGCGTCAGTGCAGCCGCTGGGCGACCAGACTACATACGACAGGCCTTACGCTACGTTGTATTTCAAAAACAAGTTTGACGACAACAAGCAATACGGAACTGACGAGAACCACTATCTCGCCCGCGATAACTACGACGAGAGTGTCAACAGATATTACTTCTACAAGACGGAAGACAGCGACAACGGACGCAGGATTACTGTTGATTTCCACTCTAACCTGTCGCCCAACCGCCCGTACAACATGATTATCTTGCCCGCCACCCTTGAAGATGACGCTACGCAAGAATTGGCGATGCAAGATTTCGCCGAACAGATTGGCAACCCGTGTCTCATCACGACGAGATTCTATGTCGAGTCAAAGACGCTTGTCAAAGTCAACGGCGAAGTGTTAGACCCGACGACAGACTTCTGCGCCGGCCAGGTGTTCAACTTCTCCGCGCAAATGCGTTACCCGACAGGGGAATATGACAGCGAAGGCATGGAAATATACAAGGTGATAGAGAGCGGTGTTTATTATGACTGGTTCTTCGGCACGGAGGAAGAGTATCTTACTGACAATGAGACATACGGCACAAACCTGGATGTAGCCCTTACAAACTTCAGGGGAGTTTATCCTAATGCCACAAGCCTTGACGGAGTGGAAGTTAACAAAACATCTGAAGACGGAGCATTAACGTTCACCCAAGCTGATTATAACATAATAAATCACTACCTGAACACTGACGCTCCTGCCGGAGGCATCAATAAGAAATTGGTGTTGCATAAGGAAAATCTTAACATCACCATCCTTGAGGGCGGTTTGGAGGTCGTAATCAAGCCTATCCAGACATACGTAGCTCCTGAAGAGTCAGGCTTGAGCAACGACCAATGGGCGGCGATATGCTGGGAGTACGTACCCTTGGCACTGACAGTAGACGACAGGGCACCGAAACTTTTCGCGGGCTTCAACATCGTTGATTACCCGGCTGACGACTTCGCCCCAGCCCTCCGCATAGGACTTGCGCAAATCAAGCAAGCCACCAATGAGGAAAACGTGCTGCGCGTAGACCTTCGCGACGCCGAAACCGTGACAACGGGTGCTGACCATTTAGGCCCGATTGACACGCAAGACGACATGCGCCACATCTACCTCGTAGCCACTGACGACCCGAGATATGACAAGTGGTTCGACGCTGAATCAGCAGAAGAGTTCGACCGCACAAGTCTGCCAATAGGCGACATCATAGACCTTTACGCTGAGAAATCCGGAGAGGGGTCAGAATATAACGACCACATGAACATAACGTTCAACCTCAACAGGCAGACAATTAACGGCGAACAATTCCAGTTTGACCCGCGCGAAGGATATACTTACACCTTTGCCACATACTTCGAAGAGAAGAGCCGCAACTCTGGTGAAATATACAACACGTGTTACGGTTCGTTTAACATAGAAATGAAGGTTGTGCCCGAATACCTTGTATGGAAGGGCGGCGCGAACGACAACTGGAACAACGACGCCAACTGGAAGCGCGCAAAGGCCAGCGACCTGAAGATAAAAGACAACTCTTACACCGACTACGCTGAGGATGAACTGACGGAAACGGGCAACGGCTTCGTGCCGATGTTGTTCTCAAACGTGGTGATGCCTGAGGAGAGCAGGGTTGAGCTTTACATGACAGGATACATCAACGGCGGCGCGGCATGGCAAGAAAACCAAAAGCCGCAGCACATAGGCGACCCGACGACGTACATACAGTATGACCTGATGGCATACGCCGACCCGGAAACAAACGACCTGACAACGCAGCGTTACCGTGTGAACATCTGCCGTGACATCCACTTTGAGCCGGGCGCCGAGATGTTGCACGCCGAGCAGCTGAAATACAACAAGGCGTGGATGGACGTAAGCATGCCCACGAAGCAGTGGACGCTCGTCAGCCTTCCGCTGAAGGATGTGGTGTCAGGCGACTGGTACACGTCAACCACGGGCACGCAGACCGAGCTGCCTTACTTTAAGGACATCACGTTCGGCGCAGGCAACGACCGCCGCAACCCCGCCGTTTACCAGCGCAGTTGGGACGAGAACGCGACAATCGTTGACAGCCCGATTAACAACGGCAAAGTTGGCTTCAACACGTCAACACCGGTATGGAGCGCGGCTTACAATGACGCTTCAGTGCCTTACTTACCAGGCGGCGGCTACTCGCTGTCGGCACGCGACGTTACGGGCGGCAACGACACGCTGAGCTTCCGCTTCCCGAAGGCTGACGAGCAATATGACTACAGCACGGGCACGTTCACCCGCAACAACAGCGGCAAGCTGCTTGTAAGCGGTCTGCTCGACCGCGGCAACCCGCTACAGCTCGTAAGAAACGAGAACGTTACGCAGACGCTCACCCCGTCACAAGACGACAAGTACATGATTGTGGGCAACCCGTACATGGCACAGCTCGACCTGAAGAAGTTCCTTGAATATAACAGCGGAACGGAAGGCAACCTGACAGGCCAATACTGGAGCGAGACGGCCGGCGGCACAACGGCGGGCGGCACCGACAGCCAGGGCGGTCAGTGGATAGAGCCTACGGGCACGGAGACAATCGAGCCGTTCGGCGCGTTCTTCGTACAGCTCAAGGACGGAGCTACTGACTACATGGTGAAATTCACCGCCGACATGCAGAAGTTTGTGGCCGAGACCGAGGGCGAAGCCGCCACTACGGCGTTCACCATCACGGCCGACAACGGCAACGCCAAGAGCGGAGCGGCTTTGGCTTACGCCGACAACGCCGAGAATGCGTTTAACGCTACTGAAGATGTGCGCCTGATGCGCAACCTGCTTGGCAACAATGCCAACGAGCTGTCAGTCTACACCGTGGCTGGCGACATGGCGACAAGCGTTAACCGCATCAACGATGCGCGGCAAATACCGCTCGGCCTCTTCGCTGCCGACGGTGACGTGACGACGCTGACTTTCACGGGCACGGACGCCCTGCTGGAGCCGTCGCTCTACGACGCCGAGCTGAACACCGACACGCCGATAACCGAGGGCATGACGCTGAGCGTAAACGGCTCGTCGCACGGCCGCTACTTCATCCGCGCTCGCGGAGCGGGCGAGGGCACCTCGGGCATTAGCGAGGTGGTTGGCGACGCTGACGGCGACGTGACGGTCTACTCCGTTGCCGAGCGCCAGGTGGTAGTATCATCTTCTGCCGGCCTGAGGGCCGTAAGGGTTTACGCCGTAGGCGGCCAGCTGCTCAAGAGCGAGAGCGTGGCCGACGGCCGCACGGCCGTGACGCTTGACGGCGTTGACAGCGGCGTTGCGATAGTACGCGTGACGACCGCCGCCGGCACGACGGTTAAGAAGATCACCGTGAAATAACGACACGAGAATTTTACTTTGATAGATATCTTGATTGGAGGGTCTTCCTGCGTGAGCAGGGAGGCCTTTTTTTAAATTAAAAATTAAAAATTAAAAATTAAAAGTGAAAAGTGGGGGATGGAGGATGGGAAATAAAAGATGAAACGTCGGGGTTGGGATGAGAAACGCACATATAATGAATACACCCACTTCCCAAATACTGTAAACACTCACTTCCCAATTACTGTAAACACCCACTTTCAAGTGAGGCTCTCGCAAATTGTCATCCCGGACTTGATCCGTCGTCATCCTGAACTTGATTCAGGACAGAATGAATATACCCTCATTCAAGTGAGGCTCTCGCACATCATGTCATCCCAAACTTGATTTGGGATCCAGAATAAATACACCCTCTAATCGCCAACGTGGCGGCATACGACTGGTTCCCGTGTCAAGCACGGGATGACAATTTGCGAGTGCCTCACTTGAAGGAGGATGGCTACGTTAATTGAAGGAGGGTGGCTACGTTAATTGAGGGAGGATGGCTACGTTAATTGAGGGAGGATGGCTATGTTAATTGAGGGAGGATGGTTGCGTTAATTGGAGGAAGGATGGTTGCGTTAATTGAAGGAGGTTGGTGCGATAATTGGAAGAGGGTGTCGCGTTAATTGGAAGAGGGCGTGTATTTATGGGGAAGGCGGGATGCGATTGCGGGAAGGCACCTATTGGGACGTAAGACGTGGCGTTTTGCAGGGTGAAAAGCGGCAAACGGGAAGGCGGAAGGCGGCATTTTGCAAACAGCAAAATGTTTTTCATTGGAGATTATAATGTCACAATGTCACGAAGCGGCGTAATGCGTTGGGCACCACGGCGTTACGCTGTGACATTACGTAGGATGCGTTATCACCAAACGTCACACACGATGGGCGGCTGTGACGGTGGTGAAGGTGGGGCTTGGGGTAATGTCACGGCCTAAGAGTCTGATTATCAGCGGCGTGCATACGGATGTGACATTGTGACGTTTTTTATAAATGGAGTTAGCGAGCCTAACTCCATTTAACTCCGGCTAACTCCATTTTATCGGTTCATCCGCAAATCTTTTGGATAGTATGACTTTGTTTTTGACAATTAAGGGCAAACTGAAGACACCCAGTAGGGGGCATAATTAGCTTAACGCTGACCTTTGGTTCATTATGCCCGCACGCCACGGAAGGGCGTATAAATATCCGAACATCGATGAAAATACGTTTCTTCGAAACGTGCGTACATAATAAATTATGTCCCTACAAGGACGGTGTTCTTTTCAATACTTTAATCATCTGCTTATTAAAACCATCTAACGGATTTGCGGATGAGCCATTTTATCCCGCAGACTCTTATGTCAAAGCGAGTCGATGACAATCTTGTTGGCCTTGTCGACGACGGCGGTGTCGAGCGAGGCGAGGTAGATGCGGGTGGTCTTCTCGGAGTCGTGGCCCATGGCCTCGCTGATGACGCCCACGGCGATGTGCTTGTTGCGGGCTATGCTGGCCCAGGTGTGGCGGGCGACGTAGGTGGTGAGCTTGACGGGGCAGCCCACCATGGCGCCGATGATTTTAAGGTACTTGTTAACCATGTAGGCCGAGTTGCGGTATTGGTTGACGGGGTCGGTGTCGGAGCGGCCGATGATGGGCAGGAGGTATGGCGAGCCGGCGGTGTCATACTTGTCGACGATGGCCTGCATGCATTTCTCCCACTTGATGACGAGGCACTGGCCTGTCTTGCGTCGGCGGTAGGTGACGAAGCCTGCGGCGAGGTCGCTCTTGCGGAGGAAGGCCATGTCGACGAACGACATGCCGCGCATGTAGAAGCTGAAGAAGAACATGTCTCGGGCGAAGTCGAGCCGCGGGCGGTCGTGCAGGTCGAGGCGGATTATGCGGCGGACGACGGTTAGCGACACGGCGCGCTTGAGCGTCTTGTCGACGCCGGTGTAGACATGGCGGAAGGGGTTGCGCTGGGGCGTGAGGCCGTCGTCGACGGCGCGGTTGTAGACGGCGCGCAGTATGCGCATGTAGAACGACACCGTGTTGGAGCATACGCCGCGGCTGTGGAGCCATGCCTCGTAGAGCGACATGAGGTCGGCGTCGACCTCGCCCGGCATGACGTCGTGTCCGCCGCGGAAGGCCATGAAGCTCGACAGGGCCGAGGTGTAGGCCTCTGACGTGCGGCGCCGGCCGTAGCGCCTGAGGGCCGTGATGACGTCGAGCATGTAGACGGCGAACGTGCGCCCGGCCGTGCGGCCCTTGAAGTCGGCCACGACGTCGTCGGCGGTGAATGGCGCGCCGGAGTCTTCGCGCCGCCTGATGATGGCGGCGAGGGTGTCGACGTCGTGGCGTATGCGGTAAGCCACTTTTGCCGTGCGGTCGCGTCGGCCGTCGGCGGCCGTCGGCAGGATTACGGTGGATGAGCTGACGTCCCACTCGCAGGCGAGAAGCCTGCAGCCGGTGCTGACCTGGCGGACGGTGCGGTTTTTGATAATCTGGTAAAAAACGACGCCTTCGCGTCCCTCTACGGCCGACGGCCTGAATTTTACCTTGAGGGATATCATAAGTTGTAGGTTTTAAAGGGTTGGTAGATAAAAATATGTGATAAGTTTATATATGAATTTTTATGCCAAAGATACATGAAAACATCCTCTCGTAGGGACATAATCCGACTTCGATTGCCTAAGGGGCATTATTCTGCCACGTTGATGGTTTGAGGGTGTTCTCGCCTGGATCCTGAACTTGATTCAGGACAGAATGAATACACCCTCATTCAAGTGAGGCTCTCGCAAATTGTCATCCCGGACTTGATCCGGGAACCAGTCGTATTCCGCCACGTTGGTGGTTTGAGGGTGTATTCGTCTGTCCTGAATCAAGTTCATGATGACGACGGATCAAGCACGGGATGACGGTTAGCGAGCGCCTCACTTGGAAGAGGGAGAGGCTGAGAGGGATGATAGGGCCAATGAGCCTAATTGGGCTGATGGGCCAGCAAATGAGGCTGATAAGGCTGACGGGATGGATATTTTCGGGAGTTTTATTTTGCGGTTAGGTGAAGTTTGATTATCTTTGCCGCAGAATTTTAAGCAAATCACAATAAGGATTATTCCGTTGTGAAAACATTAGGTTGCCCCGTCGTCCTTTAACGGCGGGGATTTTTGGTTAGTATTACGGAAAGAAATCCACTGAAGGATGATGAAAGAAACTATTGACGACTTCGAGATAATGGCGCCCGTGGGCAGCCGCGAGAGCCTGCAGGCCGCCATACAGGCGGGTGCGGGGTCGGTGTATTTCGGCGTGGGTCGGCTGAACATGCGCGCCCACTCGGCCAACACATTCACCACCGACGACCTGCGCGACATAGCCGCGACGTGCGCCGAGCACGGCATTAAGACCTACCTGACGGTGAACACCATAATATACGACGGCGACATGGAGGACATGCACCGGATAGTGGACGCGGCGAAGGAGGCCGGCATAACGGCCGTGATAGCCTCGGACATGGCCGTGATAACCTACTGCCGCAAGGCGGGCGTGGAGGTTCACCTCTCGACGCAGCTCAACATAAGCAACATTGAGGCGCTGAAGTTTTACGCGCAGTTTGCCGACGTGGCCGTGCTGGCGCGCGAGCTGACGATGGACCAGGTGGAGGAAATCCACCGGCAGGTGGAGGATCAGGACGTATGCGGCCCGTCGGGGCGCCGGGTGAGGATAGAGATGTTCTGCCACGGCGCGCTGTGCATGGCCGTCAGCGGCAAGTGCTACCTGAGCCTCGACAACGCCGGGCGCTCGGCCAACAGGGGCGAGTGCATGCAGCTGTGCCGCCGCTCTTACGTGGTGACCGACGCCGAAACGGGCACTCAGCTCGAGATTGACAACAAATATATAATGAGCCCGAAGGACCTGAAGACGGTGCGCTTCATCGACCGCATGATGAAGGCCGGCGTGAGGGTGTTTAAGATAGAAGGCAGGGCGAGGGGGCCGGAGTATGTGTACACCGTGGTGAAATGCTACAAGGAGGCCATCGCTTCGGTGCTCGACGGCACGTTCACCGACGAGAAGAAGGACCAGTGGGACGAACGGCTGGCGACGGTGTTCAACCGCGGCTTCTGGGACGGATACTACCAGGGGCAGCTGCTGGGCGAATGGAACAAGAACTACGGCTCTAACGCGACGGAGAGGAAGGTGTACGTAGGCCGCGGCGTGAAGTACTTCTCGCGGTTGGGCGTGGCCGAGTTTACGTGCGAGGCGGCGGAGTTCTCGGTGGGCGACAAAATGCTCGTAACCGGGCCTACGACGGGCGTGATGTATGTCACCGTGGAGGAAATCCACGACGACACGCACGCCGTGACAACGGCGCAGAAGGGCACGAGGGTGTCGTTCAGGGTGCCTGACAAGGTGAGGCCGAGCGACAAGCTGTTTAAGATTGAAAAAGTTGAAGCAGACAAGTGACGAGCAGACAAGCAGACGAGTGACAAGTGACAAGCAGACAAGTGACGAGCAGACAAGCAGACAAGTAACGAGCAGACGAGTGACAAGGCAAATCTCCTTGTCTGCTTGTCACTTGTCTGCTTGTCTGCTCGTTACTCGTTACTAAAATAAAAAAAAACTATGACAATAAACGAAGCACAAGACGAGGTAATAGAGGAGTTCTCAGACTTTACCGACTGGATGGACAAATACCAGCTGCTGATTGACCTCGGCAACGAGCAGCAGCCGCTGGACGAAAAGTATAAGACGGAGAGCAACCTGATAGACGGCTGCCAAAGCCGCGTGTGGCTGCAGGCCGACTATCGGGACGGAAGGATATTCTTCACGGCGGAGAGCGACGCGCTGATAGTGAAGGGCATAATAGCCCTGCTGATACGCGTGCTGAGCGGACACACGCCGCAGGAAATCCTCGACGCCGACCTGTATTTCATCGACCGCATAGGCCTGAAAGACCATCTTTCGCCGACGCGCTCTAACGGTCTGCTGGCAATGATAAAGCAGATAAGGGTGTACGCATTGGCGTATAATATGAAAGGGTGAAAAAAGGTAAAACGGTAAAAAGGTAAAACAGTAAAGATGTGAATACGGTATAAAACTTTTATGCTTAAAATATAGAGTGTGTCAAATTTAAGAAGTTAGCAGGAGTTACCGGAAGTTAGGCTCGCTGTGCTCGCCCGGAGTTAACTGACAATAGCTTGAGTTACAGCAGCTTTGCATTTGTCCGTTAACTCCTGGTAACTCCGACGCGAAGCGTCTAACTCCTGTTTACTACATTTTGATACACTCCCTTTCATTTACCGAATTCACGCTGAAAAGTAAAAAAGGTGAGGGACTGATGCGTAAATTACGTGTTACGGAGATGAACCGCCTGACGGTGGACGAGTTTAAGGCGGCTGACAAGCTGCCGCTCATCGTCGTGCTCGACGACGTGCGCAGCATGTATAACGTGGGTTCGGTGTTGCGCTCGTGCGACGCCTTCCGCGTTGAGGAAGTGCTGCTGTGCGGAATAACCGCCGTGCCGCCGCACCCTGAAATACACAAGACGGCCCTCGGCGCCGAGGACAGCGTCAGCTGGCGGCATTACGGGTCGGCCATGGAGGCCGTGGCCGAACTGAAGAGCCGTGGCGTAAGGGTTATGGCCGTGGAACAGTGTGAAGGCAGCACGATGCTTAACGAATTCACGCCCGAGGAGGGGCGGCGCTACGCCGTTGTGCTGGGCAACGAGGTGAAAGGCGTGCGTCAGGAGGTTGTTGACGCCTGCGACGATTGTCTGGAGATACCGCAGTTCGGCACGAAACATTCGCTCAACGTTTCGGTAACGGCGGGAATCGTGGTGTGGAAGTTTTGTGAAACGGTGAGAAGGTGAGAAAGTGAGGAGGTGAGAAGGTGAGAAAACCTAAAATTTATCAGGTTAAATCCTCACCTTCTCACTTTCTCACCTTCTAATTTATTTTCCAAATCCTTCCCTCAGTACGTCGATGAGGATGGGCTTTATGCCGCCGACGAAACATTCTACGGCGATGACCATCAGGAGAAGGCCCATGAGGCGCATCATGACGTTGTTGCCCGTTTCGCCGAGCACCTTGACGAGGCGCGTTGAGGCGCGCAGGATGTAATAAGTAAGGATATAGATGAAGGCGATGGAGCCAACGAGGACGGCCTTCATCGACAGCGTGTGGGCGTCGCTCATCAGCACGATGGTGTTGGCGATGGCGCCCGGTCCGCATAGCATTGGTATGCCGAGGGGCGTGATGGAGATGTCGTTGACGTAAGTCTTAATCTCGTTGTCGTTAAGCTTGACGTGCGTGTAGCGCGCCTGCAGCATGTCGTAGCCGATTTTGAAGATTATCACGCCGCCGGCAATGCGGAAGCCGTTAGTGGAAATGCCGAAGAACATGAAGATGAACTGTCCGGCGAAGGTGAAGACGATAAGGATGATGACGGCGGTGATTGTGGCGCGCTTGACGATGAAGCGGCGCCTCTCTTCGCTGAGTCCTTGCGTCATGGTGAGGAATACGGGCATGGTGCCCAACGGGTTAGCCAACGTGAAGATTGACGTCAGGCATAACAATGCGTATGGCAGTAATGTTTCCATAGAATTGAAAAAGGTTTTTAACTTTATTTTTATAATTGCGTGCAAAGATAATGCAAGTCGAGCGAAATGCAAAATAAAAGCGAGTGAAACGAGTTTTTATTTTCAATTGCCTTTCGGCGATTTAACAATTCCGAGACGCCGCCTGTCTTATCCAAAGATAGTGCAAGTCGAGCGAATGTAACATAAAAGCGAGGTCGGTGTAAGGAAAGCACCCTCTTCCAAGTGAGGCTCTCGCAAATTAGTCATCCCGTGCTTGACACGGGATCCAGTCGTATGCCGCCACGTTGGCGATTAGAGGGTGTATTCATCTGGTCATGAATCAAGTTCAAGATGACGGCGTGTCAAGCACGTTATTTGCGAGAGCCTCACTTGGAAGAGGGGTATTCATTATTCAGATGTGTTACCGATTTTGTGCGGGTGCAGCCGCTTGGTTGCCGGCGCGTTAGGGTTTTCCCCTAAGATTTTAGGACATTCCCTTTGTGTATGTCGGCAAAAATTAGTTCCTTTGCACATCAGATAAACCAAAAACGAATGACAGATGAACATCAAACGACTATTATTCACAGTGTTGTCGGCTGCAGCCGTGCTGTTGCCATCATCGGCGCAGAGCTACCGCGACAGCAGATATTACGACTATGACACCGACCGCCTTAACTACGGATACGGCCGCCACGACAGCGGATTGGGTACGGGCAATATGTATTACGGATTCAGGATTGGTCCGTCGTTCTCGTTCGTCAACTCTGACGATGCGCGCCTTGACGGAGGCAACTGGCAGACGGGACTTAACATCGGCGCCTTCGTAGGCCTGCCTTTGTCGAGGGCGGTGCCGCTCTATATAGAGCCGGGATTGACTTATGTTGAGAAGGGCGGCAGGAAGAGGCTGAGCAGCGGGGAGAAGATGACTTACGACCTGAATTACATCGAGATGCCGATAGTGCTGAAATACATCCATCCGATAGACGACCACTTCACCGTGCAGCCGTTCTTCGGCGGCTATCTGGCGTGCGGAGTGGGCGGCAAGGTGAAGAACTTCGAGCACCGCGAGGCGTCAAGCTCGTTCTCTGACAGCTATTTCCAGCGCTTCGACGGCGGTCTGAGGGTAGGCTGCGGAGTAGGCTACGACCTGTTCTATTTCGACTTGTCTTACGACATAGGCCTGTCGAACATCTGCCACGACGACTTCGACACGTCGCACAACGGCAGCCTGTCGCTTAACTTCGGAGTAAACTTCTGATTGAGGCGGCCGCGCGCGGCTTACCTGAAATACTCCTTCAGCTGTGCGGCCAGCGCCGCAAGGTCTTGCGGCTCGCCGTTGCCGTAGCGTTGCCATACGTCGTGGCAGGCACGTGCCAGCGGCGTTTCGGCCTTGCGTTGGCGTCCTAAATAAGGGTCGCACGACCTGAAGGCGGCAAGCGCGTCGACGACGACGGCCGTCTTTAGGCGCATCAGCCGTGCCAGTTCGGCCACCTCGGGCGTTGCCGCCACCATTGTGGAGGGCGTCAGGCGGAAGTAAAGGTCGAGCGTCATTATAAGCATTACCGGCTTAACGCACGGCAGTCCGTCGACGGGGCGGAAATCTTTCTCGAACGTTTCGCACACTTCTACGCCGTCGTAAAAGCTGCCGCCGCTGCCCAGTCCGCTCATGTCGCGCAGCCGTCTGACGTCGCGCGACAGGCGCTTCGGGTTGCCGTCGTAGCGTTCGCGCAGCCGCTTAAGCCACGGCGTGTCGGGACGGTGCAGACGGAACATCTGTCCGTAGAGGAACCGCGGCGGCACGTGCAGCCCCATGGCAAGCTCTACCATGCCGCGCGAAAACATAGGCTTAACGCCCTGCGGCTGCCGCATGTACAGCTTAAGCAGGGGCAGCCAGTACTCATCTGTCCATAATGGATGTGTCGTCATGACGGCAAAGATAATAAAAAATGGTGTAGGCGATAAACTTTTTGCGCCGAAATCAGTATAAATACGAATATCTTACAACAAGCCGGGCGCCGCAAGAAGAGGCGCAACGACTGGAAAAACTAACTACTATGAGGATTAAGGCAATGATTGCCGCAGCGGCAATGGCATTGGCCGTGCCTACGGCGACACTGGCACAAGGCGCCGGCGAGCCTGCCGGCAGATACATGAAGATGAGGTGGACGAGAATGGCAGCCGAGGTTTCCGACAGCTTCCTAACCACGGCCGAGGCGGCGCGCATCGGCGACAACCTGCTGTTTTACCAGCACCCTACGGGCGGATGGCCGAAGAACATGCAGCTGCAAGACACGCTTACGGGCAAGATTCGTGATGAGATAGCCGAGCTGAAAGGCCAAGAGCGCTACGCAACCATTGACAACGGAGCCACGACGGCCGAAATAAGATACCTCGCAAGGCTGTACGGCGCCACGGGCGACAAGCGTTACGGCCGGGCCGTGGAGCGGGGAATAGGCTATCTGCTTGAGGCCCAGTATGACAACGGCGGATGGCCGCAGTTTTATCCTTTGTCGGAGGGCTATTACACGCACATTACTTATAATGACAACGCAATGGTCAACGTGCTCAGGCTGTTGCAGGCCGTGAGCATGGGCGAGGAGCCTTTCGCCTTCGTGGCCGACAGCATAAAGGCGCTGGCGAAGACGGCCGTAGACCGTGGCGTAGACTGCATACTGAAGACGCAGGTGACGCAGGACGGACGCCCTACGGTGTGGTGTGCGCAGCACGACGAGCACACGCTAAAGCCCGCCAACGCACGCGCTTACGAACTGGCGTCGCTCAGCGGTGCCGAGAGCGACGGCATAGTGATGTTCCTGATGTCGCTGCCTGAGCCGTCGGAAGAGGTCGTCAAGTGTGTTGACAACGCCGTGGCGTGGTTTAAACGCAGCAAGATTCTTGGCATACGCGTCGAGAACTACATAAACGCCGACGGCAAGAGGGACCGCCGTGTGGTTGAGTGCGCGCAGGACGCGCCGTGCGAACCGCTGTGGGCGCGCTTCTATACGCTGGACGGCAACCGCCCGTTCTTCTGCGACCGCGACGGCGTAAAGCGCTACAGTCTTGACGAGGTAGGCTACGAACGGCGCAACGGTTACAGCTGGTACAACTCCGACGGCACGGCCGTTATCGAGGCGTATGAAAGATGGAAGAAGGATTTAGGCCGATAGCCGTCGGCCTTTTTTATATGCCGAAAGATGTTTTTATTGTCTGACAATTGTTAGAAACAACAAAGCTATGGAATTTTTCATAATTAAGGACGGCAGTCAGCAAGGCCCTTTCACGCTTGAAGAGCTGGCCGACGCTGGCGTATCGTCAGAAACGTTGGTGTGGCGCGAGGGCATGGAACAATGGACGCCGGCATGGAAGGTGCCCGAGATGAAGGACATCCTGTCGGGCAACCATAATGCCAAACCTACGCCTCCGCCCCTGCCTCAGCAGGGCGCCGTTGACGCTGAAGCCGGCGAAGAGCGCGCACGGACGGTTGAGGCCGCACCGGCAGACCGCCGCCGAAGCCGTGCCGTGGTATGGCTGGCCGTGGCCGCCGTGGCGTTTTTCATTCTGCTTATGACATGCCCCGGAGCCGACAAGCACCGCGAAGCCGTAAGCCGAGAGGTTAGCGAGGCCGTTGCGTCGGCGTCTGATGAACTTGATACGGGCAACGCCGCGCTCGACATGCTGGGCGGAATGTTCGGCAGCGTCATCACCACGCAGATAGTAGACGCCATGGTGGGGCAGATGGTGAGCGTTGACGATTACTTCATCTTCTCGATAGGCAAGCTGCATTACGGCGCAGAAGAGAAGACCGTGTCGTTCGGCATACTCGGCCATGTGTTCACTTTTGACTCGGCAGACCTGCGCAAGGCCATTGAAACCGACAAACCTCTGCCCGACACGATGGCGGTATGAGGGTGAGGTTTTGCGGTTGTGAGGTTTTGCGGTTATACGGATTTGTCAGTAAATGATGAACGTCAAAATCATTTTATCTTACGACCTTACATCATCACAACCGCAAAACCTCATAACCCCAAAACCAAGATTGTTTTTAGAATAACGTTATTTTATGAAGAAAAGTTTAGTGGCATTAGCCTTCGGTACGCTTGCCTTGGGCATTGCCGAATTCGTGATGATGGGCATACTGCCCGACGTAGCCCGCAGCCTCGGCGTTTCGATACCCGAGGCGGGACATCTTATTTCAGCCTATGCCTTAGGCGTGTGTTGCGGCGCTCCGCTGCTCGTGGTCGTCCACAAGTATCCGTTGAAGAACATCCTGCTCTTCCTTGCGGGCATAATCCTTTTGGGTTCTGCGCTCGCCGCGCTGTCCGTCAACTACTGGATGTTGCTGGCGGCGCGCTTCATTTCGGGCCTGCCCCACGGCGCTTACTTCGGTGTGGCGTCGATAGTGGCGGTCAAGCTGGCCGACGAGCGCCATAAGACGGGCGCCGTGTCGATAATGGTGGCCGGCATGACGGTGGCCAACCTCTTCGGCGTACCGCTCGCCACGGGGTTAAGCTCGTCGGTGTCGTGGCGCTTCCCGTTCGTGTTGGTGGTATTCGTCAGCATTATAGTGCTGTATTACATCTGGAAGTGGGTGCCGTCGGTCGGCGCCTTGCCCGACGAGGGCTTCAAGCACCAGTTCGCCTTCCTAAAGAAAGACGCGCCCTGGCTAATCCTTGCCGCCACGATGTTCGCCAACGGCGGCATATTCTGCTGGTACAGCTATGTCAGTCCGCTGCTCATTGACGAGGGCGGATTTCACTCCGGCGCGCTGCCCGCCCTGATGATAGCCGCCGGCTTCGGCATGGTGGTCGGCAATCTTGTCAGCGGCCGCCTCTGCGACAGGCACCGGCCGGGGCACGTGGTGGTCATCACCCAGTGTGTGGCCATAGCCGCCCTGTTGCTTATCTTCTGTTTTGCCCGTTACGGATGGCTGTCGGCCGCCTTGATGGTGGTTTGCACGGGTTGTCTGTTCGCCGTCAGCAGTCCGCAGCAGTTCCTCATCCTCAAATACGCTCCCGGCGGCGAGCTGCTCGGCGGCGCCAGCATACAGATGGCCTTCAACATGGGCAACGCCGTTGGCGCGTTTTGCGGCGGCCTGCCTATCGAGGCCGGTCTGTCGCCGCGCTATGCGGCCCTCGTTGGCGTTCCGTTCGTAGCGCTCGGGCTGCTGTCTTTCATCATCTTCTGCAGGAAATACGAGTCAGCAAGAAACTAACTCATAAGTCGGCGTGTAACACGCTTATACCCAATGCTTTATAAAAGGCCGCATTTCGCACGGCGAAAGGCGGCCTTTTGCGTTGTAAGAGCCGGCCTTTTGCAGGGTGAAAGGCCAGCTCTTTAACTACTTTAACTACTCCGGCTCCCTCTGCTACTTGAAAAAACACTACCTTTGCAGTCGTGGACAACTATACATCATCCCCCGTTCAGTATCTCGGCCAGCTGCGCCTGTTGCTGGAAATAGAATATAACTGCGAGAAAGAAGAGTATCGCCGGCAGACCGAAGCCATGGGCTTGCAGCGCAAGGTGAAGCGCGGCGACGCGTGGCTGCCGGTCAGCGTGGGCAAGAGCTATTACAACTCGCTCAACCAGCTGGCCGTGGAGGTGCTGCGCACGCAGGACAAGGAAATTGAGCACAACTTCGAGTTCGGCCGTCCCGTGGTGTTTTTTGTTTTAGCAGACAAGCAAACAAGTAACAGGCAGACAAGCTATCAGCAGACAAGCAGACAAGACATAAGCAGACAAGACACAAGCAAACAAGTAACAAGTGACTGGCAGGCAAGTGACAATGCAAATCACCTTGTCAACTCGTCTGCTTGTAGCTCGTCTGCTAAATACCTTTTCACCGGCACGGTGAGCTATGTCGACGGCGACCGCATGGTGGTGGTCGTGGCCGACAACGCTCCGCTGGAGAAGCTCCGGACGGCCGATTGTGTCGGCGTGCAGCTGTTTTTCGACGAAACCACTTACCGGCTGATGTTTGAAGCCCTCGACCGCGTAATCAACGCTAAGGGCAACCGCCTGGCCTACCTGCGCGACCTTTTCGCCTCGCGGCAGAAGGCCGGCACGTTCTCGTTCGACCCGATACGTTTCCCCTGGCTCAACCCGGCGCAGGAGCAGGCCGTCAACAACGTGCTGCGCGCCAAGGACGTGGCAATAGTGCACGGCCCTCCCGGCACGGGCAAGACAACGACCCTCGTTGAGGCTATATACGAAACCCTGCGCCGCGAGAACCAGGTGCTCGTCTGCGCGCAGAGCAACATGGCCGTCGACTGGATAAGCGAACGGCTCGTTGACCGCGGCGTCAACGTGCTGCGCATAGGCAACCCCACGAAGGTGAACGACAAAATGCTGTCGTTCACTTACGAGCGGCGCTTTGCCGACCATCCCGACTATCCGCAGCTGTGGAGCATACGCGAGGCCATACGCAAGCTGCGCCAGGCCCGCAGCCGGCGGCGCGACGACGCCTACCACCAGAAGCTCGACCGCCTGAAGAGCCGCGCCGTGGAGCTTGAGTTGCGCATCAACGCCCAGCTGTTCGGCGAGGCGCGTGTCATAGCCTCCACGCTGACGGGCAGCGCCAGCCGCCTGCTGGCCGGGCAGAAGTTCGGCACGCTGTTCATCGACGAGGCCGCCCAGGCGCTCGAAGCCGCCTGCTGGATTGCCATCCGCAAGGCGTCGAGGGTAATCCTGGCCGGCGACCACTGCCAGCTGCCGCCCACGGTCAAGAGCATTATGGCGCTGCGCGGCGGACTGGGCGTCACGCTCATGGAGCGCGTCGTAAGGCAGAAGCCCGAGGTGGTGACCCTGCTGAAGACGCAATACCGCATGAACGAGCAAATAATGCGCTTCTCGAGCGACTGGTTCTACGGCGGAATGGTTGAGGCCGCGCCGCAGATAAAGTACCGCGGAATACTCGACTTCGACAACCCCATGACGTGGGTCGACACGGCCGACGTAGACGGAAAGGAGGAGTTCGTGGGCGAGAGCTTCGGCCGCATCAACCGCGCCGAGGCAGACCTTACGCTCTCCGTGCTGCAGGATTATTTCACCAAGATAGGCAAGCAGCGCATCCTTGACGAGCGCATCGACGTCGGCATAATATCGCCCTACCGCGCCCAGGTGCAGCTGTTGCGGCGGCTCTTGCGCAAGAAGGAGTTTTTCAAGCCCTACCGCGGCCTCGTTTCGGTTAACACGGTTGACGGTTTCCAGGGGCAGGAGCGCGACATCATCGTCATATCGCTCGTGCGTGCCAACGCCGACGGGCAGATAGGCTTCCTCTCGGACCTGCGCCGCATGAACGTGGCCATCACCCGTGCGCGCATGAAGCTCATAATCCTCGGCGACGTGGCCACCATGACCCGCCACCCGTTTTACAGGAAGCTATATGAATATGTTGAGTCTTGAAGAAAGACGTCGTAGAATTTCTTAAAAGAACGAACCATGCTCCAACGTGACTACATCCAACGGCTTATACGCGAGTTCATGGCCGCCCTGCAGAGGCTCGTTGAGAAAGACGAGATAAAAGACAGGCAGGAGGCCGTGCGCGAGCTGTTCGCCCAATACATGGGCGACTACGCCTTCTACCATACCGCCACGCTCGACGACATAATGCTCTCGTTCGGCCGCTATCCCGAGGAGGAACGCCTCGAGCGCATCGAAATGCTGGCCGAGCTGTATTACGCCGAGGCCGACATGCTGAGCGAGCCTGTGCGCACGGCCGAGCTTGAGCGGGCCTTCATGCTCTTCGACTTCGTCGACCGCCACGGCCGCACCTTCTCGCTTGACCGCCTGAGGAAGATGGACTCCATCGCGAAGGCCGTCGGCACGGGCCGCGGCTGAGGCCGGCGGCGCACGTGGCGCGGCCTGGCATGGCGGAAAATGAAGCTTACATGTTATGAAAAGCATTTTTTATTTTGCTTTTTCATATTATTTTGCCTATTTTTGCAGACGAATAACTTTACCAAGACAAATCATCAAAATTTTTAATTCATGAGAAAGGTTTTATTATCATGTGCCATGCTCATGGCATTGTGCCCTTTTGCAAAGGCGCAACAGGCCGAAAAGCTTGACCGTGGAGTAGTGGCCGTGAAGACCGACGCCGGCGTGTACGTGTCGTGGCGCAGTCTGGCCGAAGACCCTGCGGGGCAGGCTTACGACGTCTACCGCGACGGAGTGAAGATTAACGCCGAGGCCGTCACACGGTCGACAAACTTTGTCGACGCTGCCGGAACGGCCGACTCGAAGTATGTAATCAAGGCCGTTGACGCCAACGGCGGCGTAGTGGAGGAGTCGAAGGAAACCGCAGTATGGGCCGACGGCTACAAGAGAATACACCTTGACCGCCCCGCGGGAGGCACCGCTCCCGACGGCGAAACCTACACGTACAGCCCCAACGACTGCTCGGTGGGCGACGTTGACGGCGACGGCGAGTATGAGATAATAATAAAGTGGGACCCCAGCAACTCGCATGACAACTCTGAGTCAGGATACACGGGCAACGTATATCTTGACGCTTACGAGATGGACGGCACCAAGCTGTGGCGCATCGACCTCGGCCGCAACATCCGCGCCGGCGCACACTACACGCAGTTCATGGTGTACGACCTTGACGGCGACGGCAAGGCCGAGGTGGCCTGCAAGACCGCTCCCGGCACCATCGACGGCCAGGGCAAGGCCGTGCTGATGGGCGACGACAAGGTGACCGACGACTTCCGCGGCACCAGCGGCAAGACGAAGGGCGTAGTGCTCTCAGGCTCTGAATACCTGACCGTGTTCAACGGACAGACCGGCGCCGAGATAACCACCGTCAGCTACGTGCCGCTGCGCTCGGTTCGCACCACGTCGCAGTGGGGCGACAGCTACGGCAACCGCTCGGAGCGCTACCTGGCCTGCATCGCATATCTTGACGGACAGAAACCCAGCCTCGTGATGTGCCGCGGATATTACACGGCGGCTTACATCTGCGCATGGGACTTTGACGGCAAGAACCTTACGCAGCGGTGGCTGCACAGCTCTGAGGCCAGCGGCGAGGGACTTTACGGCGAGGGCGCGCACGCGCTGACCGTGGGCGACGTTGACGGCGACGGCTGCGACGAAATCGTGTACGGAGCGGCCTGCCTCGACCATGACGGCACCGTGCTCTACCGCACAGGAGCCGGACACGGCGACGCCCTGCACCTCGGCGACTTCGACCCCGACCATGAGGGCCTTGAGATATGGATGGTGCACGAGGAGAAGAAATCACCCTATAAGTGGGACGCCGAGTTCCGCGACGCCAAGACCGGCGAGATAATATGGGGCATACCGCAGAGCGGCAACGACATAGGCCGAGGCCTGATAGCCGACATCAGTCCGAAGTGGCGCGGCGCCGAGGCATGGCCCGGCAACTACTTCGGCGACGGCTCGAAGGAGAACGCCACGTTCGACTGCAAGGGCAACCTGCTCGTCAAGAAGCGCCCGTCAACCAACTTCCGCATTTACTGGGACGGCGACCTTTACGAGGAACTCTTCGACGGCAAGTACGACAGCGACAAGGCCACGTCGGCGCCTATCATCGAGAAGCGCAACGAAACGCTCTCAAGCAGCTCTACGCTGATGAGCTTCAACAAGTATGACAACGCCCAGTCGTGCAACACCACCAAGGGCACTCCCAACCTGCAGGCCGACATCCTTGGCGACTGGCGCGAGGAGATAATCCTCTGGGACGGCAACACAAGCTCTGACCTGCTGCTCTTCACCACTACGGAGGAAACCAACTACAAGGTGCCATGCCTCATGCAGGACCATAACTACAGGATGGCCATCGCATGGCAGAACGTGGCTTACAACCAGCCGCCCCATCTCGGATATTATCTTGAGGACCGTTTCTCAACCGACGCGCAGCTGCGCTCGGAGAGCGGTCAGCTCAACCAGACGCTCGAGCTGGGCGAACCCATTGAGAACATCGTGTACACTTGGAAGAACGCCACCGGCGTTGAGGCCGAGGGCCTGCCTGCCGGCGTAACCATGTCGGTAGACGAGGCCGAGAGCCGCCTTACCATCAGCGGCACGCCTACGGCAGCCGGCACATACGATTACAAGGTGTCTACCACCGGCGGCGAGAGCACCGCAACCATTGAAGGCACGATAACCGTGCGCGAGCAGATAGTGCTGACCGAGCTGGCTCATTACTCTTACGACGAGATAAGCTGCGCCCAGACCGCCAACAGCGTCTTCGGACAGGCTGAGGCCGTAGGCTCTCCCGTCACCGTGGCCGGCGTTAAGGGTAACGCCGCCGAGTTTGACGGCAAGTCATACTTCACGCAGGAGGCTTACGACGAAGTGCAGCTCGGCACCAAGGACTTTACCATAGAGTTCTGGATGAAGTCGACCGACAACGCCGCCTACATCTTCCACAAGGGCAGCATATCTCCGAGCAACGTCAGCGGCGCCACTGGTAAGTGGGTAGGCCTTGAGCTGAAGGGCGGCCTGCTGAAGTTCGCCGTCGACGACAACGTAAGCAAGAGCGAGGCTTCGGCAGAGGCCGCAAGCTACTTCAACGGCGAGTGGACGCACGTGGTTTGCGTCCGCGACAGTTACACTAAGATGCTGAAGCTCTATGTCAACGGCACGCTGATAGCCGAGGCGAGCGACGTTACCGGCGACATATCCGACAATAACGAGCCGCTGACGGTGGGCAAC
Organism: uncultured Prevotella sp.; assembly: GCA_944321295.1. Lineage (GTDB taxonomy): Bacteria > Bacteroidota > Bacteroidia > Bacteroidales > Bacteroidaceae > Prevotella. The sequence goes on from CALUKU010000029.1 coordinate 23,454, forward strand.
GTAAACCAGACGTTCGACAATTACTTTACGGGTGCCATCGACGAGTTTACCATCTACTCGGGAGCAATGAGCGCCAACAAGGTGAAGGAGCACTACGAAACGCAGATTCCTTCGGGCATCGAGGGCGTTTCGGCTACGCCGCGCGTGGCTAAGCTTACGCTCGTATCAGCAACGTCGGGCATGGTTGTGCGCAAGGGCATAGGCTCGCCCGAGAACATCACCGCCGGACTGGAGCCCGGATATTATATCCTTATCGTTGACGACGGCCTGACTACGAAGGTCAGCAAGTTTGTGAAAGGTAAGTAACCGCCCTGCAAAAGGACGTTAATCGGAGGCCGAAACCTTGTCTTCCGTGCGCTGAAACGTAACATATTGTTCAGCGCCGGGAGCAAGGCTTCGGCCTCTTTGTTTTGCGGCGCCTTTGCGCCGGCTTTTCCCCTGCGGCTCACGACGGCGCCGAATGGTGCGGCGGTGCGTGCGCCTCATTGTTAAAAAAAATGTTTTATTTTGTCATTAGGGCGAAAAGGAGTAACTTTGCACCCATTTATAAAACAAAGTAAAATATATAAGATGTCATATTTGTTTTCTTCAGAATCAGTTTCGGAAGGCCATCCCGACAAGGTAGCCGACCAGATTTCAGACGCCATACTCGACCAGTTTCTCGCTTACGACGAGCACGCCCGCGTGGCAGTGGAAACGCTTGTAACCACCGGACAGGTGATGATAGCCGGCGAGGTGCGCAGCAGCGTGTACATCGACCTGCAGACCATAGCGCGCCGCACGATAAAGAAAATAGGCTACACGAAGTCGGAATACCAGTTTGACGGCGACTCGTGCGGCATACTGAACGCCATCCACGAACAGAGCGACGACATCAACCGAGGCGTTGACAACGGCACCGAGGACGACCAGGGCGCCGGCGACCAAGGCATGATGTTCGGCTACGCTTGCAACGAAACCGAGAACTACATGCCCGTGACGCTCGACTTGGCGCAGCTCATTATGAGGACCTTGGCCGACATTCGCAAGGAAGGCAAGCAGATGACCTACCTGCGCCCCGACTCTAAGAGCCAGGTGACGGTGGAATATGCCGACGACGGCACGCCGCTGCGCATAACAACCATCGTGGTGTCGACGCAGCACGACGAGTTCGACGCCGACGACGAGTGCATGCTGGCGCGCATAAAGGACGACGTGAAGAACATCCTGATACCGCGCGTGAAGGAGCAGGTGCACAGCGACAAGGTGCTGGCGCTCTTTAATGACGACATCAACTATCTTGTAAATCCTACAGGCAAGTTCGTCATCGGCGGTCCTAACGGCGACACCGGACTGACCGGCCGTAAGATAATAGTTGACACCTACGGCGGCCGCGGAGCGCACGGCGGAGGCGCCTTCTCGGGCAAGGACTCGAGCAAGGTTGACCGCTCGGCAGCCTATGCCGCACGCCACATTGCGAAGAACATGGTGGCGGCGGGCGTTGCCGACGAAATGCTCGTGCAGGTGAGCTACGCCATAGGCAAGGCGGAGCCTGTAAGCGTTTACGTGAACACTTACGGCAAGAGCCATGTGGCTATGACCGACGGCGAGATAGCCGAAAGGATAAGCCGCATGTTCGACCTCAGGCCGAAAGCCATCGAGCGTGAGCTTAAGCTGCGCCAGCCGATGTTCCTCGAAACGGCTGCCTACGGCCACATGGGCCGCAAGAACGAGGTGGTGAAGAAGACTTTCACCAGCCGTTACCACGAAGAGAAAACCATTGACGTAGAGCTGTTTACGTGGGAGAAGCTCGACCGCATAGACGAGATACGCAAGGAATTCGGCATTTAATCCTTTAATTTTCAACTGTCGAGAAGGTGTATCAAAGTTAAGAAGTTAGCAGGAGTTAACGGGAGTTAGGCTCGCTTTGCCCGCCGGAGTTAACTGACAACAGCTTGAATTTTGGGCAACTTGGCATTTGTCAGTTAATTCCCGATAACTCCGACGCGAAGCGTCTGACTCCTGTTTACTACATTTTGATACACTCCCTTCGGCATAAGACCGAAACGAAATGACGATACAGCAGGCTGACACGACGACGGCCAACGTGGCACGTTTCCGGACCGACTCCGTCAAGGCGAAGCCGGCGGCCGAGGCCGTGCCGCAGCCTCACGAGGTGCTCGAGAAACTGCCTGCCGACGCCACTCCCGAGCAACAGGACTCGGCGATACAGGCCGCCATCAAGGTGGTTAACACCCACTTAAGCACCCGCCCCGACACGCTGTCGCTGCCCGGCCACGACGATTGGGTTAGTCCTTACGACATCTCGTTGCCTAAGTATTATAAGGAAACATTCTTTTCTAAAGACACCCTTTTCTATTCGGAAACAGGAGGAGGACGCTACGGCGTCGCCGGCGACCCCGTGCCTTACACCATCCGCGGCGACAACACCATCACGGCGCTGCTGATAGGCTGCTTCGTCATAGCACTGATAGCGCTGGCCAACACGCGCGGTTTCCTGATGAGGCAGGCGCGCCACTTCTTCCGTGAGCCGCGCACTAACACCACGGGCTACCCCGAAACAACCGCCGAAGTGCGCTTCCAGTTCTTTTTCGTCCTGCAGACATGCCTCCTGCTCTCGATAATATCTTTCCTTTATACGCTGGAACGGGTGGCGGACACGTTCTTCCTGTCGTCGCAATATCAGCTCGTCGCAATATTCTTCGGCATTTACGTGGCATACTTTGCGTTGAAAATGCTGGTTTACTGGCTCGTCAATAACGTCTTTTTCGGCCGCCGCAAGAGCGTAAGGTGGCTTAAGCAGCTGCTGTTCGTCACGTCGGTGGAAGGCATAGCACTGTTCCCACTTGTCATGTTGCAATCGTATTTTGACTTGTCTATACAAAAAGCCGTAATTTATGTTATTTTTGTTATAGTATTGGTAAAAATACTCCTGCTGTACAAGAGTTTTGTAATGTTTTTTAAACGGAAAAACTTTTATTTGCAGATAATTTTGTACTTTTGTGCCCTTGAAATAATGCCCTTGCTTTCATTGTGGGGTGTTCTCGTGAACGTAGTGAATCATTTGAAAATAAATTTTTAGGTTTATATAGACTGATGGTAAGAAAAATCTTAGTGTCACAACCGAAGCCAAGCAGTGACAAGTCACCTTATTTCGAGATGGAAAAAGAGTATGGCGTAGAATTGGTCTTTCGTCCGTTTATAAAAGTTGAGGGATTGTCTTCAAAGGAATTCCGCCAACAGAAAATAAGCATACTCAACTACACGGCGGTGGTGTTCACGTCGAGGCATGCGATTGACAATTACTTCAAGCTGGCGAAGGAGATGAGGCTTGAAATACCCGAAAGCATGAAATACTTCTGCGTGACGGAAACCATAGCCCTGTATATCCAGAAATACGTGCAATACAGAAAGCGCAAGGTGTTCTTCGGCAAGACGGGCAAGATTGACGACTTGCTGCCTACGATGGCAAAGCACAAGACTGAGAAATATCTTATACCGATGAGCGACGTTCACGACGACACCGTTAAGAAACTGCTTGACGCGAAGAAGCTCAACCACACGGAGTGCGTGATGTACCGTACGGTCAGCAACGATTTTACCGAAGACGAGGTGAAGACGTTCGATTATGACATGTGCATCTTCTTCAGCCCTTCGGGCATAAACGCCTTCAATACTACTTTCGGCAACACGATGAACGACAAGGTCGTCGTAGGCACATTCGGTCCGGCTACGGCTAAGGCCGCCCACGACGCAGGCTTGAACGTCGAGGTTGAGGCTCCCACGGTGCAGCACCCGTCGATGACAAGCGCACTGAAGGATTTTTTGGAAAAGAACAAGTAATAAGGCATAGAGCATATAATGTCTGCATCTGGCACCATGACGTTCCGCAAGGAAGAGCGGCTGTGTAGCAGGACACTCATAGAAAAACTCTTCCATAGGGAAGGCAGCCGTTCGATGGCGGCGTTCCCCGTGCGTCTTGTGTACATGAAGACCGAAACAAAGGAAAACGAACCGCCGGTGCAGGTGATGGTAAGCGTGCCGAAGCGCTGCTTCAAGCGCGCCGTAAAGCGTAACAGGGTGAAGCGCCAGGTGCGCGAGGCGTACCGTAAGAACAAGGACATGCTTTATTACGGCTTGCATGGGCATGAGAACACGGGACTGGCCCTGGCGTTCATCTGGCTCGACGATAAGCTCTGGGACACGTCCGAGGTGGAGCGCAAGGTTGTCAACCTGATGACCCGTCTGACAGAAAAACTGAAAAAGGAATGAGGCGCCTCGTCAAAGCATTGTCTGCGGCCGCAGTGTGGCTGCTCTGTCTTCCGATAGTTTTTTATCAAAAGTGCATATCCCCGTTCACTCCGCCTTCGTGCAGATTTACTCCCACATGCTCAGAATACGCAAAGCAGGCGCTGCGGAAGCACGGCCCCGTGAAGGGATTGGCCTTGGCCGTATGGCGCATATTGCGTTGCAACCCGTGGGGCGGAAGCGGATACGACCCCGTTCCATAAAACATCAAGACGGCTTGTAAGTGCCTGTTGGCACGGCCGCGGGATACCGTTTTTAAGAATAATCAAAGAAAACCATACGATGAATAAGAATTTTGTTGAAGAACTGAGATGGCGCGGCATGCTGAGCCAAATCATGCCCGGCACTGAAGAGTTGTTGCAGAAAGAGCAGGTTACGGCTTACCTCGGCACCGACCCTACCGCCGATTCGCTTCATATAGGCCACCTCTGCGGCGTGATGATGTTGCGTCACCTGCAGCGTTGCGGCCACAAGCCCATCATCCTCGTTGGCGGAGCCACAGGCATGATAGGCGACCCGTCAGGCAAGAGCCTTGAGCGCAACCTGCTCGACGAGGAAACCCTTCGCCATAATCAGGAATGTATAAAGAAGCAGGTCTCAAAGTTCCTCGACTTCGACGGCGATGCGCCCAACCACGCCGAGCTTGTGAACAATTACGACTGGATGAAGGATTTCACGTTCCTTGACTTCGCCCGCGAGGTGGGCAAGCACATCACCGTCAACTACATGATGGCAAAGGAGAGCGTTCAGCAGCGCCTGAACGGCACGGCGCGCGACGGCCTTTCGTTCACCGAGTTCACTTATCAGCTGCTTCAGGGCTACGATTTCCTTTACCTTTACCAGCATAAGGGCTGCAAGCTCCAGATGGGAGGCAACGACCAGTGGGGCAACATGACTACAGGCACTGAGCTGATCCGCCGCACGCTCGGCAGCGAGGCCGAGGCTTACGCCCTGACATGTCCGCTCATAACGAAAGCCGACGGCAAGAAGTTCGGCAAGACGGAAACGGGCAACATCTGGCTCGACCCCAAGCGCACGTCGCCCTATAAGTTCTATCAGTTCTGGCTGAACGTCAGCGACGACGACGCCGAGCGCTACATAAAGATATTCACGAGCCTTGACAAGGAAACGATAGACGCCCTCGTAGAGGAGCACAAGCAAGACCCGGGCCGCCGCACGCTGCAGCGCAGACTGGCCGAAGAGGTTACCGTAATGGTTCACTCCCGCGAGGCTCTCGACGCCGCAATAGAGGCCAGCAACATCCTGTTCGGCAAGTCAACGAAGGAAAGCCTCATGAAGCTTGACGAGCAGACGCTCTTGGACATCTTCGAAGGCGTGCCGCAGTTCGAGATAGGCAACGACCAGCTTGGCCAGCCTGCGGTAGAGCTGTTTACCCAAGCCGCTCCCGTATTTGCCAGCAAGGGCGAGATGCGCAAGCTCGTACAGGGCGGAGGCGTATCGCTCAACAAGGAAAAGCTGCAGGCGTTCGACCGTCCGGTGACCGCCGACGACCTTATTGACGGCAAGTATCTCCTCGTTCAGAGGGGTAAGAAAAACTATTACCTCATAACCGTCAAGGCGTAAAAATATCGGGAATTCTTTGGTAGTGGCATAAAAAAACACTACCTTTGCACCCGTGATTGTCCAATGGTGTAATGGTAGCACAACAGGTTTTGGTTCTGTTTGTAGTGGTTCGAATCCGCTTTGGACAACATTTTTAAACTTAATTCAATATAAATCGCACCTTTACAGATGAAAGGTGCGATTTTTTTTACTACCTTTGCAAAGGTAAACAACGACGTTTTACGAAATTAATCTATTAAATATACATTATGAAAACAAATTACGAAATCCGTTATGCTGCGCATCCCGAGGATGCGAAAAGTTATGACACTAAGAGAATCCGTCGTGACTTCCTTATCGAGAAAGTTTTTTCGGCCGACGAGGTGAACATGGTTTATTCCATGTACGACCGCATGGTAGTAGGCGGCGCAATGCCCGTTAACGAAGAACTGAAGCTCGAGGCCATCGACCCTCTTAAGGCCGACTACTTCACTACGCGCCGCGAGATAGGCATTTACAACGTTGGCCTGGGCGAAGGCGTCGTTAAGGTAGGCGACGAAACGTTCACCCTCGGCTACAAGGAGGCTCTCTACATCGGCCGCGGCGACCGTGACGTGTTCTTCAGCAGCAAGGATTCGGCTAAACCCGCGAAGTTCTATTTCAACAGCGTTACCGCCCATAAGGAATATCCCTGCAAGAAGGTGACCAAGGCCGACGCCGTAGTTGCCCACATGGGTTCGCTCGAGATGAGCAACGAGCGCGACATAAACAAGATGCTTGTAAGCCAGGTTCTGCCTACGTGCCAGTTGCAGATGGGCATGACCGAGCTTGCTCCGGGCAGCGTATGGAACACCATGCCGGCCCACGTTCACAGCCGCCGCATGGAGGCATACTTCTACTTCGAGGTGCCCGAGGAGCAGGCCGTATGCCACTTCATGGGAGAAATCGACGAGACGCGCCACATCTGGATGCAGAACGACCAGGCCGTTCTTTCTCCTGAATGGAGCATACACAGCGCAGCCGCAACGCACAACTACACCTTCATCTGGGGCATGGGCGGCGAGAACCAAGACTACGGCGACCAGGATTTCTATAAGATTACTGACCTGAAGTAAATCATTTTTTATGAATTAAGGAGTTATGTAGCGGATGAGTTAAGACAAATGTCTTGTTGATAAAATAAGTAACTGGTATTTATCGGCCGACGCCCGTCGGGCAAACCATTTGTCTTAACCCCTTTACTACGTAACTCCTTGATTTTTATAGACAATTAATAAACTAAAACAATGGATACATTTTCTAAGAATTTCTCGCTCGAGGGCAAGGTAGCCCTCGTCACAGGAGCCGCTTACGGCATAGGTTTCGCCATTGCCGAGGCTTACGCCAAGGCCGGCGCCAAGATAGCTTTCAACTGCCGTTCGCAGCACCACATGGACCAGGCCATTGCCGACTATAAGGCAAAAGGTATCGAGGCCAAGGGTTACATCTGCGACGTAACCGACGAAGAGCAGGTAAAGGCTATGGTTGCCGACATAGAGAAAGAGCTCGGCACTATTGACATCCTCGTCAACAACGCCGGTATAATCAAGCGCATACCTATGACCGAGATGTCGGTTGAGGAGTTCCGCCAGGTTGTCGACATCGACCTTAACGCTCCGTTCATCGTAGCCAAGGCCGTAATTCCCAGCATGATAAAGAAGGGCCACGGCAAGATTATCAACGTATGCTCTATGATGAGCGAGCTTGGCCGCGAAACTGTTTCGGCTTATGCTGCCGCTAAGGGAGGCTTGAAGATGCTCACCCGCAACATCTGTTCAGAGTTCGGCGAGTACAACATCCAGTGTAACGGCATCGGCCCGGGCTACATCGCCACGCCGCAGACCGCTCCCTTGCGCGAGCGCCAGGCCGACGGCAGCCGCCATCCGTTTGACAGCTTCATCGTGTCGAAGACTCCGGCAGCGCGCTGGGGCACGCCCGAAGACCTTATGGGTCCGGCCGTATTCCTCGCCTCTGACGCTTCAGACTTCGTCAACGGACACATCCTTTACGTTGACGGCGGCATACTTGCCTACATCGGCAAGCAGCCTTGATAAGACAAGTAACACCCCCGAAAGTCGTCGGTTGACGGTTTTCGGGGTTTATTTTATCCTTTCGTCATCAACAACAGATTAATTTTTTACGTGAGTCCGGCATACCGAATTCACGTATTATTATAATAATCCCTTTCAGTCAGATTGCAGATAACTTCATGGGAGGTTGTCTTTCGTCTTTCAATAGGTTACCTTTTGTGGGGCAAAAGGCAACAAGTTGGCCTGTAAAAGGCGGCCTTTTGTAAGTCGTTGGAATACAGGTGGTTGTGGTGCTGTTTTCGTGACGTGTCTTTTTGCTTGGCTTATGTCGTAATAAGGGCGCGGAGTCTGTCTTGCGGCAGGCGGCAACCACGTGGGCGCATGGCATGTTTTCATCGAATAAATATTTGTCTGACGAAGGCTAAATTACATTTATAAAGGTTTTAAGTGTAAAATGGTTGTAATTTGAAATATTATTATTCAAATACATGATAAATATCAATTTTATTGCGATTTTTAATAATAAAAATCAATAATTTGCTCATGTTAAAAATAAAACACATTATTTTTGCAGTCGGATTAAGGCAAAAAGATACGATAAGCGATATAAAATAAATCATAATGACACGACCTCTTGTGAAGTTTACTAAGATGCACGGGGCTGGCAACGACTACATTTACGTCAACACCCTGTCATGCGACGTTCCCGACCCGGCTGCCGCCGCCGTGATGTGGAGCGACCGCCATACGGGCATAGGCGGCGACGGCTTGGTGCTGATTGGCGCCCCCAAGGCCGCCGGCGCCGACTTCTCCATGCGCATATTCAACGCCGACGGCTCGGAGGCTATGATGTGCGGCAATGCGGCGAGGTGCGTGGGCAAGTATCTTTACTGTAAGGGCATGACCCGCAGCACCACCATCAGGCTTGAAACCCTTTCGGGCGTGAAGACCCTCAGCCTGCATCTTGACGGCGACGGGGTGGAGGGCGTCACCGTCGACATGCTCGAGCCGGCCTTCGACGTGCCGCCGCAGTATGTCCCCGCCTTGTGCGGCAAGGCCGGCGGATGGCTGTCGGCCGGCGGCCGTGAGTTCGCAGGCACGTTCGTGTCGATGGGCAATCCGCATTTCGTCATATTTGCTGACGATCTTGACGAGGCCGACGTCGCACGCTACGGAAGCGTGCTTGAGCACCACGAGGCCTTTCCCTCGGGATGCAACATCGAGTTCGCCCGCGCCGAGGGCGCCGGCAGGCTGCGCGCCCGTGTGTGGGAGCGCGGCAGCGGCGTGACGATGGCCTGCGGCACGGGTGCTTGCGCCGTGGCCGTGGCGGCGGCGCTTACCGGCCGCTCGGGGCGCTCCGTCGACGTGGTGATGGACGGCGGAACGCTCAACGTAAAGTGGGACGCGGCCGACAACCATGTCTACCTGACGGGCGGCGCCTGCTTCGTGTTTGAAGGCGAAGTTGAGCTGCCCTGACCATAACATATAAATAATAACGCGATATGGCACTGATAAACGAACACTACCTGAAGCTGAATGACAACTACCTCTTTGCCGACATCGCCAAGAAGGTGAACGCCTTCAAGGTGTCGCATCCCAAGGAGAGCGTGATAAGCCTCGGCATAGGCGACGTCACCCAGCCGCTGTGCCAGGCCGTGATAGAGGCCATGCACAGGGCCGTTGACGACTTGGCCGCCAAGGAAACCTTCCACGGCTACGGCCCCGAGCAGGGCTACATGTTCCTGCGCGAGGCCATCGCCAAGAACGACTTCTTGGCGCGCGGCATTAACATCGAGCCCGCCGAGATATTCGTCAACGACGGGGCGAAGAGCGACACGGGCAACATCGGCGAGCTGGTGCGCTGGGACAACAGCATAGGCGTCACCGACCCGGTTTATCCCGTCTATGTAGACTCTAACGTGATGTGCGGCCGCGCCGGCTCGCCCGTAGACGGCAAGTGGAGCAACGTGACCTACATACCGTGCCTTGAGGCTAACGGCTTCGTGCCGCAGATACCCGACCACCGCGTCGACATCATATACCTGTGCTACCCTAACAACCCCACGGGCACCGTAATCAGCCGCGACGAGCTGCGCAAGTGGGTCAACTACGCCTTGAAGAACGACACCCTCATCTTCTACGACGCCGCCTACGAGGCCTACATCCAAAGTCCTGACATACCTCATTCCATCTATGAAATAAAGGGCGCGAAGAAGGTGGCCGTCGAGTTCCACAGCTTCTCCAAGACGGCCGGTTTCACGGGCGTGCGCTGCGGTTACACCGTGGTGCCAAAGGAGCTTACGGCCGCCAGCATGGACGGCCGCCGGCGTTATCCGCTCAACACCATGTGGTACCGCCGCCAGTGCACCAAGTCAAACGGCGTCAGCTACGTCAGCCAGCGTGCCGCCGAGGCCGTCTACACGCCCGAAGGCAAGCGCCAGGTGAGGGAGGCCATTGACTATTACATGGGCAACGCCGCCATAATGAGGGAGGCCCTGGCCGCCGTCGGACTGACGGTCTACGGCGGGCACGACGCCCCCTACCTGTGGGTGAAGACTCCCGGCGGCATGGACAGCTGGAAGTTCTTCGAGCGCATGCTCTACGGCGCGCGCGTCGTGTGCACGCCGGGCGTGGGCTTCGGCCCCAGCGGCGAAGGCTTCGTGCGCCTCACGTCGTTCGGCGACAGGGACGACTGCCGCGAGGCCCTGCGCCGCATAGCCGCGTGGCTTAAGGGGTAGGGCGCGGCTGCCGCCGCCGTGCCTGCCGTGCGCCGTAGGCATGTTAAGGCGCCGGTCGGTTTATGCCCGATAATGACTTAACGGCTGAACCTTTTTAGACTGCTGCCGTAACAAAATGCACATTTGTCGCCGCAAAATGCGAATAAAATGAAATTTAGCCGTATCTTTGTAGCCGATAAACAAAATACTGATTTGCAAAAGGCCGCCTTTCGGCTTCCCGTTTGCCGCCTTTCGGCCGGTGAAATGTCGCCTTTTGCCGTGTAAGATGCCGCCTTTTGCAAGAGGCCGGGCATAAGGTTACAGATTAGGATTACGAACAATAAACTTTCACGCGATGACAAACTTAAGATTTCAGGTTGTTGAAGAGGCTTTCAAGAAGAAGCCCCTGGATGTGACCATGCCGAAGGAACGCCCGTCAGAGTATTTCGGAAAGTACGTTTTCAACCGTGCCAAGATGTACAAGTACCTGCCGGTGGACGTCTATGAGAAGCTCGTAGACGTGATGGACAACGGCGCGCGCCTCGACCGCTCGATAGCCGACGCCGTGGCCGCGGGCATGAAGCGCTGGGCCGAGGAGAACGGCGTGACGCACTACACGCACTGGTTCCAGCC
>CALUKU010000030.1 GCA_944321295.1 uncultured Prevotella sp.
TTCGAACCCCCGGTGCCTCTCAGCACGACGGTTTTCAAGACCGTTGTAATCGACCACTCTACCATCTCTCCTTTGTCTGAAAGACAAGCTTCGTGTTCAAAAGCGAGTGCAAAGATAATGCATTTTTTCAATTCCGCCAAATTTTTATTCGATTTTTTATTACATACTTGTTATTTTGCCGATATATACCAAGAAACAGGCCGCCTCGCATGAAAAAGGATGCAAATAGTAGCCGATTGCTTGCCTGTTTCATGAAAAATACATACCTTTGGATTTGTATTTTCACATTATTCTATTGGCGGCAAACAACATTAGCACTAACCATGGAACAAATAATAAGGCATTTCACCGACGACGACTTATATAAATTCACGATGTGTTGCGCCGTGATTGACAACTTTCCGCGCGCCCAAGTAAAATACTCCTTCACCGACAGGGACAACACCATATATCCCGAGGGCTTCGCCCGTGAGCTTAACGAGCAGATAGCCCTGCTTGAAGGAATAACGATCACCGACGACGAGGTGGACTTCATGCGCCGCAAGTGCTACTACCTGCCCGAATGGTTCTACAACTATCTAAAAGGATACCGCTTCAACCGTAAGTGGGTAAAGGCCTGGCAGGACGACGAGGGGCACCTGCACGTAGAGTTTGAAGGCAGCTGGGCCAACACCATATTCCTCGAAGTGAAAGTGCTCGCAATAATATCAGACCTTTACTATGAGATGACCGGACAGAACAAGCTGTTCGACTATGACGCCTATTACGACAAGACATACGCCAAGGCCGAACGTCTGTTGTCGGCAGGCTGCGCGTTCAGCGACTTCGGCACGCGCCGCCGCGCCTCGTTCAAGGCCGAGGACACGGTAATCAAGGCGATGAAAGCTTGCAGCCAAAGCCGCGAGTGGCCGGGCAAGTTCGTAGGCACGAGCAACGTTTACCTCGCCATGAAGTACGACGTCCTGCCCGTAGGCACGATGGCCCATGAGTTCGTATGCGCCATAGGCGGCATGTACGGGCCGCAGATGGCCAACAACATAGCCATGAACCTGTGGCGCAACACGTTCCGCGGAGCGCTCGGCACATATCTTTACGACAGCTTCGGCTGGGATATCTTCAGCCTTAATTTCTCCGAAGACTTCGCCAACTTATTCAAAGGCTTGCGCGTAGACAGCGGCGACAACCGCGACCAGCTGATGCGCATCGTCGACAAATACCGCTCGTTAGGCATTGACCCGAAGACGAAGCAGGTGATTTTCAGCAACGCCCTTGACACCGACGGAGCCATCGAGATACAGCGTTTCGCCAAGGACTACTGCCAGCCGTCGTTCGGCATAGGCACACATTTCACAAACGATTTCGACGGCGTCAGGCCGATGAACATCGTGATAAAGCTCGTGGCGGCGAAGATAACCGAGGCATGGACGTTCTACAACGACACATGCAAGCTGAGCGAAGACGAGGGCAAGCACACGGGAAAACCGGAAGTCGTAAAACGTTTCATGCAGGCGCTCGGCATGAAGTAAAACAACTTCGGATACTTGCCACCATCCGTCACCTGTCACCCGTCAAGCTCATCCTTAGTATCGGGAACGGATTTCCTTGATCGTCAACAGCGTCACGCCTGAACGTCCTGAATCCCATGTGGCGGTAAAAGCCTGCCGCCTTGGGGTTTTGCTCGTTGACGTCAACCAGCGTCGCGCCATGTTCTTGTATCGCGATAGAAACCAGACGCTTGCCTATGCCTTCGCCGAAATGCACAGGTGACACGAACAGCATTTCTATTTTCTTATCCTGTATGCCCATGAAAGCCACATAGGCGTTGCTGTCGTGCGCCGCAATCAGCGTTTCAATGCCGTCCAAAGCCTCATTTACAAACGGTTTCAGGCCGACGATGTAGCCTTCGGCCAGGAACGTATGGCTCGCCCTGACAGACTCTTCCCATACGCCGACCAAATCGTTTATCACGTCCGGCGTGCGTTTTTCCTTACTTATTTCGTAAATGTTCATAATGTCATCTTAGCGTTTTCGCCATTTTATAATTCGTCATGCGCAGCTTATTGGCTTGCGCCTGTTGCTCCGCCAGCACGTCGTATCCGTGGCGTTCAAAGAACGGCCGGGCCGTGATGCTTACTTCAGACGTGATTGTCTTTAAACCGTTAGCTACGGCGTAGCCTTCCATTATCCGTAAGAGTTGCGTGGCTATGCCTTGGCGTTGGTAGTCTTTGTGTACGAACATCGAGTGCAGGTAGCCGTCGCAGCGTATCGCGGCAAAGCCCGTGATGCATCCCCCGGCGTTGACGGCCACGATGAAATGAAGGCCGCCGATAAGCCTCTCCCAAAGCCCGGGGCGTTCGCCGCACGAAGCCCAGTCGGCGGTTTCCTCGGCGGTGTAGTCCTTACGGTTTATTGTAAGTAGGGTTTCGGTGAAAAGCCTTTTAATCTCCGTTACGTCTGAAAGTGCCGCCCTGCGGAACGATATGTCTTCCATCTGCCGGTAAATAAGGATTGTTTGCTTGCCACAAGACTGATTTCTACCGCAAATCATGCCTTTACGACGTTGACATACGGGTATGGAATCTCGATGTTCTCGCGGTCGAAGCGTTCCTTCACGGCCTTGAGCAGGTCGCACTTCATGGCGAAGGCGTTGCCAGCGCTTGCCGCCCATGCCCAGGCGCGCAGGGTTATGGCCGAGTCGCCGAGGTTGGTGACGCGGATTACCACCTGCGGCACGCCGCCCTTCTTGTCGTCGTCAGAGCGGTGGTCGATCAGCAGCGGGTGCTTCATCACCTCGTCGCGCATGGTGCTGATGGCATGGTCAAGGTCGGCCGTATACGACACGCCCACCTCAACGAAGGCGCAGGTGGCCGTGTCGCCGTAAGACGAATTGATGATGGTGCTTGAGTTTATCTTGTTGTTCGGAATTAAAATCATGCGGTTTTCGGCGTCGCGTATCACGGTGTGGCGCAGCGTTATTTCCATAACCGTGCCCTTTATCACATTGTCAACCTCGATAAAGTCGCCCAGCTTGAACGGGTGCGAGAAGATGATGAACATTCCGCCAACGATGTTCGACAGGGCGTCCTGCGACGCCAAGCCTACGGCCATAGCCATTATTCCGGCGCTGGCGAGTATCGAGTTGCTGACCTTCTCCATGCCCGGAATGAGCGACAGGAACGCCGCCACACCTATTATATATATCGCCGTAACCACAATGCGGCGCATGAAGCTCACCTTGGTTTCGTCGAGCACAATCTTACCCTGCCGCTCGAGCGAACGGCGGAAAAGATATTTCGTAACGCCCGTCAGTATGCGCACGAAGATATAAATGATAACACCCTTTATGGCGAAGCCAATAAGCCAGCGCACCGACAGACCGAAAAATTCGAGATTGAGTATTTCTTCCATGCTTTCTATATTTTAATGTATTATGTGAAGGTGGTGCAGACGACAGGAAAGAGAACTTGTTCCCAAGTTTCCCGAGTGCAGATTATCTTACTGCAAAGATATGAAAATCTAAATATAAAGGCAAACCTTCAACATGTTTTTGAAATAAAGAACAAGTGAAAAACATACATCAAACGAGTTCGATAAGTTCATCCGATGTTTGTTTGGATGATATCAATCAATACAAGCCTCTCTCTTTCAAGTGAGGCGCTCGGTAGCGTCATCCCGGACTTGATCCGGGAACCAGTAGAATACGCCCTCAAACCAACAACGTGGCGGCCTACGACTGGTTCCCGGATCAAGTCCGGGATGACGTAATATGCGAGCGCCTCACTTGAAAGAGGGTGTTTATGTCCCTGGCGAAAGAGGGTGCCATCATGCCGAACCCACGTGTAATTATCATTACCATACACTTAAGCCCATTGCTACATCTTTAGGCCAAAGGCCGATTTATCAGACATAAGCATTGAAAGTTTCAATTCGTAAACATCCGACGACAAAAAGTAACAATAAGAAATGCCGCCTTCGGCACGGCCAAAGGCGGCATATGACAACACAAAAGGCAGCCTTTGACGACGTCAAAGGCTGCCTTTCATATCATTCGCGGTAGAGCGTTACGATTTGTAACGCCGCCACCCGCACTAAGGGTCTTATTCCTTGTCTTTCTTAAGGTTGGCGGTTTGGTTGACGGCCTCGAGCAGTTTCACGGCGTCAACGTATTGGGCTATGCCCTCGGCCACCTTCTTGGCGTCGCGCATGGCAAGCACTACGGTCGACGGACGGTTGACAACGTCGCCGCCGGCGAATACGCCCTTTCGGCTCGTCATGCCGCAAGGAGTGTCGCGCGTCAGCACGTAGCCGCTCTCGTCGGTATCAATGCCCTTGGTGGTCGACACTATTCGGCTGGCCGGCACCGAGCCTATGGCCATGAGCACCTTGTCGGCTTTCTCTGTGCGCCGCTGCCCGTCGTGCTCAATTACGACGCCGCTCAGCGTGCCGTTGAAGTCGAGTATCTCTACAAGACTCGACTCCCAGTTGAACTTCACGCCTTCAGCCACGGCCTCTTCGTATTCAGAGCGCAATGCGCTCATCTCGTTGATGGTCTTGTGGTAGATTATCTCCACGTCGCGCGCTCCCATGCGTATGGCTGTACGCGCGGCGTCCATGGCGGTGTTGCCGCAGCCGAGCACGAACACGCGGTCGCCCACCTGCACGGGCACGTCCTCACGCTCTATGCTGCCCTCGTTGAACAGGCTCACCTTACGCAGGAAGTAAACGGCCTGCCTTACGCCGCGCAGGTTACGTCCGGGAATGTCCGGCTTACGCGGCTTTACAGTGCCCGTGCCCATGAATATCGCGTCGAAACCCTGCTCGAACAGCTGGTCTATGTTAAGGTCGGTGCCTATCGTAGTGTTGCAATGGAACACAACGCCAAGCTCCTCTATCTTCTTTATCTCCCTTCTTACGACGTCCTTGGGTAGTCGGTATTCGGGAATTCCGAACATGAGCACGCCTCCCGGCTCCGGCTCCATCTCGAAAATCTCGACGTTGAAGCCCTGGCGTGCCAGGTCGCCGGCGATTGTCAGTCCGGCAGGTCCCGAGCCTATCACGGCCACACGGCCGCGCGTCTTTGGTTGGAGTTTCTCTCTTATCAGTCCCATGTTGCCGTCAAAGTCGGCAATAAAGCGCTCAAGCTTACCAACGTGTATGCCCTGCCCTTTCTTTGCGAGCACGCAATGGCCCTCACACTGCTTCTCGTGGGGGCACACGCGGCCGCAAACGGCCGGCAGGTTGCTCTTGTCGTTGATTATCTTCATGGCATTACCGAGGTTTCCGCGCGAGAGTTCGTGTATCCAGTCAGGAATGTTATGGCTTATCGGACATCCCTTCTGACACTGTGGCACCTTGCAATGCAGGCAACGCTTGGCTTCGTTTATGGCCTCAAGCATGGTGTAGCCTGCGTCCACTTCGTGAAAAAGTTCTTTCTTTTCTTCCATTACAGTAGTTTGATTTTTGTTCTCGCGGCAAAGATAGTGTAAATTAAGAGGAATACAAAACAAACGCGTTTGTTTTTACTTACGGCAACGGCTTACATATTAAAAAGACTATACAAATCAAGAAAAATACAAAAAGCGGACGCCGACAAACGGCCACATGACCTCAAACCGGCCGAAGCCTTAACATTTATTAAGGGTGGGGTAAAATAAATTCATGCTGTATATTTTTGTTTATAACCAATTTTCCATTAACTTTGCGCTTGGAAACACATGTTAAGAGCCTTATCAACGGTTCCGGCGCATGTTGTGGCCTATGGAGGTTAACCTGCAAAGTAAAGAGATGTCTGTCATGCCATGGGGAATGGAAGTGGATGCGCCTGTAATGAGAGGCCGTTCTGTCTTTATCCGCAATACAAACGCTTTCCGGAAAACCTGCCATAACGTAGATGTTAGTTAAAGAGAAAATTTGAAATAAACGTGGAAATATGATCTCCGCATTCGACCGAACATTTAAACTAGGCGTATTATTGTCAGTGATTGACTGGCTGACGTTCAACATTGTATTCTTATCGTCATATTACGCAAGCTGGCTGCCCTTCCTTGACTGGAACGGACATTTTGCCACGTGCATGTGCGCGGCAAACGCAGCCTACATCATTGCCCTGCAGTTCGTAACCATAAGCCTGCACCACCGGCAGGCGCAACCGGCCAAGGTGCTGAGCAACACATCGCGCACGTCGGTGATGTTCATTGTGCTTTACACGTCGTTCCTCGGCATATTCACCAGCGTTGACATACCCGACTTCTGGGCTTCGCTCTACCTTACATTAATAATATTCGCCGTCACGACCGTTGAGCGCCTGTTACTGCGAACGTTCATCAACCGCATGCGCAGCAGCGGCCACGACACGGTAAAGGCCGTGATACTGGGAACGAACAATATGATGCAGCGCGTGGCCAACATCATGCTGAGCGGATGGAACGGCTACAACCTGTTGGGCTACTTCGCCGACAAGGGCGCGCAACCGCTCGTCGACCCGTCTACAAACAAAAGCATAAATCACTTAGGCTCACTTGAAGACATAATGAACTACATCGGGCAGAACCGTGTGGACGAGCTTTACCTTAACGAGGTGCCTAACGGACAGGAAGGCTTCAAGGCCCTCATGCAACTGTGCGACAAGAACATGGTGCGCGTCTATTACGTTCCGTCCGCCGTTTACGGCGAGTTCCGCAAGGCCAAGGTGAAAGAGTTCGGCGACACTTACGTCTTGTCGCAATACGACGAGCCGCTGATGGACTTACGCAACAGGATAAAGAAGCGCCTGTTCGACATCATCGTGTCGCTGCTGTTCCTGTGCACCTTGTTCCCGATAATCCTTGTCGTGGTGTTCATCGTTTCGAAGATAACCATGCCCGGACCGCTGTTTTTCAAGCAGAAGCGCACAGGATACGACGGCCGCGACTTCTGGTGTTACAAGTTCCGCAGCATGAAGATAAACAAGGATTCAGACACCGTGCAGGCCGTCAAGAACGACCCCCGAATAACAAAGTGGGGAGCCTTCATGCGCCATGCAAACATCGACGAGCTGCCTCAGTTCATCAATGTGCTAATCGGCAACATGAGCCTCGTAGGGCCGCGCCCGCACATGCTGGCGCACACCGACTACTATTCGGAGCTTATATCAGATTATATGATCCGCCACTACGTAAAGCCCGGTATCACAGGATGGGCGCAGACACATGGCGAACGCGGCGAAACAAAAACCGTTGACGACATGCGCCGCCGTGTAGAAAAAGACATCTGGTACATAGAGCACTGGAGCTTCTGGCTTGACATCCAGATAATGTTCAAGACTGTTGCTGACGCCATCCATGGCGACGACAAAGCTTATTGATATAAATAATAAACAAATAATGCCGGCAAGATTTTTTCTTGCCGGCATTATTTGTTATCAATAACCAATCAGAAACTTACAAAGTTTGTGTTCTTAATGTTTATGTCGGCGTTATCGACAATCTCCTTGGCCGACTTTGTGTAGAAAAATGTCGAGTTATCTATCGTTATATCGTGTACGCAGTTACGCCCTGGCAACCCAGTGACTGACACAGCCGTCTTTACGTTTCGGCAGGTCACGCCGGAAATGTGGATATCACAGAACTCAGGCACGAATGGAGCGTTCTCAATTACGGCCGTTTGCTTGCCGTCATCGTCCTTAACGCTGTATTTCCTGTCGATATACGTACAGTCAAACACGACGGCTTCATCTTTGATGTCTGTCATGAAAATGTCGCTGATGTATATATTCTCAGTCTTACCTCCGCGGCCGATACCGCTCTTAAAGCGCAACCCCGTATCTGTCCCGTTGAAGCGGTTGCCGCGCACTACGATGTTCTTCATGCCGCCTGAGAACTCCGAGCCGATTACAAATCCGCCATGAGCGCGGTAAACGGCATTATCCTCTATCAGAATGTTCTCGCAAGGGCCATACCTCAAGCCTTCCTCGCCGGCACCGCCCTTCATGCAAATTCCGTCATCACCTACATCGATATGATTATTGACTATCAGCACGTTCTTGCAGCAGCTGATGTCAAGTCCGTCGCCGTTCTGGGCGTTCCACGGGCAGCGGATGGTTACTCCGTCGACGATTACGTTGTTGCATCGAGTGGGAATAAGATGGAATTTCGGAGAGTTTTGTATGGTCACCCCGCTTACGAGGACATTCTCGCAATCAGTAATTCTGATAAGGTGCGCCCTCATCTTTTCCTGTTCCTCTGGCGTTTCTGCTATGTTTGCGTAATGCTTTAGGTTGAACGGGAACCAAAGCTTGCCTCCCTCGGCCTCGACGCCTCCCATATATAAGAACTCGCTCCACTCCATGTTGCTCACCTTCGAGCGTTTCACCGGACGCCAATAGGCACCGTTGCCGTCAATCACGCCTTCGCCCGTTATGCTCACGTTCTTACGCTTGCTCGCGCTAATCATCGGCGAACACTTAGAGTCTTTCTTTCCGTTCTTTTCCTTTATAAACAGAGCCTTGTCGGGAGCAGCCATGAGTATGGCGTTTTTCTCAAGATGCAAGTCGATGTTGTCTTTCAACGATATCAACCCACAGAGCCAAATGCCCTCGGGCACAACAAGACGTCCTCCGCCCCTCTTTTCAAGGGCGCTTATCGCCTTCTTAAACGCCTCGGTATTAAGAGTCAGGCCGTCGCCGACGCCTCCGAAATCTTTTAAGTTAACCGTATTCCCTGGTATTACAGGAGCTTTCACCTGAGGCATGTCCACCGGCAGGTTCTTATAGTAGCCTCCATAATCCTTTGCCATGGCTGCACTCACCGCAAACACCATAGCCATAATCATCAAATAAGTTTTTTTCATTTTATTGATTTGTTTTTAAGTTAGAAAATATCCAACACATATCATTTTCTGCAAAAATAACGTAAGTTTGCTACACAGCCAAACATTTAACAGTAAATCAGCTCATTTTTATTTATATATGGTGTACGGGGCTTTTACAAGCGCAAATCAACCTAAAAACAATGAAAAATCAAACAAAATCAAGAAAAATCGAAAAAAAACGGCAAATCATTTGGTGGTTTAAAATAAAAAGCCTACCTTTGCACTCGCATTTGAGAAATAACAAATGTGTGACGCGCTTGTAGCTCAGTTGGTAGAGCATCTGACTCTTAATCAGAGGGTCCAGGGTTCGAGCCCCTGCAGGCGTACAAAGAGGCACTTTCGAGTGCCTCTTTTTGTTTATCCGGCCGTCTATTTCACACCAAAGTCTTGCTTGATGTAAATTCAGCCGTCATTGCCCAAAGTGGCTGTTTCGGCATCACGCCTTTACTTTTATAATGTCATCCAGATTTGTAGTGTACCTCTTCGATGCATGCTCGTGCTTCATCCGCCAACGCTTATCCGTACCCTGCACCGCCACTTTCACCATGTTATAACCATTCTTACGGTTCACAGCGTCTATGGCAGCAGCAAGGCGAGCTTGCCTTTCACGGTCCACAGGGTCGAACAAATCGGCCTGAACGGCGTTATCACGACATATGTCCCATACTATCACTCCGGCCTTTTTGTAAAAGAACGTTGCGTCGCCGTTCCATTGTGATCGCAAAATCCCGACGGCCGTTGACACAAGCTCCCGCATGTCATTAGTAGGAACTGCCAACGACATGGTGCGGTTTATGAACATACGAGGCGCGTCGGTTCTGAAACGGATTGTATAGGCAAACACCGTCACCGCCCGGCAACAACTGCTTTGCCGCCTCAACTTTTGCGAGCATGACGCGGCGAAATTGGCCACGGCCTCCTCCAACAGTCCTATTTCAGAAATCCCGTTATCAGGAAAACTGCGGCTTGTGCAAATGCTCTTCTTCTGCGGCAGCTCGTTTATGTCTATGCAGCTTTCGCCTTTAAGCTCGCGCCATGTTCTCACGCCCGTCACGGTCATCACACGGCGCACCCAGCTCTCGCTTCTCTGCGTAAAGTCCCATGCCGAACGAACACCGTAATATTCAAGCTTTTGAGCCATGTGCCGTCCAACTCCCCAGACATCTGCCACGGGCAGGCCCTTCAACGCCTTTACGCGCTTATCCTCCGTGTCGATAAGACATACGCCGCGGTAGCCCTTAAAGCGCTTGCCGTACTTGGCGGCCACTTTCGCCAATGTCTTTGTTGGCGCTATGCCGAGCGTAACCGGTATGCCCGTACCCCGCCCGACTGCCTCAACCATGCGCCTACCATAACGGCGAAGGGCCTCGCCCTCGCCAAACCCCGACAGGTCAACAAAGGCTTCATCTATGGAATATTGCGTCACACTTGGAACAAAACCGTCAAGCAACATCATCACGCGGCGGCTCATGTCGCCGTAAAGAGTGTAGTTTGAGCTGAACACGGCAACATTGTTACGCTCGAGAAAGTTCCTTAACTTATAGAAAGGCTCGCCCATACCTATGCCCAGGGCCTTGGCCTCATTGCTGCGCGCTATTATGCACCCGTCGTTGTTCGACAGCACAACGACGGGCGACGAGCGCAGGGCCGGATTGAAAACCCGTTCGCACGAGCAGTAAAAGTTATTGCAGTCAACAAGGCCGAACATCGTCATCTCCTCAACTGGCGCTTTATATTATATGTCAACACGCCCCAAACTATGAAATTATTGCCCTCGGTCACTTTTATCGGCGAATAGTCGTCGTTGGCAGGCATAAGCCACAGGCAGCTGCCGTCAGGCTCAAGCTTGACGGTCTTCAGCGTGAACTCTCCGTCGACGAAGGCCACTACGATGTCGCCGTCGCGCGGCTCAAGCGACTTGTCGATGACGAGCAGGTCGCCGTCGTCAATGCCGCGCCCCTTCATCGAGTCGCCCACGGCACGGGCGTAGAACGTCGTTGCGGGATGGCGCACAAGCTCGCGGTTAAGGTCGATACTCTCCGACATGTAGTCTTGCGCAGGCGACGGGAACCCCGCCCGTATGCCGCCGTCGGCGAAGGCCAGCTCCTGTCGGCTGCCGATGTCGGCGGAATAAAGTATCAGCTTCATCGCGCCAGCCCTTTCCTTGCCATGTCGTCCCTTACGGTCTCGGCCTCCGACGGCGACAGCCTCGGCAGCTTAACTCTCGCGGGGCACTCCGCCTGATAGGCCTTCACCTCGTCCACTAACAACTGCCAGTCATACAGAAATTCCTCCGAACATCCGTGGCGGCGATATATCTCGGCTGCCGCCTCAAGTATCTCCGGGGCGCACGAGTCGTCGCCCTGGAACACTACGGCTGGTATCTCGTTGTAAATACAATCACGTAAAAGTCTTAACTGGTCTTTCATTTTTGTTCTTGTTTTAATATTTCACTGATTCGGCGTAATCACAAATGAAATGCAAAAATAACCATTTTTATCCACAACGCGTCCGTCTTCACGTTAAAATCCGCCGGCGTAATGCAAGCTGAAGGATGTTTCATTTTCTTATTTGCACTATGATAATCCGTTGGCGGAATTATTATTGCCTCTTTAGGCAAGTAAACTTTCGGATTGTTGCACTTCGGATGTTTTTACTTACAGTTTTCACTTGCTTCGGACGTTTTCGCAAAAGGTATCCTTTTATAACGTGAAAGGCTGTCTTTTAAAAGACAAAAAGCCATGTATTGAAGGCTCAAAGTATGCCGTTTGAAACAGCAATCAACGCCGTGTCACTAAAAATAATTCAGCCAAGGGGTATGATATGCTTTGCCATAACACGCAAAATGAGTAATTTTGCGGCATGATTTACCCAAAGACATTTGAAAGCAAGATTGGTTTCGACGAGATACGCTCGTTGCTGCGCGAGCGCTGCCTCAGCACCCTGGGCAAAGGCATGGTTGACGTGATGGCGCCAAGCGCCGACGCCGCGACGGTTAACGAATGGCTGGCGCAGGTGCGTGAGTTCCGCCGCCTGCAGGAAGAGGCTGACGACTTTCCCATGCAATATTTCTTCGACGTGCGCGAGGCAGTAAGCCGCCTGCGGCTCGAGGGCACCCGCCTTGACGAGGGCGAGCTGTTCGACCTGCGCCGCTCGCTCGACACCATATGCGGCATAGTGAACTACCTGAACCGCCCTGACTCTGAAGACGACGAAAGGCAGACATACCCCTACCCCGCACTGCACAGGCTGACCGAGGGCGTAGAAACGTTTCCGCAGTTAGTAAGGCGCATAGACCAGATACTTGACAAATTCGGAAGGATCAAAGACAGCGCCTCACCCGAACTAATGAACATACGCCGCGAACTGGCGCGCACCGAGGGCGGCATATCAAAGACGCTGTACTCAATACTGCGCTCGGCGCAAAGCGAGGGACTGGTAGAAAAGGACGTAACGCCCGCCGTGCGCGACGGACGCCTGGTGATACCAGTCACGCAGGGACTGAAGCGGCGCATACGCGGTATTGTGCACGACGAGTCGGCCTCGGGCAAGACGGTGTTCATTGAGCCGGCCGAAGTGGTTGAGGCAAATAACAGGATTAGGGAGCTTGAGTCTGACGAGCGCCGTGAGATAATACGCATATTGACAGAAATGGCAAAGGAGATACGCCCGCACGTCAAACCGATACTCTACTCATACACCTTCCTGGCGAAAATCGACCTCGTGCGCGCCAAGGCCGAACTGGCACGGCTGATAAAGGGCATTGAGCCTGACGTCAAGCCGTATCCGCACATCGATTGGATTCAAGCCGCACACCCGCTGCTGCGCCTCTCGCTTGAGAAGCAGGGTAAGAGCGTCGTGCCGCTCGACGTCACGCTGACGCAGGACAAGCGCATACTGATTATCTCCGGCCCCAACGCCGGCGGCAAGTCGGTGTGCCTAAAGACGGTCGGCCTTGTGCAGTACATGCTGCAGTGCGGCCTCTCCGTGCCCATAGGCGAACGCTCGCAGACGGGCATGTTCGGCAACATATTCATTGACATCGGCGACGAGCAGAGCATTGAGAACGACCTCAGCACATACTCGAGCCACCTTATGAACATGAAGCAAATGATGCGCCACGCCGACGGCTCAACGCTGCTGCTAATCGACGAGTTCGGCACGGGCACCGAGCCGCAGATAGGCGGCGCCATAGCCGAGGCCGTGCTCAGGCAGCTGTGCGCAAAAGGGACCTACGGCGTAATAACCACCCACTACCAGAACCTGAAACACTTTGCCGACAGCCACGACGGCGTAGCCAACGGCGCAATGCTGTACGACCGCCAGCAGATGCGCCCGCTGTTCCAGCTCTCCATAGGCCAGCCGGGCAGCTCGTTCGCCATAGAGATAGCGCGCAAGATAGGCCTGCCGGAGGATGTTATAAGCGAGGCGAGCGACATAGTAGGCAGCGACTACATCCAGAGCGACAAGTACCTGCAGGACATCGTCCGTGACAAACGCTACTGGGAAAACAAGCGACAGACCATACACCAGCGTGAGAAGAACCTCGAGCAGACAATTGCCAAATATGAAAGCGAGATAAAGGAACTTGAACAGAGCCGTAAGGACATCATACGCAAGGCCAAGGAGCAGGCCGAAGAGCTGCTGCGCGAGAGCAACCGCATGATTGAGAAAACAATCAAGGACATACGCGAAAGCCAGGCCGAGAAGGCTGATACAAAGCGTATCCGAGAGGAACTGGAAGCCTTCAAGGCCGGCGTGAAAGACATCGACGCCACAGCCGACGACGAGATGATAGCGCGCAAGATGCGCCAAATACAAGAGCGCAAGGCAAGGCGCGAAAAGAGGAAGAAGGAGAAAAAAGCCTCTCCCCAACCCTCACCCGTAGAGAGCAAGGCTGCCGGACAGGCACCTTCAAATGGTGGAGACCAGAAGGAACTTTCGCCCGGCGACACGGTGCGCATAAAAGGCCTGACCTCAGTAGGGCGCATAGAGAGCATTGACGGCAAGATGGCTACCGTCATCTTCGGCGACATGCGCACCAAGATGCGCGCCGAACGCCTCGAGCGCGCCGACATGCCGAAACGCGAAGAACCGAAAGCGCCCGCACAGGCGGCCCGACAAACACGCGAAACGATTGACAACCGCCGGCAGGGCTTCAAGCCCGAAATTGACGTACGCGGCATGCGCGGCGACGAGGCCGTAATGGCCGTCACCTACTTCATTGACGACGCCATACTCGTAGGCATGCCGCAAGTGCGCATACTACACGGCACCGGCTCAGGCATACTGCGCCAGCTCATCCGTCAATACCTTGCCACCGTGCCCGCCGTAAGCTCGTTCCGTGATGAGCACGTGCAGTTCGGCGGCGCAGGAATTACAGTAGTAGAACTAAGCTGAAACCATAAAAGTGAGAAGCGGAAGATTAACATACCGTAATCTTCCGCTTCTCACTTTTCAATTAAAATAATATACAATTTTGAGCCTCTTGTCGGATTCGAACCAACGACCCCGAGATTACAAATCACGTGCTCTGGCCAACTGAGCTAAAGAGGCGGGTGGGCAAGCTACTTACATCGCGCCGCTACAACCAACTACCTTTGCTGCGTTCCCGCCCTGGAGGATTCGAAGGGAGCTGGCCGTGCAAGACTTGCCCGTATCAGCGGGCGCAAAGGTAATAAAAAGACGGCAGACAGGAAGAAGACTAACGGCGGTTTGTTATGTTTTTTAACTTATTTTCAATATTCGAGGCTTTTTAGTTGCTGTTTTGGGCTAAAAAAACACAAAAAAGGAGCATGCCACGGCCGTATGTGACGGAAATTAACTATTTTTGCACCCGTCTGCGGCGGCCTGTGCCGCGACACGAACCTATACGACACACAAGAAAATATGACCACACGCGAAGAATACGAACAGCTGAGGGCTTTCGCCCGCATTGACGGCGCTATTGTAGGCGGCCTGTGGATTGTTAGCTTCGCCTTCTTCATAGGCGAGTTCAGCTACCCTGTGCTGGCCAACCTGGCCCTATTGGCGGGCGTTGCCTCTATCGTGACTGCGACGCTGCGCCTAAAGCGCTTCCGCGACAACGTGCTTGACGGCGTCATCACGTTCGGACGGGCTTTGCTCTACGGCATGCTCGTCTATTTCTACGCGTCGTTGCTGATGGCCGCCGCCCAGTTCGTCTACTTCCAGTTCATCGACCATGGTTTCCTCATGACGCAATACGCAACGATTGTGTCAACGCCCGAATTCAAGTCGATGATTGAGGCTTACGGCATGAGGCCCGAAGACACCAACCTGATAATTGACAACATCTCGGCGCTGCGCCCGATAGACATCGCCCTGCAGTTCTTCTCGCTGAACATCATCATGGGGTTCTGCGTCAGTCTGCCTGTGGCGGTAATGCTGAAGTCGAAGTATAAAAGAAAATTTTAAAGGAAAGTGAGAACAAGGGAAGCGAGAGGCATATTTCTCATCATCAACACGGCTATTGGCCTGACTACCCCACTCCTTCCCCTTCACTCCCTTCATAAACAAAAATAAACAATGGACATATCTGTCGTAATACCTTTATTCAACGAAGAAGAATCACTCCCCGAGCTGTATGCGTGGATAGAGCGCGTGATGAAGGCCAACGGCTTCACGTATGAAGTGATATTTGTCAACGACGGCTCAACCGACGGCTCATGGAACGTAATCAAACGCCTCGGCAGCTCCGACAACCGCGTGCGCGGCATTAAGTTCCGCCGTAACTACGGCAAAAGTCCCGCCCTCTACTGCGGTTTCAAGGAGGCGCAAGGCGACGTGGTGATAACGATGGACGCCGACCTGCAAGACTCGCCCGACGAGATACCGGAGCTTTACCGGATGATAACGGAGGAAGGCTACGACCTTGTGTCGGGCTATAAGCAAAAGCGCTACGACCCGCTGTCAAAGACCATCCCGACGAAATTGTTCAACGCTACGGCGAGAAAAATAAGCGGAATAAAGAACCTGCACGACTTCAACTGCGGACTAAAAGCTTACCGACGCGACGTTGTGAAGAACATCGAGGTGTACGGCGAGATGCACCGTTACATACCTTACCTGGCAAAGAACGCCGGCTTCAACAAGATTGGCGAGAAAGTGGTTCACCACCAGGCGCGCAAGTACGGCAAGTCAAAGTTCGGCCTCAACCGCTTCTTCAACGGTTACCTCGACCTCATCACGCTGTGGTTCCTCAGCAGCTTCGGCCGCAAGCCTATGCACGTGTTCGGTTTCCTCGGCACGATAATGTTTTTCATCGGACTCGTGTCGGCAATCATCATCGGCGTAGACAAGCTTTACTCGCTCGCCCACGGCATACCGCAGCGCCTCGTCACCGACTCACCTTACTTCTACATAGCGCTGACGATGATGATGATAGGTACGCAGTTGTTCCTGACCGGATTCCTTGGCGACCTGATAAGCCGTAACTCGTCTGACCGCAACGACTACCAGATAGAGGAAGGACTAAGATGTGCAGAAAAGTAAAAGTAACGGCAATACGCAAAAACAGATGTCTAAAAATCCGCTCACGCGCAGAATGAAGTTTTCCGCCTTCTCACCCTTAAGCCTGCTGCCGGCCGTCATCGTCGTCATCATGCTTACGGGCCTTGCCGCATGCTCGTCCATCGACTGCCCGCTGAACAGCCTCGTTTACACGCAATACCAGCTGATGAACGCCGCCGGAAGGGTTGACACGCTGGCCGACACCCTGACAATATCGACCAAGCGCACCGACGGAAACGACTCAGTGCTGATAAACAGGAGCGTGCGCACCACGGAGTTCTCGCTGCCCATAAGCTACTCGCAGCCGCAAGACGTGTTTTTCGTCGAAACTATCGACACGCTGACGAAAACCGTGACGCTCGACACTATAACGGTGGAGAAGGTAGATAGGCCGCACTTCGAGTCGGTTGACTGCTCGCCGTCATACTTCCACACGATAACGGCCGTAGGGACGACGCACAACGCCATCGACTCGGTAGTAATAAACAACCCCGATGTAGACTATGACACTTCACGGAAGCATTTCAACATATATTTCAAGCATCGCCGTTAGCCTGCTTATGCTCGTGCCGTCAGCGGCCTGTGCCAAGGACGACGGCAACAAGGCCGCAAACGACAGCGTGCCGCTGTTCTGCGGATTTGCCGTGTCGGCAGACCTCGTCGGCCCCGTGCAAATGCTTATCGGCGACTACGGGCAATACGAGGCCGCCCTGCGCATCAACCTGAAAGACAGGTATTTCCCAATCGTCGAACTCGGTATAGGCAAGGCCGACCACGACGACGACGTGACTAACATAAAATACAAGGCATCGGCGCCCTACTTTAAAATCGGCGCCGACTTCAACCTGCTTAAGAACAAGCACGACGTCTACCGCCTTTACGCCGGCGCAAGATACGCCTTCACGTCTTACAAGTATGACCTGTCGCACCCGGGAATGAAAGACCCCGTATGGGGCAACACCGCACCTTACGAGGCGGAAGACGTGAAATGCTCGTGCCAATGGCTTGAAGCCGTGATAGGCGTCGACGCAAAGATGTTCGGCCCCGTGCATCTCGGCTGGAGCCTGAGATACCGCAGCCGCCTGTCACACGACGACGGAGCCTTGGGCAACTCATGGTATGTGCCCGGCTTCGGAAAAAGCGGCGGCAGCAACATCGGCGGCACGTTCAACGTCATCATAGACATTTAGGCATAATCAGCAAACGCCGCCTGACAACCTCACGATACATGGAAAAGAACAAGAAAAAACTAATACTGCAAACAGCCTTCCTGCTGTTTCTCATCATAGGCACGGTGGTCATCGTCAGCCAGCAGCACACCATGCCTTACCAGAAAGACACGGGCTTCATCTTCGGCACGGTGTACAACATCTCTTACCAAAGCGACAAGAACCTTAAGGCCGAGCTTGAAGCCGAAATGCGCAAAGTGGACAACTCGCTTTCGCCGTTCAACAAGCAATCAGTAATATCGAAAATCAACCGCAACGAGGACGTTGAAGCCGACAGGATGTTCACCGACGTGTTCACGCTCGCACGGAGAATATCCGACGACACCGACGGAGCCTTCGACATTACCGTGGCACCGCTGGTAAACGCCTGGGGCTTCGGCTTCAAGAACGACACAAAGCCCACAAGGCACGCCATTGACAGCCTGCGGCAGCTGGTAGGCTACGAAAAGGTAAGGATGGCGGGCGGCAGGATAATAAAAAAAGACAAGCGCACGATGCTCGACTGCAGCGCTATCGCCAAAGGCTACGCCTGCGACGTGGTGGCCGACTTCCTGCGCAAACGCGGCATTGAGAACTTCATGGTTGAAATAGGCGGCGAGATTGTGGCACGCGGCATTAACGACAGCCGCCTACCGTGGAAGATAGGCGTGACGAAGCCTGTTGACGACTCACTTGACACCAACCGCGAGATACAGACCGTGCTCAACGTCACCAACAAGGCCATGGCCACAAGCGGCAACTACCGCAACTTCTACTACAAAAACGGTAAGAAATACGCACACACGATTGACCCGAAGACGGGCTACCCCGTGCAGCACAACATCCTGTCGGCCACCGTGCTCGCCGCCGACTGCGCAACGGCCGACGCCTACGCCACGGCCTTCATGGTGATGGGCCTTGACGGGGCCAAAGACGTGCTTAAGAAACATCCCGAGCTTATGGCGTATTTCATCTACTCTGACGACAATGGGAACAACGCCGTGTGGTTCTCGCCGTCGATGAGGGACAAAATAATAGAATAAGCCATGCCTGACGCAAAGCCGCAAGAACGCCTGCTCGAACTGCCGTTGTTCCAAGGCATGAGCAGCAACGACATCGAGCAGGTGACAGCCTCAACGAGATTCCGTCATCTCACCTTCACGAGAGGTAAAGTGGTGGTAAGCGAAAACGACGCATGCGACAGCCTGCTCTTCCTGATAAAAGGCTCTGCCGACGCCATAGGACGTGCCGACGACAACGGCTACTCGATGACCGAAACCATCACGGCCCCCGACATCCTGCAACCCGAACGCATCTTCGGCCTGACGCAACGATACTCACGAACGTTCAAGGCCGCCACCGACTGCAGCTTCATCAGCCTCGGCAAGATGGAAACGCTCGCACTGGCGGAAAACTACGAGATATTCAGACTGAACCTGCTTAACATAATCTGCACAAAATCACAACGCCTCACACGATACCCGTGGCGCACACAGCCTAAAGACATAAGGCACAAGATTGTGCGCTTTGTTGAAACACGCTGTCTAAGGCCTGCCGGCGAAAAGACCGTGCGTATCAAGATGGAACGCTTGGCCGACGAAATCAGCGAGAGCAGGCTCAACGTTTCGCGCGAGCTCAACGCCATGCATGCCGAAGGCGTAATATCGCTAAAGCGCGGCGAAATACACATCAACGCCCTCGAAAGACTCATCATGTGACAGGCCGTCCGCCGACAAGCGCCCAACAATCCCACAAATCTAACGCCGATTTAATGTCACAACGTCACACCAACACACAATTGACTGATTACCAACAACTTAAGCCGTGACATTACGCATGTTGCCACCGTCACCACTATCACAAGTTTGAGGCGTGACGGTCGTGACAGTGGCTTTCTCATAATGTCACCACGCAAAGCTTTGGTTTTCAACACTTTACGCCGCATTGTGACATTGTGACATAAAAAACCTTCAATAAAAATCTTTTTCAGTTTGCAATATGCCGTATTCTGCGTTCCCGTTTGCCGCCTTTCACGATGCGAAAGATAACGTTTTACATCGCAAAAAGCGGCTTCTTACAATCACCATCATGGTTCCTTACGTTACATTCTACAGAAAACTTAACGGACAAACGTGAATTCGGTATATGAAAATAAAGTTGGGACATGATTTAATGTGAGCTTGACATAAGGAAACACCCTCAGTAGGAACATAATTCATTATGTCCGCACGCCGCGAAGAGGCGTATTTAACCGGTTATCATGTCCCTACTTTGTTTGAAATGTTTGCATGTAAATAAGTCTTAATGCCAAGAACTCGTCAACAGGACACCGACAAACAACGATATCGCAAGAAAACAGCGGGTAAATATTAGTTAAAAATATTACCACACACAATACGCAACAAATAAATTTGTTATCTTTGTAATCAAAAATCCAGAGAAACGTCAGTATGAATGAAACAACCATGACAGGACAACGCATAAATCCTTTTTTTGAACCGTACAACACTCCTCACGACACCGTACCCTTCGACAAAATCAAGCTGGAAGACTTTGAAGAGGCTTTCATGGAAGGAATACGACGTGATAACGAACAAATAGAGAAAACAATCAATAATCCCGACAAACCGACATTCGACAACACAATCATAAATGCCGACGACGACAAGGAAGGTTATTACGACCTGCTGTCGAGGGTGTCGGCGGTGTTCTCCAACATGCTCAGCGCCGAAACCTGCGACGAGCTTGACGCACTGGCGCAGAAAATGCAGCCGATACTGACAAAGCACGCCAACGACGTGAGACTGAACAAGCGCCTTTTCGAGCGCATCAAGGCCGTGCACCGCCACCACCGGAAACTCACTGCCGAGGAGAAACGCCTGCTTGACAACTGTTACGACGGCTTCGTGCGCAGCGGCGCCCTGCTCGATGACGAGGGAAAGGAGCGCCTGCGCAAACTGACGGAGGAAGCCGGAATGTTATCGCTGCAGTTCTCGCAGAACCTGCTGAAGGAGAACAAGGCCTACAAACTACACATAACCGACGAAAAACAGCTTGAAGGACTGCCCGACACGGCCCGCGAGGCCGCTGCCTTGACGGCGAAGGAACAAGGACTCGACGGATGGGTGTTCACGCTCGACTATCCCAGCTACAGCCCGTTCATGACATACGCCGACGACAGGGAACTGCGCAGGCAGATGTACATGGCGCGCAACACGGTATGCACGCACGACAACACCGAAAACAACATCGACATCTGCAAACGCCTCGTCAACCTGAGGCGGGAAATAGCGCAATTGCTGGGCTACAAGACATACGCCGAATACGTGCTGAAGCACCGCATGGCCGGCAACGCCCGCAACGTGTATAAACTGTTGGACGACCTCATCGACGCCTATAAGCCTACGGCACTGGAAGAAGTCAACGCAATAGAGAAGATGGCCCGTAAGGCCGAAGGCAAAGACTTCAAGATGGAGCCGTGGGACTTCAGTTACTATTCACACAAGCTGCAGCTGAAGAAGTTCAACCTCGACTCGGAAATGCTGCGGCCTTACTTCGAGCTGTCAAACGTCATCAAGGGCGTGTTCGGCCTTGCCAACCGCCTATACGGCATAACGTTCAAGGAAAACAAGGACATACCCGTCTACCATCCTGACGTGAAGGCATACGAGGTGTTCGACAAGGACGGCTCTTACCTCGCCGTGTTCTACGCCGACTTCTTCCCGCGCAAAGGCAAGCAGGGAGGCGCCTGGATGACCGAGTTCCAGGGACAATGGATTGACCGCAAGGGCGTGAACGTGCGCCCTCACGTAAGCGTCGTCATGAACCTTACCAAACCCACTGACGAGAAGCCGGCGCTGCTGACGCTCGGCGAAGTGGAAACATTCCTCCATGAGTTCGGACATTCACTCCACGGAATGTTCGCCAACACACGCTTCGAGAGCCTGTCGGGCACGAACGTCTGGTGGGACTTCGTTGAGCTGCCGTCACAGTTCATGGAGAACTTCTCCGTCGAGAAAGACTTCCTGCGGACGTTCGCCTTCCATTACAAGACGGGCGAGCCAATACCCGACGAGCTGATCAGCCGCATCGTTAAAAGCCGCAACTTCATGGCGGCATACGGCTGCCTGCGCCAGGTAAGCTTCGGCCTGCTTGATATGGCTTACTACACCAAGAAGGACGCCTTCGACGATGACATCATAACCTTCGAGAAGAAAGCATGGAAGAAAGCCATCGTAACCGAGCAACTGCCCGACACGTGCATGACGGTGCAGTTCAGCCACATAATGGCCGGAGGCTACGCCGCCGGATACTACAGCTACAAATGGGCCGAAGTGCTCGACGCCGACGCCTTCAGCGTGTTCAAGAAACACGGTATATTCAATCGTGAAACGGCTCAAAGCTTCCGCGACAACATCCTGTCAAAGGGCGGCACGGAGCACCCAATGACCCTGTACAAGCGTTTCCGCGGAGGAGAGCCTACCATCGACGCCCTGCTTAAACGCAACGGAATAAAAAGAAAGAAAAAGGGGGACACAACGACAAAACGTAGGCAAAGCCTATGAATAAAATAAGTTCGTCACCCTTAACTTTTAATTTTTAATTCTTAATTTTTAAATTATAACTCCCATGACCGAACAGGAGGAAAAACAATTGCTGCTCGACTTGCGCTACCTGCGCATGGCACGCATCTGGGCCGAAAACAGCTACTGCCAACGCCGCAAGGTGGGAGCGCTCGTCGTTAAGGACAAGATGATAATCAGCGACGGCTACAACGGCACGCCGAGCGGATTCGAGAATGTGTGCGAAGACGAGAACAACGTCACGAAGCCCTACGTGCTGCACGCCGAGGCCAACGCGATAACCAAACTTGCGCGCAGCTCCAACAACAGCGACGGCTCTACGCTCTACGTCACGGCCGCACCGTGCATCGAGTGTTCAAAGCTTATCATACAATCGGGCATTAAGCGCGTTGTCTACGGCGAGAAATACCGCCTTGACGACGGCATAACCCTGCTCGGCAAGGCAGGCGTAGAAGTCGTTTACATTAACCCTGACGAATATGAAACAAAATAAGACAAGCCGCCTCATGCCGCTGACTATGGCGCTGTGCGTCGTAATAGGCATAGTCGTGGGCACGTTCTACGCCAACCACTTCTCAGGCAACAGGCTCAACATCATCAACTCGGGCAGCAACAGGCTCAACAACCTGCTGCACATCATCGACGACCAATACGTTGACAAGGTTAACATCGACTCGCTGGTTGACATGGCGATACCGCAGATACTGGCCGATCTCGACCCCCACTCGGTGTACATCAGCGCCAAGGACGTGCAACAGGCCACAGACGACCTGCGCGGCTCGTTCTCAGGCGTAGGCATTGAGTTCGTCATCAGGGAAGACACCATACACGTGCAAGGCGTGATAAAGAACGGCCCGGCCGACCAGGCCGGCATACGCGCCGGCGACAAGATAGTAAGCGTTGACGGCAAGCCCTTCGTCGGCAAAATAGTAACTAACGAAGAAGCCATGCGCCGACTGAAAGGGCCGAAAGACACAAAGGTCAAGATAGGCGTCATACGCTACGGCGAGAAGAAAGCGAGAACGTTCACCCTGACGCGCGCCGACATACCGCAGAAGAGCGTCAGCGCCGCTTACATGCTTGACGACACCACCGGATACATAAAGATAAAGAACTTCGGCGAGAACACCTATCCCGAACTGCTCATCGCCTTGGCGCAATTGTCGCAGGAAGGCTTCGGCAACTTGATAATAGACCTCCGCGACAACACGGGCGGCTATCTCAAGTCGGCCGTGCAGATGGCCAACGAGTTCCTACCTAAGAACCGCCTCATAGTCTACACGGAAGGGCGCAAGTCGCCGAGGCAGGACTACAAGAGCGACGGGCGCGGCAGCTACCAGCGCATACCGCTCGTAGTGCTGATTAACGAAGGCTCGGCCTCGGCCTCCGAAATATTCGCCGGAGCCATGCAGGACAACGACCGCGCCACGATAATCGGCCGCCGCTCGTTCGGCAAGGGCCTCGTGCAGCAGCAGCTCGAGTTCACCGACGGCTCAATCATACGCCTGACCGTAGCCCGATACTACACCCCGTCAGGCCGTTGCATACAGAAGCCTTACACCGCCGGCGACAACAGCGGATACGAGGAAGACCTGCTGACACGCTACCAGCACGGCGAGTTCTTCTCGCAAGACAGCATTAAGCACACCGGCCCCGCCTACCACACCGTCATGGGACGCACCGTCTACGGCGGCGGAGGCATAACGCCAGACATATTCGTGCCCGAAGACACGCTCGGCATGACGTCATACTTCAAGGAGGCAAGCATGAGCGGACTGATAATAAGGTTCGCCTTCAACTACACTGACAAGAACCGCCCCAAGCTGAGCAGTTTCGACACCATGACCGACCTGGCTGACTATCTCGACAAGCAGAACACGGTAGACAAGTTCGCCACGTATGCCGACAAGAACGGGCTGAGGCGCCGCAACCTCATGATACGCAAGTCGCACAAGCTGCTGAAGCTGTTCATCAACAGCCGAATCATCTATAACATAATGGACGAAGAGGATTGGATTGAATATCTCAACCTTGACGACAATGTTATCAAGACGGCTCTCGACGTGTTCAAACGCGGCGAAGCCTTCCCGAAAAAAGAAGTAAAGAAATAAGGAGAGAAGGAGTAAGGAGAGAAGAAATAAAGGAGTTATATTACTCATCCTTCTCTCCTTACTCCTAAAAAACAAACAGCCATGACCGAAGAGAAACGCGCCCTGCGCAAACAGATACGTGAAACGAAGCGGCAGTTCACGCAGGAAGAACTGCGCCGGATGTCAGCCCCCATAATGGAGCGGTTGCTGGCCCATCCGGCCGTTACCTCCGCCGACACGATACTTATGTATTACTCACTGCCCGACGAGGTCTATACCCACGAGGCCGTCAGGCGTTTGGCAGAAGCCGGCAAGACGGTGCTGCTGCCTAAAGTGATAAGCGACAGCGAGATGGAGGTAAGGCTCTACCGCAGCGACGCCGACCTGGCCGAAGGCAGTTACGGCATAATGGAGCCTACGGGCGCCCTGTTCACCGACTTCGCAAAAATAGGTACGGCCGTCGTGCCGGGCATGGGCTTCGACTCCGCCGGTCGCCGCCTCGGCCGCGGCAAGGGCTACTACGACCGCTTCCTGCCCAAAATACCGCAAGCCTTCAAGATAGGCGTCTGCTTCGACTTCCAGAAACTTCCCGACATACCCGCCGACGACAACGACGTAAACATGGACTGCGTGATCTGAATGTGAAGTTTTATCAGAGGTCATATCCATTTGGTTGGATAAGATTATGACATTAATCAATAAAGCACCCTCATCCAATTCAGACGATTACTGACCGTCTGAATTGGATGAGGGTGTATTCATAAATCTATAATTATTAGTGTCAGATAAAGATTAATTATAAATCAGCGTTCTTACAGGCCGTTCTTTTCCTGACATATCAAACATCCGCAAGCGCCTGTTACTAAAAAAATAAGGAATAATAACGAATCACAAAAACTTCAGCAAATACATAAAACGTTTATAACCAATAACTTACACCAATTGTGAAGTTTTTGTGAAGTTTTTCTTTAAAATTTAATTGCACTCAAACAAGCAATTCCATATCTTTGTAACATAAAAAATACTTTAACGAAAGTTATGTTTAATGCAAGACTGCGCAACTTGCATATCATGACTCATCGTGGAGGCAAGAAGCCCAAACCTCTGTGAAACCATTAGCCCATAAAACATGAAAAACAACGTTCATTTTCGTTTCGCATTGTGCACCATATTAATTCTAACATTTTTTACATATGTATCTGCACAAGAAAAAGGCTTCACATTAACCGGTTGCCTCACGGATGAATCTGGTGCAACCATTTGCAATGCGACCATGTCACTTACACAAATTGACAAGAAGGCGAAAACAATACATGTTTTATCTGACGAAAACGGACGCTTCACGATAAAGAACGTGCCCAATGGTAAGTATAACCTTACAGCCACATTCATTGGTTATGAAGACTATAAATGCACAATAAATATATGCGGCGATACTAATCTTGGAACTGCTATCATGAAAGAATCAACAGAAATGCTTGAAGGCATAACTGTTATGGCTGAATATACGGACATTAAGCCCTCGGGTGAAACAATCATACGAGTAAAAGGCAACCCACTGGCCAAAGGTAAATCTACAACCGACTTCCTAAAATACTCGCGCGAGCTTGACGTATCCGACAAAACGATAAGCATACACGGCCGTGAAAACACCTTAATATATCTTGACGACAGGGAGATAACCTTCGAACAACTAAAGGCCATTTCGCCTACGATGATTGCAAGCATTGAAATAATACCCCAAGCCGACGCATCATACGGGATAAATGCTACGGGTGGCGTCGTTAAAATACGTCTAAGGAAAGAAGACGGCCTGCTTGGCTCCGTGTCTTTATACGCCCAAGCTGACAAGGACGGAATTGTGCAGACAACCCCTAACACAAATCTTCTATACCAGAAATGTAAGTTCAGCTTGAGCAACATAGCCGGCGGCACACCTTACAGCAGATACTCTACGGGCAGCATACAAAAGGATGTCAACCAAGGCTCACAAAGCACAACCATCACAAATGACGTGAATCATGAAAAGGCTTTCAGCGACAACCTGTCGCTCAGATACTCTTTCAATTACACTGACCGCCTTGACGTTTACGGCGGAGTAAGCTTTTTGTGGAAGGATTACACGCAGAGCAGCTCGACGTCAACAACCGACGGCACAAGCGCATTGAAAATAAACAATGACGGCGACATGCAAACATACAAAGCAGGACTGCACCTTAACAAAAGCCTCGGCAATTCTACAAACTTTTTCACATTTACGGCAGAATACACAAAGAATACGAGCTTCGCCAACCTGCTATATCGATATTCAAGCACGACCGACAAGGCTGAACAGATATACGACCTTGACCTGTTCAAGGTTACGCCTGAGTTCACCGTTACGCTTAACAAGAGCATGTCCGTAAGTGTCGGTTTCGATTTTGAATACATGATAGACCGACATACCGACAACGGCACAGAAACGCTCGGTTACATTACAGACGGGCGCTTCGACAATTATGGCCCTAACTATATCACATGGGCGGAATACAGCGCAGCGTTTACTGACAAGCTATACCTAAGGGCTGCCCTAATGTGGCACGGCGGCCGCACGTCATATAAAGACAATATTGCCCCGGAAAACAGCATAAGCAAATGGGACAGCGGAATTTACCCGTCAATGGCACTCCAATGGATGATGGATAAAGACAAGAGGCGACTGTTGAATATAGGCTACCGCCGCGCTTATTCGTATCCCAATTACAACTACCGCCTGCCGGCCGTAGTATGGCAGAGCGATAAGCTTTACAGCATTGGCAACCCTGACATTGACGTACAAACATACGACAACGCTGAAGTGTATTTCGCTCTTGACCGCTCATGGTCAGCTTCTTATGGTTTCTTTTACGGTGACGATATGGTATGTGTGATAATGCATCAAGACGCAAACCGCCAAGGCGTTTATTACACCATTCCTGAGAACGTAGGATATAAGATGACGCACACGCTGAGAATGACATACGCAGGACGGCCATTGAAGTTTTGGTACAGTCGCAACAACTTAGCGACTGTTTACAACAAGGAACATTCACCTGGCACAACGATTAACAACACCCAAATTACGTTCACCTCGGATAACGACTTCAGTTTATGCCGCAACTTCGGCCTTGAGCTGTCGTTTTCGGCCTCAAGTAGAGGTAAGACCCTCAGTTATGAGGCCGACGCCACTTACAGTTTAAGCGCAGGCGTCCGTCTGTCATTGCTCGGCGACAAGTTGAGCATAAACCTAAGATACGCCAACATTCTGTACAACCACAGGAAGATACACGTCGACAACACTGACTGGTCGCTCACGCGCAAAGACACAAGCTCAATGTCAAGAGCTATGCTTACCATAGCATGGAACTTCAACTCAGGCAGGAAAATACAAAAAGCAGATATGCCAACAATCAACAACCCCGTAAGGCAGACGCCCACATTCTGACAAAAGCACGTCGTCTATTGGCAAGCTAAACGATTCATCCGCAGTTCAGGCGTATGAATTTATGATAATATTAACAGAACGAGGATGTATCAAAATTAAGAAGTTAGCAGAAGTTAACGGGAGTTAGGCTCGCTTTGCTCGCCCGGAGTTAACTGACAATAGCTTGAATTTCAGCAACTTGGCATTTGTCCGTTAACTCCCGATAATTCCGACGCGAAGCGTCTGACTCCTGTTTACGAAATTTTGATACTCCATCGTATTTTTAGGGTTCATCCGCAAATCTGTTGTATGGTTTTAATAAGCAGATGATTAAAGTATTTAAAAGAACACCGTCTTTGTAGGGACATAATTTATTATGCCCGCACGTTTCGTAAGAAACGTATTTTATCGATGTGCAGATATTTATACGCCCCTCCGTGGCGTGCGGGCATAATAAATTACACTGGTGTCCCAAGAAAAATTTAACAGTTGTAAAATGCTCTGTTTTATCTCACACGAAGTAACA
>CALUKU010000031.1 GCA_944321295.1 uncultured Prevotella sp.
GAGTTACTGACAAAAAGTTCTTCCTATTCAGAATCGCTAAGCTATACGGATATCCCCACTAAATTTCTACTGCGCCCTTAATTAGCCCAATGGGATGATTAGCCCAATTAGCCGAGTGGCTTAAAGGGACAAATGAGCCAAATAAATCAAATGAGCAAATGAGCAAATGAGGTGGATGCCTATTAAGTTAGCTAATTAGGCAATAAGGCCCAATAGGTAAAATTATCCAATAAGTCTAATAATGCAAATAAGCTTGGGCGGTTGGTATTATGGTGGTGGCATGATTGCTGTATGTTGTTTGGAGTGCGGCAATTGGTGAGGTGAAGTTTATGATGTGTTAGTAGTATCTTATTTATATTGTAAATAGGTGTTGTTTAGGAAGTATCTTTGACTTTCTTTGCATGTGATTGTCTTGTGCTTGTTGATGGATTTTGAGAAAATAATAAGCCCCTTAAATACAGGCAATATAGCCATGTGTTTAAGGGGCTTTATAGTAGTTTATGATATTTCTTAGAACTGCTCAAGTATTTCGATGCGCTTCCTTGTGTCAGGGTGTGTGCTGAAAAGCGAGCTGAAGAAGCTCGTGAGGCCCGGGGCGAAGTGCTGCGGATGAATGATGAACAGCTGGGCGATGTCGTCGCGCTTGACGTTTTCAAGTCCGGGATCACCTGATATCTTACGCAGGGCGGAGGCGAGGGCGAGCGGATTGCCGCACAGCTCGGCGCCGCCTGCGTCAGCCATGTATTCACGCTTGCGCGAGATGGCAAAGCGTGTGAGCAGGGTGAACAGGTAAGCAACGGCGCAACACAGGGCGGCAATGATGAATACTGCAATCATTGACAGGCCGTTTCCGCGGTTGTCCTCTTCGTTGTCGCTGCTGCGGTGGCTCATTCCGCCGAACCAGAAAGCGTTGTACATCATTTGGACGACAATGCTCATGATTGTGGAAACAATGCCTACGAAAATTATGCTTGTGATTAGCAGGCGCGTGTCATGGTTGCGTATGTGCGTCAGCTCATGGCCGATGACGCCTGCCAGCTCATCGTCGTTAAGGTAGTTGATGATGCCCGTGGTGAGTGTCACCGTGTAGCTTTTCTTATCAATACCGCTGGCGAATGCGTTAAGTTGAGGGTCGTCTACGATGTTTATCTTCGGCATGTCCATGTTACAGGCGATGCAGAGGTTCTCGACGATGTTGTAAATCCTCGGGTTCTCCTTTCTCGTTACGGGGCGTGCTCCGGTTGCGGCGCGAACCATGGCGGTGTTTGAGAAGTAGGCTATGGCGAACCATACGCCGACGCCGATTATCACCCATGGTATGGCGTTGACGAAGTAATAGTTGACCGTGGCTGTGTCAAGATGGCGCACGATGTTGCCGTATTGGTCGTAAACGCCGTTGCCGAAATAGTTAACCAAGGCAAGGAACACCCAAATCATGCCGAGGATTATGACGGGGAACATCAGCAGCAACATTATTGTCAGCATGTTGTTCCGGCGGATTTGGGTGTACATTCCTACATATCTCATACTTGCTCGGGGTTAAAAGTTGATTTCGGGAGCTTTGTCGTATGCGGCGCGTTCCTCCTGCGGAACCTCGAACATCGGCTCTTTGCCGAACTTGAACATCTTTGCGAAGATGTTCGACGGGAATGTTTCCACGGCGTTGTTAAGCTCGCGCGTCGTAGAGTTGAAGAAGCGGCGTGCTGCGGCCAGCTTGTTCTCGAGGTCAGACAGCTCGGTTTGCAGGTGCATGAAGTTCTGGTTTGCCTTCAGGTCGGGGTAAGCTTCAAGCGACACTTTAAGTCCTGCCAGTGCGCTGGTGAGTGCGTTCTCGGCGTTAATCTTGTCGTTGATGCCCGTGGCGTTCATGGCTACCGAGCGCGCCTCGGTCACCCTTTGCAGCACTTCGCGCTCGTGCGTGGCATATCCCTTGACGGTTGACACGAGTTGCGGCACGAGGTCGTGGCGCTGTTTCAGTTGCACGTCGATGTTGGCGAAAGCGTTCTCGCGGTTGTTTCTCAGTTTAACGAGATTGTTGTACAGGCTGACTCCCCAAATGACGAGCAGCACTACGACCACTAAAATAATGATACCAATTGTCATGATTGTGATAATGTTTTGATTTCTGATTAATCTTTTACAAAGGTAATGCCATTTGCCGGATATTTACCGGTATTTTATGATTTAATACGTTTCTTTTTGCTTTTTATTCTTTTTGTGCCATGTTTGTGCTTGCCGCATGCGTAGATGTGCCTCGTTTGCGCCTTGTCGCATGTCCTTCTGTCAGTCGGGTTGGTGACGGCTTCGTATCGTGTTGATTGCCAGTGTGTTATGAAAGGTGCTCTTTCGGCGCCTAAAAGGTGGCCTTTCGGCGTGTAATACGTAGCCTTTTGCGTGGTAAAAGGTTAGCGTCTGGCGTAATGACGCTTTCGTGCCGGGTAGCGGCAAGATTGCCGTTACGCTTTTTGCGGTGCCTTACAGCGTTAAAATATAATAATATTAATGTTACACGGCGCAAAGTTTGTATCTTTGCAACGCTTTATTACGTTTTTAAGAGAAGGTAAACAATAATCACACATATCATTAAATGAAACAATTTAAGTTGGTTGACAATGTCTTAGGCTGGCTGACATTTTTCATAGCCGCCTTCGTATATTGCAGCACCATTGAGCCGACAGCCAGCTTTTGGGACTGTCCTGAATTCATCACAACAGGTTACAAGCTCGAAATAGGCCATCCGCCCGGAGCTCCTTTCTTCATGCTCACCGCAAACTTGTTCTCACAGTTTGCCAGCGATCCGTCGCAGGTTGCGCTCATGGTTAACACGATGAGCGCCTTGCTCAGCGCCACGAGCATATTGTTCCTTTTCTGGACAATCACCCATCTTACGCGCAAGCTGATACTTAAGGACTGGAGCTCGCTCACTACGGCCAAGCTTATCGCCATCGAGGCGAGCGGCCTTGTGGGCGCGTTGATTTACACGTTCAGTGACACGTTCTGGTTCAGTGCCGTCGAAGGTGAGGTTTACGCCTACTCGTCGGCCTTCACGGCAGTTGTGTTCTGGCTAATACTTAAGTGGGAAGACCACGCCGACGAGCCCCACAGCGACCGTTGGTTGGTGCTCATCATGTATATGACGGGCTTGAGCATCGGCGTCCACCTGCTCAACCTCCTTTGCGTGTCGGCCATCGTGCTGGTGTTCTATTACCGCAAGTTCCCCAACGCCAACCTTAAAGGCTCGCTCATTGCGCTGCTCATCTCGTTTGTGCTCATCGCCGCGATACTTTACGGTGTCGTGCCGGGCATTGTGACGGTTGGCGGTTGGTTCGAGCTGTTCTTCGTCAACACGCTCGGCTGCCCGTTCAATACCGGCGTTATTGTATATATCATGCTCCTTGTGGCCGCAGTCATCTGGGCCATCTACGAGAGCTATACGGGCAAGAGCTTCAGGCGCACCAACGTGTCGTTCCTCTTGGCCGTGGCCATGCTCGGCGTGCCGTTCTACGGCTACGGCTGGAGCGCCTTCTTCACGGGCATAGTAGTTCTGGCAATCCTGTGGTTTGTTGTCAACCGTAAGAAAGACAAGAAGCCCCTCGTCAGCGCACGCATCAAGAATACGGCTTTGCTCTGTATGCTCATGCTGATGATAGGTTATTCGAGCTACGCCGTCATCGTGATACGTTCGTCGGCCAACCCTCCTATGGACCAGAACTCCCCCGAGGACATATTCACCCTCGGCAGCTACCTCAGCCGTGACCAGTACGGCGACAACCCCTTGGCCTACGGCCAGGCGTACACGTCGCAGGTTAAGCTCGACGTCGAGGACGGCATGTGCAAGCCGCGCATGGAGTACGGCGCGCCCGTCTACCAGCGTAAGGAGAAGGCCTCGCCCGACGAGAAGGACTCTTACTTCATCGTAAGCCGCAAGCGCGATTACGTTTACGAGCAGAACATGCTCTTCCCGCGCATGTGGAGTTCGGCCCATGCCGAAGCTTACGAGAGCTGGATGGGCGGCGTCGACGGCACCCAGGTGCCTTACGACCGTTGCGGCGAGCCGATGACGGTTAAAATG
Organism: uncultured Prevotella sp.; assembly: GCA_944321295.1. Taxonomy (GTDB): domain Bacteria; phylum Bacteroidota; class Bacteroidia; order Bacteroidales; family Bacteroidaceae; genus Prevotella. The sequence continues at coordinate 4,073 of CALUKU010000031.1, forward strand.
CCGACCATGTTCGAGAACCTCCGCTTCTTCCTCTCTTACCAGTGCAACTTCATGTATTGGCGCTACTTCATGTGGAACTTCGCCGGACGCCAGAACGACGTTCAGGGCAACGGCGAGCTCGAGCACGGCAACTGGATTACCGGCATACCTTTCTTCGACAATTGGCGCCTTGGCGACCAAAGCAAGCTGCCCGACGTGCTGAAGGAGAACAAGGGCCACAACGTGTTCTATTGCCTGCCGCTGCTTTTGGGACTCATCGGCCTCTTCTGGCAGGCTTACCGCGGACAGCGCGGTATCCGCCAGTTCTGGGTGGTGTTCTTCCTGTTCTTCATGACGGGGCTTGCCATTGTGTTATACCTTAACCAGACGCCCATGCAGCCGCGCGAGCGCGATTACGCATACGCCGGCTCGTTCTACGCCTTCGCCATATGGTGCGGTATAGGTGTTGCGGCCGTCATCGACCTGCTTAAGAAGTACCTCAAGCTTAGCGGCACGGCCGTGGCCGCTGTCGTTTCAATACTCTGCCTGCTCGTGCCCGTACAGATGGCCAGCCAGACCTGGGACGACCACGACCGCAGCGGACGCTACGTTTGCCGTGACTTCGGCCAGAACTATCTCATGTCAATGCAGGACAAGGGCAATCCGATAATATTCACCAACGGCGATAACGACACCTTCCCCCTGTGGTACAACCAGGAGGTTGAAGGCGTAAGGACCGACGCCCGCGTCTGCAACCTCAGCTATCTGCAGACCGACTGGTATATCGACCAGATGTGCCGTGTGGCTTACGATTCGCCCGCAGTGCCTATCACATGGCCGCGCCTTGACTACTGCTCGGGCACTAACGAGTATATCGAAGTGCAGCCTGAAGCCAAGCACCAAATCCTCGAGCTCTACAAGACAAATCCCGAGGAGGCCAAGGCCGCCTTCGGCGACAGTCCGTTCGAGGTTAAGAACATAATGAAGTATTGGGTTCGCTCTAAGGATCCTGATTTACACTTCATACCTACAGACACCCTCTATCTGACTATCGACAAGGAGGCTGTTAAGAAGAGCGGCATGCTTATGGCTACCGACACCATACCTGATCGCATGGTCATATCACTCAAAGGCAAGAACGCGCTTTACAAGAATGACCTGATGATGCTTGAAATTCTTGCACAATGCAACTGGACACGTCCCGTATATGTTGCCACTACGGTAGGTTCAGAGAACTACATGAACCTTGGCGACAACTTCGTACAGGAGGGACTCGCCAACCGCATCACTCCGTTCACCACCAACGCGGCCGGAGCAAAGAACTTCGATTCTGAACGCGTCTACACCAACATGATGACCCGCTTCAAGTACGGCGGCATTGATAAGAAGGGCATTTACCTTGACGAGACCGTCATGCGCATGTGCTACACCCACCGCCGCCTGTTCGCCCAGCTTGCCCTCAGCCTCGTGGCCGAGAAGAAGCTTGACAAGGCTAAGAAGGTGCTCGCTTATGCCGAGAAGATGATTCCCGCCTACAACGTGCCGCGCGATTATCTCAGCGGCAGCCTCGACATGGCTAAGGCGTTCGCCTTCGTCGGCGACAAGGCCAAGGCCGGCGAGATAACCAAGGACGTCTTCAAGAACGCCCACCAGTACATGGTGTGGTATAATTCGCTGACGGGCAGCCGCTTCACCCAGGCGCAGCAGGATTGCATGATGCACATCTACGTGATGAGCATGTGTATCGACAACGCCTCGATGTTCGACAAGGCCCTTGCCGACAAGCTTGAGGCTCAGTTTAAGGCAGACCTGGCCGTTTACCAAGGCAAGGGTGGCGTTTTGCCGCAATAAATCGAATGGTAGTTAAAGGAGTTAATGCTGTAAAAGCGACTTAACGCAAGTCCTTTTACATGACAATAAATGTTATTATTGTCCTTGACTCCTTTAACTACCTTAACTTTTTTTATTTGCTAAATAATGATTATCGAGCAGCCTGCCAAGTGGTTACGATGGCTGTACCCGCGGGCCACATGGCGCATGGACACTGCCGAAAAGGCAGTATATCTTACATTCGACGACGGCCCCATACCCGAGTCTACTCCTTTTATTCTCGAAACATTGGCAGCTTTCGGCGCACGGGCTACGTTCTTCATGGTTGGCGACAACGTAAGGAAGTATCCCGAGCTTTACAGGCGTATCGTCGACGCCGGCCATCAGGTGGGCAATCATACTTTCAACCATTGGGGCGGCTTCAAGCATACGACAAAGGCTTATAGCGAGAACACCGAGAAAGCCAACAGCCTCATCGGCGCCCACCTCTTCCGTCCGCCTCACGGTTGGATGCGATGGGAGCAGTATTTCTGGCTCGGACGTAAGTACCGTATCGTCATGTGGGATCTTGTCACCCGTGACTACAGCAAGTGGCTTACGGCCGAGGACGTGCTCCGCAACGTAAAGCGCTACACGCGCAACGGGTCGATAATCACGTTCCACGATTCGCTCAAGAGCATTGACAAGCTGCGTTACGCGCTGCCCGAGGCGTTGAGGTGGTTGAAGGAACAAGGATATGAGTTTAAGACTTTCGAGTGAGCAAGTTAAAGCCGAGGCCCGTGCCCTCGGCTTTTTCGCCTGCGGCATAGCCAAGGCCGGCCCTGTGGCGACGGACGTTGCTGCCGGGTTTACCGCCTGGTTGTCCGCCGGAGGCCATGCCGGCATGGACTATATGGCCCGCAACGTTGACAAGAGGCTTGACCCGCGTCAGATTATGCCCGGCGTGAAGAGCATTGTCAGCGTGGCGCTTAATTACGCTCCGGCCCGCCGCATGCCCGATGGCGAATTGCAGTTCTCGGCTTACGCCCTCGGACGTGATTATCACGATGTCGTCAAGTCGCGCCTTCATGCTTTGGCCTCGCGCCTCGGCCTCACGGCTTATCGCGCCTTTTGCGACACGGCGCCCGTGCTCGAACGTTATTGGGCTGTGCAGGCCGGACTCGGTTGGGTGGGGCGCAACCGCCAGCTTGTCATTCCCCGTGCCGGCAGTATGTTCTTTCTCGGCGCACTGTTTCTTGACGTAGAGCTTGCTTATGACAGTCCTGTAACGCCGCGTTGCGGCACGTGCCGCGCCTGCCTCGACGCCTGTCCTACGGGCGCTTTGGCCGTTGGCGCCCCATTCTGTGCGGGTAAATGCCTGTCATACCAAACCATTGAGAACCGCGGCGACATTCCGTCAGACATCGCTGCCTGCATGGGCGACACCGTCTACGGTTGCGACCGTTGCCTTGACGCTTGCCCATGGAACCGCTTCGCCACGCCGACCGACGACCCTCAGCTGCAACCCAACGAGGAACTTCTGCGCATGACCCGTGCCGACTGGCTCGGTCTGACCGTCGAGCAATACCGCCGCCTGTTCAAGGGCAGCGCCGTTAAGCGGGCAAAGTACGAAGGACTTATGAGGAACATCGACTGCGTAATTAAGAATCATGAATTAAGAGTTAAGAAAATATCTCCACCATAAGAGGATGACATACACAACTTAACTCCGTTATAAACCCTTAATCCACAAAGTCATTCTTTCTTAATCAGCTTAACACTGACTTTCAGTTCTTAACTCTTAATTTTTAATTAAAAAATGATAGGAAAAGACATCGCCGTAGCCGCTCTTGTGCGTGCGTTTTTCAAGTATTACGTTACTGGCATGCTTGAGTCGCAGACTGACGTAGACCTGCAGGAGCGTTTCGAGCCGAAAAACATCAAGCGCATAATGCTCAACCATTATGAGAACATATCTAAACTATTCAACCAAGAGGCCTTTTACGCCTTGTCGCGCATGAATTATGACGCCGATGAGGCAAGTCGCTTGCTGAAGGATTTTGTAACCGAAACCACCACCGACATCGACCTTGTCCGCTTTGCCTGTCGTACCGGCGAGATGTTTGACGTGATGGTGGAGGAGTACAAGCGCAATTTCTTTAACCTGCTTGCCGGTCACGTTGAAACAGACGACGAGCACCTTAACTCATACACACGCTGTCCCGCTCTCGGCGATATAGACGTCGACCTTGCCGAGAACATCGTCAACCGCATGGCCTCACGGGCATACGAATTAGGCAAAGCCGGTCAGGCTTCGCCTGAAATTAAAAATTAACAATTAAAAATTAAACCGCATTGCTATTCCTACAATCTTTGCGTAAATGGCAAGTGTATAGCAAGGTGGTTTAATTTTTAATTGTTACTTTTTAATTGTTATTTAGCCCTTGGCTAAATAACCACCGCCGTTCCGCTGCACGTCACCATCAGCATTGAGCCGTTTTGCCCTATGGCCTCATAGTCGAGGTCAATGCCTACGATGGCGTTCGCCCCAAGCTCGGCGGCGCGCTCTTCCATCTCACGCATGGCCGACTCCTTAGCGTTGCGCAAAACCTTCTCGTATGTTCCGCTGCGTCCGCCGAAGAAGTCGCGCAGACCCGCCATGAAGTCCTTTATGGCGTTGGCGCCCACTATCGTTTCACCCGTCACAATGCCCTTGTATTCAAGTATGCGGCGTCCCTCTATTGTTGGTGTTGTTGATAAAAGCATAGCCTTCCGTTTTTTTAGTTTCACTTATTTTGATGCGAATATACGGAAAATTCCTTATATTTGCATAATCTTTATGACAAATCGCCATAAAAGCACTTATTTCTTATTCTAACAAAAAATAATCATGAAAGAAATCGACACAAGCAATATAAATAACGCCTTTATCAACGACATACGCGCAATAATCAACACCGCACGCAGCAACGCCGTGCGCAGTGTCGATTTCCAGCGTGTGCAGATGTACTGGCACTTAGGCAAACGTATCTTCGAGGAAGAACAGCAGGGCAAGCAACGTGCCGACTATGGCACATACCTTATAAAGAACCTCGCCAAACAGCTTGAACCCGACTATGGCAGCGGATTTTCCGTAAGGCAATTGGAAATGTGTCGCCAGTTTTATAGAATATACCCAATTGCGAACGCACTGCGTTCGCAATTGAACTGGACACAATATCGTATGCTTATCCAAATACCCGATCCCGACAAGCGCAAGTATTACGAACTTGAAGCGGTAAACAACGGCTGGACAGGACGTGAGCTTGAACGTCAAATCAACTCGATGCTCTACGAACGCCTCCTGCTCAGCAACGACAAAGAGTCCGTCTTGGCCGTGGCACGCAACGAGCGCACGCCTGAATCTCCGAAAGAAATTATCAAAGACCCCATGATTCTCGAGTTTCTCGGTCTTGAGCGCAACCCCGCGTATTATGAAAAAGACCTTGAAAGTGCGATAATATCCCACATAGCCGACTTCCTTCTCGAACTTGGCAAAGGCTTTTCGTTCGTGGCGCGCCAAAAGCGCATACTGATTGAAGACGACGAGTTCTTTGCCGACCTTGTATTCTACAACCGCCTGTTGCGCTGCTTCGTCGTAATAGAGTTGAAGACAGGCAAACTGACACATCAAGACCTCGGCCAACTGCAAATGTACGTCAACTATTATGACCGCATGGAGCGTACCGCCGATGAGAACCCTACAATCGGTATATTGCTCTGCACAAGCAAGAACGACACAGCGGTAAAAATGTCGCTACCTGAAGACAATTCAACCATCCTCGCCAGCGAATACAAACTTTACTTGCCGTCAACTGAACAGCTGATAAAGGAAGTTGAGAACGTAAAACAGCTTGTAAACAAATAGCCGCAGACTGCTTGAAGTAAGATTATTTTCATACTATCATTATGCCTGGCTCACTTTTTTCAATAGAAATTTGCAATTCGACAATATTTTTTATGTGACTTCAAGAAAACAAAATAGTACCAAGGAAAACTATTCCATAAAGCAATATTCATTGTGAAACTTTAAGTATTTCTTATGTTGTTCTTCGATATTTATTAAATGTAAATCGTTCTTCAATCCTAATATCTTCTTATCAGAAACAGATAAAAGTTTTGAATAAACGGCAACACCATTAACGTCAAATGACATATAACCTAAATCGAAAAGTTTGTCATAATCAGGTAGTAACAATAAACCATTATATACATCAAGTCGTTCAAAATTGTCTGCGTCACGCCATGGCTTAATATGTGATGCGATAAGTATATCGGTAAGACGGCATGAAGATATTGAGCAACCATGCCAATAATCTATCAAGCTACGGCGAAAACGCCCTTGTCCTATCCTTGACTGCACGATGGCTTCTTTTTCAGTAACTTCAAGTCTGCTGTCGGCTTGAACTTTATCTATTTCAGATAAGATACTGTCATTATACTTTTTCCTGAAATCAGAATTGACGAAAGTCAAAAATTTATTCAATCCCGCTCTGAAATCTCCCATTGCGTGTTTGGTTGAATATTTTTCACGGTTCAACCTGTCACGTTCTTCGTTGGCGATTATTTCGTCAACATATTCGGGTGTGATGTCCGTATCCAACTTATAGCCCCTTGTTTGAGTGAGGAATTTTAGTCTTGAAATGTAATCCAAGCTCGTTTTCTTTGCTATACCTCCGACTGTTATCATATAGTGGTAAAAGTCAGACTGCACAGATTCAAAATCAGTTGCCATCATACATGATCAATTTTTTAATTCATCTATTGCTATTTCAAGCGAATGTAAAACATCATCATATTCGTCCTTTAAATCTTCATCGCATAGCGAATCATATTCATCACTAATCAATGAATATGCCGACATAAGAGCATTGTATATTCTTTCCTTATCCATAGCGCGAAGATAATAAAAAACTATAACAATGTAACCATTCAATCTCTTTCAACCTGAAAAATCGTGTTTTTTTCACTCTCTCACACTAGGCTCTGCGGCCATGCCGTAATCTTCATCCGTTACGGGTTTATACTTAACGGTGCGGTCGTTAAGATATATTCGGTTAAGCGTATATTCGAGTGATTGCAGGGTGGCGTCACGCTTGTCGTTAGCCAGTTCGCACTCCCATACGGTTATGCAGTGCCACCCCATTGCGGCCAGTTTGCGTTGTTCCTCGGCGTCACGCTCACGATTACGGTTGATTTTGTTGCGCCAAAACTCATTGTTGGTTTTGGGCAGATGGCCTTTGGGACAGTCGTGGCCGTGCCAGAAGCAGCCGTTAACGAAGATGCAGGTGCGGTATTTGCGTAGCACGATGTCGGGATGTCCGGGCAGTCGGGGATGGTTAATCCTATATCTGAAGCCCTTTGAGAAAAGATATTTGCGCACGATGATCTCTGGCTGCGTGTTCTTTGAACGGATTGCGGCCATTATCTTGCTGCGCTTGTCTTTCGTGAAAACATCCATACCGATTGCAAACTTACAAAAATAAATTGATTACGCTTTAATAAAACTGGTAAAATGATGATGCGAGAAGCTATCTTTTGCGTCGCAAAAGGTGGCTTTTCGGAAGATAAAAGGCGGGTTATTACTAAACAAAAGGTTCTGTTTGAATAGCGGTGAGCAATGTCTTAAGAATTTGTTTTAAGAGATTAATTAGTAATTAAATAATATCACAATGTCACAACTGCGCAAAACATATTGGCTGTCAATAGGTTAAGATGTGACATTGGCTGATGTTCGGATGTCACAAATGTCACAAGAAAACGTGAGTTCGGTATAATGAACGCACCCTCGTTCAAGCGAGGCTCTCGGTAACCGTCATCCTGAACATGATTCAGGATCCAGTCGTATTCCGCCACGTTGCCGGATTGAGGGTGTATTCGACTGGTCCTGAATCAAGTTCAGGATGACAACGGATCAAGTCCGGGATGACAACTACCGACCGTCTGGCTTGGGAGTGGGTGTTTACGTTCTGGTCCCCAATCAAGTTTGGGACGACGTGTCATGCACGGAATTGAAGATCGCCGAAAGGCAATGACGTGGTTACCGATCGCCTGGCTTTGAAGAGGGTGTATTATTCATACGTGTGTTTCCCATATGCTGAATTCACGTTAAAATAAACATGTGACATTAGTGAATGTAAACTGCAAACAATGTCACATCTTAACCTGTTGAGAGCCAACGCATAACGGCAAAATGTGACATTGTGACGATATAAAACGATGTCATATCATACTACTGCAAGTTTCTAATGTATAACACGTCCCCCTACGGGTGTGCCGTCCCTCAAAGCCTAAAGAAACAAGCGCACGTCCAATGGTTTTTGCCGTTACCTTAGACGATGGCAGTTTGGGATACTCATGGCGCACTGCTGCGGCTATCTCTGTGGCCGTAAGCTCTTGCGCCGACGTGGGGTCAGATGGTCGGCGGAACATTGTTTGCAGTATGTCGTCAAGGTCGGTAAGGCGGACGTAAGGTCTGTTGGCGGCCATGAGGCGCTGTGTGGCCGCCTCGTCGAGATAGCGCGGCGCGCCGTTGCGAATCTCGTAAACGAGCTGGGCGTAGAGCTGATCGTAGTCAACGGGCGAAGTGAAGTCGATGCGGCCCATCACCTCGGCGCAGACGAAGCGGCGGCTGCCCGTAGGGTCGGTCAGGGGGTGGCGGCAGTTGGTAGTGGCTATGAAGCTGGCGTAGCGGCGCTCGGTGGAGAACGTGCTGCGGTAAGCCTTCATGGCGGTCACCTCGCCCTTGGATATGATGTATTTCATTAGCGGTTGGCGGCTGTCACTGTAACGGTCGAACTCGTCGATGTTGATAAGGGCGAAGGCCGAGAGACCCTGCATCAGGGTGTTGTCGTTACGGAAGTCAATGCGGTCGTTGTAGTAGGGGCGCAGCGGTTCGGGCAGAATGATTTTCGTAAACGACGACTTGCCGCAGCCCTGCTCGCCTATGAGCAGCGGTACGAGCGAGTTGCCGTGCTGACGGTCAAGCCACATCCAGTGGGCTACCATCGAACGCATCCATACGGCGAACATTTCCGTCCACAGCGGTGCAGATGTGGGCACACGGGCGGCAAAGGCCGTGAGGCGGTCGCGCCCGTCCCACCGGGGCAGGGCGGCGAGATAGTCGCTTATGGGGTTGTAGTCGCCGACGAGCGTCGAGTTGACCCGCTCCTTTATGTCGCGCGCCCATACGCGTATGCCCTCGCGTTGCGCCATGAAGGCCATCGTGTTGACAACCTCTTGCGTGACACGCCTGAAAGAAGTGTCGTAAGCGCCCAGCTGCTTATACTCGGTGACGCCCGTCAGCACGTTGCGCCGCAGGCGGTAACGCTTGCTGAAGAAGTTGTCAACCTGCATGGCCGTAAGCGCCGGGGCGGGCACGTGCCCTAAGGGATTGGCCGCTGACGGCCTGGCGGCGTAAGCCTGGCTGAAGAGCATTGTGATGAGGTCGCGGTCAGAGTTTATCGCGTCGATGAGCGAGGCGCGCTCTACGCACATCTGTTCGGGCAGGCCCGAGCGGCGGCAGTAGCGGGCCAGCATGGCGACGGCCTGTTCGGCGAAGTAGGGTGATGCGGCGTCAAGGCCGGAGTTGAGCACGGCGTTCCAACAGGAGTAGAAGATGTAGCGGCGGGCCTCGTCGGGCGTCTTGCCCGGCAGGGGCGACTCCTCTTCGTTGACGGCGGCTGTGGCAAGGGCCGTCATCGGCCGGTCGGGGTCTACGGCGAAGGTTACGGCCTGCGGGGTTAGCGAGGCTGCGGTGTCGGCGCTCATCAGGCACATGGCGTCGTCGGCCGGAACGGGTAGCGGCATGTTTACGCCGAGCTGCGCCGAGTAGACGTAGTGCAGGCGTTTGTAGGCTTCGGCCATCATGCGGCGGTAAGCCTTGTCGTCGCAGGGCGTGCTGCCGTCGGTCATTGCCGCACGGCACACAATCTCTACCGAGCGGCCGTTGGCGCCGACGAAGGTCAGCAGCGTGTAAGGCTGGCGTGCGGCGGCACGGCGCAGTGAGGCCGCTGCGGCGTAGTCGGTCAGGCCGTCAATCTCTAACAGCACGAGGGCGTTGCGCCGCAGCAGCTGCTTGCGGCCGTCGCGACGGCGGAACTCTGACGCGAAACACAGGCGCGGAATGTTGTTGTCGGCCGTGCGCACGCCGCTGTTTACCGGTTCGCCGCCACTGGTTGAGAGCATTGCGGGCGAGGCGCAACGATAGTCGGATATGGCCTCGGCATAGTCGCCGCGCCGTATCATCTGCGCTACGGCGTCAATGTCGCATGTGGCGATGCGTTCGCCGTTAAGAAAATTCTTGAATACGCTTACTTTCATTTTTTTGATGTTTTAGGATTGATGAAATTTAGTAAGCGGAACGAGGGTAGGCGTGTGTCGCCATATTGTCGCCCGTCTTACGGGCGGCAAAAATATGGCAAATAAGAGTAAGGCGCAAAGACGAACGCTATATAAAGCACGTGATAATTTACAGGGAGTTATCGGGAGTTACAGGGAGTTATTGGGAGTTAGGCTCGTTTCACTCGCCGGAGTTAACTGACAATGGCTTGGTTGTAAGAATTTAAAGTGAATTCGGTATAAGAAAACCGCGATTGTAGGGACATAATTTAAAGTGAGTTTGACATAAGAGTTATTTGCTCGTTGACATTTTAAACAACCACCGTAGGGACATAATTTATTATGTCCGCACGTTCTGTAAAGAACGTTTTTATGTATAATAATCAACTAAATACGCCTCTTCGCGGCTAAGGACACGATTGCGTCTTAATGGTGCAATCTTCAGAATTATGTCCCTACAGTGGTTGTCAGTTAACTTCGGGCGAGTGAAACGAGCCAGACTCCCTTTTATGAATTGCTGCTTGCAAACTCTTCAATGGCTTTGCGCACGATGGCTTCAGCCTCGTCGACTGAGCACTCAAGGCGGCCGCCGGAGGCGTTAAGGTGACCGCCGCCGTTGAAATAAAGTTCTGCCATCTTGTTACATGGGAAGTCGTCGACCGAGCGCAAGCTTACCCACATGAGGTTGTCGCGCTCGGTGTCCTGTCGCAATGATATGCTGAGCTTTGTGCCCTTAATTTGCAGCGGCATGTTGACAAGTCCTTCGGCGTCGCCCTTGATGTAGTGGAACTTTTTCAGGTCGTCACGTGTAAGTACGAAATACGCCGCGCTGTGCTCGGGCATGACAACCATTTTCTGGTAGAGCACGTAGCCCGTGAGGCGCATGCGCCACTCGCTGTAGTTGTTGTAGACGTTGCGGTAAATCTTGTCCTTGTTGATGCGCTTGGTTAGCAGCTGGCTGATGATGAAGTAAATCTCGGGACTGGTGGAGTTGTAGGTGAAGCCGCCTGTGTCGGTCATCATGCCGCAGTAAAGCGGTACGGCGCACTTCTTAGTCATCTGCTCGAAGCCGCCGAGCTGCCATATCAGGCGGAACACTAATTCGCACGTGCTGCATGCCTCGGGGTGTGATATGCACATCACGGTGTCCATGTCGGGGGCGAGGTGATGGTCAATCATCACTTTCTTCGCAGGCGAGGCTGTTAAAGGCCCGGCCATCTCGTCGGTGCGTGAGGCCGTGTTGAAGTCGAGGCAGAATATTAAGTCGGCACCGGCTATAATCTCGTTGGCAAAGCCGGCGTGCTTGTCATAGCGCAAGAGGCGCTCCGTGCCGGGCAGCCATTGCAGGAAGTCGGGGTAGGCGTCGGGCACAATCATTACGGGCACCTTGCCTTGCGAACGCAGGTATTCGGCCAAACCGAGCACGGAGCCGACGGCGTCGCCGTCAGGACTGCGGTGGCAACACAGCACTATTTTCTCGGCATTGCTGATGAGGCTGCGTAGTGTGTCAAGCTCGGTGGCTGAGAGTAAGTCGATATTCATCTTTATTTATGAATTAAAAATGAACAATTATAAATTAAAAATGAACAATGAAAAATGAATAATCCGGTATTCGGTGTGAGGTTTACCATGTAAGTATAAACTTATTATCTGTTTCCCATTATTCATTATTCATTTTTCATTATCCATTATTACCAAAGTTTCTCGGGGTAAACGCCTTCGTTGATAAGGCTCTGTATCCGGTCGACAACGCCCTGGCGGTCTGCTGCGTAAGTTACGCCGAACCACTTGCTCGTTGTGTCGAGCACCTTAACAGTGGCCGTGCCGTTGCCGATGAGCCTGTTGACCATCATCGGGATGAAGAATTCCGACTTGAGGTTGGCGATATTTGCCGGCTCTGACAAGAACTCCTTAAACGCCGCCTCGCTGTACTCGAAGTAGTCGGGCGTGAAGCCCCACACGTTCATGGATACGGGAGTGTCGTCGTTGAGCGTTATCCATGCGCCTTGCTCGTCCTTATAGCTCACGTTGCCGTCGATGCGCATTATCTGGGTGCGTTCAACTACGGTCGACAGGTTGCCGTCGGCGTCGGTAGAGCATACTCCGCGCGACACGGTGCCGTTGTCGCTCAGCGTGTTGCCGACACGGAAGCCCACCATGGCGTAGCGGCCGCGGCTGCCGTCGGGCAGGTCGGCAAGGTATTTACCGATGACCATGAAGGCGTCGCGATTGTAAAAGTCGTCGCAGTTGATGACGCAGAAAGGTTCACGTATGACGTCCTTTGCCATCAGGATGGCGTGATTGGTGCCCCATGGTTTTACGCGCCCCTCGGGGCAGGTGAAGCCTTCGGGCAGCGAGTCGAGCTCTTGGAAGCACAGCTCTACGGGCACATGGCCCTCATACTTGCTGAGCACTTTCTGCCTGAAGTCTTGTTCGAAGTCCTTACGTATGACGAACACTATCTTGCCGAAGCCGGCCTTTATGGCGTCGTAAATAGAATAGTCCATTATCGTTTCGCCGTTGGGGCCGAGCCCGTCAAGCTGTTTCAAGCCGCCGTAACGGCTGCCCATTCCGGCAGCCAGCAGCAGTAATGCAGGTTTCATAAACGCTTATTTTATGTTTTTTGCTTTGTTATTAGATTGTTCCTGAAGCCTTGACGGCAGCCATGCGCAAGCCGCATCCGCCGCCACTACGGGCTTACGAAGTGCAAATATAACATTTTCCGCCTATAAACGGAAAAATGACCGGCATTTTGTTTATTTATTCCATGCGCAAATTGCGCAGCGGCGTGATCAATGCGCCGTCAGAACGGGTAGCCCACGGCGAGGTGGATGGCCTGGCCGTCCTTGAACCTCGGGATGTTGTAGAAGCCTGACTTGCCCGTGTCGTAAGGAACGTGCAGGCCGATACCCCAGTCGAGGCGGAGCACAAGGAAGTCGAGGTCATAACGTATGCCGACGCCCGTGCCGAGGGCCATCTCCTTAAGGGCGTTCTTCAGTTCGAACTTGGCGCCGTGGCGGTAGCCGTCGTCACGCAAGGCCCAGACGTTGCCCGCGTCGATGAAAGCGGCGCCGTAGAGGCCGCCGAAGAGGTTGAAGCGGTACTCAAGGTTGAACTGGAGCTTGATGTCGCCGGTCTGGTCGAGGTATGACAGGCGCGACACGTCGGTGGTGTAGCTGCCGGGGCCTATGCTGCGCACGGCGAAAGCGCGTATGCTGTTGGCTCCGCCAACGTAGAACTGCTCGCTGTAAGGAGCGCTCTCGCTGTTGCCGTAAGTGTAGATTATGCCTGCGTTGGCGTGTGCCACGAGTTGCGATTTCAAGCCGAGCTGCCACGTCTTGCTGATGTCGGTTTCAACCTTGACGAATTGGGCGTAAGGATTCTTGAACAGTTGCTTGTAAGGCTCGTTCCATTTTTCGCCGGCAGCCATGTAGCCCAGCGTCAGGATGTTGCCCGACTCGGTTACCGTCGTTTCCCATACGAGCGGGTTGCGGCTGCGCATTGCCGAACTATAGGTGAACGTGTAGCGCATCTTCGGTATGAAGACGTCTTGCATTGACGTTTGCAGATACGGGTTGGCGTAGAGAATGGAGTCAAACTTCTGCGTGGTGTGGTTGAGCTTCTGGTATTGCAGGGTGAGCGGACTGAATTCGTGGCGCCATTTGTCTGAGCGCTGCCATGTGTATGTCCATTCGGCAGAGAAGGTGTGCATCTTAAAGTAGTCAGGACGGTTGAGCACGTTCGTACCTATCTTCGCGTATGTAGAAGGCGTCGTGAAATAGCGGCGCCGCTTCAGGAACGGTACGATGAGGCGCGGAAACTCTATCGAGGCGTCAATACCATACTCGTAAGAGTTCATGTTGCCGCCCGAGCCGTTGACGTTGCCGCCCTGTTCCCACTCGTAAGAGCCGTGCAGGTTGACGTCGAGCTTCTCGCCGCCACGGAAAGCGTTGCGCTTGGTGAAACCGACTACGAGCTCGGGACCGTGACGGCCGTTGATTTTGTTCTTATAGTTGGTCTCGATGTAAAAGTCGTAAGGTTTGCCGAAAGTGCATGACAGGTTGAGGTCGAGGGTGTCACTGCGCCCGGTGGTGTCGCGCGGAGTGAAGTTGAACTCGACGGAGCTGAACTGCCCTGAACCGTTAATCTTGTTTGACGACTCGATGAACTTGTCGTAGCTGAACTGTTGGCGAGGGCGCAATCTCAGGCCTGAAAGGATAATTCTCGGACGGATAGGAGGGCGCTTGCCGTTGAACCTGACGGTGAAATAGCGATGGCTGAAAGAGTCGGTGAGCTGCTCCATGAACTGCTTGCGCATGTCGATGGTTATCCTGCCGATATACCATTTGCGCTTAACCATTCCGGGCAGGTTGTCGGCCAGCTGCAGACGCAGGCGGGCCTTGCCGGGAATCATTGTCGTGTCAGCAAGATACGAGGCGAACGACGGCTGGTAATAATAATAGCCGTTGTTGCGGAATATCGTGGCGAGGCGGTTGCGCTCGGCGTCCATCGTAGAGACGTCCAATGGCGTGCCCGGCTTAATGAGGGCCTCGTCTTTGCTGAGGTTGATGAGGCTGTCTGCGTTATCGGGGAAGTTGACATACTCGAGCGAATCGACGGTGAACAGGCGGCCGAAGTTGACAGAATAGCCAATCTTTGCCTTTTTCGGGTTTTTCTGCTCAACGATTTTGTAGCTTACCGTGCCGTTCAAGTAACCGTGGTTGTGCAGTACCGATTGAGCCACCGAAGCCCTTAGCTCAGGGTTGACTTGCCTAAGCAGGACGGGAGCCTTGCCGAAGGTTTTTGTTATCCACTGCGCAATCTTGTTTTTTGAGCCGGAGAAGGCGTTCCATATCCATAGGCCATAGGGGAATGGCGTGCGGTAATACGAACTGCCGAACAGGGCGCCGTTGGGAGCAGTGGCTAAAGCCGCTTCGATTTCCTCTTTTACAGTGGCGTGGTGGTCGCTTTCTTTGCTCAGGCTGTCTTCTGTATATTCAATCTTGGTGAGGCCGATGAACAGCTGCTCGCCTTCACGCAGTCCTCTCGTTGTGGAGCATGACGCGAACAGAAGAACGACGACTATGACGGCACAGCCCATGACGGCGCGCCGGATGGCGTTGCGCGGGTGCGTCGGCAAGCTGTCGTGTGACATCTTTATATTTTGTTGTACGTCTTTTTTCATTTCCATGAGTCTAAAAATCCTTTTTCTTGAAAAGAGTGTACTATCGTCCGGTAGGTGCCGGCAGGGGTGCGGACTTGCCTTTCGTGCTGTCTTGTGGAGCTGGCACCTTCTTTTTGCCGAAGCTGAAAATATCCCTAAAATTCTGCAAGCTGCGGCGCCAGATGAAACCGACACCGTACTCACGGACGGTTCCTTCAAGCCAGTCGTAAGCGTTATTGTCGTAATAAAGCTTGACGTATTTGTCAGACGAGTTGCCAAGACGGTATTCAAGCGTAACGTTGTCAAAGAACGACTCGTTTTGGTTGGCCACGTCAGGGCCTGTTGACACCTTGCCGCCGACTACTATTTTCACTCTGTTGTTCCAGAAACGCTTCGAGAACTTGAACGAATAGTCAGTGTGCGTGCTGCCGCTGGCGTCGGTAGAGTTGTCCATGCCGAAGCTGAGGTCTAATGAGCGTAAGGCGTTACCCGTAATGTTGTTGATCTCGCTTTGCAGGAATGAGCTGAGCGCGTTGTTCATAGAGAACCCACCGGTGTTGCCGTCGGCAAGATACATGCCCGTCGTCAGCATTGTGACGGCCAGCTTTCCGCGCTGCTCAACGCTCATCGACTGAAGCTCGGTGTTGAGTGTCATGTCCTCGGGAGCGCTGAGCGTGAATTCGAGTCCCATGTCTTCAAGCGTTTTGGTTATGATGACCCCGCAATCAAACTCTACGGTGCGTCCTTCGCCTCCGCTGCCGCCAACGTTCGCCTTTGTGCGTTCGGTGGCCGTAATGTTAAGTTTGGGATTCATCGGGTCGCCGGTGAACTCGATATAGCTGCCGTCCTGGATGGTGAACGTCTTAAGCGGAATGACTGGCAGAGAATATTTCATCTCACCGTTGTCAAGCGTGTATCGGCCGGTAAGCCGCATATTGCCGGACAGGTCGTATTGGAGCCTGAGATTACCTCCGCCAAGCAGGTCGATGTAGTTTGAGTGGTCGGTATTGAGATAGCACATGACGTGCGCGCCCTGGGCGATGTTCATTGTTAGGTCCATTTTGAAGCTTGTCATAGGCTGAAGCTCTACTACAGTGGCGGTGGTGTCTTCGAAACTGACAAACTTTACAAGCTCGTCCATGCGGTTGTCGGTAGACAGCGGCGTGTCACGCAGTATGTATGACATGTCGGTGGAGCCAAGAACGTCAAGGCGTCCAAGTAGTTCAAGCCGTTCAACAGGGCCTTTCATCGTGCCGTAGAAATCGACAAACGCTTTTCCGAACGCCACGCTGCGGCGGTTCTCCTTAGCGTCAATTACTTGGCAGTTTCTTGCTATCATGCGTAAGTCCATGCGCATGTCGTCAAGATTTGAAAAGTCTACATTGCCGTTGAGTGTCAGCGGATTGTCGTTGCTGGCATACATTTTGAAGTTCTCAAACACCATGTTGCTGCCGACGATGCGCAAAGGCTCGTCGCTGAAACGCATTCTCACTCCGTATTGCCTGCTGCGCATGTAGCAAGAATCGAACTTTATTTCTCCGTTTACTTGCGGCTTGTCGAGCGAGCCTTTGACCGCCATGCTGCCGTCGGCATAACCGTTGAGGCGTATTATCCTGTCAGGAATGAAGCCGTTGATTAGGCGCACGGGCATGCGCTCCATGTTTAGCTCTGCGTCAAGATTGCCTTCTCCCTCAGAATTGTAGCTGCCGTTGATTTCGGCCACTTGCTTGTCGTTGCAGTTCAGCACGCCGTTGACGCTGTGTGTGCCGTCGCTTTGAGGCATGTAGACGAACTCGGTGCTGAGGTTGCCCATGCGCGAACGCTCGTAGGTCATGTTGTCGACCGACATGGAAGCCGAAACCGAGAATTCGTCGGGATTTTGTATCAGGTGCATGTCGCCGTTCATAATGCCGGTGATGTTCGGCATGTAAGGCAAGATGGAGAACACTTTCTCTAAATCGAACTTGTTGAGGCCTATGGTTATGTCTTGCAGCGCTTCGGTGTTTTCGTCGTTTGAATATACGTACAGACCGGTGCCGTCATCAGCCAGCAGGCGCAAGTTTGCCGACACGCGCCTGTCTGCGCCCATGTAAATGAAGTTGTCCTTGTTTACCTCGAATTTCTTGTAGCCAAGTATGGGGTCGTCGGCAAGCATGTGCACTTTTATGCCTTTTTCCTCCATCGATGCCTCCATGCCAACCTTCACGCCAAGGCTGTCGCGCGAGTCGTAGAACCTGAAATTAGCTCCCGAGCCTTTCTCAAATAAGTATCCGTCGAGCAAGGCGTTGAACACGTATTGGCTGTTGTCGGCATTGTTTCTGACCTGTGCGTTATACGTACATTGCGTGGAGTCGGAAAAGATGTTGAAGCGCACGGTGTCAAGCATTACCGTGGCGTTGCGCAACTCTAATAATTGCACGTTGCCGTTAAGGCCTATTGTGGGTGACGACTTGATGTCGATGTTGGCGTCTTGGAAGGTGTATCCTTCCCTTGCGATGAAACGGCTTAAGGGATTGTTCTTGCCGGTTGTAAGATACAGTTGTGCCAACGGCAGCTTGTGGCGAAGCTCGGCTACGTTAATCTGTTTCCTCTTCAGTTGTGAGGATAATTCTTGCGTGAACAAATTGGCCTTGTTAAGGATTTTCTTGTAACCGCCGCTGCCGTTGAAGTGGAGCTTGAAGTCGCCGCACTCCGTCACGAACCGCGTCGTGTCGAGGCTTGTGAGCACGTCTACGAGAAGGTCGTCAGGGCGGAACACCCTGCCGGAGTCTTCAATGGCAAGGTCGTTAATAGTACCGCGGACGCGAAGGAATCTCTTCAAGTCGGTGCCGATGTCAACACGGCAGCGCAGTGATGTGGATAGTTGCGACTCGACAAGCCGCAGGCCATACCAGTCAATATATTCCACGTCGGCCTCAAGCGACGAGCGTATCAGCTTGCGGTTAAGCATGGCATTAAGGGCAATGGCGCCTTTAGCCAGCGGATTGTCGCTGTTGAGGCCGATGTGGGCATGGCCGTCTTTTATTACGGCTTCGATGTTTATCCCGTCAAGATTGTATTCGCCGATACTGAATTTGTTGACGCCTGCGTCTGCGTTTAGGCTGGTTCGTTGTGACAACAGGTCTGTGCCGTGTCCGTTTACGTTCGCTGTTCCAGACAAATCACCCAAACCGTTTCCGGGCATGAAGTTGCTGATTTTCAGATTTTCGGCCAATAATGATGCGTCATAGCTCATCTTGCCTGCGTTGAAACTTCCTTTTGCCGTGAGGCTTCCGCCGCCTTGCGTGGCAACGATGTCGGCTTTGTAATATTTACCGTTGACGTCAACGCGGCCCTTCAGGCCTATGTCGGCGGGTATCGTTACGGGCACGCCTTGTGCTTTCATCAGCTCGCTGACGAAGGCAAGATTATAAGTTCGCGCGTCGATATTCACCGAGGCGAGCAGCTTGTCAATGTCGGTTATGTTGCCGGCCGTTCCGTTAACGTTGATGTTGAACGACGACGGCAGTTTTATGTTTATTCCGCCGAACCTTAGTTTTTTCATGTTGCCTTCAACTACGGCTTTCATGCTGAGCGGCTGGTTGGGCCAACGGCGGACAAAACTTGTCGGCATGTCGCCGATAAACCTCATGATGTCTTGTTTCCCAATGGCACAGTCAGCTCTAAGGCTTATCGCCCCTGGGTGGTTTTCGTCAAAGGCGTTAAGGTCCATGATGAATTTGGCGGCGAGATAAGAGTCGGGCGTGCGCACGTCCAATGCCGGCAGGTAAACCTTGGCCGAGTCCATTGATATGGGGCCGGTAAACCTGTTGACGGTTATGCCGCTTTTCTCCTTAAACGAGCATGCACGCAGCGAGAGTTTTAAGTCAGGCGAGCAAAAATAAATAGAATCAATGCCGAGCGACACGTCCGACAGGGCGATGTGGTTGACGTCAAGCCCTTTTACGCGCTCTTCAAAATTGTTGTCATAAGCAAGCTTGCCTTCCGTCCAGTCAAGTTTGCGTATTTTGTAAAGTCCCTTGAACAGGTCAAAATATCCGTCTTCGGCTTTGGTCTTGCCTAAATATGCGGCAACCTGCAGCGTGTCGCCCGGCATGTGCACTGTTACGCCTGTGCGCTCAATGGCAAGTTTGTCAACGGATATTTTCCATTTGTTTTCCGTAGTGGTGGTGTCGGCTTTCACCGTGTCGCTCAGTTCAACGTTTACTGCTGCGTCAGCGAGGGCCGCTTCGTTGATTTTTACGGTTTCCTCGCCAAGGTCAATCCCGTGGCTTCGCAGGTACAGACGGCCTATATTGCCTTTCACGCGTGCCTCATGTACGAAATCAGCAGTGTTTATTTTGACGTCGTTGAATTCCAATGCGTCAACCATGACCTTTTTGGCGAACAATGGTTTCAGTTGCACGCTGGCGACAAGCCGCCTGACGTCGGCAATGGTGTCCTTTACGGTCGGCAAGGTGTCGTTTTGCTGTATAATCTTGACGCCTTCTATCCCGAGGTCAATGGGGAACGCCAGTCTTACACGGTCTACGGAAATCTCCATGCCCGTTTGCTCCGACGCATAGTCAGCTACCTGCTTTACAATCCAATTTTGTATGGGCGGAACGTAAAGCAGGGCGGCCGATATAATGATTAATAAGACGGGTGTCAGCACGATGCCTGCCACCCACTTCAGTGCTTTCTTCATCAATACAGATTAATACTCTTTGAGTCAAAATGATTAGTAATCTGTGCAAAGTAAGCAATAATTTGTGAGAAATAAAAAAGATTTACTTATTAAATTATGTGTCAACGCGCCTTTTAACTTAAGTTTCCGCTGATTTCACGCCATAAATTGTCGTCGGGCACTTGGCTCTCTACGCAAATGCGCTCTTTAGATACGGGGTGGATAAACTCCACCTTGCGTGCCAGCAGCGATATGCTGCCGTCGGGATTGCTTCTTCGTGCGCCGTATTTCAGGTCGCCTTTGATGGGACATCCAATCTTTGCCAGCTGGCAACGTATTTGGTGGTGGCGGCCTGTCATAAGCTCTATTTCAACCAATGTGTAACGTTCCGAACGGCTTATCGTCCTATAATGCAGCACGGCTTTCTTCGAGCCGGGCACTTCCCTGTCGTAAGCGTAACTCTTGTTTTGCTTCTCGTTGCGCGTTATCCAGTGTGTCAGCGTGGCTTCAGGCTCTGCCGGTGCGTTCTGGCAGATTGCCCAGTACGTCTTGTGCACTTCGCCGTTGCGGAACATGTCGTTAAGCCGAGCCAGCGCCTTTGATGTTTTTGCGAAGACAACAAGTCCCCACACGGGGCGGTCGAGCCTGTGTGTTACGCCGAGGAAGACATTTCCGGGCTTGGCGTATTTTTCCTTTATGTACTCTTTCACGTCGTCGGCGAGCGTCCTGTCGCCGGTCTTGTCGCCTTGCACTATTTCACCGCTGCGCTTGCTGGCGATGATGACGTGGTTGTCTTCGTAAACAATCTTCATATATTATGACGAATTATGGTTAATAAATTTGGAGTTAAGGAAAGCGTTGTAGGGCATTTAAGCTCATGACGTATTCCCTTAACTCCAAATTATTGCTGTGGATTATTATCTTACATGTTCATGCCGCCGTCAACCTGGATGACTTGTCCCGTAACATACGAAGACAGGTCTGAAGCCAAGAATACTGCGACATTCGCAATGTCTTCAACCTGACCTGCACGGCGCAAGGGTATCTTCTGTATCCATTCCTTGCGGATGTTGTCAGGAAGTGCCTGTGTCATAGCGGTTTCGATAAATCCGGGAGCGATTGCGTTTGCGCGAATACCGCGTGAACCGATCTCCTGGCCTATGCTCTTCGCAAGGGCTATGAGGCCGGCTTTTGACGCAGAGTAGTTGCACTGGCCTGCGTTGCCGTGAACGCCTACTACTGACGACATGTTGATAATGCTTCCGCTCTTCTGGCGCATCATGATGGGGGTGCACGCATGGATGAAGTTAAATGCCGACTTCAGGTTTACTGCTATTACGGCGTCCCATTGTGCTTCGGTCATACGCATCATGAGTCCGTCCTTAGTTATTCCGGCGTTGTTGACAAGAATGTCGATAGAACCGAAGTCTTCCTTTACCCGGTTTACCACTTCGGCCGTCTGCGCGAAGTCAGCCGCGTTGCTGGCATAACCTTTGGCCTTAACGCCTTTAGCTGCGATTTCCGCTTCAGTAGCTTTACCGTTTTCGTCAATTACAAGGTCTGTGAAGGCGATGTTTGCGCCCTCTTCAGCGAATCTCAGCGCGATAGCTTTTCCGATACCGCGTGCCGCACCGGTAATTAATGCGGTCTTGCCTGTTAGTAATCCCATTTTCTTTTGATTTATTTTATATAAAACTAATGTCCCTATAATATAATAAGGTGTAAGGCGTGTGTCATTTAGACATTGATTTTCCTAATGCTCCATACACCACTTTCGCCACCAGCGGTTTGCTTGCCTCCGGCGTCATGCCATGGCCGAGTCGGCCGCAAATGAACGGCACCTCAAGTCCTTTGATACAATAGTGCGTTATGTCGGCCACAAGTTCTACGTTGTCGATGTCGAACTCTCCGTCGGCTTTGCCGTCGGCATAAACCTTGCGGAACAGCTCTATTTCGTCCTCGTCGAAGTTTTTGCGTACCTTTTCAACCATCCAGATGTTGCGAAAGAAAGCCGCGCGCAAGTTTCCATTGCGCATAACCGTTTCCTTTATCATGTTGAGATGGGTGTAAATAAGCTCGATAATCTTGTCTTGCGGGCGTATTTTCTTGGCCGCAACCTCGTCCATCTTGTCGGAAAGGCGCTCAAGTTCTGATTCGATTACGGCATAATAAACGTCTTCCTTGCTCTTAAAATATGTATAGAGCGTCCTGCGTCCTTTGCCTGAGGAGCGGGCGATGTCATTCATCGTCGTGTTTTCCAGGCCGTTCTTAGCAAACAGCTGCCTTGCGACGTCAACTAATTTTTGCCTTGTTTTGGATATGGACATAACGTATTATCCTCCTCTTTCAACTATTGCACATCGTGTTTTGCGTGTGCAAAATTATCAAATTAATTTGATACGGCAAAATATTTGCGGCTTAATTGACGTCAATCTGTTTTGCCGCATTGCACGTATGTTGAATATGCGTGTGTTTATAGGTGTTCTAAAAGGCGGCCTTTTGCCGTGCAAAAGGTTACCTTTCACAGCCTAAAAGGTGGCCTTTTATACGCTAAAAGACGGCCTTTTACAATCGTGTGGCAATCTTCGTGCCGGTTGCGGGGTTGCCACTTCGTTCTTTATGGCAGGTTAGGGGCAGGTGGTTTGTTAATGACATAATTCGTGGTTAAAAGCGCCCTTTTAAGCCTTGTCAGGTCGGATTTACGCTGAATTTGTGCTAAAAACAATAAAAATATTGGCGAAAATTTGCATGTTCGGTAAATTAGTAGTACCTTTGCACTCGCAAATCAGAAATGAGGCGCAAGCGAATATTAAACATCGCGGAGTGGAGCAGTTGGTAGCTCGCCAGGCTCATAACCTGGAGGTCGCATGTTCGAGTCCTGCCTCCGCAACTACATGACGGACAATATGTTGTTATCAACATGTTGTCCGTTTCTTATTTGTGTCCGGTAAGGCTGGTTCCGCAGATTTAATAAAGTATTATTTTAGTTGTGGGTTTTGTCGCGCAATGGTTATGTTAGGGGGCAGTAGAAATTCAGTGGGGATTTATTTTTCAAAATCCCTAATAATTCCGACCTTTGCTTTATGGAAAAGAA
>CALUKU010000032.1 GCA_944321295.1 uncultured Prevotella sp.
ATGCGGGCGTTTTTCTCCTTTTATTTATCTTGTTCGGGGTGCTTGGCCGTTCCCTTGGGATGATAAGGATTGTGAAAAAGACGTCCGCTCTTTTTTCAAAATTCACATTTTACGAAACAGAGAAATCCCTAAATAACGGCCAATTATGAACGGTTTTTTCTTTTTGTGCAACCGGGTGGGGCGTATTACAGCCTTACCTGAGCAAAAACGTGTTTACGTATCGCTGCTACAACGTACGGTCCCATCCGGTCCGCACGTTATCACATGCACTATGGGCACAACCGTCTTGCGCACGAAAAACGGAGCGGCCGCACGGGGCAACACTGTCATCCATGAAAACAAGAACGTAAAACCGTATAGACATGAAAAGAAAATTACTCACCCTGGCACTTGCCTTGACTGTAACATTGGCAGGTGCGAAGAAAATCAAGTTTGACTATTCATTAGTGTTCGTGCCCGAAGAGGGAGGCGTAAAGTTCGAGAAAATAACCGACGACGCTGACCGCGTGGCCGATTATGACGGAAACATCGTTAGCCGTGCGTCAAGCATCTTCGGCAAACGTAAGGCCACGGCAATGGACTGGTGGGTCGTTCCGCAGATAGCATTGTCGCCCGACGGCAAGCGCATCGGATACATAAACGAGAAGAACGGAACGACTAACATCATGATAAAAAGCTCGTCCACGGGCGGAGCCAGCGTGCAAAGAACGTTCCGCACAAACGTTGAAGGCTTCACATGGAGTCCCGACGGCAAGACGCTCTGCTTCACCGAAGTGCGTAACGGGCACCACGGTATATACCTCGTTGATGCAGAACAGGGCACCGTGGTAAGGCAGATATCCAACGGTAACGAAAACGATCTCGGCGGAGTAATCACCCCCGACGGCAACACTATCTTCTTCCACCGCGGCGAGGGACTGGCAAGTTACAGCCTGTGGAGCTACGACAGGAAGACGAACCTATTCTCCAACTACTCCCGCGGAATGACGGTTTGCCTCATCCCCGGCAAGACCGACGAGGTTTACTGCGCACGTTTCACCGACAAGAAAGAGAGCGAAATATGGCGTGTCAACTTCAGCACGGGCGTTGAAGAAGTAATCCTTTCGCAACCGGAAAAGAGCTTCACGACCCCACAGCTGTCACCCGACGGCAAGTGGCTGCTCGTTACGGGCAACAGCAAGTCGGAAAAAGAGGGAATAGTAAACACTGACATATTCGTCGTCCGCACCGACGGCACACAGCTGACACAGCTCACCTACCACCCGGGAAACGACCTCTCGCCCATCTGGTCGCCTGACGGACGGAGCATATACTTCCTGTCACAGCGCGGCTCGGCAGACAGGATATACAATGTCTGGCGAATGGACTTCAACCTATAATGTATTTTCAAACCCACATTTTTATTCACATAAAACATTAAAGCAAAATGAAAAAGTTATTATTGGCCGCCGTATGCGCCATCTGCGCACTCACGGCCTCGGCCCAAAGGGCAAGCAGCACATCGTCGTCATTCTTTTCAACGGAGAAAGCCGATCAAGGAGTAACCATCGGAATCCGTGCCGGATTGAACTTCGCTAAGTGGACAGGCGACTTTGACGAGCCTACGGACACACGTACGGCGTTCCACGTAGGCGTAATAGCAGACATCCCCTTGATGCAGAGCCTCTACATTCAGTCAGGCCTTTACTTCCAAAGCAAGGGATGCAAATTCGAAGAAGAGATGTACAATTGGTCAGATAAAGTAACAACAAGCCCGATGTATCTCGAAATCCCCATCCTGGCTTCATACCGCTACGACTTCGGCGACGCCGCCCAGTTGCAGGTCAACTTCGGTCCTTATTTTGCCGTCGGCATAGCCGGAAAGTACAAGGAAGAGATTGAAGACGGCTCTGACTTTTATAAGACCGACGTTGACATCTTCGACAGCGACGAGGGCCTCTTGAACCGCTTTGACTGCGGCTTGCAGGTCGGCGCAGGCGTAACGTTTGCACAGCACTACTATCTTGGCTTCGCATACCAGTTCGGTCTTACCAACATGACTAACGAAGACAATGTTGGAAGCGAAGTAAGCACCAAGAACAGCAACTGGATGTTGAGCCTCGGCTATAACTTCTAAACCACGATACAAACCGTCGGTGTCAGTTAAAAACTTTGCACTATAATGTAATAAGGATTTTAATTGACACCGATTTTGTTATTTACCACAAAGCCTAAACGCCGAACCGGCGCATAATAAGAATGCGAATTCGGAATAAAACTTATACCAACGTCAGTTCGGTATAAGACTTATTTACTTGTAAACATTTTAAACAGCCACTATAGGGAAATAATTTCTTATGTCCCTATAATGGCTGTTTGCTTATATTGAACTCATGCGGATTTAATGTCACAATGTCACATCTGCGCGCATACCGCTGATTGTCAATGACATAAACCATGACATTACGCCTGTCGTAACCTTCACCATTGTCACAAGTCGTCAGGCGTGACGGTCGTGAACGTAGCACGCACCATAATGTCACGGCGTAACACCATGACGTTCAAAACATTACACCGCATCGTGACATTGTGACATTATAAAACCCAACGAAAACCATTTCAGTTTGCAACATGCCGCTTTTCGCGCGCCCGTTTGCCGCCTTTCACATTGCAAAAAGGCACGTTTTACACCGTAAGAAGCACTTTATTGCAATTACCTGCTTGTTTCCGTAATATCCCGAACTTGATTCGGGAGCCAGTCGTATTCCGCCACATTGGCGATTAGATGGTGGTTATGTCCACATGAGAGGGTGTCTTCATTATATCGGACTCACGTTATTTTACGGATTACCGCTTAACGCGCAAGCCGTCAAAACTTGAAATTCCATCGTGCGCCGGCAATTACCCACAGGCCGGGTTGTGGCACATTGCCGTAGTCTACGTAATCGGCGTCAAACAGGTTGTTGGCCTCAACATAGACATTATAACGCGGCTTATTCCACGAAAGACGGACGTCGACAAGCGAATAAGGCTTATACCGGCGGTTAACCCCTTCGGTATCAGTGTACGACCCCACCCTGCTTTGGTAACGGTACTTCAAGTCCAAATCAAGGTTAGGCAGCAGCCTGAGCCCCAGTCCGGCCACAACCTTATGGCGAAGGTACTCCAAAGCGTAGAGCGACTGCACGCCCGCCTCGCGCTTTTGATTTTGGTCGATGTAGGCGTAAGCCACTTCGAGCGAACGCAGCACCCGCTGACGCGGGAACAAGCGCGTAAAATCGAGCGTGGCTGAAGCCTCTACGCCGATTGAATTTATCTTCGCATGGTTAACCGACGTCCACACGGCCTCGTCGCCGAGCGACGTGTCCATTATCCAGTCAATCATGTTACGGCCCTGATGGCGGTAAGCCGAAAGGGTCGCCCTCACGGCGTCGTCGACATATTTCAAGCCCACTTCATAGGCCGTCATTTCCTCCGGACGCAGGTGTTTGTCAGCCTTATGCCCGTCGACCGAATAATACAGCTCGGTGAACGACGGCATGCGCAACGACATGTTGAACGAAGCGTAAGCCTTGACGTTGGCCGTAAGCGCATAGCTTGCGTCGATACCGGGATATATCTTGAAAGGCATTTCGCTCCAGGTGTTCTTCACCGCCGTGAAGCCGGCTGACACGTTAAGCCGTCCAAGCGTAACGTTGTGTTCAAGAAAAAGGCTCAGGTTGGTGCGGTTAAGCCCCACGGCGTAACGCCTGTCGGTGCCATGCACGGGCTTCGGCTGCGCCAACGGCTCGCCGAGCGTAGTGCTTATGATGTCCTCGTTGCGCACCTCGGCGCCGAAGGCCGTGCGCCCCAGCGCCCAGTCGAACCAGCTGTTAAGGTTCAGGCCGAGCACGTCGGTGCGGTGATAGTTGTACGGCGAGCGGTCGGGCGCTCCGCGGTAAAACTCATAACGGTCTTGGAAACGGTTCCAGTAAACAGACGGAAGGAAGCGGAACCACCCTACCTTCGCCTCGGCCCGCACGGCCGTGTAATACTTAATTGTCTTCTCGTATTGCTCGTCAGACAACGTGCTGTAAAACGTGTTGCTGCCCCAGCCTTTCGCGCTGACGCCCGCATGCCAGCCGACACGCAAGTCCTCGTCACTGAAACTGCCTTGGTAAAATGCCCGTCCGCCCGTGTAGTCGGCATTAAGGGCACCCGACTTGCTGCGGCTGTAGCCGTCACTGCGGGCGTAGCCGCCGCTGACCTGATTGCGCCAACGGCCCGAACGCAGGCTGAAACGCGCCCCGGCGTCGGCATATCCGAACGAACCGCCCTCCGCGCGGACGCTTCCACCGCTCTCGTCGGCAGGCCGCGTGACGATGTTCACAGCCCCCAATAACGACGAGGTGCCGTAAATCCTCCCGGCAGGGCCTTCCACAATCTCAATCCTTTCTATCTCGCTGACGTCTACGGGCAGGTCGAAGGCGTTGTGCCCTGTCTGCGGGTCGCAGATGTTAATGCCGTTGAGCAGTATTGCGATGTGCTCACTCGTGCCGCCGCGTATGCTGATGTCGGTCTGCGCCCCTATCGGTCCGCGCTGCCTGACATCCACGCCCACGGCGTACTTCAGCAGGTCGTTAACACTTTGTGCAGGCGCGGCGGCGATTGCGTCGCGGTCAAGCACAGTTACAATTCTCGGCACCCGGCCGGCGGCCAGCGGCGCCCGCAAGGCTGTCACGTCTACTCCGTCAAGCAACAAAGTCCTTGCCACGGACGCATATGAGCTGTCGGCCTTCTCCGTATGCACGCTTATGCCGTCAGCCTTGGCATAAGTCAGCGTGGCCACGCTCAACGTCCCGACAAGCACCTCACGGCCGAGGCACGCAAAAAGCGAGTATCCCTTGCGGCTGAAATGCTTGAACTTGAAGCTCTCGCGCTTGTTGAAAACTGTTTTGTACATAAAATATGAAATAACGAAAAACGCCCCGCTACGTGCGGAACGGCTGCAAAGGTAATAAAATCAAGACAGAAACCTACATTCGGCCGGCACAAAAAGCCGACGCCGGCCACGGCCCTGACCTATACGACAAAAGCGGGACGCCCCGTAGGACGTCCCGCTATGAAGATTTAAATAAAAGCTCTTGATTAGTCTACTATGATAGGCTTGTACTTCGGAACCAAAGTCTTCATTATAATCCAAGCCAACAGGTAAGCCACGGCACAGATGCAGAAGATGATCATGTAACCTGCGGGCTTGCCCTCGAAGCCGAGGAACGAGAACGCAGCGCCTGCGTTTTCAGCATAAGTGAACAGCTCGCCTGCGCCGAGGTTGATGAGCAGCGAGCCTATACCTCCGGCCATTGCGCCGATACCTGTGATGGTTGCGATGGTTGACTTCGGGAACATGTCGCCGATGGTTGAGAACAGGTTAGCCGACCATGCCTGGTGGCCTGCGCCTGCAAGACCGATTATTATCGCGGGGAACCATACCGAGTAAGCGCCCAGCGGTTGTGCGAACAACGCGAACAACGGGAAGAACGCGAAGATGAGCATTGCCAGCATACGGCCTGAATACGGACCCATGCCTTTCTTCTCGACGAAGAGCTTGGGCAGGTAACCGCCGTAGATTGAGAGCACGGTGACGATAAGGTAGAGCACGAAGATGAGCGCCATGCCCATGTGTGAAGACGACTCGTAACCGAACTGATCAGAGAAATAAGCGGGAGCCCAGAACAGGTAGAACCACCACACGCCGTCGGTGAAGAACTTGCCTACGACGAACGACCATGTCTGCTTGTACCTGAAGCACTGCATGAAGGGGATTGTCTTCTCCTCTTTAGCAGCCTCGGCCGGCTTAGCCTCATCCTCTTCGTCCTGGTTGATGTATATCAGCTCGGCCTTGTTGACATGCTTGGAGTTCTCGGGGCGCTCATACAGATGAGCCCAGAAGAACATCCAAACGAAGCCGACGGCACCGATGATGATGAACGCCATCTCCCAGCCGAAGTGCTTGGCAAGGATAGGAATGGTGAGCGGAGCGGCCAGGGCGCCGACCGACGCGCCTGAGTTGAAGATTGACGTGGCGAAAGCACGGTCCTTCTTAGGGAAGTATTCTGCCGTAACCTTGATGGCTGCAGGGAAGTTGCCGGCCTCGCCGAGCGCGAGGATTGCACGGCATACGAGGAAGAGCCACACGCTAAGCGTAGCGATGGCAACGGCCGTAGCGCTGCCGGCCTCAACCGCGCGGAGCGCAGCTACGGAGTCAAGACCCTCAACCTCCATCGTAACCCAGCCGCAGCCGGCATGGAGGCACGCGCCCAACGACCAGATGAAGATGGCCCAAAGATAACCTTTCTTTATGCCCATCCAGTCGACAAACTTGCCGGCGAACAGGCAGGCGACGGCATAAAAGACAGAGAAGAAACCGGTAATCATGCCGTAGTGGGCATCATTCCAGTGGAACTCAGGTGCAATGAAGTCTTTCCACGTCAGCGAGAGAACCTGCCTGTCGAGGTAGTTCACCGTCGTGGCGCAGAAAAGCAAAGCACAAATGACCCAACGAAAGTTGGTCATCTTTGTAGTTTGAATTGGATTCATTTTTATTATTTTAATTTGTAGTATTTTGTTTAAGTAAGTTTTGCGCAAAGTTACTGATTTTTCCTTAAAATGGTATTACAGACTTGTTAAAATAGCTTAACACAGCCGCGGCCGTGCAAAACACGGCCTTTTACAATTCAAAAGGCGGTCTTTCAGCCCGCAATATGCCACCTTTTGCAGACCGAAAGGCCGCCTTTCACGACGCCTATCGTTATATAATTGACAATCAGCGGATTACGCCCGCCGCGCATCAGTCTTGGAAGTACACCCTCTTAACGCGGCTGCTAATGCTCGTCAGCACCTCGTAAGGGATGGTGCCCATCACGTCGGAGAGCACCGTTACAGGCAGGTCGTCGCCGAAAATCTCGACGGTGTCGCCCTCCTTACAGTCGATATCGGTAACGTCAATCATCGCCACGTCCATGCAGATGTTGCCAACGTAGGGAGCCTTCTTGCCGTTCACCAAGCAATAGCAGCGCCCGCAGCCCAGCAGGCGGTTAAGCCCGTCGGCGTAGCCGATGGGTATGGCGCCTATCATACTGTCGCGCGTAAGTATGCCCTTGCGGCTGTAGCCCACGGTTTCGTCCTTCGGCACGGGGTGTATCTGCAGGATGGTGGTCTTCAGCGTGCACACGTTGTTTATCACGGAGTTGTCACGGCTGTCGATGCCGTACAGCCCGAGTCCGAGGCGGCACATGTCGAGCTGCCGCTCGGGGAAGTGCTCTATGCCGGCCGAATTGTCCATGTGGCGTATTATCTTATGGCTGAAGGCCGACTGCAGCTTCTCGCTTCCGGCCTTGAACAGCTCGAACTGGCGGGCCGAGAAATTGTCGAAGTCGTCGCTGTCAGACCCCACGAAATGCGAGAACACCGAGCGCGGAATTACCGCGTTCTGCCGTTTCAGGCGGGCAATCAGCTCGTCCATGTCGGTCAGGGGGTTGAAGCCGAGGCGGTGCATGCCCGTGTCGAGCTTTATGTGGACGGGATAACCCGTTATGCCTTCTTTCTGCGCGGCCTTCACCAGCGCATCGAGCAGGCGGAAGCTGTAAACTTCAGGCTCAAGATCGTAGTCGAACATCGTCTTGAAAGCCGTCATCTCGGGGTTCATAATCATGATGTTCGACGTTATGCCGTTCCTGCGCAGCGTCACGCCTTCGTCCGCCACGGCCACCGCCAGATAGTCAACGCGGTGGTCCTGCAGCGTCTTCGCCACCTCGACGGCTCCCGCGCCGTAGGCGTCGGCCTTAACCATGCACACGATTTTCGTTGTCGGCTTCATGTACGAACGGAAGTGGTTGAGGTTCTTCACCACGGCGCCGAGGTTGACCTCGAGTATCGTTTCGTGCACCTTCTGCTCGAGCAGCTCGGTCAGACGGTCGAAACTGAAGCGGCGGGCGCCCTTCAGCAGGATGACCTCATCGTGCAGCGAGGCGAACTCGCGGCTGGCTATGAACTCGTGGCAGTCGGCGAAGAAATGCTTCTCGGGTATGTATATGACGGCCGCGTTGGCGCTTATCTCGGGGCCTATGCCTATCAGTTTCTGCACGCCGCGCGTGCGTGCAAGGTCTGACACCTCTTTATATAATGCCTCGCCGGCCTTCCCGCTCTGGTAGATGTCGCTCAAGATGAGCGTGCGCTTGCGCCCGGCGTGGTCTGGACGGCGGCTCATGAAGTCGAGCGCGATGTCAAGCGAGTTGACGTCAGAGTTGTATGAGTCGTTTATCAGCGTGCATCCGCGCTGCCCAGACTTAACCTCAAGGCGCATGGCAACAGGCTCAAGCGCAGCCATGCGTTCGGCCAACGGCCCGGCGCTAAGGCCGAGGCGAAGGGCCACGGCGGCGCATGTAACAGAGTTGGCGACCGACGCCTCGTCGATGAACGGCAGCGTATAGCTGCCCTCGCGTCCGTCGAACACGTAGCCGACGGTAGTCGACACGCCGTCCTTCGTTACCTGACGGACGTACATCGGGACGCTTTCGTCGGTCATCGACCAGGCTATCCGCTCGCCCTTATAGCCCGACTCTGCAACGCAACGCCTTACCGTTTCGTCGTCATAGGGATAGACTATGGCCTTTGCGTCGTGGAAAAGCTTAAGCTTCTCGAGGCACTTCTCCTCCATCGACGCGAAGTTCTCCTGGTGTGCCGGGCCGAGATTTGTCAGCACGCCCAGCGTTGGCTGTATTATCCCGCGCAGGGTCTGCATCTCTCCCTTCTGGCTTATTCCGGCCTCGAACACGCCCACCTGGCTCCTCTCGTCGAGCAGCCACACTGACAGCGGCACGCCTATCTGCGAGTTGTAGCTGCGCGGACTGCGCGTCACCACCATCTGCGGCGACAGCAACTGGTAAAGCCATTCCTTGACTACGGTCTTGCCGTTGCTGCCGGTTATGCCTACAACTGGGATGTCGAACTCGTCGCGGTGGCGCTCGGCAAGGCGCTGCAGGGCCTCAACCGAGTGGGGAACCTTAAGGAAGTTGGCGTCGGCGTAAGCCGCGCTCCAGTCTTCGGGCAGCGCCTCAACCACGAAGTTGCGCACTCCGCGGCGGTAAAGGTCGGCTATGTACTTATGTCCGTCGTTGCGCTCGGAGCGTATTGCGAAGAACAATGTCTCCTCGGGGAAACACACGCTGCGGCTGTCTGTCAGTATCCAGCGTATGCCGCCGTCGGCCGTGCCGTAGCGGCGCGCCCCTATCAAAGTAGTTATTTTCTCAATGGAGTATAGCATCTTATTTTATTTTAGTTGACAAGCGGACGAGCAGACAAGCTGACAAGGAAAACGGTTTTGCCGCACAACGTAAAGCCATATTCGACCTCAAAGCCACAAAACAAACATCCTTGTTTGCTTGTCTGCTTGTCAACTGACTGCTGTCATGGTACAAAGTTCGGATATTTTTTTGAAAGAGCTTCAACTTTTAACATTGTTTTATCCATAAACTCCTTATACTCCGCCGAGTCCGGACGGAAGGGCTTATGGCCCAAGGCCTCCTTAATCGGCCTCCACTCTTCGATGAAGCGCTTGGCCTCGGCCGAGAAATACGCCTCGGAGAACACTTCCCATATATACTCGACGGCCTGCTCCGAGGGGTGCAGCATGTCCTTGGCGTAGAAGCGGTAGTCGCGCAGCTCGTCGTTGACAATCTCGTACGCCGGGAAATAACTTACCTGGCCGGGGCGCTCACCGACAAGCTTGTCGGCCGCAAGCAGCAGCACCGCCTTGGAGAGCTGGCTGCCGTGGTAGCCGTACTTGGCGTAACGTATCGGACTGACGGTCAGCACCACCTTGACATCGGCGCGCCGCCCGGCAAGCACGTCGACGGCCCGCCCCAGGTAACCGGCACACTCGTCAACCGTAAGCTGCCGCTCGGTGAAGAGGCGCTGGGGGCGCTTGGCGCAGTTGTCGACAATCTCGCCCGTTTCGTTAAGTATGTAGACGTGGTTGGTGCCGAGCGTCAGCAGGGCCACACGCGGCGCCGCCTGACACCGCTCAACGGTGTGCAGTATGCTCGCCGGATTGTACATCACGCCGTAGGGATTGACCGTGGCGCGGAATTTCTCTTCCTTAAACCGCCGCCCCATGTTGTCGGCGAAGCACGAGCCTACGAACAACATCTCCTCGCACGGGCCTATCTCGAAATCGGGCTTGCCGACGGCCACCTTTGTCATGAATTGCATCTCGTCAACTTTTATCCACCTTATTATAAATATGCGCCATGCCGACGACGGCACGCCGCTAACCGGCTGCAAAAATACATCTTTCCCGCAAAATAGCCGACAGCCCATGCCGAAATATTCGCCCGTGGCCCCATGACACGCCCGATTTGCGCGCCGGCCGGCGCGCACGCCGACGGACAAAAACCGAAAGGCGGCCGTTTGCATTGCAAAAGGCAACCTTTTACAAGCCGAAAAGCGGCCGTTTGCAACGTAAAAGGCGGCCTTTTATAACACGCTGGCAGCCAACGCATTACGCAGGCGGCAACCGACCGTTGCACCACCGGCACGGAACACGGCGCCACCAAGCAGGAACACGGCGCGGCGGACAAGCCCGCCGCACGCCGACAAGAATGACTAATATATTGATAAAAGATAAAAAATATCCGCAAAAAAATATTTTTTCAAGGTTTATTTCGTACATTTGCAGAATGTAAGGAAAAACATAAACAAAAACATGCTGACATCTGAAGAAAAGAAAGCGATTATCTCGCTGATACACAGGCAAGTAGTGCCTGCTATCGGATGCACCGAGCCCATCGCCGTAGCCCTCTGCGTGGCTAAGGCGAAGGAAACGCTCGGCGCCGTGCCTGAAGGCATAGAAATCAACCTTAGTGCCAATATCCTGAAGAACGCAATGGGCGTGGGCATACCCGGAACGGGCATGACCGGCCTGCCGATAGCCGTGGCCCTGGGCGCACTGATAGGCCGCTCGGAACTCGGACTGGAGGTGCTGCAAGACTGCAACAAGGACGCCGTGGAAAGCGGCAAGAAGTACATAGCCGAAAACAGAATACGCATTAAGCTCAAGGACGACGCCCCCGACAAGCTGTACATCGAGGTGGTGTGCCGCGGCGGAGGCCACGAGGCCGAGGCAAGGATTGCCACCGAGCACACGAACTTCGTCTACCTGCGCAAGGACGGCGACGTAACGCTTGACAAGCCCATAAGCGCCACAAAGGAAGTGGCTAAGGAAGATGTCACGCTCACACTGAAGAAGGTGTACGAATTCGCAACCGAAACCGACATAGAGGAGCTGCGCTTCATACTCGACGCCAAGAAGATGAACGAGGCAGCAGCGGCCGACGGACTGCGCGAGAACTTCGGCCACCAGCTGGGCAAGACCCTCTGCAGCCCCCTCGGACGCGGAATCATGGGCGAAGGCATATTCTCAAAGGTGCTCTCGGCCACGAGCTGCGCCTGCGACGCGCGAATGGCCGGCGCCATGATACCCGTGATGAGCAACTCGGGCAGCGGCAACCAAGGCATTTGCGCCACAATGCCCGTCGTGGTGTTCGCCGAGGAGAACCATAACACAGAGGAGGAAACCATCCGCGCGCTCATAATAAGCAACCTCACCGCCATATACATCAAGCAGCACTTAGGCACGCTGTCGGCACTCTGCGGATGCGTAGTGGCAAGCACGGGCAGCAGCTGCGGCATAACCTACCTTATGGGCGGAACCTACGAGCAGACGGCCTTCGCCGTAAAGAACATGATTGCCAACCTCACGGGAATGATCTGCGACGGCGCCAAGCCGAGCTGCGCGCTCAAGCTGACGTCGGGCGTAAGCACGGCCGTGCTCAGCGCAATGCTCGCCATCCAGAACAAGCACGTAACGTCGGTTGAGGGCATCATCGACGACGACGTCGACCAGAGCATACGCAACCTTACCGAGATAGGCCGCCGAGGCATGGACGACACGGACCGCTTCGTGCTCGACATCATGACGCACAAGTCAAAGTAAGGGGGCGCGCCGCCACCAGGCAAGGGCGGCACAGCCTTAGTTATTAGGAATAAAAACTGAAAAAATCGAGATATGAAACAACTAAAGGCAACATTCGTTACGCTGCTGCT
Organism: uncultured Prevotella sp.; assembly: GCA_944321295.1. Classification (GTDB taxonomy): domain Bacteria; phylum Bacteroidota; class Bacteroidia; order Bacteroidales; family Bacteroidaceae; genus Prevotella. The sequence continues at coordinate 12,124 of CALUKU010000032.1, forward strand.
GACCGTCTTCGCATTGTCAGCGGCCGCACAAATGCAGGACCCCGTACACTTCAGCGTGAGCCAGAAGAAGGTTTCACCCACTGAAATCGAGGTCATCTTCACGGCTAAAATCGACGCCGGATGGCACGTTTACTCCACCGGCATGCCCGACGGCGGCCCCACATCGGCCACCATCCATACTGACGCAGCCGAAGGCGTGAAGCCCGTAGGCGGACTGACGCACAGGGGCAAGGAGATAAGCCAGTATGACAACATGTTCGGAATGAACCTCCGCTACTTCGAGAAAAACGTGACCTTTGTACAGAAATACAAAGTTACGGCCAAGACTTACCACGTAAAAGGCTATCTTGAATACGGCGCATGCAACGACGAGATGTGCATGCCCCCGACCGCGGTTGACTTCGACTTCAAGGGACAAGGCCCTGCCGACGCCCCCGAAGCCGAAGAGGAAAAGGCTGAAACAGCTGCCGACACGACTGCCGTTGCAGACACGGCCGCCGTCGACACGGCTGCCGCAAGCGCCGGAACGGGCGTAGACGCCTCCGGCCTTTGGACGCCGGTAATCGACGAGCTGCAGGCCATGAACGGCGAACAGGGCAACACCGACCGCTCGCTGCTGTACATATTCCTGATGGGACTCGTCGGCGGACTCGTGGCTGTGTTCACCCCCTGCGTATGGCCTATCATCCCGATGACCGTGAGCTTCTTCCTGAAACGCTCCGGCGACAAGAAGAAAGGCATACGCGACGCCATCACTTACGGCGTGTCAATCGTCGTCATCTACCTCGCGCTCGGCCTCGCCATCACTCTGATATTCGGCGCAAGCGCCCTCAACGCGCTGTCGACCAACGCCGTGTTCAACATCTTCTTCTGCCTGCTCTTGGTAGTGTTCGCCCTGTCTTTCTTCGGATGGTTTGAGCTTACGCTGCCCTCTTCATGGACTAACAAGGTTGACAACAAGGCTTCGTCAACGAGCGGACTGCTCAGCATATTCCTCATGGCGTTCACGCTTACGCTCGTGTCGTTCTCGTGCACCGGCCCCATCATCGGCTTCCTGCTCGTTGAGGTCAGCACGTCAGGCAACATAGTAGGCCCGACCGTCGGCATGCTCGGCTTCGCCATAGCGCTAGCACTGCCGTTCACGCTGTTCGCAATGTTCCCCACATGGCTCAAGCAGGCTCCTAAGTCGGGCGGCTGGATGAACACCATCAAGGTTGTGCTCGGTTTCATCGAGCTGGCGTTCGCCCTCAAGTTCTTCTCGGTTGCCGACCTGGCTTACGGCTGGGGACTGCTCGACCGTGAGGTGTTCCTCGCCCTGTGGATCGTAATATTCGGACTGCTCGGCCTCTACCTCATCGGCAAGCTCAAGTTCCGCAGCGACGGCGGCGACACCGAGGCCATGCCCGTGCCCTGCATCATGCTCGGTATGATTTCGCTGGCCTTCGCCATCTATATGGTTCCCGGATTGTGGGGCGCACCCTGCAAGGCCGTCAGCGCCTTCGCTCCGCCTATGAACACGCAGGACTTCAACCTCTACCACAACGAGGTTAAGCCGCGCTTCACCAACTACGAACAGGCCATGGAAACGGCCGCCGCAGAGGGCAAGCCCGTCATGATTGACTTCACTGGCTTCGGATGCGTCAACTGCCGTAAGATGGAGGCTGCCGTATGGACCGACCCGCAGGTGGCCGACAAGCTCAACAAGGAAGTCGTACTGGTATCACTCTACGTTGACGACAAGACCCCGCTCGACAAGCCCATCGAGGTTGTAGAGAACGGCAAGAAGCGCACCCTGCGCACCATCGGCGACAAGTGGAGCTACCTGCAGCGCAACAAGTTCGGCGCCAACGCGCAGCCGTTCTATGTCATCATCGACTCCAAGGGCAAGCCGCTGGCCGGCTCTTACAGCTACGATGAGAACATAACCCACTACATGGATTTCATCGAAACCGGCTTGAAGAACTTCAAGAAATAACCTGACGGACAGGCAACAGGCCTGACCGGCAAAAAGGAATACATGCAAATGCTGCGCGGGAAACGTTTTCCCGCGCAGCATTTTATTTTTAGCTGCACGCCGTCATGCCGACGGGCTGCAACAGAAACAATAATACTGAAAAACTCCCGCCGAATTCTTGCCGGCACGGACAAAAACACTTATCTTTGTAAACATGCTGAAGAAGATAATTATCTTTGTCTTTGCCATAGCCGTTTCGCTTCAGTGCGCCGCACAATATAAGCGCTATCACGGCGACGGAATAGACGACTACCTGCGCTTCGTGCCGATAACAGCCGCCTACGTGATGAAGGCGGCCGGCGTAAAAAGCCAAAGCCCGTGGAAGCGGCTGTTGGTAAACACAGCCACATCGTTCGCCGTCGACGCCGCCGTAACCTACGGGCTGAAGTTCAGCATACGGTCGACGCGCCCCGACGGAACCGACCGCCACTCGTTCCCTTCGGGCCACACGTCGTTCGCCTTTTTCGGAGCGGCGGTGCTCGACAAGGAGTTCCGCCACATAAGCCCGTGGATAAGCGTGGGCGGATATGCCGTAGCCACAATAACAGCCGTCGACCGCGTGCGCCGGAACCGCCACCGCTGGAGCGACGTAGCGGCGGGGGCGGCCATAGGATGGCTGTCGGTACAGGCCGGATACTGGCTTGGCGACAAGATTACCGGATGGCATAAAAACGTCGACGTAGCCGTGTGCCCGCTCGGCTTAAGCATGACATGGCACCTGTAAATGCCGCCAACTGCCGACCAACCGAAAAACAACCAGACGCAGAACGCATGTAATCGTTTGCACGTGCAAATGTATTTTTCACAAAAAAATTGTTCACTTCATATTTTTTTTATTATTATCTTTGAACCGTGATTATTAAGACTTGTTACCTATGAACATACTATTAAGCGTTATTTACGGCACAAGCTTCGGCGAAGAGCTTGTCATGAACCTCATAACGGGCGTCACCGACGGCATTAAGCAGTCAACGCCGTACAGAATGAGAACCGTCAACGGCAGGGAATGGACATGCAACCTGAAACTCGACTTGCAGAAAGGCACGTACATAGATTATTACTACAGCGTGGTGCGCGGCGAGGACAACGTTGTCAGACGCGAATGGCAGACACAGCCGCACAGGCTTGAGATAAACGCGCTGCGCGGCGACAACATCATCGTGTACGACCATTGGATTGACATTCCCGAGGATTCTTACCTCTACAGCTCTGCCTTCACCGACTGCATACGCCGCCGCAAGACTACTCCCGTGGCGCTTAGCGACTATCCCGTTACGGCACGGCTGAAGGTGCGCGCTCCGCAATTGTCGGGCAAGCAGAAGCTGATGATCGTGGGCAACGAAAGCTCCCTCGGCGCATGGGACGTGCGCAAGGCCGTCAACATGTATGAGCACAACTACAACGAGTGGATTATCGACGTTGACGTCACAGAGCTGAAAAGCAACATTTTTTACTTCAAGTTCATCGCGGTAGACGTGTTCGACCACGCAAACGTCATCTGGGAAGACCGTGACAACCGCCGTATCGAGCTGCCCGACATGAAGGAAGGCAACGTAATAGTCTACGAACTTGACGAAGCCTTCTTCCCAATATATAATATAAGGTGTGCCGGCACGCAGGTGCCCGTGTTCTCGCTGCGCTCTAAAACGAGTTTCGGCGTGGGCGACTTCGGCGACCTGAAGAAGATGATTGACTGGATAGCGATGACACAACAGCGTGTGCTGCAGCTATTGCCGATCAACGACACGACGACGACACACACCTGGACGGACTCTTATCCGTACAGCAGCATCAGCATTTTCGCGCTTCACCCGCAATACGCAGACCTCAACGCGCTGCCACAAATCAAGGACGACAATGAGAGAAAGAAGTTTGAAGAACTCAGGCTTGAACTCAACGCGCTGCCCCAGATTGACTACGAAAGGGTGAATGACGCAAAAACCGAATATCTCGGCATTATATACAAACAAGAAGGAAAGAAAGTTCTCGCGACGGCGGAATTCAAGAAATTCTTCGCCGAATCAGAGCATTGGCTCGTGCCCTACGCACAATATTGCCACCTGCGCGAGAAATACGGCACGGCCGACTTCAACCAATGGCCCGACCACAAGCTGTTTGACGAAACCGAGCGGAGCACGCTCTCCAACCCGCGCAGCGCCGCTTATAAGGACGTTGCCTTCTATTATTACGTACAGTTCATCCTCAACAAGCAGATGGCCGAGGCGCACGACTACGCCAGGTCGAAAGGCGTGGTGCTGAAAGGCGACATCCCCATCGGCGTCAACCGACACGGAGCCGACGTATGGCAGGAGCCGCGCTACTTCAACCTGAACGGCCAAGCCGGCGCTCCGCCTGACGACTTCTCCGTCAACGGACAAAACTGGGGCCTCCCGACATATAACTGGGACGAGATGATTAAGGACGGCTGCCGCTGGTGGATACACCGTTTCGCCAACATGGCAAAGTTCTTCGACGCTTACCGCATCGACCACGTGCTCGGCTTCTTCCGCATTTGGGAGATACCAATCGAGTCGGTTCACGGCCTGCTCGGCCAGTTCTCACCGGCCTTGGGAATGACGCGCGAGGAGATTGAAGCCTACGGCCTGCACTTCCAAGAAGAACTGTTCACCGAGCCGTTCATCACCGACTGGGTAATAGAACGCATGTTCGGCGAGCGCGCCGGAATGGTTCGTGACACTTATCTCGAGCCTTCGCACGACGGACGCTACCGCATGAAAGAGGCTTACAACACCCAGCGCAAGATTGAAGCGGCTTTCGCCGACGCAACCGACCAAGACGCGCTGAACCTTCGCGACGGACTTTACGCACTGGTGAGCGACGTACTTTTCGTCCGCGACCACCGCGACCCGAACAAGTTCCACCCAAGGATTTCGGTGCAGTTTGACTTCATTTACGAGTCGCTTTACGACAGCGACAAGTACCTGTTCAATAAGATTTACAACGACTATTACTACCATCGCAACAACCAGTTCTGGTATCGCGAGGCGATGAACAAGCTGCCCAAGGTCGTAGAAGCCACCCGCATGCTTGTCTGCGCAGAAGACCTGGGCATGGTGCCCGACTGCGTTGCCTGGGTGATGGAAGAGCTTAAGATACTAAGTCTTGAAATCCAATCAATGCCCAAAGACCCGAACGTACGCTTCGGAGTGCTGTCGAACAACCCCTACCGCTCGGTCTGCACCATCTCGAGCCACGACACACCGACAATGCGCCAATGGTGGGACGAGGACTGGCAGCGCACGCAAGACTACTACAACAACGTTCTCTGCAAATACGGCGCAGCGCCGCACCCGCTGCCGGGATGGCTCGCACGCGACATCATCTCACGCCACCTGCTCTGCCCTTCAATGCTCTGCATACTGGCACTGCAAGACTGGCTGGCCATCGACGAGAACATACGACTGGCCGACCAAGACCGCGAGCGCATCAACGTGCCGTCGAACCCGCGTCACTACTGGCGCTACCGCATGCACATTAACATTGAAGACCTCATCGCAGGGCACGACTTCAACCAGAACGTGACCGACCTTATCAGGGAAAGCGGAAGAATGTAGACCGCTGACTCACGGAGTTATGCAGTAAAAAAGTTAAGACACATGTCTTGATTTTTAAAACTTCCACATATTAGCAAACGGAAGATTTGTCTTAACCTTTTTACTGCATATCCCCTTAATTCCTTTGAACAAAAATTCATGAAACAAAATAAAAACCTTACAACTATGCGAAAAGTAAAAGTATTATTGGCCGCATTGCTAATGCCGATGATGGCATTGGCGCAGACGGTGAAGTCGCCTGACGGCAACGTAAGCGTAACGTTCTCGCTTGACAACGGCAGGCCGACGTATGAGATGACCTACAAAGGCAAGGCCGTTGTCAAGCCGAGCCACCTCGGACTTGAGCTGGCAAAGGACAAGCACGCCAGCAAGGGCATGGATGAAACCGACCTTATGGACGGCTTCACCATAACCGACACGGCCACGTCGACATTCGACGAAACGTGGAAACCGGTGTGGGGAGAAACCGCTACGATACGCAACCACTACAACGAGATGGCCGTTACGCTGAACCAGCCTGCCACGAAGCGCAACATCGTGATACGCTTCCGCGTGTATGACGACGGCATGGGCCTGCGCTACGAATTCCCGCAGCAGAACGAGCTGAACTATTTCATCATAAAAGAGGAGCACACGCAGTTCGCCATGACGGGCGACCACAAGGCTTGGTGGATACCCGGCGACTACGACACGCAGGAGTATGACTACACCGAGTCGAAGCTGTCAGAGATACGCTCGCTGATGGACGGCGCGATAACCCCTAACTCGTCACAGACCACATTCTCGCCGACAGGCGTGCAGACGTCGCTCCAGATGAAGACGGCCGACGGCCTTTACATCAACATACACGAGGCTGCGTGCGTAAATTACGCCACGATGCACCTGAACCTTGACGACAAAAACATGGTGTTCGAGTCATGGCTTACGCCTGACGCCAAGGGCATGAAGGGCTACATACAGACTCCGTTCAACACGCCGTGGCGCACCATCATCGTGAGCGACGACGCCCGCGACATGCTCGCCTCTAACCTGATACTCAACCTGAACGAGCCTTGCGCCTTAGACGACACAAGCTGGATACACCCCGTGAAGTACTGCGGCGTGTGGTGGGAGCTTATCGTAGGCCGCAACTCATGGGCATACACAAACGACTACCCCTCGGTGCGCCTGGGCGAAACTAACTACGCCAAGTGCACGCCTAACGGCACGCACGGAGCCAACAACGAGAACGTGAAGAAGTATATCGACTTCGCCTCCGCCAACGGACTTGACCAGGTGCTCGTTGAAGGATGGAACGAAGGCTGGGAAGACTGGATCGGACACTCTAAGTTCGACGTGTTCGACTTCATCACTCCGTATCCCGACTTCGACATAAAAATGCTCAACGAGTATGCCCACTCAAAGGGAGTGAAGCTCATGATGCACCACGAAACCTCGGCTTCGGTGATGAACTATGAACGCTGGATGGAAAAGGCTTACACGCTGATGAACAAGTACGGCTACGACGCCGTTAAGAGCGGATACGTAGGCGACATGATTCCGCGCGGCGAGCACCACTACAGCCAGACGATGAACAACCACTACCTCTACGCCGTGAAGGAGGCCGCAAAGCACAAGATCATGGTGAACGCCCACGAGGCCGTGCGCCCGACGGGACTCTGCCGCACTTATCCCAACCTCATAGGCAACGAGAGCGCCCGCGGCACGGAGTACGAGTCGTTCGGCGGAAGCAAGCCTTTCCACACGGTAGTGCTGCCTTTCACCCGTCTGCAGGGCGGCCCGATGGACTACACCCCGGGTATTCTTGAAACACAACTCTCAACGTGGAGCAACAACCCGTCATACGTGCGCACGACGCTCGTAGGCCAGCTGGCCCTTTACTGCACGATGTACAGCCCGCTGCAGATGGCAGCCGACCTGCCCGAGAACTATGCTAAGTATAATGACGCGTTCCAGTTCATCAAGGACGTGGCCGTTGACTGGGACGACTCAAAGTATCTCGAGGCAGAGCCGGGCGACTACATCACCGTGGCGCGCAAGGCCAAGGGCACTGACAACTGGTTCATCGGCGGTAAGTGCGACGAGAACGGACACAAGTCTGTCGTCAAGCTCGACTTCCTTGACAAGGGCAAGAAATACGAGTGCACAATCTACGCCGACGCCAAGGACGCACACTACGAGAAGAACCCCAAGGCGTACACGATAACGAAGAAGACCGTCAAGAAGGGTGACACCCTCAAGCTGACCGAGGCTCCCGGCGGCGGTTTCGCAGTATCGCTCATCGCGAAGTAATTTGTAAAAGACGGTCTTTCGCCGTGCGAAAGGCCGTCTTTTACCTTACGATAAGCCGCCTTTTGGCCTGCAAAAGGCGGCCTATTGCAAAGTATTGGAAATCAAATCATTACGAAAACAAAAACAAACGATGTATATGAAGATAACCAACCTGCTGCTCGCCGGTTTCCTATCGCTGGCCGCCGCACAGGAAACAATGGCGCAAGAAACGTCCACGCACATGGCACGCAAGCTCAAGGCACCCGTCGTGGAGAGCCAGGTTTCGCTGTTCCGCTTCATCGACGAGGCTAACTATTCACCCGCGCGGACGACCTTCAAGCTGTTCGCCCCGAAAGACGCCAAGGCCGTCACCCTGCGCATATATGCCGAGGGAGAGGGCGGCGAACCGCTCAAGACGGTGAAGATGGAGCATGACGGGCTGCTGAACTACACGGCTACGGTGGACGGCGACCTGAAAGGCAAGTTCTACACGTTCGACACCGGGCGGGGCGAATGTCCCGGAGTGTTCGCCAAGGCCGTAGGAGTTAACGGAAAAAGGGGCGCGATAGTAGACCTCGACGAAACCAACCCCGAGGGCTGGGCGACCGACCGCATCACCGAAAAGGTGAAGATGACCGACCTCGTAATCTACGAGATGCACCACCGCGACTTCTCAATCGACCCGTCGTCAGGGCTGAAATACAAGGGCAAATTCCTCGCCCTGACCGAGCCGAAGGCCATCGACCACTTGAAAAAGCTCGGCGTCAACGCCGTACACATACTGCCGTCATACGACTATGCGTCGGTTGACGAAACACGGCTCGACACCCCGCAATACAACTGGGGCTACGACCCGCTTAACTACAACGTGCCCGAAGGCTCCTACTCTACTAATCCCTATGACCCGACGGCTCGTATAAAGGAGTTCAAGCAGATGGTGCAGGCACTGCACAAGGCCGGCATACGCGTAATACTCGACGTGGTTTACAACCACACATTCAACATCGAGGGCAGCAACTTCCAGCTTACCTACCCCGACGTGTTCTACCGCAAGACGGCCGACGGCCGTTGGTCTGACGGCTCGGGCTGCGGCAACGAGACGGCCAGCGAGCATGACCCCATGCGCAACTTCATGCTGCAGTCTATGCGCTACTGGGTCGACGAGTACCACATCGACGGCTTCCGTGTAGACCTGATGGGCGTGCACGACATCGAAACGATGAACAAGATACGCCGCATGTTCGACCGCACCTTCCCCGCAACGTTCATCTACGGCGAGGGCTGGAGCGCCGGCACGTGCGCCTATCCGCAAGACAAGCTCGCCATGAAGGCCAACATCGGGCGCATGCCGGGCATTGCGGCCTTCGGCGACGAGATGCGCGACGCCCTGCGCGGCCCGTTCAGCGACGACACTAAGGGTGCCTTCATAGCCAGCCTGCCGGGCAACGAGGAGAGCCTGAAGTTCGGCATAGCCGGCGCCGTGAGCCATCCGCAGGTAGACATGTCGAAGGTGAACTACAGCAATGTGGCATGGGCCGCACAGCCCACCCAGGCCATAAGCTACGTCAGCTGCCACGACGACATGTGCCTCGTCGACCGCCTGCGCGCAAGCATACCAGGCATAACGCAGGACGAGCTGATACGCCTCGACCTGCTGGCGCAGACCGCCGTGTTCACGTCGCAGGGCGTTCCGTTCATGCTGGCGGGAGAAGAGGCGCTGCGCGACAAGAAGGGCGTGCACAACAGTTACAACTCGCCTGACAGCATCAACCGCATTGACTGGACCAACCTGCAGAAGTATCCGCAGGTGTTCAGCTATTACAGCAACCTCATATCATTGCGCAAGAACCACCCGGCCTTCCGCCTCGGCGACGCCGACCTCGTGCGCCGTCACCTTGAGTTCCTGCCCGTGCAAGACTGCCTCGTGGCGTTCCGCCTGAAAGACAACGCCGGCGGCGACGCCTGGAAGAACATCATCGTAATACTTAACTCGGCCAAGCATGCGCGCAGCGTCGACATCCCGGCGGGCAGCTACACCGTGGTGTGCCGCGACGGAGTAATCAACGAGGCCGGCCTCGGCAGCGTAAAAGGCTCACAAGTCAGCGTTCCGGCGCAGTCAGCATTGATTTTGCATGATTGAATTGAGTATCAAAAGAAGCCAAAGAAAGTAAATGAGTTAAAGCCAATGCTTTGCCATGTTCCAATGGAAATGCCCGGCAGGCAGCCGGATTGTTCCCGAACGACAAGGCACTTGGCTTTAACCCTGACAAGTTCTTTAGCTCCTTAAACTTCCATAACCTCTAAAAAACCACTAACAATGAAAAAAATTCTTTTATCGTTAAGCTTGATTCTAAGCCTTATGACAGCAAACGCGGCGGTCAAGGTTGACCGCATCGACCCGACTAACTGGTTCGTCGGGATGAAAGACCCGTCACTCCAGCTCATGGTTTACGGCGAAGGCATACGCTCGGCAGAAGTGACGACAGATTACGCAGGCGTCAAAGTAGACAGCATTGTGCGCCTCGACAGCCCCAACTACCTGCTCGTTTACCTAAATCTCGACGGCGCGCAGCCCGGCGAGATGACCCTCAACTTCAAAAACGGCAAGCAGACGAAGAAAGTGAAGTACGAGCTGAAGGCGCGCGAAATGAGCGGAGACAAACGCATGGGCTTCACCAACGCCGACGTGCTCTACATGCTCATGCCCGACCGCTTCGCCGACGGCGACCCGAAAAACAACGACATCAAGGGACTCTATCCTTACAGTATAGACCGCACGCAGCCCAGCCTGCGCCACGGAGGCGACCTTGAAGGCATACGCCAGCACCTCGACTACTTCAAGGAACTTGGCGTAACGGCACTGTGGTTCACCCCGGTGCTCGAGAACAACTCGCCCGACTCTAACGGCAGCAGCTCGTATCACGGCTACGCCACTACCGACTATTACCGCGTTGACCCGCGCTTCGGCACCAACGAAGAGTACCGACGCCTCTGCGACGAGGCTCACGCCCAGGGCCTGAAGGTGGTGATGGACATGATATTCAACCACTGCGGCTTCGAACATCCGTGGGTTGCCGACATGCCGTCGCACGACTGGCTCAACACGCCCGAATGGCTTGACGCACGCAAAGACAAGACCAAGCCCGAAGTGAACGACAAGTACCTGCAGACCAGCTACAAGCTGACGCCCATCGTTGACCCCTACGCCAGCGACGTAGACTTCAAGGAAACAGTTGACGGATGGTTCGTACCTACCATGCCCGACCTCAACCAGAAGAACCCGCACGTGATAAAATACCTCATCCAGAACAGCGAATGGTGGATTGAAACCGTAGGTATCGACGGCATACGCATGGACACTTATCCTTACGCCGACGCCGACGCAATGGCCCTGTGGATGAAGACGCTCAACGACGAGTACCCCAACTTCAACGTTGTAGGCGAAACATGGGTGACCGAGCCGCCTTACACCGCCGCATGGCAGAAAGACTCTAAGATAGCAAAGAAGAACAGCTACCTCAACACGGTGATGGACTTCAGCTTCTACGACAAAATCAACCAGGCCAAGCGCGAAGACACCGACGGCTTCACGACGGGCATGAACCGCATCTATAACAACTTCGTTTACGACTACCTCTACCCCAACCCGTCAAGCGTGATGGCGTTCATCGAGAACCATGACACAGACCGCTTCCTCGGCAACGGCAAAGACTCCACCGCCCTGAAACAGGGTCTGGCCATCCTGCTGACAGCCAACCGCATACCACAGCTTTACTACGGCACGGAAGTATTGATGAACGGCACAAAGGAGAAGACCGACGGCTACGTGCGCAAAGACTTCCCCGGAGGCTTCCCCGGCGACACTCGCAACGCCTTCACGGTCGAAGGACGCACCAAGGCTGAGAACGCAATGTTCACATGGCTGAGCCGCCTGCTGCACTGGCGCCAAGGCAACGACGTGATAATAAAAGGCTCGCAGAAGCAGTTCATACCTTACAACGGCGTTTACGTGATAGCCCGCCAATACGGCGGCAAGACCGTACTGACCGTAGTTAACGGCTCAAAGAAGCCCGCCGCCCTCGCCGTTAAGCGCTACGCCGAGGTGATAGGACAAGCCGTTTCAGCCAAGGACATTCTGACGGGCAACACCGTTTCAATAGCAAGCGACGTGAAACTTGAGCCTCGCCAGACGTTGATACTCGAATTTTGAGTCTTTAGCAATCATTTGTTTACATACCCGGCCCGGAGGAGTGGTGACACTGTTCCGGGCCACTTTTTTATCCGTAGCCGACAAAGACACGACCTCCATGCCACAAAAGCAACGCTTAAACCCCATCGACTAAATACACAAAAACTTTTAATCCCCAATCTGTCATCATAACGTATATGACTCATTGTGGCGCAGTAGAAATTTAGTGGGGATATCCGTATAGCTTAGCGATTCTGAATAGGAAGAACTTTTTGTCAGTAACTC
>CALUKU010000033.1 GCA_944321295.1 uncultured Prevotella sp.
TTCGCTATTTTGTCGAGTATCATTTTGAAGATAATTTTGTTGCGTATTAAAATCTTGATGCAAAGGTAATATTTTTACCTTTAACATGGGTAATAAATCAAAATAAAGTTGTACTTTTGCGCAAATTTTGAGAGATATTCTTAGCGTGAGGTTATAGGACGAAAGCTTTTCTCATCCGTCGTGTAAGCATGTGTTCACGTTTTGTATGTGAGTGCTTTGAAGCACGTTGGAATGAAGCTTTACGAGTTCTTAATCCGCAATGAATGGTATTGAGTTATGAAAAAAGGCGTTGCATTTGTCTTTGCGGCATGTATGTTAATGCTGACATGGACTACGGGCTGTTCTGACAAAAAGCCGGTGGCCGCTGATTCTGTAGTTGTTGACTCGCTGCCGGCCGTTGATACGCCCGCCGTCGACACGATGGACCAACTCATCTCGGAGCAGCAAATGCCGAAGGCTGCCGACGAGTTGTTTGATGATTTCATCTTCAATTTTGCGGCTAACCGTAAGTTGCAGATGAACAGGATTAAGTTTCCGCTCAAGGTTGTCGACGGTGACGAGGTTTCTTACATTAAGAAAGGGCAATGGAAGATGGAGCATTTCTTCATGGATCAGGGTTATTATACCTTGATATTCGACAACATGAAGCAGATGGACCTCGTGAAAGATACGTCGATAAACAATGTCGTCGTTGAAAAGGTCTACCTTGGCGAAGAGAAGGTTAAGAAGTATATGTTCGAGCGGCTCGGCGGACGATGGATGTTGACGTCGGTGCAGACAAATGCGATGATACAGAACACCAACGCTTCGTTCCTTGCTTTTTACCAGCGCTTCGCCTCAGATCCTGACTTCCAGCTTGAAAGTCTTAACAATCCGGTTATGTTCACCGGTCCCGACCCTGATGATGACTTCAGTACTATGACTGGTGAAATAGCCCCTGAAACATGGTCGGCTTTTGCTCCCGAACTGCCTTCGGGCTTCATATATAATATAATGTATGGCCAGAAATACACAGAGGGCAACCAAAAGATATTCGTGATGAGAGGTATTGCCAACGGCATGGAGATGGAGCTGACATTCAAGAAGATTGACGGCGAATGGAAGTTGACCGCCCTCTCGGAATGACAAGAAGTTAATTACCTGTTTTTAATGAAAGATATTGCCAACTTTAATCTTAAAGGTCATAATACGTTCGGGATGGACGTTGCGTGCCGTCGTTTTATTGAGTTCAGTTCTGAAGACGAATTGATCAGCGCGCTTAATGCGATAGAGGCAGAAGACCGGCCGTTGCTCGTTATCGGCGGCGGCAGCAATATCTTGTTTACAAAAAATTATGAAGGCACCGTCTTACATTCGGCGATAATGGGACGTGAAGCCGTGAGGACGGCCGACGGTTGTGTCATGTTGCGGTGCGGAAGCGGCGAAACATGGGATGACATTGTTAGCTATTGCGTCGCTTACGGATGGCACGGGGCGGAAAATCTTTCGCTAATACCCGGTGAGGTGGGTGCAAGCGCCGTTCAGAACATAGGAGCTTATGGCGTTGAGGCCAAGGATATTATAGATAGCGTTGAGGCTGTTGACATAACGACTGGCAAGACGTGCAGGTTTGCGGCAGGCGACTGCGAGTATTCATACAGATGGAGTAAGTTTAAGGGTGAATGGCGGAGTCGGTATGTTATAACGCATGTTACCTATAAACTGACGGAGGCGTTTAATCCGCATTTGGATTACGGCAATATACGTTCAGAGCTTGAGCGTGAAGGCATAAGCCGTCCGACGGCTGCACAGTTGCGCAATGTCATAATAAGCATACGTCAGGCAAAACTGCCCGACCCTAAGACGGAGGGCAACGCTGGAAGTTTCTTCATGAATCCGGTGGTTACACGGGAAAAGTATGCAGAGCTTGTTAGTGAGTTCGGCGTTGTGCCACATTACAAGGTGGACGACAACCACGAGAAAATACCCGCAGGATGGATGATTGACCAATGCGGCTGGAAAGGCAAGTCGCTCGGCAAGGCCGGAGTACATTCAAAGCAGGCGCTGGTGCTTGTCAACCGTGGCGGGGCCGAAGGACGCGACATTCTTGATTTGTGCGAGGCGATAAGGGCCGATGTTAAGGATAAGTTCGGCGTCGTGATAAATCCTGAAGTTAATATCATTTGACGATGAAACTGACTTTTCTTGGTACAGGCACGTCTGTAGGAGTTCCTACGATAGGCTGCACATGCAGGGTGTGCAGCAGCACAGACCCGCATGACAAGCGCTTGCGCGCTTCAGTGCTTGTTGAGAGTGGAGATACGAGAGTGCTTGTTGATTGCGGTCCGGATTTCCGCCAACAGATGCTCGGACGGGAATTCAAGAAGATTGACGCTGTATTGCTTACCCACGAACATTATGATCATGTAGGCGGAATAGACGATTTGCGGCCGTTCTGCACCTTCGGCGAAGTGGACGTTTATGCTGACGGTAATACGGTAGGTGATTTGAGGCGCAGGATACCTTATTGCTTTGGCGAAAGTAAGTATCCAGGCGTGCCGAAGATAAATCTTAGCGTGGTGGAGCCTCACCGGCCATTCTCCATCGGCAGTATCGATGTCTTACCTATACAAGTGATGCACGGTAAGTTGCCGATACTTGGATATAGGTTCGGCGACTTAGTGTATATTACAGACATGAAAACCATCCGTAAAGAAGAGATGGAATATTTGAAAGGCGTAAAGATCCTTATTGTCAATGCTTTACGCTTTTCGCCCGAGCATCATTCACACATGACCGTAAATGAGGCCATGGAGTTCATAAGGATGGTAAGTCCGGAAAAGACATATTTCACCCATATGGGGCATGACATAGGTCTGCATGAAGAGGTGAACAGGCAATTGCCTGATGATATGGATTTGGCTTACGACGGCCAAATGATAGAGTTTTAGTTTTTAATTGGAAGCAGCCTGTTCTTATTTCTTAAATTTACGGTATAGTTTCCAAGCAAGCATGAAGCCGTCAGCCAAGCCTGCGCCGGTGGTCATAAGTGAAGCGAGCGTAAGTCCTTTCTTCTTCGGTTCCGGCTTACGGAACATGTTTTTCCACAGAATGTTTATTTGTTGGTTGTTCCGCTTGATTTCCGATAGAAGCACTTGCTTGCGCAGTCTTATTTCCTGTAAGGTGTTATATGCGTTTGTCTTTTCCATGTTTTGACGATTGTTATTCCATTAGCAAACTCGTGATAAACCTGATTAAAGGTTTTTCAATCCAACTCTTCCTGAAAGCTACGAATAATATGAATACGAAGACATAGAATGCTCCGATTATTCCGAAAGCCATAGGATAACCCATTGTCTGTCCCATGGCAAGCGCCGCTGACAATGACAGGAAGAACAATATGGCGATGACAATCAATGTCAAGATGGCGAAAAGCAGCAAGGCGGTAATTACCCTTACCGTCTTATCCATAATATCGAGCTTCAGATACTCGCCCTGAAGCCCGATACTACGTTTGAACAGTCTTACGAGCTGTTCTATTGTTTCAATGTTTTTGTCGGTTGAGAACATGTAAGAATATGTTTAAACCCTTTCTGTTTCAGCTGCATCAGTGATGTCTTCAGCCAAGTCGTTCATTTCCTTGCGGCTCAGCTTGATGTTGTGCTTCTGGCAGAAATCGTCGATAGCGTCAGTTATTTTCTCACGTGTGTCTTTTCCTTTCTCGGGAGCCAACAGCAGGCCTAAGGCCGCTCCGGCAATAGCGCCACCTAAAAATGCGCCGATGTAACCTAATGTTTTCATAATTTTGGTATTTAAATTATACGTATTGTGTGTTATTATCTCCTCAGTTGTCGGCTGAAAGATTGTTGTTAGCAAAAATAATGATAATTTCCCATACTTCAATGATTTCGCCCGACTTTTTTACTAAAAACAACGTATTTCCTTGATTTAACAAACTTTATGTACGCTTTATCAGCCGTTTTGCTTGTTTTTATGTAATTTCGCACGATAAATGATGTGAATTAAGTTTTGGTTTCCAAATAATAAAACGAGAAATTATGAAAAAATACATGGTTGCTTGTGCCGGCCTGTGTGTGGCTTTGGCTTTTACGAGTTGTAAATCGTCAGAAAGTGCTTACAGAAAGGCTTATGAGAAAGCAAAGGCTCAGGAGGCGAGCGGAGTGACGGATCCGAACCAGGGAACTGAAGAGATTGCTGTAGTGGCTCCCGTTGTTGAGAAGCCTGCAACTGAAACCGTGGTTGTTGACAATGCTGACAACGTGCCGGTAAGGCAGGAGTCTTTGTCTGTTGTCAACGGTGCAGGTCTTAAGAGCTTCAGCGTTATTGTAGGCTCGTTCTCGGTTCAGGCAAATGCCGAGGGATTGCAGAGCACGCTGAGGAGCCAAGGCTATGACGCCCAGGTGGCATACAATTCAGCCAACCAGATGTATCGCGTGGTTGCTGCTACGTTTGACACGAAGCCCGAGGCCGTAAACAGCCGCAACGAGCTTCGCTCGCAGTATCCCGACGCTTGGTTGTTGTATAGCAAATAAGTAAGCCCGTGTCCCGTATATTGTCGGTTGACTACGGCAAAAAGCGAACAGGAATAGCTGTCACCGATCCGCTGCAGATTATCGCAGGCGGATTGGTGACGGTTGCTACCTCCGGACTGTTCGATTTCCTTCGTGATTATGTTGCGAAGGAACAGGTAGAACGGATTGTAATCGGCGAGCCGAAGCAGGCTGACGGCAGCCCCAGCGAGAATATGGCAAGGGTGGTGCAGTTCGTCAACCGTTGGCGCAAGGCTTTTCCGGAAATTCCGATAGAGTTTTATGACGAGCGTTTCACGTCAGTGCTCGCCCATAGGGCAATGATAGACGGTGGCCTGCACAAGAAGAAACGACAAGACAAGGCGTTGGTTGACGAAATCAGCGCGACGATTATTTTGCAAAGTTATTTAGAGTCAGTTAGAGGAAAGAGATGATATTACCTATTTATATTTACGGCCAGCATGTGTTGCGTAAGGTTTCGCAAGACATAACGCCTGACTATCCCGAATTGAAAGAACTCATCAGTAATATGTTTGAAACGCTGACGGCGTCAGACGGTGTCGGTCTTGCCGCGCCGCAGATAGGACTTGACATACGTCTTGCCGTAATCGACCTCGACGTTCTTTCAGATGATTTTCCCGAATATAAGTGCTTTAGGAAAGCATACATCAATCCTCATATCTTGGAATACGACGATACGAATGTTGAATCTTCGGAAGAAGGTTGCCTGTCGGTGCCGGGCGTTCATGAGAGCGTTAAGCGCCCCACGCGCATCCGTGTGAAGTATATGGACGAGGATTTCGTAGAGCACGACGAGTGGGTTGACGGTTATCTGGCACGTGTCATGCAGCACGAGTTCGACCATCTTGACGCCAAGCTCTTTATCGACAGGGTGTCGCCTTTGCGTAAGCAACTTATTAAGAACAAGCTGAAGGCCATACTCCAAGGGCGTTTTGCTTGCAATTACCGCACCAAGGTTGCCAGGTCAAGAAAATAACCTGGCAGCGCCTTGTTGCGTGCTGCCGACAGCGTTGACTGCTGTCGTGCGATTATAAATGTTTCGTATTTTCAGGACGAGTCTTTTATGCGTAAGTTTCTTTTGTCTATTTTGTTGTTGTCATCGGTCGTTGCGTCGGCGCAATTTCGCACTGACCGCCTGATGGATGTAGGCAAGAGCGCGCTGTATTATGAAGACTACGTCCTTTCAATCCAATATTTCAACCAAGTCATATTAGTCAAGCCCTATCTTTACGAGCCGTGGTTTTTCCGCGCCGTCGCCAAGTATTACCTTGACGACTACGTCGGAGCCGAGAAAGACTGCTCTGAGGCGATAAGGCTTAATCCCTATGTGTCTAACATTTTTGAGCTTAGGGGCTTGTGTTATATCAAGCAGAATAAGTATGACGAAGCCATAGCCGATTACGACAAGACGATTGAGTTCGATCCTTACAACAAGAACCTATGGTTCAACCGTGTGCTCTGCAAGATAGAGAAAAAGGATTATGACGCCGCCAATGCCGACCTTGACTCGATGATTACGATGTGGAAGACTTATCCTAAGGCGTATTCGTTGAAGGCGGAAGTGTGCATGCAAATGAAAGACACCGTCGGCGGAGCCAAATATCTTGACAAGAGCCTTGAGATAGATCCTTACGACGGTGACACATGGGCCATGCGCGCCATGGTAAGCCTGTCGCAACGGCAATGGAAAGACGCCGACCAGCAACTTACCAAGGCCATACATTACAAGCCTACCACCGTGTCGTTCTACGTTAACCGTGCGCTGGCGAGATATAACATCAACAACCTTAACGGGGCCCTTGCCGATTATGACAAGGCGATTGAGATTGACCCCAACAACTTCCTCGCCCATTACAACCGAGGGCAGCTGCGTGTGCAGGTAGGCGACGACAACCGCGCCATAGAGGACTTCAACTACGTGATAAGCCTTGAGCCTGACAACGTGATGGCCATCTATAACCGTGCGATACTTTTAGAGCGGACGGGCGACATCTATGGTGCCATAAGGGATTACACTAAGATTATCGACCAGTTCCCGAACTTCTGGGCCGGCTTGGACAGTCGTGCGAGGTGTTACCGCAAGGTGGGCCTGACGGCGAAGGCCGAGCTTGACGAGTTTAAGATATTCAAGGGCCAGATGGACAAGCATTACGGACGCCAGCAGAGGTGGAGCAGCCGTAAGCGCCACGAGGTGAGGAAAAAGAGCGAGATAGATTTCGACAAGTACAACCAGCTTGTGGTGGAGGACGAGAATACCGTGCAGCATGAGTATTCGACGGCTTATCGCGGGCGCGTGCAGAACAGGAGTATCGACGTGGTGTTCCTGCCGATGTTCCAGCTGTCCTTCAGCCAGTATGACAACGGCGTGAAGTCATATCAGGCGTTCGACCGCGACGTCGAGAGTTTCAATCTTGGGCAGCGACCGCGGCGCAAGCTGTTCGTAAGGTGTGGCGTGAAGTCGCTTACCGAGGCCGAATCTAAGGAAATATTCGCCCTGATAGACACTCTGTCGGCGGCCATCGAGGCGTCGCACGACTTGCGTAAGGACAAGGGCGTAGTGCTGCAGCGTGCCGTAGCCAACAGCGTAGTGCAGAATTACGCCGACGCGATAAGCGACCTTACGGCTTACATACAGATTGACAGCACGTCGTCGCTGGCATATTGGCAGCGTGCCGTGTGCCGAGCCCGCCTTAACGAGTATGAGGCTTCGCGCGGGGAGGACGTGCGTCTGAAGACCGCCGGCGCCATATCAGATATTGACACGGCCATCATGCTTAATCCTAACAACGCCTACCTGTATTTCGACCGCGGCAACCTGCACGCCGGGGCCGATGACTACGTGAAGGCGATTGCTGATTACGACAAGGCGATAGAGCTTGACCCCAACCTTGCCGAGGCGTATTATAATAGAGGTATAGCCAACATTAAGCTTGATAAGAAGGACGTAGGCATTAACGATCTGAGCAAGGCCGGCGAGCTTGGGCTTTACGATGCGTACAGCGCGATAAAGAAATTCAGCAAGAAGTAAGCTGTTGTTATACGGCGCACGGCAGATGGACTTTGTATTCATAAAGTTCCTGCCTGCGCCGTTTTGCTTTCAAAATGTCATGATCATTTTTCCTGCGTAACGGCGTTAAACAGCATGTGCGCCGGCATTTCAGCACGGTTGTTTGCGTGTAATTCCGTCGGTTTTTGTGCGTTTTATGTGTCTTTATGTCGTAAAAGACCGCTGATTGATGCGTTATAAGCGGCCTTTTACGCAGTAAAAAGCGGCGTTTTCCTGTCATAAAAGGCTGCTTTTCATGTCGTTTTAGCCCATTATTTATTGCACATTCCATGCCGTAACGGCATAACGTGTTGATTTGCCGAAGGTTGCGTTTGCACGCGAAAAGCGGCCTTATTCCGTCCCAATGGAAAGTTTTTTCGGAATATCCTGTTCTGAAGGGCTTATGCCTAATCATGTTGAAAGCTGTTTCGGCTTAATCGTGTCATTATGTAATTCGGCCGAGGCCGCGGCCTGCGGACGGCATGAAAGTAGCCTTGCCTTACGCTTCGATATGGTTGCTGCCGTCTTCGGCGTTTTCTAAAAAATAATGTTTACTTCTTAAAAATAATTTCATCAGGCCTGTTTTACGTGTTAAATGTCTATTTTTGCCGACGCAAAATCAAGTAAACGTTCAATTCATTCAGAAATTATCCATCACAACCAATTGATTTTATGGAGTTTATTCAATTCGCCATCGACTTCGTCCTGCACATCGACCAACACA
Organism: uncultured Prevotella sp.; assembly: GCA_944321295.1. Lineage (GTDB taxonomy): Bacteria > Bacteroidota > Bacteroidia > Bacteroidales > Bacteroidaceae > Prevotella. Next base: position 8,321 of record CALUKU010000033.1, read on the forward strand.
TGATTGAGCTTGTGCAGGACTATCATTTGTGGACTTACGCCATTCTGTTCTTAATCATCTTCTGTGAAACGGGACTTGTCGTCACGCCGTTCCTGCCGGGCGACTCACTGCTGTTCGTCGCCGGCGCCGTAACCGCACTGCCCGACATGCCCCTCGAGATTGGCTATTTGGTGGTTGTGGTGTTTGCCGCCGCCGTGCTGGGCGACTCGTGCAACTATATGATAGGCCACTTCTTCGGTAAAAAGCTGTTCGGCAATCCCAATTCAAAGATATTCAAGCAAAGCTCGCTGGACAAGACTCACGACTACTTCCGCAAATACGGCGGCAAGACGATAATCCTCGCGCGCTTCATCCCGATAGTGCGCACGTTCGCCCCGTTCGTGGCCGGCATGGGCAAGATGAACTATTATTACTTCATGCTCTACAACCTCGTGGGCGCGGCCCTGTGGGTCGGCTCGTTCTGCTTTGCCGGCTATTTCTTCGGCGACTTGCCCTTCGTGCAGCAGAACCTCAAGCTGCTTCTGCTGGCGATAATCGTAATCTCCGTTCTGCCCGCCGTGGTAGAGGTGGTACGCGCCAAGATGAAAAAGGCCTGAAGCCCAGCCCGGCGTGCTTTGGATAAGACGCTGCGCCGGGCGGCTTAACGACAAACATTATTTACGATAAAAATCATATCTATTGTTCTTTAATTAAAAAGAAAACTGTAATTTTGCAGCCAAAAGATTAAAAACAAGGTTGTTATGATAAAAATTACATTTCCCGACGGATCTGTTCGCGAGTATGAACAGGGCGTGACGGGACTTCAGATTGCAGAAAGCATTTCGCCCGCGTTGGCACGCAACGTGTTGGCATGCGGCGTTAACGGTGAAACTGTGGAACTCAACCGCCCCATCAACGGCGACGCCAAGATAGAGCTTTACAAGTGGGAGGACGAGGAAGGCAAGCACGCCTTCTGGCACACGTCGGCACACTTGTTGGCCGAGGCCCTGCAAGAGCTTTATCCCGGCATACAGTTCGGTTTCGGTCCGGCTGTAGAGAACGGCTTTTTCTACGACGTAATGCCTAAGGAAGGCGACGTTATAAAGGAGAGCGACTTCCCCAAGATAGAGCAGAAGATGAAGGAACTGGCGTCGAAGGACGAGCCTGTTGTCCGCAAGGAGATATCAAAGGCTGACGCCCTGGCCGAGTTCAAGGCCGACGGCCAGGAATACAAGTGCGAGCATATCGACCAAGACCTTGCCGACGGCGAGATTACCACATACACGCAGGGCAACTTCACCGACCTGTGCAAAGGCCCGCACATCATGAGCACCGGAGCCATCAAGGCTATCAAGATAACCAGCGTGGCCGGAGCCTTCTGGCGCGGCGACGCCAAGCGCGAGCAGATGACGCGTATTTACGGCATTACGTTCCCCAAGAAGAAGATGCTCGACGAGTATCTCGTAATGCTTGAGGAAGCCAAGAAGCGTGACCACCGCAAGATAGGCAAGGAGATGGAGCTGTTCATGTTCTCAGAGCGAGTAGGCAAGGGCCTGCCCATCTGGTTGCCCGCAGGCACCGAGCTGCGCCTGCGCCTGCAGGACATGCTGCGCCACATACAGAAGCGCTACGGATATAAAGAGGTAATCACTCCGCACATCGGCAGCAAGAACCTTTACGTCACTTCTGGCCACTACGCTCACTACGGCAAGGACTCGTTCCAGCCCATACATACGCCCGAGGAGGACGAGGAGTACATGCTGAAGCCGATGAACTGCCCCCACCACTGCGAGGTGTTCGCATGGAAGCCGCGTTCATACCGTGACCTGCCGTTGCGCATTGCCGAGTTCGGAACGGTTTACCGCTACGAGAAGAGCGGCGAGCTGCACGGACTTACGCGTGTGCGTTCGTTCACGCAGGACGACGCCCACATCTTCTGCCGTCCCGATCAGGTGAAGGCCGAGTTCCTCAACGTGATGGACATCATCCATACGGTGTTCTCTATATTCAACTTCACCGACTTCGAGGCGCAGATTTCGCTCCGCGACCCGAACGACCGCGAGAAGTATATAGGCTCTGACGAGGTTTGGGCGGAGTCCGAGCAGGCCATCATCGACGCATGTAAGGAGAAGGGCCTGAACGCCAAGATTGAATATGGCGAGGCCGCATTCTATGGTCCGAAGCTCGACTTCATGGTGAAAGACGCCATCGGCCGCCGCTGGCAGTTAGGCACTATCCAGGTTGACTACAACCTGCCGGAGCGTTTCAAGCTGGAATATACGGCAGAGGACAACACCAAGAAAACACCTGTCATGATTCACCGTGCGCCATTCGGCTCGTTGGAACGTTTCACCGCAGTGCTCATCGAGCATACGTCAGGCCACTTCCCCTTGTGGCTTACGCCTGACCAGGTGGCAATACTGCCCATCAGCGAGAAGTACAACGACTACGCAAAGCAGCTTGCCAAGTATTTCGATACCATGGGAGTACGCGCAATCATCGACGACCGCAACGAGAAAATCGGCCGCAAGATACGCGACAACGAGATGAAGCGCATTCCTTATATGGTTGTTGTCGGTGAGAAAGAGCAGGCCGACGGCTCTGTTGCAGTAAGGAAACAAGGCCAAGGCGACCAAGGCTCAATGAGCAAAGAGGACTTTGCAAGGAAGGTCAACAACGAAGTGGCCGAGCAGCTTAAAGCAATAGAAAAATAAATAATTATATAAAATATCCCAGCAGCAGAGCTGCTGGGATATTTTTTTTATGCCAAGTAGATGTTTTCCGTTGTTTTTTTCTGTGTGAAATATTGATTTCTTATTAGTCTCAAACTCGTGAAGTCTAACGAAGAATAAGGTCTTTGTTGGTTATAAACCGTTCGACATAGAGCCGTCACACAAGAATGTGGAAATATCAGCTTTTAATTCGGTTGCGATGAAAGTTCTAATCTCATTCGCAATAAATGAAATCAAATCATTTGTATATCTTGACAGCTGGTTGGTGTGAACAACTATTTTCTGCATTTGTTTGTCATAATGTATATTGGCCCACTTTTTCCCAATCAAACGAGTATCGCCCGTCCATTTGACTCCAAATAGTTTTTGAATGTCAAGTCCATACGTTTTAGGATAGTGCCCTACAGCCAAAATTATAATCGGAAAATCTTGAAAAAAGTCCTCATTAAACATGTTGACTCTGTGTCTTATAGATTTTTTCGTTAATAAAATGTTTGTTTTATCGCTTGACTTGGCAACTTCAGTACTAAGGTCTGTGGTGAAAACATACTTATGAAAATCTATAAAGTCACCTTTGCTTTTTTCCTCTTTTCCGGCAATCTTGTCATATAACTTTTGGTAAGCCAGCCATGTACGCGAAGTTCCACCATTGCTTTCAAATTCCCCGTTATTATTTTTAACCTTGGCGTCTATTTGGCATTTCTGCCCTTCGTATGGAAATAATGGGTCATTCCAGTTTGGCAAAGTTAAACGGCCATAAATCCTATCTTGCCATAAATTCCTGTTGCCAAGTATATCTGAAACATACATGTCAGTATTGGAATTACGGTCTATTGACGGTTCCTTTGATATTATTAAAATCTTGGCATTAGGATTACCATTGCCGATATAATCATACTTTGGATTATCAACAATGCATTTAAAATGATCGGTATAATTCATATACAGTTCTATTAAAAGATGAATTTGGTAAAATGATGGATGCTATAATTCCACTTGTCATTGGCAAACTTAATAAAAGTTTTTGGTTTCAACAAGTTTTTTGTTAATAAATAAGACAAATACAATACGAATTAAAATGTTGCATATCTTAGTATTCAATAAATGAAAAACTTTATCCGGTACAACTTATGGGTAGAACATTCGAGAAGGGGCTGTCGTCGGACGTATATGTTGTTAATACGGATGATAAACCGGCTAAAGTCTTGATACGCTGACAGATATAAAAGACCGCATTTTAATTTGCATTTGATGGCCTTTTGTAAAGCAAAAGGCCATCTTTTGTGTTGTAAAAGGCCATGTATTGCAAATCATGAACAGTCCGTTTGTATGAGTTGCCGATGCTTTTTAGTATTTTACTGTTCATTGCAAATATCTTATATTGATGAAGAATAAAAAAAGTTGGAAAAACTTTGTTAATTGGTTGATTTGTAGTAACTTTGCAACCGATTTTCATAAAACATCCGTAAAAATAGTTGATGAAGAACGACAAAAAGAATTTTTACCGCGTGAATGAGCAGATTCGCGTAAAAGAAGTCCGCATCGTAAGCGATAACGGTTCTACAGTAGTACCAACACGTCAGGCATTGGATATGGCACGCAGCCAAGGCGTAGACCTCGTTGAGATTTCGCCTAACGCCCAACCGCCGGTTTGCCGCATCATCGACTACAGCAAGTTCCTGTATCAGCAGAAGAAGCGAGCCAAGGAGTTGAAGGCTAAGCAGGTGAAGCAGGAAGTGAAGGAAATCAGGTTCGGACCGCAGACTGACGAGCACGACTACAACTTCAAGCTGAAGCATGCCAAGGAGTTCCTCGAGGAAGGCAACAAGGTGCGCGCTTTCGTGTTCTTCCGCGGCCGCTCCATTCTCTTCAAGGAGCAGGGCGAGGTGCTATTGTTGCGCTTTGCAAACGACCTTGAGGAATACGGTAAGGTGGAGCAAATGCCGGCCTTGGAGGGCAAGAAGATGTTCCTCTATCTCAGTCCGAAAAAGGCAGGCGTGGCTAAGAAGAGCCAGCAGAAGATGGACCGCGAGCGCCGCGAGGCCGAGGCAAAGGCCGTTTCGGAGCAGGGACAAGGCGACGTGGCTACTGCTGAAATGCCTGCCGGCGGAGGCTTGTTCGCCAACGCCAAGAACGGCGCCGACGCCTTGAAGAAACTCAACGAAGGCAACGAGGGTAAATAAAGACAATAATGAATATGTGCGTAACGTCCTGGTATATACGTTGCCACAGCTGTAAATAACAACAATTTAAAATTAAGAAAAAATGCCAAAGCAGAAGACAAACTCCGGTGCAAAGAAAAGATTTTCGTTCACCGGAACAGGTAAGATTAAGAGACATCACGCTTACCACAGTCACATCCTGACTAAGAAAACAAAGAAACAGAAGCGTAACTTGCTTGGTTCTACGCTGGTAGACCATGACAACTTGAAGCAGGTGAGAGACTTGCTCCGTCTCCGTTAATCTATTGTCTAACGAATTTAAAGGAAAAAAACTATGCCAAGATCAGTTAATCACGTTGCTTCAAGAGCAAGGAGGAAAAGAATTCTGAAACTTACCCGTGGATACTACGGTGCAAGGAAGAATGTTTGGACGGTTGCCAAGAACACATGGGAGAAAGGTCTTACCTATGCTTACCGTGACCGTCGTAACAAGAAGCGCACGTTCCGTTCGTTGTGGATCCAGCGTATCAACGCTGCCGCACGTCTTGAGAACATGAGCTATTCTACGTTGATGGGCGCTCTTCACAAGGCTGGTATCGAGATTAACCGTAAGGTTCTCGCTGACCTCGCCATGAACAACCCCGAGGCTTTCAAGGCAATCGTCGAGAAGGTTAAGTAAAAACGGTGGATTTAAATTTTATTGACTGACATAATTCGGCCGCAATCTTCATCATTAAGGGTGGAGGTTGCGGTTTTTGTTTTTAGAAAAGTCTTGATTTCAGATAATAATGCCTATCTTTGCATCGGTTATTTCATAACGTGTGATAATATTTCTTAATGGGAATGGTCATAGGAATAGATGTCGGCATAAGCACGACGAAGATTGTAGGTATAAGTGACGGCCGCGTGGTTTCGCCAATGCGCGTGAAAGCCACCGACCCTGTGACGTCGCTCTATGGAGCCTTCGGCAAGTATCTGTATGATAACAAGATACAGCTTTCTGACGTTGAGCATGTCATGCTTACGGGCGTCGGCGCGGCTTATATCAGCAAGCCCGTTTACGGTTTGCCGACCGACAAGGCCGGCGAGTTTATTGCCGACGGTCTTGGCGCCAGGCATGAGTCTGGGCGTGACAGGATAATCGTCGTGAGCATGGGAACCGGCACGTCGCTTGTTCTTTGTGACGGCGAGAGGATCGAGCATATTGGCGGTATTGGCATTGGCGGCGGCACGTTGCAGGGGCTGTCGAGGCTTTTGCTTAAGACTGACGACATTCGCACGGTGTCTGAAATGGCCGTTATGGGCAACATATCCAATATAAACCTGCGCATCGGCGACATCAGCGCCCGCCCGCTGCCCGGGCTTCCGATGACGGCCGTAGCCTCGCTTTTCGGCAACGCCAAGAGCGACGCGTCGCGCGAAGACATTGCAGTGGGGCTTATTTGGACGGTGTTGCAGTCGGTAGGTCAGTCGGCCGTGCTCGCTTCAATAGGCAGCGACATACGCGAATACGTGATGATAGGCAATCTTACGTTGTTGCCTCAGTGCCGCATGGTGTTCCCGCCTATAGAGAAGCTTTACGGCGTCAAGCTTATCATACCGGAGAATTCGGAGTTCTGTACGGCCATCGGCGCTGCTCTTTGCTATTTCGACGAGCGGTTCAAGACCGAGGCTTTATAATTCAATATGTGTGGGACGTATGCGCCTTTAAGGCATATACGTCCTAATTTGTGTCAGCCGTAATCGGGGTTTTACACAATCATCAGCTCGCTCATAATGGTGTCGCTGATGAAGATTCCTTTGTGCGTAAGCCGTATGTGGCCGTCATGCAGTTTCAAAAGTCCTTTGTCGATAAAGTCTTTTGAACTTGTTATTAACGTTTCGGAATATTCCTTGCCGAGTTGTTGTGCAAGCTTTTCTAAGTCAATTCCTTCGCATGTCCGCAGTGCTGTGGTGACGATGTCGTTGTAAGACGTGGCCCTGTCTAATGTTTCACGTTCCATCGGAACGTTGCCTTTGTTAATTTCCGTGATGTAGGTGCTGATGTCGTCGACGTTCCATTGCCTCGACTTAATGTCGAACGAGTGTGCCGCCGCGCCAAGTCCGATGTATGCCGTTTGGTGCCAATAGCTTGAGTTATGGCGTGAACGGAAGCCTGGGCGTGCGAAATTGCTTATCTCGTAGTGTTCGTAACCGGCGTTGGTGAGTCTTGATACCAGTTCGTCATACATGGCGTTGCTTAGTTCTTCGTCTATTTCTTTTACGTCGCCTTTTTCAAGCATCGCCGTAAGCGGAGTGCCTTCCTCGTACATAAGGCTGTAAGCAGAGATGTGTTCCACGTCGAGGGCGAGGGCTTTTTCGATGTCGGTTTGCCATTGTTGCATGGTTTCTTCCGGGAAACCGAACATCAGGTCAATGCTGATGTTGCTTATGCCCGCTTGCCGCAGACGTTCCACTGCGAGGCATATTTCATCGGAACTGTGTCTGCGGCGAATGAATTTCAACCGCTCGTCGTCAAACGTCTGTGCGCCCATGCTGATGCGGTTTACTGGCATGTGGCCTATTGCTTCGGCGAAGTCAGGCGTCACGTCGTCAGGATTGCACTCAATGGTTACTTCGGCTTCCGCATCAATGTCGTACACCTTATATATATAATGCAGAAGTGTTGAAAGCTCGTCAACGGTTAACATCGACGGCGTTCCGCCTCCAATGTATATTGTCGAGAAGCGTCCTTTCACATAGTCCTTCCTCAGCTCAATCTCTTTACACACGGCGTCAACATATTGTTGGCGCATGTTGAGCAACGTGGTGGAGTAAAAACCGCAATAGGCGCATCTGCTTCGGCAGAATGGGATGTGTACGTATATGCCGGACATGTTTGTCGTTTAAGATTTTCTGGCTGTATGTTTAAAATGCCGAACCTTGTGCCGCTTAGTCTGTGGCGAAAGCTGTCAGCGTGTGGTATCCATATGGATTTTAATGCAAAATTACTAATATGTTTTAATTTTTGTAGTATTTTTATTGTTTATTTTTGTGTGTTCGCATAAAAATATGTAACTTAGAGCCCAATATTCGTAACAAACTTAAATCTATAATAACCATGAGAGTTTACCAAACTAATGAAATTAAAAACATCGCCTTGCTTGGCAGTGCGGGTTCGGGCAAGACTACTCTTGCCGAAGCAATGTTGTATGAAAGTGGTGTGATAAAGCGCCGCGGCAGCGTGGAAGCCAAAAACACCGTAAGCGATTATTTTCCGGTTGAGCAGGAATACGGCTACTCGGTATTTTCAACCGTTTTTAATGTAGAGTGGAACAACAAGAAGCTTAATATCATCGACTGTCCGGGTTCTGACGATTTCATCGGCGGAGCTATCACGGCACTCAATGTTACGGACCAGGCTTTGTTGCTCATCAACGGCCAGTATGGCCCCGAGGTCGGCACTCAAAACAACTTCCGTTACACTGAGAAGCTGAAGAAGCCGGTGATATTCCTTGTCAATCAGCTTGACAGCGAGAAGTGCGATTTCGACACGATAATGAACAGCATGAAGGACATTTACGGTTCTAAGTGCGTTCAGATACAATATCCCATTGAAACAGGACCGGGTTTCAACGCCTTGATTGACGTGCTCCTGATGAAGAAGTACTCATGGAAACCCGAAGGCGGAGCGCCTATCATTGAGGACATCCCCGCCGAGGAGATGGATAAGGCCATGGAACTGCATAAGGCTCTTGTCGAGGCTGCGGCCGAGAACGACGAAACCTTGATGGAGAAATTCTTTGAAGAGGAAACGCTGACTGAGGACGAAATGCGTGAGGGTATCCGTAAGGGACTGGTTACACGCTCTATCTTCCCCGTATTCTGTGTATGCGCCGGCCGCAGCATGGGCGTGCGCCGACTGATGGAATTCTTGGGCAACGTCGTGCCGTTTGTAAGCGAAATGCCGAAAGTTCATAACACGCGCGGCGTCGAGGTGCCTGCAGAGTCAGACGGTCCGGAGTCGCTTTACTTCTTCAAGACAGGCGTTGAGCCGCACATCGGTGAAGTGTCTTACTTTAAGGTGATGAGCGGGTGCGTGAAGCCCGGCGACGATTTGAGTAATGCCGACCGTGGTTCGAAGGAGCGCATTGCAAACATTTACGTCTGCGCAGGAGCCAACCGCCAGCCGGTTGACTGCCTTAATGCCGGCGACATAGGCTGCGCCGTTAAGCTGAAGGATGTCAAGACGGGCAACACCCTTAACGGAAAGGACTGTGATAACAAGTTCGACTTCATCAAGTATCCTAACTCTAAGTATTCGCGCGCTATCAAGGCAGAGAACGAAGCCGACACCGAGAAGCTTATGGCGGCACTCACCAAGATGCGCCAGGAAGACCCGACGTGGGTTGTAGAGCAGAGCAAGGAGCTGAAGCAGACCATCATCCACGGCCAGGGTGAGTTCCATTTGCGCACGTTGAAGTGGCGTTTGGAAAACAACGAGAAGATACCCGTAAAGTTTGTTGACGCCAAGATACCTTATCGTGAAACCATTACAAAGGCTGCGCGTGCCGACTATCGTCACAAGAAACAGTCTGGCGGAGCGGGCCAGTTCGGAGAAGTTCACCTCATAGTTGAGCCTTACGCTGAAGGCATGCCTGACCCCGTGACATATAAGTTCAACGGACAGGAGTTCAAGATGAACATCAAGAGCAAGGAAGTTGTTGACCTTGAGTGGGGCGGCAAGTTAGTGTTCATCAACTCTGTCGTAGGCGGAGCCATCGACGCACGCTTCATGCCGGCGATATTGAAAGGCGTGATGGAGCGTATGGAGCAAGGTCCGCTGACGGGAAGTTACGCCCGTGACGTGCGCGTAGTTGTGTATGACGGAAAGATGCACCCGGTTGACAGCAACGAACTTTCGTTCATGCTGGCAGCACGCCATGCTTTCTCTGATGCGTTCAAGAACGCCGGCCCGAAGATTCTTGAGCCTATCTACGACTTGGAGGTTTATGTTCCCGCCGACTTCATGGGCGACGTAATGAGCGACTTGCAAAGCCGCCGCGCCCTGATTATGGGTATGGACAGCGAGGCCGGCTACCAGAAGTTGCAGGCAAAGATACCCTTGAAGGAGCTGGCAAGCTACTCTATAGCCTTGAGTTCGATTACCGGAGGCCGCGCTTCGTTCACTACCAAGTTTGCAAGTTACGAACTTGTGCCCAACGAAATACAGCAGGAACTCATCAAAGAGCATGAGGCTGAAACGGCCGATAAGGAAGATTGACGCCGCAGCTGCTGCCTTGCGCCGGCAAATGATGATGTGTTTTGCGGCTGCAAGGTGAAATGTCAACATACGGAAGGAATACGGTTTAGGCCGTGCTCCTTCCGTTTTTTTATACGTTTGCGTAACATTTCTGCGGGCGTTTTTTAGATGTTTTTGATAAAATATACTTGATAATTATTAAGTATCTTATTAAAAATGGGTTAATATAGATAAATTTTACAGATTTAATTAACAAAAGCGGATTAGCGTGTTCCTTTTTGCGATATATTTGCCGACATGAAGAAAACGACGATTTGGTTAGTGGCAATAGTGATGGGACTGTCGTTCCTCGTTTTGCTCTTCATGCAGCTGAAATACATCGAGGCGATGGTTCACATGAAGAAAGAGCAGTTTGACGAGTCTGTCAACAAGGCTCTTTACCAAGCTTCGCGAAACCTTGAGTTGAACGAAACGCTCAGGTATCTTGAAAAAGACGTGAACGACACCGAGCGTAAGGCGTATGCCAAAGACTCGACGTATGGCGGCAACATAGGTGAGGGCAATGCCGTAGGACATTCCCACCAGTACGCAGCGGCAGGTAAGGGCGGCAAGTCATACTCGTCGTTCGAGCTTAAGACGATGACCTTCAAGCCCTCGTCAATGCCTAAGGCGATGATATTGCGAAGCGACAAGAACACCATATCGGAGGCGACGAAGTCGATGCGCGAGATAGTAAAGAACCGTTACATCTACCAGAAGGCACTGCTCGACGAGGTTGTTTACAGCATACTTTACACTGCGTCAGACAAGCCTCTGCGCGAGCGCATAAACTTCAAGATGTTAGACCAGGACATCAAGACGGAGCTGATGAACAACGGGATAGACATCCCTTATCATTTCACGGTGTCCACGCAGGACGGACGCGAGGTTTACCGCTGTCCTGACTATACCGGCGAGGGTGAGGACTATACGTATTCGCAGACGCTTTTCCGCAACGACCCTTCAAACAAGATGGGCGTCGTGCGCATACACTTCCCCGACATGAGCAGCTACATCTTCAGCGGAGTTAAGTTCATGATACCTTCGGTGGCGTTCACGATAGTGCTGCTGGTGACGTTCATTTTCACCATCGTAGTGATATTCCGCCAGAAGCGGTACACCGAGATAAAGAACGACTTCATCAACAACATGACCCATGAGCTGAAGACGCCCATCAGCAGCATATCGCTTGCCGCGCAAATGCTTAACGACGAGGCCGTGACAAAGAGTCCCGTGATGATGAAACACCTGGGCGGAGTCATTAACGACGAGTCGAAACGCCTGCGCTTTCTCGTAGAGAAGGTGTTGCAGATGTCGATGTTCGACCGCAAGAAGGCCATCTTCAAGAAGAAGGAGCTTAACCTTAACGACGTGGTTGAGAGCGTGGCCAACACGTTCACCCTGCGCGTAGAGCATACCGGCGGACACATAACCACCAGGCTTGAGGCCTCCGAACCAACGATTTACGTCGACGAGATGCATTTTACCAACGTAATCTTCAACCTGCTCGACAACGCCGTGAAGTACCGCGACCCCGACCGCCCGTTAGAGCTTGACGTGGCAACGTGGAACGACAAGGAGAAGCTTTACTTCTCGGTAAAGGACAACGGCGTGGGCATAAAGAAAGAAAACCTGAAAAAAATATTCGAGAAATTCTACCGCGTACACACCGGAAACGTGCACGACGTGAAAGGCTTCGGCCTCGGCCTGGCCTACGTCAAGAAGATGGTAGACCTGCACAAGGGTGAGATACACGTTGAAAGCGAACGCGGAAAAGGCACGAAATTCATAATATCATTACCAATAATAAAAAAGTGAAAGACTATGGACGAGAAACTTAAAATCCTACTTTGCGAAGACGACGAGAACCTCGGAATGTTGCTTCGTGAATATTTGCAGGCCAAAGGCTATAGCGCTGAACTCTGCCCCGACGGCGAGGCAGGCTACAAGGCATTCTTGAAGAGCAAGTTCGACATCTGCGTCCTGGACGTGATGATGCCCAAGAAGGACGGCTTCACTCTGGCGCAGGAAATCCGCCAGGCCAACGCCGAGATACCAATCATATTCCTTACGGCCAAGACTTTGAAGGAAGACATCCTCGAAGGCTTCAAGATCGGCGCCGACGACTACATCACAAAGCCGTTCTCGATGGAAGAGCTTGTGTTCCGTATTGAGGCCATCCTGCGCCGCGTGCGTGGCAAGAAGAACAAGGAGAACACCATCTACCACATCGGCCGCTTCACCTTCGACACGCAGAAGCAGCTGCTCACCATCGGCGACAAGCAGACCAAGCTCACCACGAAGGAGAACGAGCTGCTGGCCCTTCTCTGCTCGCACGCCAACGAAATCTTGCAGCGTGACTTCGCCCTGAAGACCATCTGGATTGACGACAACTACTTCAACGCCCGCTCGATGGACGTTTACATCACCAAGCTGCGCAAGCACCTGAAGGATGACGACCAGATAGAAATCATCAACATACACGGCAAGGGCTACAAGCTCATCACTCCCGAGCAGGAGTAAGGCCGGTGCCTGAAACCGTAAAACATGCAACTCCGCAAACGGCAATCGTCCGTTTGCGGAGTTGTTTTTTTGTCTTTATCTATATGGTTGATAATCAGTGATATACAAAAAGGCCGCCTTTTACCACCTCAAAGACGGCCTTTTAGCGTGTCAAAGACGGCCTTTCGCATCGTGAAAGGTGGCCTTTGGCAAAACAGGCGGTTGCGTGCCGGTCTAATATTTGCTTTCTTTCTTCAAGAAATATACGTGCAACGCCGCCCCGAGAACTACCAGTGCGGCGGCCGAGAGTGTGAAGGCGTTAGCGTCGGTCCAGCCGAACGTGTAGCCGAGAAGTAGCAGGACGACGCCCAAGCAAAGCATTGCAAAACCGGAATTATGTATGTATTTCGTCATTTCATATATGTTTGTAATGATGCAAAAATAAGGATAAAAATCGACACCGCAGACAATAAATTTCTAAAATATCACGTTCTAAATGGTTGTAAGGGTAAAAATAAGTTAAAACTTATGGCTGCATACATTATAAATGACCGATATGTCAGCGGAAAAGAGTACCTTTGCACCGCATTTTGCAAAATTATAAACAAATTAATAATTTAAAGTAGTATGAATCAATACGAAACCGTTTTCATTTTGACTCCCGTTTTGTCTGATGAACAGATGAAGGAAACGGTCGCAAAATTCAAGACTCTGCTTACCGACAAAGGTGCGGAAATCCTGAACGAAGAGACCTGGGGATTGAAGAAGATGGCTTACGCTATCCAGAAGAAGTCGACAGGTTTCTACTGCCTGATCGAGTTCAAGGCTGAGCCTGAAGTTATCAAGACGCTTGAGACAGGATACCGCCGCGACGAGAAGGTCATCCGTTTCATGACCGTGAAGCTCGACAAGTACGCCGTACAGTACGCCGAGAAGAGAAGAAACAAATTAGCTAAAAAAGAGGAGGCTTAATCATGGCACAGGAATCAGAAATCAGATATTTGACCCCTCCTTCGGTTGACACGAAGAGGAAGAAATACTGCCGTTTCAAGAAGAGCGGCATTAAGTACATCGACTATAAGGACCCTGAGTTCCTTAAGAAGTTCTTGAACGAGCAGGGCAAGATTCTGCCCCGCCGCATCACCGGAACGTCACTTAAGTATCAGCGCCGCGTGGCTCAGGCCGTTAAGCGCGCACGCCAGATTGCGTTGCTTCCTTATGTAACAGACTTGTTGAAATAATCAGAGGAGGAAACACGATGGAAATAATACTGAAAGAAGACATCATCGGCTTGGGATACAAGAACGATATAGTAACTGTTAAGGACGGCTATGGCCGTAACTACCTCATCCCCACGGGCAAGGGTGTTATCGCTTCTGCTTCTGCAAAGAAGGTTCTCGCAGAGAACTTGAAGCAGCAGGCACGCAAGCTCGCCGCAATCAAGGCAGAGGCTGAGAAGAAGGGCGAGGCTCTGAAGGACGTTGCACTCGTAATACCCGTTAAGGTCAGCGCCAACGGCGTTGCTTACGGTGCCGTTACCGCAGCCACCGTTGCAGCCGAGCTGCAGGCTAAGGGTTTCGACATCGACCGCAAGATTGTCACCATGCACGACGCTAAGAAGGTGGGCGACTATGTCGCTACCGTTCACTTCCACAAGGAAGTGCTCGTAGAGGTGCCCGTAAAGGTTGTCGCAGAAGGCGGCGAGAAAGTCGAGGAAGCACCCCTGACTGAGGAAACTCCCGCTGAGGCTCCTGTAGCTGAAGAGGCTCCCAAGGCAGAGGAAGCACCCGTAGAAGAGTAATTTTCGCACTGTAAAGCAAGTTTATTATACAAGTCGCCGGTAACGTAACTACGCTACCGGCGACTTATTTTTTTGTGCCTTTGTTGTCTACGTGGCAAACCTTAAACATGTGTAAGTGTTGTTTTCAGTGCCGGTATATTAGGGAAGAGGATGAAGTCCGTCTGACTTCGTTGTATGTATTTCATGTAAATGCGTTACGCAAGTTTGCCGTTTGGCTTTTTATATAAATCTTACGTAACAATGTATGGTGGTTTTATGGCGCAGTAGAAATTTAGTGGGGATATCCGTATAGCTTAGCGATTCTGAATAGGAAGAACTTTTTGTCAGTAACTC
>CALUKU010000034.1 GCA_944321295.1 uncultured Prevotella sp.
GAGTTACTGACAAAAAGTTCTTCCTATTCAGAATCGCTAAGCTATACGGATATCCCCACTAAATTTCTACTGCGCCTGCTTTTTGTTACAGGCGTGTCATTTCTTCGTTATTTTGCCGTTGGTGTCAATCCTCAGCTTGCCGTCGGGGACGTCTGTCTGTGTCAGCGAGGCTATTTGTCGTGCCGCGTTGTGCGCTGCGTCTTTGCGCGGTCCCTCGCCCTTGCGTTGCATGAACGAGTGGATCTGCCCCGTGAGAAACCTGCCTTGGCGGTCGGTCTTGACTTCAAGTATCGGTGCGAAGCCTGATATTCCGGCTATGCTTATGGCGTAAGGCGTACAGAAGTTGCCGAGGCTGTAGGCTATAATCCTGTCTTTATATAGTTCTACGCAGCGCACTACGTGCGGTCCGTGGCCGAAAACCACGTCGGCGCCGTTGTCGATGCAGAAGCGTGCGAACTTCCTGAGCGAGCCCCGGTCCTCGTTCAGGTACTTCTCCTTGTCATAGGGCAGGTGGCTGTATTCCTTGCCTTCGCCGCCTCCGTGGAACGACACTATTATGATGTCAGCCATAGTCCGCAGCGTGTCGAGTATCTCCTTCACCTTGTTTTCCTCGCGGTGGCGCAGCGTGTAAGAGTTGTGGCCGAAGGCGCAAAAGCCGTATCTCACGCCGCCGCGTTCGGCCACGGCGAACTTGTTGCGCCCCTGCAGGCCGGCGTATCTTATGCCGAGCTTGTCTAATTCGGCTTCGGTCGAGCGCACGCCGTCATACCCGAAGTCGAGCGCATGGTTGTTGGCCATGCATATGAAGTCGTATCCGGCCTCCTTAAGCCGCGGCGCAAACTCTACCGGAGTGCGGAAGGAGTAAGAGTGCTCAGAGTCTTTTTTCTTCGTAATGCCTAACGTGTCGCAGAACGTTCCCTCAAGATTGCCGGCGGCTATGTCGGCCCGGCGCAGTATGTCCTTAGTGTCGGCGAACAGCGCGGCGCCGTCGTCGGGAGGCAGGGCGTGCTCAGGATACGTCGTGCCCATCATGATGTCGCCCGTCAGTGCCATCACGCATGTGTCGACATGCTGCCGTGCGGTGCTGTCGGAAGCCGTGTCTTGCTGATAAACAACAACGGGCGCCGGCGCTTTTCCGTCGGAACCCGTCATAGTGCAAGCCGCCGTGAGCATGCTTGCGCAAAGAAATATGAAAGTAAAGTGTGGCTTCATCGGTTGGGAAGTCGGTTGTTCTTAACCGTGCGTCAGGCGGCTTCGTCCGCGCAGGACGGTTCTTATGGCCCAGCTGCGGCTTACTGCATCACCCTTCGCGCGCCGACGTACCGGCGTGAGTAATACTGCTCTTTCGAGTTGCTTACCTTCACGCCTTTGGTGCTTGCGTGGATGAAGTTGAAGCTGCCGCTTATCGGGTCGACGTCGACTACGATGCCTACGTGGCCTATCGGGCCGCGGGTGTTAGAGCCGGTGAAGAACACCAGGTCGCCCGTGCGCAGCTCGTCCTTGTCGACCGCCTCGCCGTCAGAATACTGGGCGCGTGACGAACGGTTAAGCTCAATGCCCATATTCTTGAACACGTAGCTCGTAAAGCCGGAACAATCGAAGGCGTTAGGCCCGGAATGTCCCCTGCGGTAACGTGCGCCGAGGTGTGAGAAGGCCTCGTCAAGTACACTGTCTATCTCGGAGAACTCCAAGTTTTCGTCGTAAGCCTCGTTGTCGTATAAAAAGTCGAAGTTGTCAATTTCCTTATATTCTTCCTGGTTGTCGCCGTCGCTGTCGTTGTCGGCCGATGCGGGAACTCCCGCGGCAAACAGCATTAGCGATAAGGCAAATATCTTTAAGCTTTTCATGTCTGATGTTATGAATGATATGGTATGAAAGGGGTTTCAGATTTTTCGATTGCGAAGTTAGTCAAAATAATCAACAATTCAAAGCCCGTTTACATCTTTTGCGATATGCAAAAAGCGTGCCATAACGTGCCTGTAAAGTCTGTTACATGCTGTTATATTGCATTTTACGTCAAAATGATTGTAAAAATACTTCAACCCATCGTGTTTACATTCTTTAAGAAATAAGTCTTACATTATTTAACCCAAATCGTTCATTAGGCTTCAGACTGCTTATGTGTTCATGTCTGACAGATTGCTAATCGTTTCGGCGAAGGCGTAGCGGGCTACGTCAAGACGGAACGATGAGCAAGATGGCGACAGGAACGCGTAGGCAGGCGAAGAGTTAGCGAAATACGCTAATATTCAGCCATATACGTTCTAATGACCGATTGGGGTTAAACTGCACGGCCGCCGCTTCCGGCCCGCCAGCCGTTGCTTGAAATCTTCCTGATTTGCAGGAGGCGGCCTTTTGTGGTATGAAAGGTTACCTATCGGAGTCTGAAAGGCGGTCTTTTGCAATGTAAAAGGCTGCCTTTTGTAATGCATTGAAAATCAGCTTGTTGCGTGACGGATGTTTCTATGGCTGTCAATGGACTGTCGGTAAAGCTGTAATTATATTATGTGTAGGCCTTGGCGGCAGGGGCAAATAATGCTCGTTTCCGCCGCTTTTATTTTGATTTAAGCCGATTTTGCTGTAATTTTGCACAGGATTTATAAAACGAACGTAAATGAAAGAATTAGCATTGAAGTACGGATGCAATCCGAACCAGAAACCTTCGCGCATATACATGGAGGAAGGCGAGCTGCCCATTGAGGTGATT
Source organism: uncultured Prevotella sp. (assembly GCA_944321295.1). Classification (GTDB taxonomy): domain Bacteria; phylum Bacteroidota; class Bacteroidia; order Bacteroidales; family Bacteroidaceae; genus Prevotella. The sequence goes on from CALUKU010000034.1 coordinate 2,708, forward strand.
AACGGCCGTCCCGGCTACATCAACTTCCTCGACGCGCTTAACAGCTGGCAGCTCGTGCGCGAGCTGAAGGCAGCCACCGGCCTGCCCGCCGCCGCCAGCTTCAAGCATGTGTCGCCCGCAGGAGCCGCAGTAGGCCTGCCGCTCAGCGACACGCTGAAGAAGATATACTTTGTTGACGACGTAAAGATAGAGCTTTCGCCCATAGCGTGCGCCTACGCCCGCGCCCGCGGAGCCGACCGCATGAGCAGCTACGGCGACTTCGTAGCCCTGAGCGACACGTGCGACGCCGCCATCGCCACGCTCCTTAAGCGTGAGGTGAGCGACGGAGTCATCGCTCCCGACTACACCCCCGAGGCCCTCGCCATACTCAAGGACAAGCGCAAGGGCACGTATAACGTTATAAAGATAGACCCGGCATACACGCCCGCTCCCATCGAGCACAAGCAGGTGTTCGGCATAACCTTCGAGCAGGGACGCAACGAGGTGCGTCTTGATGACCCCTCGCTCTTCGAGAACATACCTACGAAGAACAAGACGTTCACGGCCGACGCCAAGCGCGACCTTATCATCAGCCTCATCACCCTTAAGTACACGCAGAGCAACTCGGTGTGCTACGTCAAGGACGGACAGGCCATCGGCATAGGCGCCGGACAGCAGAGCCGTATCCACTGCACGCGCCTGGCCGGCAACAAGGCCGACATATGGTGGCTGCGCCAGCACCCGAAGGTGATGAACTTGCCGTTCGTTGACGGCATACGCCGCGCCGACCGTGACAACACCATCGACGTCTACATCAGCGACGAGCACGACGACGTGTTGGCCGAGGGCACATGGCAGAAGTTCTTCAAGGAGAAGCCCGAGGTGCTTACGGCGGAAGAGAAGAAGGAATGGATAGCCAAACTCTCTGGCGTATCGCTCGGCAGCGACGCCTTCTTCCCCTTCGGCGACAACATCGAGCGCGCCCACAAGAGCGGCGTTGAGTACATAGCGCAGGCCGGCGGCTCTGTGCGCGACGACAACGTCATCGACACTTGCGACAAATACGGCATAGCCATGGCCTTCACCGGCATAAGGCTGTTCCATCATTGATTTAAGGGTAAAAGGGTAAAAAAGTAAAAAGGTAAAACAGTAATGCTGTTTTCTATCCTGCTTTTTTACCCTTTTACCGAATGTTTCTTTACTCTTTTACCGTTTTACTTTTTTACCTTTTAAAATATGGCAGACATCGACGACATAATTGCAGGCGGCGGAATAGTGTTCCGCCCGGCTAAGAAGAAGGACAACAACGACGGCGGCAAGGTGAAAACCAAGGCCAAGAAGAAAAAGTATATCACCGGAGCGCACGGCAGCGGGTCGGCCCGCCAGAAGGCGAAATACCGCGAGCAGCGCGCCAACAGGCACAAGAAATAAGCCTCTTTTGCAGTTCGGATGTATGAGATAATCATACATCTTTATTTTTTTGTATTACCTTCTGCGTACATGCCCCACCTCGTTCGTGAGCGATGTGCGCGTCATTTTTCCTGTAAAACAATAGCAGTCGATTGTTATTAAAGGTTGTAGGCCGGCGTGTCGATATGTTTCTTATTATTAAAAAATAAGGTGTTGTTTGTCCTACGACTTGATTTTTTGTACCTTTGCATAGGCTTTTACGGCGGTAATGCCTTACAAATCGTCATTCGGGCTGCGGCCCTTTCTTGTGAATATAAAATCAAATAAAATGCGCAATAGGGACAATTTCACTTTTCTTACGTCCGCGCCGGTTCATCATGTCATACTTACGATGGCCGTGCCGACCATCATAAGCATGCTCGTGACGAGCGTCTACAACATCGTCACAACGTTTTATGTCGGCCGCATCAGCACGCAGGCCACGGCTGCCGTGGGCATAGCGTTCTCCGTTATGTCCATAATCCAGGCCGTGGGGTTCACCTTCGGGCAAGGTTCCGGTAACTACATATCGCGCGAACTCGGGGCGCAGCGCCACGCTAACGCCTCGCGCATGGCTTCAACAGGCTTCTTCTGCGCCGTGGCTACGGGGCTTGTCATCTGCCTTGTAGGCCAGCTCCTGCTTGAGCCTTTGGCCCTGTTGCTCGGTTCTACGCCCACCATCCTGCCGCATGCCAAGCGTTACCTGTCGTTCATCTTCATGGCTGCGCCGTTCATGTGCGGCGCATTGTGCCTTAACAACCAGATGCGCTTCCAAGGCAACGCGGCTTATGCCATGTTCGGAATACTTACCGGAGCGGTGATAAACGTTTTCCTTGCGCCGATACTTATCTTTTTTTTTGACATGGGCATAACGGGCGCCGGCCTGTCTACTTTCGTCGGCGAAACGAGCAGTATGTTCGTGCTCTTATGGATGACGCATAAGGGCGGCACCATACGCATACACTTGCGCAACTTCACTCCGCGTGCCGCTTATTTCAAGGAGATACTCGCCGGCGGCACGCCTTCGTTCACCCGGCAGGGCATGGCGAGCGTTGGCGTGGCCATGCTCAACGTGGCCGCCGGGGCGTTCGGCGACGCCGCAATAGCAGGCATGTCGATAGTCAGCCGCGTTACGTTCGTCGTTTTCGCCGCCGTCATCGGCCTCGGACAGGGCTTCCAGCCGTTGTGCGGTTTCTGTTACGGCGCAAAGCTCTATGCCAGGGTGCGCGAGGGCTACTGGTTTATAGTGCGTATCGGCACCACGTTCCTTGTTTGCTGCGCCGTGTTTGGCTTCCTTTTCTCTTCGGATATAATAGCCGTCTTCCGTCATGACCCCGACGTCATTGCCGTCGGGCGTGTGGCTTTGCGCTGGCAGCTCGTAACGCTGCCGCTCGGGGCGGTGGTGATGTACACCAACATGATGATGCAGACGATACGCAAGCCGTGGCAGGCCAACGTCCTTGCCGCTTCGCGCAACGGCCTTTTCTTCATCCCGCTGATAATCATCCTGCCGCAGTTTTACGGTCTGCTCGGCGTAGAGATGTGCCAGGCTTGGGCCGATGTGCTTTCCTTCATCCTCGCCGTGCCGATAGCGGTGAGCGGGTTTAGGACGCTGAGATGAGTGAAAAGGGAAAAACGAAAAGTGAAAAATCCGTATGCCTTGGTAATTTGAAGCATACGGACTTTTCACTTTTCGTTTCTACTTGATGTTATTCTGTCATTCTCTTCTTTAGTTCCTCTTTGCGCAATTGCAGTTTCCTGAGTTCTTCGGCTTTGGCTTCTATTGCCTTGTCGATGCCCTCTTGCTCAATGAACTCACGGAAGTGCTGAAGCTCTTTGTAAGGAACACCAGTGTTGATGATGTCGATAACGTCACTGATGAATTGTTTGTCATCTTCTGCAAGGTTCTCAACCTTTTCCTTCAAATCTTTTACCTTTACCATTGTTTTTTCTCCTTTCGGTTGTTTTTAACTATTAGGAGTCATGCAAATTGCGTGCCTGTATGCCATTTTGGCAGAACTAAATTAAGTGAAAAGTGGAAAAATGAAAAGTGAAAAATCCATCTGCCTTCATACTGTCAAAGGCAAATGGATTTTTCACTTTTCGTTTTTCACTCTTTATTTGACTTATTCTTTCTTCCAGAGCTTAGTCATATCCTCGAGCGTCTTGCCCTTCGTTTCAGGCACGAGGCGCCAAACGAAGACTGCCGACAGCACGCAGATGGCGCCGTAGAGGGCGTAGGTGAACCAGTGGCCGAAGTTCGGGTCGCCGGCCGTCTGCATGTTGAACATCGGCACGAACGTTGAACTTACGATCCAGTTGAAAATCCACTGGAAGGCAACGGCTATGGCGACGGCCTTGCCGCGGATGGTGTTGGGGAAGATTTCGGCAATGAGCACCCAGCATATCGGGCCCCACGACATCATGAAGGCGGCGCTGTAGACCATTATGCTTATCATCGTCACCAGTTCGAGGCCTGCGTGGCCGAACGTCAGGGCTACGCCGAAGGCTCCTACGGCCATGCCGATCGAGCCGGTGATGAGCAGCGGCTTGCGTCCCCATTTCTCTACGGTGAGGATGGCAACGAGCGTGAAGAGGATGTTGACGACGCCCATCATGATAGTCTGCATCATCGGGTTCTCCATGCCCATGTCGCCGAAGATGCGCGGCGCGTAGTAGAGCACGGCGTTAATGCCGACGGCCTGCTGGAACACGCTGAGCATTATTCCGACGAAGATTACCAGTATGCCGTAGGTGAATACCTTCTCCGTCTTCTCGGTGATGGTGTTCTTAATCTCGTTGAGGATGTTGCGTCCTGCGGCCTCGCCGTTGATCTTCGACAGCACGGCCAGTGCCTTGTTGTCCTGTCCGGCCATGACGAGATAGCGCGGCGTTTCGGGCACGAAGCATATCAGTATGGCGAAAAGTCCGGCGGGCACGGCCTCGCTTCCGAACATGTAGCGCCATCCCGTAGAGATTGTCCACGGGTCGCTGCCCGGTGCTACGGCGTTGACGCCTTGGCCGATTGACTCGATTACGGGGTTGGTGTGGTCGCCGAGGATGAGGAAGTTAACCATATATACCACCAGCTGGCCGAAGATGATGGCGAACTGGTTCCACGATACGAGCGTGCCGCGGATGTTCGACGGGGCCACCTCGGCTATGTACATCGGGCATATTGCCGACGCCAGGCCTACGCCTACGCCGCCTATCACGCGGTAGATGTTGAAGGCGATGAGCAGTGAGTAGTTAGGCACGCCGTGCTCGAAGATGAGGAACTCAGGCTCCATTGAGCCTAATGCCGAGATGAAAAACATTATGCCGGCGAAGAAGAGCGACTTCTTTCGGCCCCAGTTGGAGGCCATGTAGCCCGAGATGGCGCTGCCGATGATGCAGCCGATCAGCGCGCTGGCGCACGTGAAGCCGTGCCAACCGTCGGTGTAAGTGAAGTCTTGCGCTCCGATGAAGAACGCCTGCAATCCCTTTTCGGCTCCTGAAATGACGGCGGTGTCATATCCGAAAAGTAGTCCGCCGAGTACCGCAACAAGGACAATCGAGAACAGATAAGCCTTGCTGCCAGTGTCGTTTTGGTTCATGGTCAATAAAATTTTTACGTTAGATTTATTTTAGTACATAATTATAAATAATAACCGGCCGTTGCGTGTTTTATTGTATTTCTGGTTGATTTTTTTGTGTGAGAGCCTTAATTTTTTTATTGAATATCCGCAAAGAGCCAAGTAGTTATCGGGAGTTAACGGGAGTTAGGCTCCCTGATTGCCATTGTGTCGTCAAACGGCGTATTGTGCTTACATCCTGATTTCTCATGACGCTTCAGGAGCGCCGTCGTCGTGCTCTGACCCTGATTCGTGCTGAAATATGCGCAAAATCGGGGTGTAAACGTAAGTGCTTGAAAGCCAGGGCTATACTGCCGTTGTGTGCCGTCGGTTGTGTAAAATTACACAAATTGCCATCCCAAAGGCGGCCTTTTGCCGTGCCAAAGGTCGCTTTCTTGCATGTAAACGGCCGCCTTTCGTAGCACAAACCACGGCTTTTTGCATGCCGAACGGCGTGCGTGTGACGCCAAACGACCTCTATTCGCATGCGCGAAGGCCGTTTTTTATGGTTTTATAGGCCGAACGCCGTGCGTCGGTTTTTCTCTTTGCCGCGTTTAAGTTGTATTTCTGTTGTTGACATTTTGTAATGTCATGGTGTGCTGAAGGTTGAAAAATGCTTTTTTATGGGAATGTGACATTCGCTTTTACGGATAAAATTTCTTATCTTTGCGGGGCCTAATCCGTAAATGAAAACAAAAGAAAATAAAAATGTACAGCTATCGTCCTTCGGCCTTGCCTAACACCCGTGTCGACGCGGCCGACCTGCTTCGCGGCGTCGCCGTGGCAGGTATCATATTGATACACTTCATCGAGCACCTTAACTTCTACAGCTTTCCGCCGCTGACGCAGGCCGACAAAGTGACGTGGGACGTGGTGTTCTTCCTGCTGTCAAACAAGATGTACGCCATCTTTGCCATGCTGTTCGGCCTGACGTTCTTCATCCAGCACGACAATCAGGCCAAGCGGGGCTACGACTTCCGTCCGCGCTTCGCATGGCGCATGGTGCTGCTATTCATGTTCGGTCTGCTCGACCTCGTGTTTTATAACGGCGACATTCTCACCGTTTATGCCGTAGGAGGCCTGCTCGTGCTGCCTTTTGTGCGCGCCTCTGATAAGGTTGTGGCCGTCGTCGCAGCCGTGTTGGCCCTGCAGCCGATAGAGCTTGTTTACTTCATAGGCGGCATGGCCGATCCGCAGCTGCAGCCGCTCAATCTCGGTTCTGCCGGGATGTTCGAGGCCATCCTCCCCGCCCAGGCCGACGGCTCGCTGCTCGACGTGGCTAAGGCCGGCCTGCTTTACGGCCTGCCCGTAAACTTCGCCTGGGCCATAGAGCACGGCCGCTTCACGCAGACGCTCTTCCTCTTCCTGCTCGGCATGCTCGTCGGTCGCCGCCGTCTGCTCTATTGCGAGGCCGGCAACGTGCGCTTGTGGCGGCAGACGATGGTCTGGTCGGCCGTGGCCTTTGCCGTGCTGTGCCCGTTATGGATGTATTTGCCGGGCCAGGTCGCTTCCGATTGCGCCCGCGCCTCGCTCACCGTCATGCTCGACATGTGGAAAAACCTGGCGATGATGCTGTTCTACGTCAGTGCGCTCACGTTGCTTTATTACCGCACCAAGGCGCGTCGCGCCCTGTCGTTCGTGCTGCCTTACGGCAAGATGAGCTTGACTAACTATATCACGCAGTCGGCCGTCGGCGCCTTCATCTTCTATAACTGGGGCCTCGGGCTATACTCTGTCAGCGGCCACGTCATGAGCCTCTGCATCGCCGTTGTGTTCATCGCTCTGCAATATTCGTTCTGCCGCCTGTGGCTGTCGCGCCATAAGCGCGGTCCGCTCGAGCAGCTGTGGCACAACGCCACGTGGGCCGGGGCGCGCCGGTGAGCGTGTTTTTAATTAGGCGCCACGCCGTGATGAAGGTCATCACACATTTATATAATATGTGAAATGTGGATAAAAAACGTGCGTTTGTCATGTTTTGCGATATATTTTTAGTAATTTTGCACCGATTTGGCTAAACGTAACAGATGAAGTTCAGCGACGTAATAGGGCAGGAGGACGTAAAGGAGCGGCTCAGGCAGATGGTTGCCGAGGAGCGTGTTCCCCACGCCATGATGCTCTGCGGCCCGCGCGGTTGCGGCAAGATGGCTATGGCTATGGCCTTCGCCTCTTACCTGCTGTGCGCCGAAAAGACTGGCGGCGACTCATGCGGAGCGTGTCCGCAGTGCGCCATGACTGCCCGTCTGGCACATCCGGATCTGCACTTCTCTTACCCCGTGATACGTCCTGCGGGCACGGGGTCGGAGCATAAGATGTCGAGCGACGACTTCATCGACGAATGGCGCGGCATGCTGTCGCACGGTCCTTATTTCACAATGGATAAGTGGCTTGACGAGATGGGCGCCGCCAATCAGCAGGCATTGATCGGCGTAGGCGAAAGCGACCTGCTGCTAAAGGCGCTCAGCCTGAAGTCGAGCCAGGGCGGATATAAGGTTAGCATTATATGGCTGCCGGAGAGGATGAACGCCGAGTGCGCCAACAAAATGCTTAAGCTGCTCGAGGAACCGCCTCACCGCACGGTGTTCATAATGGTATGCGAAGAGCCAGAAAAGCTTATCGACACCATACGCAGCCGCGCGCAGCGCATTGACATGCGGCGGATAAGCGAAGAGGACATATGCGAAGCGCTGGTAAGCCGCCGCGGCATTGACGCCGATGCGGCGCGGCGCATAGCCCACTCGGCGGGCGGCAGCTGGCTGGGAGCCCTTGAGGAGCTTGACGCCGAGGGCGAGAAACGCCAGTTTCTCGACATGTTCATCTCGCTGATGAGGCTCGCGTACATGCGAAAGATAAAGGACCTGCGCAAGTGGAGCGAGTCTGCGGCGGCGTTAGGACGCGAGAAGCAGCGGCGCATGCTGGAGTATTTCATGCGGCTGGTGAGGGAGAACTTCGTGTACAACTTCCACAATCCGCAGTTGTGCTACATGACGCGCGACGAGGAAAACTTCGCCCGCAACTTCGCCCCTTACATCAACGAGGCCAACGTCATCGAGATGGCGGGACTGATGAACCGTGCCATGCGCGACATCGGGCAGAACGCCAATGCCAAGATTGTGTTTTTCGACATGGCTACGAACATCATCGTGTCGTTGATAAGGAAATAAAAGAAAGAAAACCCATACCCGGCCTCCGCTTCAAGGATAAGGAAGGAGGCGTCAATATATATTTATGCTTATGGACTATAAAAACATGAAACTTAAGATATACAATGGTTGCGGACGTGGCTTGAGCTTGCACGGTTGCGGACGCCAGGACCGCCAGTTGAACACTTACGACTGGCTGGCCGACGTGCCCGGCAACGCCAACGGCTCCAACCTTGTAGAGGTGCAGTTTAAGAATACGCGCAAGGGTTATTATTGTAACGTCAACAACCTTGACCTGAAGAAGGGCGACGTGGTGGCCGTTGAGGCCAACCCCGGTCACGACATTGGCGTGGTTACGTTGACGGGCAAGCTTGTTGAGCTGCAGGTGCGCAAGGCCAACCTTAAGTCGGCCGACGACATAAAGCGCATTTACCGCATAGCCAAGCCCGTTGACATGGATAAGTATTACGAGGCCAAGAGCCGCGAGCACGGCACCATGATACAAAGCCGCCAGATAGCCAAGAGCCTTGACCTGCAGATGAAGATAGGCGACGTGGAATACCAGGGCGACGGCAACAAGGCCATATTCTACTACATTGCCGACGAGCGCGTTGACTTCCGACAGCTCATCAAGGTGCTGGCCGAAACGTTCCACGTGCGCATCGAGATGAAGCAGATTGGCGCAAGGCAGGAGGCCGGGCGCATAGGCGGCACGGGACCGTGCGGCCGCGAGCTGTGCTGCGCCACGTGGATGAAGAACTTCGTGTCGGTGAGCACCGGTGCTGCGCGCTATCAGGACATATCGCTCAACCCGCAGAAGCTTGCCGGCATGTGCGCCAAGCTGAAGTGCTGTCTTAACTACGAGGTTGACAATTACATCGAGGCCGGCCGCAAACTGCCGAGCAAGGAGGTCGTGCTGCAGACGCAGGACAGCGACTACTACCTGTTCAAGAGCGACATTCTGGCAGGCTTGGTTACGTATTCAACCGACAAGAAGATACCATCAAACCTCGAAACGATAAACGCCCGCAGGGCTTTCGAGGTGATGGAGATGAACAAGCGCGGCGAGAAACCCATCTCGCTGCAGGAAGACGGAACGCAGAAGCACAACGACAGGCCGGTTGACCTGCTCGCAGGCGAGAGCATTACGCGCTTTGACAAGGCTAAGAAGAAGAGGAAACCCAAGAACCGCAACGCCAAGGCGCAGGCTGACAGGCGGCGCGCCGACAGACCGGCAGGCCAAAGGCAGGGCGGCGGACAGGGCGACAAGCAGGCTGCAAAACATGCGGATAAGTGATAACACTACTTACGGCCGTGGGCGCTTGAGGAGCATGTCGGCCGGACTGCGCGGCCTTCTTTGCCGTGCTGCGGCCGTAGCAGTCGTGGCGCTGGCGCTTCCGGCTTGCGACGGCGGCGTTGTTTACGACGAGTATCGGCCTACACAGATAGAAGGGTGGGAGAAGAACGATACGCTCGTTTTCGATGTTGCCCGTCTGAGGCACGGCGGCCGTTACCGTCAGGAGATAGGGCTGCGCATAAACGCCCTCTATCCGTTTACCCGGCTGAGCCTGCTCGTCGAACAGACAATAGAACCGGGACACAGGCTTGCCGTTGATACCCTTGATTGCCGCCTGTATGACGACAAGGGTAACGTGCTGGGCGACGGGGTGAGCTATTTTCAGTATAATTTCATGCTGTCAGAGGTAGACCTGCGTGAGGGCGATTCGCTGCACGTGTGCGTCCGCCACATAATGAAGCGCGAGATATTGCCCGGAATATCAGACATCGGTTTGAAGATGGTAAGAAACCGCTGACCGTCCGATCATAATTTAGGCCGCCATTGGCGGCCTTTTATTTTGTTATATGCCGGTGGATGAAAAGTGACTTAGCCATGTATAATGTTGTTCACCTTAAATGCTGAAAAACAATAAGCCGCTTCTTATGATGTGAAACGTGCCCTTTTGCAATGTGAAATGTGGCAAACGGGGATGCGGAAGGCGGCATGTCGCAAATCGGGAATGATTTTCATTAAAGTGAGTTCGGTATGAAGATACGTAATGAATACACCCTCTTCCAATCCAGGCAGTCGGTAGCCGTCATCCCGGACTTGATCCGGGAACCAGATGGAAACACCCTCATACAAACAACGTGGCGGAATACGACTGGTTCCCGGATCAAGTCCGGGATGACACGATGTGCGAGTTCCCACTTGGAAGAGGGTGTTTCCATGTATTGTGGACATAAAAATTTATACCGAATTCACGTTCATTTCGGTTTTTAATGTCACAACGTCACATTCAGTATAAGGCACTGAAAGCCACGGCGTTACGTGTGACGTTATGGTTAGTTACACTTTCACAATCGTCACTTGTGACAATAGTGAATGTGGAAGAGAACGTAATGTCACCATTTAAATCGCTGATAACCAGCGATATGCGTCGGGATGTGACATTGTGATATATTGCGTTGTGTGTTTTTGCGCACACACTATGCAACACTTATCTTATCGTAAACCTAACGCCTAAATTAAGGTTGAAGTTGAAAGGTTTGTCCTTGTATATCGTGCGGACGTCTGAGCCATTGTCGAAATAATAACTTACGCCGGGTTCAAGGTAAACACCTACGAGCTTGCTGAAATCATACTGCACGCCGGCCGAGGCGTTGACAGCCCACTGCGGACGGGCGTCGCGCTGGTCAGTGTCGGTGCTTCCTACTATGTCCTTGCCCGACAAGTAGTCAGTATGCGACTTTCCTGAAACGCACAATTCGGCCGAAGCTCCCGCCGAAGCGTAAACCTCAAGGCGCTTAGTGCGCCAAATGCTGTAATTGACGTTCAGCGGCACACCGATGAAGTGCAACGTCTGCTCAGTCATGTAACCTCCGTATTCATCGCCTGAAACAATGTCAGACGAATGGAGCGAATACATCAAGCCTGTTTCAAGACCCAACCTGTCAGTAAGCGCGAAGCGCACCGAGGCGCCGAACTTTACGGGATGGCGGTGCTTGACCTTCACGTCGTCCTGCGTGCCGTCGTCGGCCCTGTCCCATAAAGCCGTGGCCTTAAGGCGGACGTCGCTGCCTAACGTTCCCGGCTCTATGCTGGCGGGTACGGCCATGACGCCCGTATTGCCTGAGGTATTACCTAACGACGCTAACCCCGAGCCATAGACCGACACTGACACTGCGCCGTGTCCGCCCTTGCCGCTATGCTGAAACGACGAGCTTGCGCCCATGCCTGACTGACGCTCAGGCTTATATTCCTTCGCCGTCTTACGTTCAGAAGTGTTATCGTCATGCCGTTGCTCGTCAACGTGCACGGCTGCATTGTCAGCCGTGCTGTCGTCAGCCGACGGCAAAGCCTCCGCCGGCGTGGCGGCGTGTGCTGCCGTGACGTATGTAAGACGCTGCGCACGCGAAGGCTCGCGGCCCGTAACGGCCTTGGCTACAAGCGTGGCGGCGGTGTCATGCGTGCCGTCCGTGCCAGGCCGGCGCTCTGCATTATTTGTTACGCCAAGCGTATTTTGCTCGGTTGTAGCTGCTTCACGTAGCATGAGCAAGCTCACTATGCCGCACAGGCCGACGAAACATGCCGCCACTGCTATGGCCCTACGGTGCCAAAGGGCTACGCTGCGGGCATGCCCACGGCGGTCGGCACCGGCTGTGCCAACGCCGTCAAGTCCGTTCATCGCCGATTCTATGCTCTCCCATAGTCCGTCGGGCGCAGGCATCCGGCGGTCGGCAAAGCGTTTTCTAATATTCTCAATCCATTGTTTCTCCATGACGTCAAATGTTGTTTTTCATGTTAGCGCGGCGCAGACAGCAGCGCCCCGAGGCTGTCGTCAGCCCCCGTGCGTCGTCTGTTGCTGGCCGTTTTCTCCTTATACTCTTTAATGCGTTTTGACAGCAATGCCTTTGCCCTTGAAAACTGCGAGGCCGACGAGCTTTCGCCTATGCCGAGCAACTTGGCAATCTCCTTATGGCTCTTCCGTTCGAACACATACAGGTTGAAAACCATGCGGTAGCCCGGCGGCAGCGACAGGATGAGGTCGTTTATCACGTCGTCGGGTATGCCATCGACTTCTGGCTCCGGCTCGTCAGCCACGTCGGGCAGTTTGTCGTCATATTCGATAAAGCTGTTTGACATGTTTCTCTTCAGGAAGCGCAACGCCTCGTTAACTGCAATCCTTACCATCCACGCCTTGAACGAGCCTTCACCGCGGAACTCGAACTTGTCAAGCGAAGTGAAAATCTTTATGAAAGCCTCCTGCAGCACGTCCTTGCGGTCGTTCTCGTCGCCGACGTATCGGGCGCACGCAGCTGCCAGGTATTCAACATACCTGTCATAAATGGCCTTCATGGCGGCATGGTCGCGCCGTGCCGCAAGGTCAAGAAGCTCGCTTTCACTATATTCTACGCCTGACATTTAGCCAACTATAAAACTAACGTGTGAAACGGCGAAATCAAAGATTCGCCGTCCCACACATTCACACCCGGCACGAGGCCGGCTACATTATATTGATTGTCTAAATCCTGAAATGTCATTTTACCCTCGACGAATAGGCGGCCCTGTTAATCGTTCCGTCGGAAACCGTAGCCTTACGACTGCAATAATCGAACGTAACAGACTTCTCGCCGCTGAACGATTTGTATTTCAAGGTGAGTTTCACCGTCTTTCCTTCGGTGTCGGGCAGGTCGGACAGCTTGAAGGCAACCAATGCGTCGCCCATAATTCCGTTGACATCGCCGAAGGCGTTGTGCTTGAACTCAACCTCATAAGGGTCGTCAGGGTTGACGCCGGTAAGCAGGTTGACGTAGTGGGTCACTCCGCCGTCGCCCCAACGGGTGCGGAACCGTAAAGTGAGATAACCGTCCTCGGCGATGTTCACCCAGTCCCTCACAATCTCGATGGCGTCGTCGCCGTATTCTGAAATGTCGCCGTCGGCAGGGTAGGGCACGGCCTGCTTGGTAAGTATGCTGTCGAGCCAGTTTACAATAACCGACTTCGAGTAACCTTCAACTTCAGGCTTAACCTCCCTTACGCTGACTAACGCCCTTACTTCCTTGTCGCCGTAAGGCGCAACGTTCATGTTTACGGGATACATGGTCGTGCTGTCGTCAAGCTGCATGTAAAAGCCGCCGCCGTCAATCGGTTTCACCGTGACAAGCGCGTTGGGCAATGGAGGGTAGCCTACCCATATATAATCGTCGTCGTTGTTGCACGAACCAAGCGTAAACACCGACATTATGGCTACCAGAAGTCCTGCAAAAATTCTAACGTTCTTCATGCTTGTTTGTTTTTAATCGTTTACCAATAAAAACAGGCAAATGGTAAAAACTTGCATAGGCAATAAGGCTTTTAATAATTATTCACAAAAAAGATGTGGCATAACTATAATGCCACATCCGTAAATGTCATACCAAAGCCGTGTTATTTCCTTGCGTCGTCAATGGTGATATTTTCAAGACTGCCCGTAACGGGGTTGAGAACGACGCTTGTGAAAAGTTTCTTCTCGAACAATTTCTCGTCAAGCATTTCAGTATGTCCGAACTGTGCGGCATATAGCTCGTAGGCCGCCCACTGTTCTCCGTCCTTATGCAGTGTCACCTTAATCTTTCCAGGCAGGTTGACATACAGGCCGCCGTTGTCCTTTACCTTCTTCTTATTAAGCAGCTCTTCCTGTATTGACGGCGTTACATGTTTGTCTTCAACGCTAATATAATATGGTTCGCCGCCAAGGTCGTCGGCGTCAGTAATGCCCATCCATTTTGAGAACCTGAACAGCAGTTGCCTGTCTACGGCTTTAGTGGGTATGAATCTGATGACGGCTTCCGTCGTGTCGCGCACCGTAACGCCGCTGAACAACTGGGTAAGGGCCGTCTCCTGTTTATCAAGGTTGTCAAGCATTATTCGCAACTGCTCGCCGTCTTTCGGCATGAAGTCAGCCTGTCCCTTGTTCAACATGCTCTTGCTGTCGCGTATGTCATATATCTCTAATGCGCAAAGCTCGGCCATCTTAGCGGAGCTTCCTGCCGAAAGCACGTCCTCGTTCATATAGTCGCGCGGGTCAAGCTGTGCAGGTTTGGGCGCAGGCTTGAACGGCTCGGGCCGTTTCACCTCCTTAGGCTCTGCGTTGACGGCAAGCAATACGCCGCTTTCGTCAATGTCTATAGTCTGTATGTTGTGCTTCGAATCAGCAGGAAGAACGTAGAACTTTGAAGTGTCACGCTCACCGATGGAATATATCCCAAAATCCAATATGCGGTAAGTCACGGTCGGCTCCATCTGCACGTCCCTCATCTTGAGGTACTTCTCTGCGTAAACGGCAAACGAACCTGGCGTGTAAGACGTTTTTTCAATCTTTACGGTAAAGCACAATTCGGTGCGCGGAAGATAATACCCCGTGCCTTCGGCCGTGTCCAGCTCACGTTGGGCAAAGGCCGTCTGGCCGACAAGTACCGACAATAAAGAAGCTATAATCAGGTTTTTCATATTGCTGTTGTTTATTTTCTTCACAATTAACGCCTAACAGGGTTCGGCGGCTAAGTGCTTGAAGGCCTGTGGCAGATATTTGATTATGTCGCTTGCCACAAGGCTTTCTTCACCCGTTTCTTCAGCGGCCAAATCTCCGGCAAGTCCGTGTATGTACATGCCCAGCATGCACGCGTCGGCCTGCTTGTATCCACGCGCCAATAGTCCGGTTATTATTCCCGTGAGCACGTCGCCGCTGCCTGCCGTAGCCATGCCTGCGTTGCCAGTCGAGTTAAATACGACGTTGCCGTCAGGCAAGCACAAGGCCGAGTGGTGTCCCTTAAGAATTATGTAAGCCTGCAAATGCTCGGCCATTCCCCGTACACTGCTTAGCAGCTCGTAGCTGTCGCTGAAACGGTTGCCGGCCAGGCGCTCGAACTCTTTGGGGTGAGGCGTCATTATTATGCCTTTGGGCAGTTGTTGCAGCCATGCACGATGGCTGGCTAATATGTTCAGTCCGTCAGCGTCAATCACCATAGGGGCTTGTGTGCGCCTGATCTGTGTTATGAAAGCTATAGCTGAACTTTCGTCAGTGCCAAGCCCTGGGCCAATGCCGAGCGCATCGAAACCGGCAGAGTCGATTGCCTCGCTGAACGCATAGTCGTCCTTGTCAAGACTTATTACGGCTTCAGGCACTGAGATTTGCATTATGTCGTTGTTGCGGCGCGGCGTGCATACCGTAAGCTTGCCCGCGCCGCTCCTTAAGCATGCCTTGGCGGCAAGCACAGCGGCGCCCGCCATGCCGTGGCGTCCGGCTACAATCAACGCATGTCCCATGTCACCCTTATGGGCGTATTCGTTACGGCGTAACAGGCGCGGACGTAAATCCTTTTCTTCAATTATATTAAATGCCGACGGCATGTTGTCCATGCCTTCCTTGCTAAGCCGTATGTCGAGAATGCGCAAACGGCCAATCAAGCGTTGGTTTTCGGGAAAAAGGAATGAAAGCTTTTTCTGCTGCAACGTCAGCGTCACGTCAGCCTTTATGATGTTCGCCCTGACGTTGTACGTATTGTCTTCTGTCATCAGGCCTGAAGGAATGTCTATGCTGACAACTGTAGACGGTGACTGGTTGACGTATTTCACCAGCGAGGCGAAGCCGCCTGCAAGCGGCTTGTTAAGTCCTGAGCCGAACAGACCGTCAACTACCAACATGCCCGACTCGAGTTTTGGCGGATCGAACTCGTTGGTAACCTCGGTAAAATTCTTTATCAGCTTGTTGTCGATAACTTTTTGACGGTTGGTTGCGCAGTCGTCAGACAGTTTGCCGCTGATATTAAACAAGTAAACGCTTACCTGATATTTCATCTCGGCCAACATTCTCGCCACGGCCAATGCGTCGCCGCCGTTATTGCCGGGTCCGGCAAAAACGACAACCGGCACGTCGTTGCCCCACATCTCGGTGATGGCACGCGTAATGGCTTTGGCGGCACGCTCCATGAGGGCGATGGATGTCACCGGCTCATGCTCTATCGTATATTTGTCAAGCTCATGAATTTGAGCGCCTGTAAAAATCTTCATCAGTGCAAAAATACAAAATTAATGCTAATCGCTTATCAATGTTCGACTTATTTTTAGTAATTTTGTGCCAAAATATCAAAAAACATAATGGACACAGTAAAAATCCACGACAAGACTTTTAGGATTTCATACTCTGAGAAAGAGATTTTAGAGCGTGTAAAAGCCGTTGCCGACCGCATAAACAAAGACATGGAGGGTAAGAACCCGTTGTTTCTTGCCGTGCTTAACGGCTCGTTTATTTTCGCCGCCGACCTGATGAGGATGATAACCATTCCGTGTGAAATATCGTTTGTTAAGTTGGCTTCTTACCAAGGGGTGATGTCCACGGGAAAAATTAAGGAAGTCATCGGCATTAACGAGAACATATCGGGGCGCACGGTGGTAATCGTGGAAGACATTGTAGAGTCAGGTCTGACGATGAAACGCATGTTGGAGTCGCTCGGAACGCGCAATCCTGCGTCGATACACATCTGCACTTTGCTGCAAAAGCCCGAGAAACTCACGGTAGACCTTGACATTGAGTACGTGGCGATGGAGATACCTAACGACTTCATCGTAGGTTATGGTCTTGACTACGATCAGCAAGGGCGCAACCTGCGCGACATTTACACATTGGTTGACGAATAATTAGCATTTGTTTTAATTAGGATAAAGATGAAGAATATTGTTATTTTCGGCGCACCCGGCTCCGGCAAGGGCACGCAAAGTGACTTGATGATTAAGAAATACGGTTTCGGCCATATTTCTACGGGCGATGTGCTTCGCAACGAAATCAAGAATGGTACGGAACTCGGAAAAACTGCCAAGCAGTATATAGACAACGGTCAGCTCATTCCCGACTCGCTGATGATTGACATTCTCGCAAGCGTTTACGACAGCTTCGGCAAAGAGCACGAAGGCGTTATCTTTGACGGTTTCCCCCGCACCATACCTCAGGCCGAGGCGCTTAAGGACATGCTCGACAAGCGCGGACATAAAGTTGCGGCTATGATTGAGCTTGACGTTCCCGAAGCCGAACTGATGACACGCCTCATTAAGCGCGGACAGGAATGTGGACGTTCTGACGACAACGAGGAAACAATAAAGAAACGCCTCGACGTTTACCACAACCAGACTGCTCCGCTTATTGAATGGTATAAGAAGGAAAATCTTCACCACCATATTGACGGTCTTGGCGAACTTGACCGTATTTTCGCGGACATCTGCAACGTAATCGACAATATCTAACAAATAGACTAAAGGTTAAGAATTAAGAGTTAAGAGAACATTCAAAATCACTTTTCTTGACTCTCAATTCTTAACTCTTAATTTTTAATTTTTAATTTTTAATTTCTTCCCAGTATGCCCGAATCCAACTTTGTAGACTACGTGAAGATTTACTGCCGCTCAGGCAAAGGCGGTAAAGGCTCGATGCACCTGCGCCACGCCAAATACCAGCCAAACGGCGGTCCTGACGGAGGCGACGGCGGTAAAGGCGGCAGCATATACCTGCGCGGCAACCACAATTATTGGACTCTGCTGCACCTTAAATACCAACGGCACATTTTCGCCGAGCACGGCGGCAATGGCGGTAAGGATAAATGCCACGGCACCGACGGCAAGGACGAGTATATCGACGTGCCGTGTGGAACGGTAGTGTACAATGCCGAAACGGGGAAATATGTCTGCGACGTAACCCATGACGGCCAGACCGTGCTGCTGCTTAAAGGCGGACGAGGCGGACTCGGTAACTTCCAGTTCCGTACGGCCACCAACCAGGCTCCGCGATTCGCGCAGCCCGGTGAGCCTATGGAGGAGATGACCGTCATACTTGAGCTGAAGCTTCTGGCAGACGTCGGTCTTGTGGGATTTCCCAACGCAGGCAAGAGTACGCTGCTCTCTGCCTTGTCGAGCGCACGCCCTAAGATTGCCAACTATCCTTTTACAACGCTCGAACCGTCGCTCGGTATCGTAAGTTATCACGACCGCCAGTCGTTCGTCATGGCCGACATACCTGGAATTATCGAAGGTGCGAGTGAGGGCAGGGGCCTCGGTCTGCGCTTCCTGCGCCACATCGAGCGCAACTCGCTGCTGCTGTTCATGGTGCCCGGCGACACGGACGACATCAAGAAAGAGTATGAGGTCCTGCTCAACGAACTTAAGAATTTCAACCCCGAAATGCTTGATAAGCATCGTGTGCTGGCTGTGACCAAATGCGACTTGCTCGACGCCGAGCTTATAGAAATGCTTAAGGAAACTACGCCGAGTGACATCCCCGTGGTTTTCATTTCGGCCGTAACGGGACAAGGGCTTAATGAGCTGAAGGACGTCTTGTGGCGTGAGCTTAACAGCGAGAGCAACAAGCTTAAGGAAATAACGGCCGAAGACACCCTCGTTCATCGCGATAAGGATCTTGGCCGACTGCCTGACGAATTACGTTTCGAGGGCGAAGATGAAATAGAGTTTATCGACGAGGCCGACATTGAGGATGTTGACGACGTCGACTATTTCGACGTTGATGACAAGTAACATGGATTTAAAGGTTGTAAGGTTATTATTATTGTGTATTACGATAAATAATAATACGGCAATAAAAGATAAACCCCATAACCTGGCAATCGCAAAACCTTATACTGCATGCTCGTTCCTAAACTTCATATTTATGACATATCACCTGACGTGACGGCCTTCAGCACGACGCGTCACGGGGGATATGGCTCCGGCGTTTACGGCGAATTCAACATCAACCGCTATTGCGGCGACGACGAAACGTGTATTGACAACAACGCCCAAGCTCTCAGTCTTGAGCTTGACGTGAAAAAGGATGACATCATAATGCCTCACCAGACGCACGGCACCGAAGTGATGCAGATAGCCAAAGACTTCATGTCCTTGCCCGGCAACGTCAAGACGATGATTCTTGAGGGCGTTGATGCGCTGATTACAGACGTTAAGGGATTGTGCATCGGAGTGTCCACGGCCGACTGTATTCCAATATTAATTTATGACGAAGTTCATCATGCTGCGGCTGCCGTTCATGCAGGATGGCGCGGCACGGTGAAGCGTATTGCCATGAAGGCCGTTAGCGCCATGCGCGTTACTTACGGTTCACGGCCCGAGGACCTTACGGCTGTTATCGGGCCAGGGATATCGTTGGAAGCCTTTGAGGTCGGCGACGAGGTTTACGATGAGTTTGCTTCGGCCGGTTTCAGCATGGCCGACATAAGCAGGCGTTATGATAAGTGGCATATCGACCTGCCTGAGTGCAACCGCAGCCAACTCTCTGCCGCAGGCATATCCGACATACGCATGACAGGCATTTGCACCTATAATAATAGTGCCGACTTTTTCTCGGCGCGCCGCCTCGGTGTTGCTTCGGGACGGATTTTTACCGGTATAATATTAAGATAATCACATCGGCAGCAGCTTGATGTCCTTATTCACATTTCATCCTTCATCATTCTTTCTTGATTAAGGGTTGTGAAAGATGACAACGTCAGTTTGGTATACGTTTTATGCCGAACTGACGTTGTATTTATAATATGTATCATATTGCAGTCTGAAAGGCCGCTTCTTACGCTCCGATAAGCCACCTTTTACAACACCATTGCTTACCTTTTACCTTTCCAATGAATGTCACGACATTCACCTTCTTTCATAAAATGTATGTTTTGTGGCTTAATATTATATTATGGTATGCCTTTTCTTGCAAATTTATTTTGAATGTCTTAACCACGAATCAGCTAAAATGGCTTTACTTATAATAAAAAACTGACGTTGCGCGGTCAATTTACCGATTTAGACTAAAAATGCTTTTTGCATGCCTGATTAACTGATTTATGTCGAAAATGATTGATTTATGTCAAGAATGTAGCAAATTTGAAGCATTTTTGAAAAATTCTTCTTGAAATATTTGCAAAGTCGGGATAAACGCATTACCTTTGCACTCGCTTTCGCTTCAGAACTACAACGAAGCCGATTAGCGAAGATCTTTGAAAGACTGGTACAGACGAGGAGCAGCGCGGCCGCGATGATAAGCGGCCGAGGAGCTTG
>CALUKU010000035.1 GCA_944321295.1 uncultured Prevotella sp.
CGCTTGTAACTTGTCTGCTTGTCGCTTGTAACTTGTCTGCTTGTCGCTTGTAACTTGTCTGCTTGTCGCTTGTAACTCGTCTGCTTGTCGCTTGTCTGCTTGTCGCTTGTAACTTGTCGCTTGTAACTTGTCTGCTTGTCTGCTTGTAACTTGTCTGCTTGTCGCTTGTCTGCTTGTCGCTTGTCTGCTTGTCTGCTTGTAACTCGTAAACTATAAAACCTGTATATACTCGGGGCTTACCTCTACGGCGGCGGCAAGCAGCATGGGTATTTCTACGAGCAGGCGCTTCACCTTTGAGCCGCGCGTGGTGACGAGCGTGCCCTCATAGCCGTCAAGCGCCCCGCCAATGATGCGTATCTTGCGGTTGCGCATGGCGGTGGTTACCTCGTCTGGTGAGAAGTATTGCGGGAATTCGGTTGACATGACGGCGCGGATGAAACGCTCCATGTCGGCGTTTCTGACGGTCATCGGGGTCTGGCGCGCGCCTATGACATATCGGTATTGCAGCGTCGACGTCTTTTCAACAATGCCGTCGAGGCGGCAGCGGGTGTCGTTGACAAACAGCAGGTCTTGCATGAACGGCACTTTCTGCCTTACCCGCCTGCCGTCGACCTTAAGCAAGCGTTCCACCATCGGCGTGAAACATGTCACGTTGAGGCTGTCGAGCAGCTTGTATGCCGGCAGCTTTGCGTTACGCCGCTTCAGGTCACGCATGACGAACCATTGTTTTTCAGACTCTTCAGCGTTTTGTGACGGTAAGGATGACATGATGATTGCAGCGGTTTAATGACCGGTTACTAACGCCGGCACTTCGCAAGAGGACACTCCCTTGACTCCTGCATGCTATCGTAAGTGTATGGATAGCAAGCAGTTACGGTCGGTAATTTGAAAAGTTCGGGATTATAAACCGTCAGTTCACTATTCATGTTGGTTAGTTTTTCGCCTTTCGGTTTCCCTTAGCATTGCATGCTTATAGAAGATGTTCTCTTCGCAAGAGATACGATTTTATAACTAATAACCTGATTATCAAAGGCATAATGAAAAAATACAATCAAGACAGCTTAACAAACAAACATTTTTGTAAAACAAAAATCCTACGAAGTGAAAATTTTAACAATGCAAAAACTCTTTGTTTTCAATAATTTGAGTATTTTTGCAGTCGGAAGCGTATCTCTTGCGAAGAGATGCGCTTTTTTGCTAAACAGACATACTTGTTGATGCAGACATATTTGATTACATAAGTTTAACCCTAATTCCGCAATGCCTGGCGGATATGCGGGCACGACTTTTGCATGTGCATGATTGTTGCCATGGCTGTCAGCTGATGACGCCGTGGCTGACATTTTGGAGGTATCAATTATGCATAAGCTTGTTGTGATAATGAATTTCTCGGGCGTGTATGACGGTGAGCCGTTCACGCACAATCAACGTTTCGTCCACCTCGACTGCACCCATCTGAAAGGCACCGACTGCTATTGCGACGCCGACGGAATGAGGGAGATAAGGCGCATCATAGCGCCGTACCCCGCCGAGGGCGTACATTTTATTGACTCGGGCGACTACCATTACGTTACCAAATTCTGGACGGAGAAGCTTACGCAGCCGTTCGCGCTAATGCTCTTCGACCATCACACCGACATGCAGCCGCCGCAATGGAGCGGCGTGCTGTCGTGCGGCGGATGGGTGAAAGACATGATTGACGGCAACCCTCTTCTGAAGCATGTCTACATAATGGGCGTGCCCGAGGATAAGGCGTCGGCCATTCCGGAGGCTTACCGCAATAAAGTGGAAGTGCTTACGGACAAACGGCTGCACGCCCATTCAGCCTTAAACCTGCCGCTACCGGCCGACGGCCCCATATACGTGTCTATCGACAAGGATGTGCTCGACACAAATTCTGCCCGCACCGACTGGGACCAAGGCTGTCTTACGCTTGACGACCTGAAGCGCGTCCTGACATTGGTGATGAGGCATGAAGAGGTTGTAGGCGTAGACGTGTGCGGCGAGTGCCCCGCCACGCTCAGGCTGTTTGACCCCGACGGTTCGCTAACCATCGACGACAAAGCCAACCGCGAACTGCTCGAACTGTTCATGCGGCAAGGATTATGCTGACAGCTAAGACGGCGATTATCACACAGCGCACGGCAACAAGCTGAATTACAAATAGTTACACACACATTTAATCATAAGAACCATGTCTTTACCATATGGAAAGCAGAAGCCGTGCGGCTCACTGGAAACAGCTCATGAAAGAAATATTAACTAAAAAAGGAGAAAAAGGTGCGTAAAAGTTTGTTTATTTCATAATAAGTATGTACTTTTGCACTCGCTAAACGGAACGGGATGTAGCGCAGTTGGTTAGCGCACGCGTCTGGGGGGCGTGAGGTCGCTGGTTCGAGTCCAGTCATCCCGACCAAAGCACAGAAAAGGTTGAAAACATGCGAAAGCGGTTTTCAACCTTTATTGTTTTATAACCCAAACCGTCATTAGGCTTCAGACCGATTTGGGTTTAATTCTATCTTTCCTACATTAATCACTCTTTCAAAGCCTCGTTCCAAATCCGCTTCAGGCGCTCTACGAACGACACCGGCTTTGAAGGACGGCCGTGGCTTACAGGTACGTCGGTGGCAGGTATGTCCGGCGTAGACGTTACGTCAGAAGGTTGACCGCCGCCGTCATGCACGGGCGGCGTGTCAACGGCGACGTCGGGAGCGCCGGTTTCGGACGGTTCGTCGTCGGTAACGCCATTTACGGTTATCCGTATGTCGTCGGGATTTTGCTTCGTCGTGTCGGCCTTCACGCCGCACGGCGAGTAGAGTTTCTTTATCAACGCCTGGTAGTGGCCGTCGTCGGCAGCTCCGTCGTCGTCGGCGCGGCACGTGAAGTCGTCCGCATCGTCGTCAAGCCCCGTCGCAAGGATGGCTATCTTGGCGTCTTCGCCGAGGGTGTCGTCGTCGGAAACGCCCCAGATTACCTCGATACGCGGCGACAGCTCGTCCATAAAGGCGTCGATCTCTTGCAGCTCGTCAACGAACAGCGGGCTGTCAGGACTGGTGTAGATGTTGAAGAGTATGCGCTTGGCCTTGCTCACGTCGCTGCCGTAAAGCAGGGGCGAGTCGAGGGCGTTGATGAAGGCTTTCTCCACACGATGCTCTCCGCCGGCGCGCCCTATGGCCATGATGGCTCCGCCACCGCCCCTCATCGTGGTTTCCACGTCGCGGAAGTCGAGGTTGATGTCGCCCTCGATGGTTATCAATTCTGATATGCTCTTGACGGCGTTGCCGAGGATGGCGTCGGCACACTTGAAGGCTTCCTTGACCGAGATGCGCGTGTCGGAGTAAACGTCGCAGAGGCGCTCGTTGTTGACTATGAGCAGCGCGTCGACGTTCTTGCGCATGTCCTCGACGCCCCGCAGGGCCTTCACTATCTTCTTTTCCTTCTCGAAATAAAACGGTATGGTAACCACGCCGATGGTCAGCATGCCCATATCCTTGGCCACCTTCGCCACAACGGGGGCGGCCCCCGTGCCCGTGCCGCCGCCCATGCCGGCCGTTACGAACACCATCTTGGTTTCGTCTGACAGCAGGGTCTTTATCTTGTCTATGCTGTCCTCGGCCTCCCTCCTGCCCTCTTCGGGCACGCCGCCCGCGCCGAGGCCGCTGTCGCCGAGGAGCACCTTGACGGGCACAGGCGAGTGGGCGAGCGACTTGCTGTCGGTGTTGCACACGGCGAACGTAACGTCAGTTATTCCTCCCTCGAACATGTTTTTCACAGCGTTGCATCCTCCGCCGCCAACGCCTATCACCTTGATGATGCGCTTTGTCATGTCGACAGGCTCACCGTAATCAACTATTCCTCGTAACCTTTCTTGCATATCCGTGATGTTTTATGACGCAAAGGTAAACATCTTTTCCGTAACGCCAATGCGGCCGCAAGGCTTGCAGACGAAAAAACACGGCCCGCAACCGGGCATGTAACGAAATAAAGAAGTATTTTTGCATCATGGATACGACGGAAAACATCAACACGCAGGCCGAAGACATGGCCCGAGAGCTGCGCTCGCTGGTGGCCCGCCTCGAACAGGCGGGACGCTACGACCTGATGTTGCGCGCGATTAGCGTGCCCGTCGTAGAGCGCCTGCGCATAGAGGCGGCACGCGCCAAGCTGAGCAGGCTGGTGATAACGCGCGACATGCGCTTCGTCCTTAAGGACTATGCCAAGGAGGTGACGATGACGCCCGTGCACAAGGCTCTTTACCTGCTGTTCCTGAACCATCCCGAGGGAATAGAGTTTAAGGACCTTTGCGACTACCGCGACGAGCTGAAAAGCCTCTACCGCATGACGGCTCCGGCCACAGACCCGGCAAAAATCTGCGAAACCGTGAACCGCCTTACCGACCCTACCGACAACGCCATCAACGAGAAATGCTCGCGCATCAAGGCGGCGTTCGCCTGCCTGACCGACGAATACACGCTGGACTACTACATGATAAGCAGCCACACCACGCGCCATTTTAACAGTTCCGAGCGTGTATGGTTCAAGCGGCTGAAGCTTATAACGCTGCCCCGCAATCTCGTCATAAGGGAATATGAAGACGGCGAGAATAAAGAATCCGTAACACGTTGATAATCAATGCCATTACAACAAGCCACCTTTTGCCGTGCAAAAGGTGGCTTATTAGTATGCAAGAGGTTACCTTTCGCCGTGCAAAAGACGGCCTGCGGTGGGGTATCTGCAAACCTTTTGGATTGTTTATAAAAAATAAAGAAGTTGCCGTAAAAGTCGTATGTTTTGGTGTCATCAGTTTGATTGGATGGTCGGGTTTAATTCTTTATGACTCTTTCTCTGAATTTACAAACGCGCCCTCACCCAAGAGAGGCTCTCGGTAACACGTCATCCCGTGCTTGACACGGGAACCAGACGAACACATCCTCATATAAACAACGTGGCGGAATACGACTGTTCCTGAATCAAGTTCAGGATGACGACGGATCAAGTACAGCATGACGATTACCGAGAGCCTCACTTGAAAGAGGGTGTTTACTTTGTTTGTTACCATATTGCCATACACCCGAACTGAGGATGAACAAAAAAGCCATTCCCGAGAACGGGAATGGCTTTTGGTATTACGATTACCACATCTTGCTAATCAGGCCGAGCTTCGTGGCCTCGATGAACTCGATTATGTGGCGCACCTCTGGTCCGTCGGGCACCTGCTCACGTATCTGACGCACGGCGTCGAACACGCTCGTCTGTCCGTGGAACACCAGACGGTAGGCGTTGGCAATGTGGTCCTGAACCTTCTGCGACACGCTGTGGTTGGTAAGTATCGTGGCGTTAATGCCGCCGTACTTAACGGGGTTGTCGGCAGCGACGATGTACGGGGGCACGTCGCGGCTGAGGCGGCTGCCGCCTTGAATCATCGAGCCGCGGCCTACGCGCACGCCGGCGTTGGCGATAACGTTAGACGAGAAGATAACGTCGTTCTCTATGTCGCAGTCGCCGGCTATCTTTGTGCCGTAACCGAACACGCAGTTGTCTGAAATCTTAGTGTCGTGCGACACGTGCACACCCTCCATGAACGAGTTGCGGTTGCCTATCACGGTCTTTCCGCTGCAGAAGGTGGCGCGGTTGATTACCACGTTCTCACGGAACGTATTGTCGTCGCCGATCACCAGCTGCGATGCGTCGCCGCAGTAGTTGAAGTCTTGCGGCACGGCTCCGAGCACCGTATTCTGGTACACCGTGTTGCGCCGTCCCATGCGTGTGCCGTTCATTATGCTGACGTAAGGATAGATGACGCAGTCGTCGCCAATCTCTACGTCGCCTTCAATGTAAGCGAAAGGGTAAATGGTAACGTTTTTACCTATTTTAGCTTTCGGGTCTATTTCTGCTTTA
The DNA here is from genome assembly GCA_944321295.1 of uncultured Prevotella sp. GTDB lineage: Bacteria > Bacteroidota > Bacteroidia > Bacteroidales > Bacteroidaceae > Prevotella. The sequence goes on from CALUKU010000035.1 coordinate 5,899, forward strand.
GGACTTATCATATCAATTTAATTCATAATTCATAATTCATAATTCATAATTATGCCTGCCGGCTTGAGGAGTGGTTGTTTCATAATCCATAACTCGCAATCCACAACAGCATGAAACGCAACGCGCAAGCCCATTATGAATTATGAATTATGAATTATGAATTGTTTAATCCCTTCCTCCGCCGAGGGCGTAGTAGAGGTTGACTACGGCCTGCATCTTATAGAAGTCGTCCTGCACCTTTGAGAGTTCGGCGTTGAGCAGCGACTGTTGGGCCGTGATTACCTCGAGATACGTGCTGCTGCCCATGCTGAAGAGGTCTTTGGTGTACTCAACGTTCTTCGTGAGGCTTTCTATCTGCTTCTGCTCGAGCTTGCTCTTCTCGTCAGACGAGTTGTAGAGCACGAGGGCGTTGCTCACCTCCGAACCGGCCGAGAGCACTGCGTTCTGCCAAGTGTTGTAAGCTTGCTCCTGCGTTGCCTTCGCCACCTTCAGCCCGGCAACGAGCTGTCCGTTCTGGAATATCGGCTGCACAAGGCTTCCTATGGCCTGCAAGAGCCACTTGCCGGGGTTGACAATGCCGCCGCCGGAGTTGTTGGTGAAGGCTCCCGAGCCGCTTATTGAAATGTTGGGATAGAACTTTGAGCGAGCCGCCTGCGTGTCGTAGAAGCACTGGGCGAGCGTCATCTCTGCGTAATGCACGTCAGGACGGTTGTTGAGCATTTGTATGCTTACGCCCGTGCTGAGGTCGGTCGGCAGCGACTGGTTCTCAATCTTGCCGCGGGCGATGGTCTGCGCGGGCTGGCCCAAGAGCAGCGACAGCGAGTTCTCCGTTTCACGGATTTGGCGCTTAAGCTCGGTTGCCTGTGCCAACACCGAATAGTAGTTGGCCTCGGCGCTCTGCACGCTGGTTTCCTTTGCCATGTTCAGGTCCTTCTGCAGTTTCATCATGTCCCATGTGTCCTTGGTCAGGCCGGTCATGTTGTCGACTATCTCGAGCTGCTTGTCAAGCATTAGCAACGTGTAATACATGTTGGCTATGTTGGCAATCAGATTGGTCTTAACCACGAGCTGATAGTCCTTTGTTGCAAGAAGGGCCATCTGGGCGCTGCGCTTCTGGTTCAGGAGGTTGCCGAAGAGGTCGATACTCCAGCTCGCGTTAATGGGCAGCGAGTAAGTCTTCGTGGTCTTGTTGCCGTCCCATGACGTGATAGTTCCCGTAGGAGCGAAGGTGAACGAGGGCACGAACGCCAGCTTGGCGGCCATGAGCTGCGCCTCAACCATCTTCACGTTGAGCGCAGCGTTGAGCAGGTCGGTGTTGTGGGCAAGGCCCTGCTCTATGAGAGCCTGCAGCTGTGGGTCGGTGAACACGCTGCGCCAAGGCAGGTTGCCGAAGCTCGTCGTGTCGGTAACGGCCAGGGTGTCAGTGTTTGAAGTGACGTCGCGCACAATGCCTTCGACGTTCACTTCAGGACGCTCATACTTGTTGTAGATTCCGCAGCTGCTCATAAGGGCAGCTGCAGAAACCATCATCAATATGCTTTTATTTTTCATTACTATTGTCATTTTTCGTGTTTTCTATCTGGCGGGTGTATTGCAGCAGCTCGGTGTCAACGGCGGCATTGTCGTCGTCGAACTCAAGAGGCCTAACCTTCTCCTGCAGATACTGGAATATGTAGAAGAGCGCCGGAACAATCAACAGCTGGCAGATCATACCTATAAACATACCACCGATGGCGGCGGCGCCGAGGGTCATGTTTCCGTTATAACCCACGCCGATAGGTATGAGCAACGGTATAAGACCGATAATCATCGCCAACGAGGTCATCAAGATAGGACGCAGACGGGCCTGCGCGCCGAGAACCGACGCCCATGACAAGGCCATACCGGTGCGCCTGCGCTCAAGGGCGAACTGCACGATAAGGATGGCGTTCTTTGCCAGAAGTCCGATAAGCATGATAAGCGCAATCTGCATGTAGATGTCGTTCTGCTTTCCGAACAGGTCGGTGAAGATGAACGCGCCGGCGATACCGAACGGAATTGACAATATTACAGACAGCGGAACGAGGTAACTTTCGTACTGCGCACTCAAAATCAGGTACACGAAGGTAAGACAGAGCGCGAAGATAATCATCGTAGAGCTGCTCGACTCTTGCTCTGAACGCGTCAGACCGGAGAACTCGTAGCCGAATCCGGTAGGCAGCGTGGTGCTTGCCACTTCCTCAACGGCGCGGATGGCGTCACCTGAAGAATAGCCGTCGGCAGCGGTAGCGTTGACGTCGATTGAGGTGAAGAGGTTGAAGCGGGCGATTTCCTGCGGACCGTAAACCTTGGTCATCGTCACGAACTCGTTGATGGGCGCCATTCCGCTGGCAGTGCGCACATACACGTTGTTCAAGCTCTTAATGTCCTCACGCATCTTCGGGTCAGCCTGAATCATTACACGGTAGAGCTTACCGAAAGAGTTGAAGTTCGACGCGTACAGACCGCCGTAGTATCCCTGCATGGCCGTGAGCACAGTGTTCGGGTCGATGCCGCTCTGCTTACACTTGGCGACATTCACGTCAATCATGTACTGCGGGTACTGAGAGTTGTAAGACGTCATGGCGGTTGCAATCTCAGGACGCTTGTTAAGCTCGGCCAGGAAGTTCTGGGTTATCTTGAAGAAGTTGTTCACGTCACCACCGGTACGGTCGAGCATAGAGAACGTCAAACCGTTGGTAGCAGAGAAACCTTGCACCATAGGCGGCTGGAACGCCAATATCTGGGCGCCCTTGATGGCAGCCGTCTGCTTGTAAATCATGGCGAGCACCATCTTTGAACCCATCGAGTGAACGTCGAAGTACTTCATGAAGCCCTCCTGCTTGTCACGCTCCTCGAACGACTTCAGCTTGATGACGAACGTACCCTGGTTGGTACCCTGGCCGGAGATGAAGTTGTAACCGGTGATGCGCAGACGGTTCTCGATGGCGGGGTTGGTAGCCAGCATAGAGTCAACCTGGTCCATAACCTTGTTGGTCTTCTCAAGAGACGTACCGGGAGCCGTTGACACCGTACAGAATACCGTACCCGTATCCTCGTCGGGCACAAGACCCGTCTTCGTGTTCATAGCCGTGAATACGAGCGCGGCAACGCCGATAACGACGGCGATGATGGCTATCACAGGCTTCTCGACTATCTTGCGCACAGACTTAGTGTACTTGTCCTGCACCGTGCCGTAAAGGCCGTTGAAGGCAGTGTGGAAGCGGTCGATGACAGACATCTTGCGCGGAGAGCCGTCCTCGTTTTTCGGCTTCAGGAGCACGGCGCACAACGCCGGCGACAGCGTCAACGCGTTGATAGCGGAAATGACGATTGAGATTGCCATCGTGATACCGAACTCCTTGTAGAACGTACCGGAAGTTCCGCCGATGAAAGACACGGGGATGAACACGGCCGACATCACAAGGGTAATTGATATGATGGCGCCGGAGATTTCGTTCATTGCGTCGATAGACGCCGTGCGGGCCGACTTATAGCCAAGGTCGAGCTTGGCATGGACGGCCTCGACGACGACTATCGCGTCGTCGACGACTATCGCAATGGCCAGCACTAACGCCGATAGCGTAAGCAGGTTGAGCGAGAAGCCGAACACATAGAGGAAGAAGAACGTACCTACCAACGACACAGGCACCGCGATAAGCGGGATGAGCGTTGAGCGGAAGTCCTGCAGGAAGATGTAAACCACAATGAACACGAGGATGAACGCCTCGAACAGGGTGTGTACCAAGTCGCCCATTGAAGCGTAGAGGAACTCGGTTACGTCCTGCATGTATTCAATCTCGACACCCGGAGGAAGCAGCTCCCTCTGGTCTTCGATAACCTTCTTGATGTCGCTGACTATCTGCGTAGCGTTAGAACCGGCAGTCTGTGTCACCATCATCATGACGGCGGGCTGGCCGTTAACCTTTGATGTAACGCTGTAGTAAAGACCGCCGAGCTCTACGCGGGCAACGTCCTTAACACGGATGGTATTACCGTTGGCGTCGCTCGAGATGATCATGTTCTCAAACTCGGTAGGCGTCTGCAGACGGCCTTTGTAACGGATGGTGTACTCGTATTGGTTGTCGCTCTGCTCACCGAACTTACCGGGAGCAGCCTCGATGTTCTGCTCTGCGAGCACGTTAGAGATGTCTGACGGCATGAGGCCGTAGTTCTTCATCTTGATGGGGTCGAGCCATATACGCATAGAATACGTCTTGGCACCCATAACCTCACAGTCGCCCACACCGTTGACACGCTTTACGGCCGGGATGATGTTGATGTCGGCGTAGTTCTGGAGGAACTTCTCGTCATACCTGTCAGGGTCACCCTTGATGGCCATAAGGAGCACGGTTGACGTCTGTCGCTTCTGCACGGTGACGCCGGCACGGGTCACTTCGGCAGGCAGTAGCGCCGAAGCCTGCGACACACGGTTCTGAACGTTGACCTGACACATGTCGGCGTTCATACCTTGTTTAAAGTAAACGGTGATGTTGGCCGAACCTTCGTTTGATGCGGTAGACGTCATGTACGTCATGCCTTCAACACCGTTGATTTGCTCTTCAAGCGGCACGATGACCGAGTTGAGCACGGTCTGGGCGTTGGCTCCCTGGTAGTTGGCGCGCACACTCACCGTAGGAGGCGCAACGTCAGGGTATTGCTCGATAGGCAACGACACCAGTCCGATAAGACCCAGGATGACCGTCAGAATTGAGATGACGGTCGAAAGCACCGGGCGTTTTATAAAGTTGTCTAATCTCATTGCTTTTATTTTTTAGTGACAAGTTGACCAGTTACAAGCAAACAAGGAGATTACCTTCCGTGTACAAACATTCCACATTGCTCAATCGAATGTAAACATTTGGCTTGTCTGCTCGTTTACTTGTCTGCTCGTCTGCTGAAATATTTACTTTGTAAGGTCTTCCTTCAGTTTGTTGAGGTCGTTCTGGTGAGCGCCCATCTGGCTTGTCTTCTTCAGTTTCTCCTGATACTGCTCCTCGGTGATCGGCGTAATCTGCATGCCGTCCTTAAGCGTGGTGATACCACTTACGACAATCTTGTCGCCGACCTTAAGACCTGACTCTATGATGTAGTTCTTGCCGTCGTTGTTGGGATTTACCGTAACGGGCGAATATTTCACCTTGTTATCCTTGCCGAGGATGTAGACGAAGTAGCGGTCCTGCACCTGTGCCACGGCGTCTTGCGGTATTACGATGGCAGCAGAACTGGTATGGGGCACGACGATGCTGCCCGAACCGCCGCTCTTGAGCAAGTGCTCGGGGTTGGGGAAGTCGGCACGCATTGACACAGAACCCGTTGACTGGTCGATGACACCGCTCACTGCGGCCACCTTACCGTCATGGTTGTACGTGGTACCGTCGGCCAGCTGCAGCTTAACAGCGGGATATTCGCTGATTGCGGCGTGAAGTCCGCCCTTGGTCTTCGTCATGTCGAGCACGTCCTTCTCGGTCATAGAGAAGTACACCTGCATCGTGTTGATGTCAGACACGGTGGTAAGCGGCTGTGCGCTCGACGCGCTCACGAGCGCTCCAACGCGGTAAGGCAGGTCGCCTACTACGCCGTTGGCGGGGCTGGTGACGTAACAATAGTCGAGATTCTGCTTTGCCGAAGCATAGTTGGCCCTGGCCTGCGCAAGGGCGGCCTGAGCGTTCTCGTATGCGTTCTTCGACGACTGCAGCTCGTAAGTACCAATCACGTTGTTGGCAAAGAGCTTCTGGTTGTTCTCATAGGTCAGCTTCGACGTGTTCAGCTGAGCCTCTGCAGAGTTGACGGCAGCCTTGGCCTGGCGCGCCGCAGCCTCGTAAGTTACTTTGTTAATCTCGAAAAGCACCTGGCCCTTCTTTACCGACTGGCCTTCCTTGACGTACATTTTCGTTATGAATCCTGAAACCATAGGACGTATCTCGACGTCCTGAACGCCACGTATGGTGGCTGGATAGGACGTCTGCAGTTCGGTGCTCTGCGTTTCTATCGTCCTCACGGCAAACTCGTTGTCGCCCATTTTTCCTTGCTGTCCACCACACGATGTGAGCATGGCAGCAATAGCTGCAAACAATAAAAATTTGTTCTTTTTCATACCTATTTATTAGAATAATATTAATGTCTGATGTAAATGTTGATGTCCGAATTTGGCCTGAACAATTGAAAACTATTTCATTCGCTTCGGTTTTCGGTGTGCAAATGTACATATTTTATTATTAACGTGACATAAGTCTAAATGATAATTATTGTGTTTTAACTTTATTTGAGTGAAACAGAGAACCTAAGAGCTGTCGACAAACCGCTGCGCAAAGCGCACTGAAAACATTGCAGTAAACGGCCCAGGCCTCTGCCGTGAGCACACAGCCAGCGAAAAACGAACAAAAAACTTATCAAAAAAGAGCTGCGGCAACCACGAAAAGCATGAAAAAAACGGACACATTGTCGTTATCTTATAGTTAGTACATACTTGCGCCCTGAAACCAGCCAAGCCTGCCGGATTTCAAATTAATTTCACGTGAGTCGATAAAAGGGAAAGCACCCTCTCATGTGAACATGAACATCCTCTTCCAAACGAGGCTCTCGCTAATTGTCATCCAGGACTTGATCCGTTGTCATCCTGAACTTGATTCAGGATCAGATGAAAGCATCCTCTACTCGTCAACGTTGCTGCCTACGACTGGTTCCCGGATCAAGTCCGGGATGACGGTTAGCGAGAGCTTCACTTGAAAGAGGGTGTATTCATTACGTATCTTATTACACCTAATTCACGTTAAATCCATATATTCTTAGTCAAACCGGTCAAAGGCCTGCTTACTGCGCCAGCCCCATTTCCTTGGCCTTCTGCATGAGCAGGGCCATGAGCGGCTCGCGTTCGTTGGGCACGCGGTTGTCAAGCACGGCGTCCTTGAGTGCCTTTTTCAGCTCGCCCACCTCGTGCGAAGGCTTCAGGTTGAACATCTCCATTATCTCGTTGCCGTCGATGCAGGGCTGCAGCAGACGCTTATAGTCCTTCTCGCGCAGGTCGTGCAGCTTGGTGCGCACTATGCGGAAGTTCTCGAGGAAGTGCTTCTTGCGCACTTCGTTCTTACTCGTTATATCGGCCTCGCACAGCGTCATCAGGTCGTCGATGTCGTCGCCGGCGTCGTTAATCAGGCGGCGCACGGCGCTGTCGGTCACCACCTCGTCGGCAATCACTATCGGGCGCATGTGCAGGTCAACGAGCTTCCTTACATATTTCATCTTCGCGTCGAGCGGCAGCTTAAGCCTGCGGAAGATGTCGGGCACCATCTTTGCGCCCACGAAGTTGTGGTTATGGAACGTCCATCCGGCCTGGTTGCTCCAGCGCTTCGTCTTGGGCTTGCCTATGTCGTGCAGCAGGGCCGCCCAGCGCAGCCACAGGTTGTCAGACTGGCGGCTGACGTTGTCGAGCACCTCAAGCGTGTGATAGAAGTTGTTCTTATGCGCGCGGCCGTTGCGGGTTTCAACGATGTCAAGATTGGTAAGCTCGGGCAGTATGCGCGCCAGCAGTCCGCAGCGGTGCAGGTCGACGAAGCCCTTGCTCGGCGTCTTAGTCATCATTATCTTGTTAAGCTCCTCGGCTATGCGCTCGCCGCTGATAATGCCGATGCGCTCGGAGTTGCGCCAGAGGGCGTCGAAGGTTTCGTCTTCGATGAAGAAGTTGAGCTGCGTGGCGAAGCGTATGCAGCGCAGCATGCGCAGCGGGTCGTCAGAGAAGGTCACGTCAGGGTCGAGCGGCGTGCGTATTATGCCGTCCTCAAGGTCGGCCAAGCCGTCGAATGGATCTACAAGCTCGCCGAAGCGCGGGCCGTTGAGGCACACGGCAAGGGCGTTAATGGTGAAGTCGCGGCGGTTCTGGTCGTCCTCCAGCGTGCCGTCTTCTACCACGGGCTTGCGCGAGTCGTGGCTGTAGCTCTCCTTGCGGGCGCCGACGAACTCCACCTCAAGGTCCTTATATTTCACCTGGGCCGTGCCGAAATTACGGAAGACGGACAGCTTGGCCCGCTTGCCGAGCCGCTCCTTCAGAGCCTCGGCTATGCTTATGCCGCTGCCTACAACCACTACGTCGATGTCGTTTGACGGGCGCTCGAGGAACAGGTCGCGCACGTATCCGCCCACGACATAGCACTCAAGGCCAAGCTCGTCGGCCGCAGAAGAAATCGTATGGAATATGTCTTTATCTAAAAGCTGCGCCAGTTCGGCGTCTGATAGTAACCTCATTTCAATGAAAATTTAAAGCGGCTGCAAAATTACTAAATTTTATTCACCTTTCGGCAACATGCCGTGCATTATCAGGCAAAAAACGGAATAAATCGCCATTGGCAGCACCGGCAATACTAATGAAACTGCCGACGAACCCTGACCGGCGGCATTTTGCGTTACAAAAAGCCATCTTTGGCGACCCGAAAAGCCACCTTTTACAGCCTCAAACACGGCCTTTTACAATACGCTGAATATCAACGCATTACGACAACGGCGGAAAGACCGTGCGAAAACGCCGGGTTTTAACCGAAAAAACGGCGCAATTTTGCGTGTTTGAATATGTTTTTGTATCTTTGCCCGAAAATATTGCATCAATATGAAAGCTATACACTTTACGGCAGCATTGGCCCTATGCGCGGCGCTCGTGCTTGCCGGATGCGGCGGCAACGCCGCCGAGCAGAAGGCCGGCGAACTGCTTGAGCAGGCCCGCCAGCTCGTAGACAAGGGCGAATACGCCAAAGCGTCGGCCATGATTGACTCGCTGAGGAAGAACTACCCTGACGCCTTGGACGCCAGGAAAAAAGGCCTGCGCCTTTACCAAGAGTCTGAGCTGAAGCGCGCACAGGCCATAGTCGAAGGCGTAGACACCGTGCTGCAGCGCGTCGAGGCCGAATACCAGACAATGAAAAAGGAGGTTGACGAACTGAGAAAACGCAGCGCCGCCACCGAAGAGCAGCTGCGCACGGTGAACCTGATGAGGGTTAAGCGCGACTCGCTGAAGACCGTGTTCGACGTAGAATGTGCGAAGATAAAATACATAAAGAAGAAGATGGAGGAAACGGAGCCGTAAGAGATTAGGGTTTAACTACTTTAACGGCCCGTCATACCATATTTAAATATAAAATGACTACCTTTGCACCGGAAATTAAACCAATATGACTGAAGATACGGAAAGAACCGAAGAACAGTTCAAGGCCGTCATGGCCGAATGTCGCTCTCTCTTTGAAAAGAAGCTGCACGACTACGGCCCGTCGTGGAGGATACTGCGCCCGTCGTCGCTAACAGACCAGCTTTTCATCAAGGCCAAGCGCATAAGGAGCCTTGAGGTGAAGAAAGAGTCGCTCGTGGGCGAAGGCATAAGGCCCGAGTTCATAGGGCTTATCAACTACGGCATAATCGGCCTAATCCAGCTCGACAAAGGCTTCGCCGACACGCCCGACATGTCGGCGGGCGACGCCATGGCGCTCTACGACCGCTACGCCGGCGACGCCCTGCAGCTGATGTTGCGCAAGAACCACGACTACGACGAGGCCTGGCGCTCGATGAGGGTCAGCAGCTACACCGACTTCATACTGACGAAAATCCAACGCGTCAAGGAGATTGAAGACCTCGGCGGCGCCACGCTCGTGTCTGAAGGCATTGACGCCAACTATATGGACATAATCAACTACGCCGTGTTCGGGGTGATAAAACTTACGTTCGGATAAATGAGCGCCCGCAAAGTCACCACAGCACTGCTCGTAAACGTGTGCCGCCTCGTCGTCGCGCTGACGTTCATCTTCTCGGGATACGTCAAGGCCATCGACCCGCTTGGCACGCAATACAAGCTGCAAGACTATCTTGAGGCGTGGCAGCTGGCCGCCTACGTGCCCGACGACGTAACGCTCTTGGCCTCGGTAGCGCTGGGCGGCGCAGAGTTCTGCCTGGGCGTGCTGCTGCTGTTCGCCATACGCCGACGCCACGTGACGCGCCTGCTGTTGTTGCTCATGGCCGTGATGACGCCGCTGACGCTGTGGCTGGCGATAGCCAACCCCATTGAAGACTGCGGCTGCTTCGGCGACGCCGTGGTGCTTACCAACTGGGAAACGTTCTACAAGAACGTCGTACTGCTCGCGGCCGTGATACTCCTCTTCAAGCGCCCGCTGGCAATGCCGAGGTTCATCAGCCGTTCAAACCAGTGGCTCGTGGTGACCTACACCATCGTGTTCATACTCGCCTCGAGCAGCTACTGCCTTTACACGCTGCCCACGTTCGACTTCCGTCCCTACCACGTCGGCGCCAACATAAAGGCCGGAATGGAAATACCCGAAGGCGCCAAGCAGCCCGAATTTGAAACGACGTTCATCCTCGAGAAGAACGGACAGCGCAAGGAGTTCACCATCGACAACTATCCCGACTCTACGTGGACGTTCGTAGACAGCAAAACGGTGCAGACGGAAGAGGGCTACGTGCCCCCGATACACGACTTCTTCATACAGACGACCGACGGAAGCGAAGACATTACCGACAGCGTTCTCAACCACAAGGGCTACGCCTTCATGCTGGTGTCGCCGCACCTGGAAAAGGCCGACGACTCAAACTTCGGCGAGATAGACGCCATCTACGAGTACAGCCTCGTGCACGGATACCCCTTCTACGCGCTGACGGCCAGCACCGACGACGCCATAGCCCACTGGCGCGAGATTACGGGGGCGGAATACAACTTCTTCCTGACCGACGAAACCACGCTGAAGACCATAATAAGGAGCAACCCCGGACTGCTGCTCATCAAGGACGGGACGATTATAGGCAAGTGGAGCCACAACGACCTGCCCGAGCTTGACTACCAGTCAGCCGACCTTGAGCACACCGCCTACGGCACGGCGCCCGAGCACTCTACGGCCGACAAGACGTCGAAAATACTGCTGTGGTACATCCTTCCGCTGCTGCTGCTCACCTTCGCCGACCGCACGTGGAAGTTCACGCAATGGATAAAGAAGAAAGAACACTCAAACAAAATATATCGATTTTTTAAAGGCAAAAAGAACATGAGAAAGAAAATTGTAGCAGGTAACTGGAAAATGAACATGAACCTGCAAGACGGAATCGCTCTTGCTAAAGAACTTAACGACACGCTTACCAACGAGAAGCCTAACTGCGGCGTCATCATCTGCACGCCGTTCATCCACCTGGCAAGCATCGCACAATTCCTCAACCAGGACGTAATAGGCCTCGGAGCGGAGAACTGCGCCGACAAGGAGAAGGGCGCCTACACGGGCGAAGTGTCGGCCGAAATGGTAAAAAGCACCGGCGCGCAATACGTAATCCTCGGCCACTCTGAGCGCCGCGGATATTACGCCGAAACTCCCGAGATACTGAAAGAAAAGGTGCTCCTCGCGCTTAAGAACGGCCTGAAAGTGATCTTCTGCATCGGCGAAAGCCTTGAGGAGAGGGAAGCCGGCAAGCAGAACGAGGTGGTTAAGGCCGAGCTTGAAGGCAGCGTGTTCAACCTTTCAGAGGATGAGTTCAAGAACATCATCATAGCATACGAACCCATCTGGGCCATCGGCACCGGCAAGACGGCCACGGCCGAGCAGGCAGAGGAAATCCACGCCTACATCCGCAGCATTATAGCCGACAAGTACGGCAAGGCCGTTGCCGAGGACACCACAATCCTCTACGGCGGAAGCTGCAAGGCAAGCAACGCTCCCGAACTGTTCGCCAAGCCCGACATCGACGGCGGACTCATCGGCGGCGCATCACTGAAGGCAGCCGACTTCATGGGTATCATCAACGCTTGGAAATAATGGCTGACAGCCAATAGTAAAAGAGTGGGCCTGCGCCAATGCCGAGGGCATGGGCAGGCCGCACCCTTTTTTAATCTTATCCTTAATAAAACTAACAACGTAACAGAAATGAGACAGTTCGCCGTCATCTTACTCTTGGCATTAGGCTTCGCGCCGAAAGCCGGCGCACAGGCGTTCATCAACGAGCTGGAGAAGGCCAAGCCGGGGCAAGGCACAGTGGTCGTAAACCAAAGCGCCGCAATAGACGATTTGGTAAACAACGCAAAACTGGCACGCACCCAACCCGCCGCTACACAGCCAAAGACTGAAGATAAGGGCGAAACGGCCGAGAAGAAACCCGCCGAACGCCAACGCAACGAACAGGCAAGCAACACGCGCAAGGAAGACGCCGCGGCCGAGCGGAAAGCCTCAACGAGAAACAGCGACGAAGCTGCGTCGCCCGTGGTTGACACGTCGAAGAAGGTGATGCGCAACGCCAGGAAAGTCGTAGGCTACAGGGTGCAGGCCTACTCGGGAGGCAACTCGAGGGCCGACAGGCAAAGGGCCGAAAGCATAGGCAACGCCATTAAAATGAGATTTCCCGACTTACCTATTTACGTTCATTTTTATTCGCCGAGATGGATATGCCGTGTCGGCAACTTCCGCACCTACCAGGAGGCCAACGACGTGCTGAAAGAGATAAAGGACATGGGCTACAGGCAGGCATGCATCGTGAAAGGTAAGATAACCATAGGATACTAACATCATCACACGAAAGGCTTCAGCGCACGGATGCCGGCAGCAGCGGCACCCGGCACGGACGGCCGCGCACGCGGCCATACGCAACTGCGCCCGAGCCGTAACACCCAAAAACAACATCCAAACAAAATGAACCCAGAAACAGAATTCCGTGAAGGACTTGACGAACTTGCGTCACACTACAAAAGCATTATCGAACTGCTCGGCGAAGACCCCTCGCGCGAAGGCCTGCTGAAGACCCCAATGCGCGTAGCGAAAGCCATGCAGATACTGACGCGCGGCTACACGCAGGACGCCCACAAGGTGCTGCTCGACGCGCTCTTCGAGGAGAAATACAGCCAGATGGTAATCGTTAAGGACATCGACTTCTTCTCGCTGTGCGAGCACCACATGATTCCGTTCTACGGCAAGGTGCACGTGGCATACATCCCCAACGGCTACATCACGGGACTGAGCAAGATTGCGCGCGTCGTCGACATATTCAGCCACCGCCTGCAAGTGCAGGAAAGGATGACCCTGCAGATTAAGGACTGCATACAGGAAACGCTGAAGCCGCTCGGCGTGATGGTCGTAGTGGAGGCCAAGCACATGTGCATGCAGATGCGCGGAGTGGAGAAACAGAACGCCATCACTACGACGAGCGACTTCTCGGGAGCCTTCAACCAGGCCAAGACGCGTGAGGAATTCATGAACCTGCTGCGGGGCGACGTGAAGCACGTTTGACCCCCCGAAACGGCAAAAACACATTTTTTAGAAAATTTTTCGACATCCGACGCAAGGTTTCCGAACGTCGGATGTTTAAGTATAACGGAATAAAGAATAAAAAAGACATGAAAAGATTGAGTAAGTTATTCATCATTGCGGCATGCAGCCTCGGCACCATTTCATTAACGTCATGCCTTGGCGACGACGACAACGGCAGCGGAATCACGGACGAAGTGTACGAAAGCTACCTCGCCAACATCTCCGGCATCTTCTACGGCAACGGCACCGACTGGAGATACGAGAACAAGATTTACTTCTTCAACGAAGACCTTGAAGGCACCACCGTCGACGAGAAGACCGACTCGGTGAAGATACAGACCGTTGAGTTCTCGAAGCGCGACACGACGTTCACCATACACGGAGTGCCGACAAAGGTGCTTGCGAAAGAAATATCTGACAGCAACAAAGACCTTAAGGAAGCGATAGAGAACGTCGGCACGACCGACATCACCGGACGTTTCGACTTCTACAACATCGGCAACGTGGCAAGCTATTTCGTATGGCCGTCGCCGGTGACGTTCAGCAACCTTACATACGGAGGTAAGAGCCACGAGGTGAAGATATTGTTCTTCGCGCCATCAGCCGGCGTTTACGGCTACACCACAGGCAACAGATACCAGGCGGTAAACTTCAGCCTCAGCGTGGGTGCCATCTACGTTGACGGCGCGCCGAAAGAAACAATATACAACGGCTCCGGCACGCAGCTCGACGAGCTGAAGTCAATCCTCACCGTGTCGGCAACAAGGTAAAAAGCGTACGCCGCAAAGGCGCCACACATATTTCATAAAAAAGCAATCCCGTCCCCTTGCGCATGTTAACAACAGCGCAAGGGGACAATATTTTTTCCAAGAGCCGGCAGTAAGAAACACACGTATGAACAATGAATACGCACACTTCCAATCCAAAAGATTCGCGAAAAGCCGTCAACACAATATATAAACCGAACGCAGATTTAATATCACAATATCACATCCGCACGCATATCACTGATTGTCAACGATTTAAGTCGTGACATTACGTATGTTTCCATCGTCACCACTGTCACAAGACGACAAAACGTGACGGTTGGTGAAAGTGAAATCACCCATAATGTCACCACGCACCCCCATGATTTTAAGCACCTTACGCCGCATTGTGACATTGTGATATCAAAACCATCAATAAAAATCATTCCGGTTTGCAATAAGCCGCTTTCCGCATCCCCGTTTGCCGCTTTTCACAACATAAACGGACGCTTTTCACAACATAAACGGCCACGTTTCACATCGTGAACAGCGCTTTCTTGCAAATACCATTCTTTTTTATCTGTTTGTCAAATCCCTTTCAATAAACTTCAAACCAGAACACTCTTTTTCCAATATAGCTTCAATGTTTTTATCCAAACTAAAATATGGACATTTAACAGGCATTGTTTCGAGTGGATTTCTAGGGGTTCCTTTTGTTTTATATCTTATACAAATCTTTTCGTGACACCACAAGCTATCCACAGACCTTAAGAAGTAGCAGATTTCACAAAGACACAATTCTTTTTGATTCTTGAAACAACGCAAGACTGCATATTGCCTCATCATTTTATAGTTTTCTATATTCTCGCTTATAAACATCTCATATATAGCACTTATTTTCGTTATATTCATGTTCATACAACTTTCCGTGCCAAAATAATATTTACCACTAGAAAACAACGTAAACTTCAACACTTCACGGTTAATAATCTCCCAAGATGCAGTATTCAATTTTCTATGTCTAAAATTCAAAAATCTAAACCTTTCTCCACGTAAAGGCTCTTTACATAAATAGAGAACATCGTTTTCACATCTTACAATAATTTCAATAGCCCTGTTTTTTAGATTTTCAGGTTCAATGTAACATGTGTCGGCATATATGACTATTACGATTGTCGCATTCAAATCATCACCTCGTTTCAATACTGCGTCATAAGAAAATTTTTCATTTGGGAATTTATATTCGATCTCACATGTATCATAGCCATATGCTTTTAAGTCATAAGATATTGGAATCACAATAGAACAAAAGTTCTCATTATAGAGTGGACATCGCCATCCTTCTTCACATAAGTGCCGCTGGGGTATATATACATCTATTTTTGACTGAATATTAAATCTTCCACATAGAACCTTTTTTGCGGCTTCATGCAGATAAAAATCATCTTCGCATGGTGTATTCTTATCTACATGTAAAAATGAATAATTTCCCCATGTATCCACGTCAACACACACTTCTTTGCCACAAGCTATGCAAAAATAAGTATGCTTATTAACATCTATTTCATCACGATCGCACAAATTCACGATTGTATTTTGTTCATCAATAGCAATATGACGTGGAATCCTTGGACTAAAATCGTAAAAATCATCAAAGTAATGATGTGAGGAATAATTACTCTTATCGTAAATTTTAAATGGATGTGGATTTTCATGATTGTAAATCCATTTGCGCATTTCTTCACTACTTTCGATAAAAGTTCTAACTTTTGCCGGGTCAAGTTCACATGAGTTTAGATCTATTTCCACGCAATCAATTTTCGCAGAAATAATTTTGCCTGCCTTCTTTACATCCACTTCATGTGAACGCTTAAACTCTATCCACATAATACATCCATTACCTGTATATCCAATACAGTCAGGGCGCAAAGACAAATCTTTGTCAGATACTTCTATTTCTATTTTATCGAATACAAATTGTTTCCCTTTTCCCCCTTGTTTAACAGAAGGCAACATAACAAGTTTGTGCTCTTGCAAAATATCTTTAGCCATTTTGTGAAGAGCCGACTCTATTGCTCCAACACAATCACTACCATTAACGTGTGCAAAGTGATGAACCTTACGGTTTCCTCCATTCTTGGCCACCAATTCACTTTTACAATGTGGGCATAAGCACTTACAAGCTAAACCTCTTGGTACACAATCAACATGTACCAACTTACCATTCGTATCAAGTGCATATGTCAAATACGGCTTTTGCTTAAGCTGTTTCATGAATTAGACTTATATATCAACTAAAAATCACGCTTATACCCATCTAAATTACATACAGGATCAAAAAAGAACGCAACCTATTGAATGTCAGCAGCATTGTACGAATTAAAAAGAAAAGGACTTCATTTCTGAAGACCTATCTTTGGTGAACCCGTAAATAACTATATGCTTTTTATAGGTTCCTTTCTTCCATATCAACATTTGTTAGTATATTTACATCCGTAACAAATACGAGCGTTACATCAATAAGGTTAAACATCCCTCATAAGAGGCTTTTAATATGCCCGTGGAGATGAACATCTGCCTGCGGTCATATATCACTTCCACCTGAACAAGTCCTGTATTCTTCGTATTGTCCGCAACGTGCTTGCGGTCGAATACGACCTTTAAAGTAACCGTTTTCATTGATATTTCTCCTTTTTTTCTCCTTATTCCAATTTTGGTATTGCAGTCAGGAATTGCGTAGGTATTGCAAAAGTACAAAATTCGGTGGAAAACGGAAGATTTGTATTGTGTAATAATATGAAAAACTCCCGAAATCCATAAATCCAGGATTTCAGGAGTTTGATTGGTGATCCGCTTGGGGGCGGAACCTTATATTTTTTATCGCTAATAATCAGTTACTTATCTTGCTGTTTATCATTT
>CALUKU010000036.1 GCA_944321295.1 uncultured Prevotella sp.
ACGGTCATTAAAAAGCCGTGAAAAGCCTTATATTTAGCGGTTTTAGCTAAAATCACATACTTTTGCAATGCAAAAGACCACGTTTTACATCGTAAGAAGCGCCCTATTGCAATTGACATTTCTGTTTCGTATAATTTTATTGTCAGCTAACTACGTGTGACCGGTTATTAGGCCAAACTCACATTTACCACCAGCTACTACCATGCTCTTTGCGGACATTCATTTATAATATTATTAACAGAAATGCGTTATATCATTAAATGAACTTAAAAGAATGAGAATATATTTGTCAGCACTGCTGTTGCTCCTGCTTGGAACAACGGCCTTAGCCCACGATTTCGACGACGACATAACAGGCCCTATTCCTTTGGGGCGTGGCATTGCATACAACGTCGAACTGCAATCAACATTCTCCGACGACCGCACGCCGCTGTGGCTGAACGCCAACCGCCACGGCCTCAGCTCGCTCGACAAATACAACGGCAACCTGCGCGCCGGCATTATGAGGTCGCTGCAGACTGACTCCGCACGCCGCTGGGGCTTAGGTTACGGCCTTGACGTGGCCGTGCCATACAACTTTACGAGCCATTTCGTCGTACAGCAGGCGTTCGCCGAGGGGCGATGGCTGCACGGAACGCTGACCGTCGGCAGCAAGGAGTATCCGATGGAAATGAAAAACAACAACTTAAGCAGCGGCTCGCAGACTCTCGGCATTAACGCCCGCCCAATACCGCAAGTGCGCATCGCCCTGCCGGAATATTGGACACTGCCTTTCGCTAACGGCTGGCTGCACCTGAAAGGACACATAGCCTACGGCATGATGACCGACGACAACTGGCAGCACGACTTCACCGGACGTAAGACGAAGTACGCCGACAACGTGCTATTCCACAGCAAGGCGGGATACCTGAAGATTGGCAATGACGCGCTGTTCTGCCCGTTCTCAATCGAACTTGGCCTCGAGATGGCGGCAACGTTCGGAGGCACGGCCTACGTGCCCGACGGCAACGGAGGCATGACCGAGTATAAGGGAGATACGGGCCTTGGCGCCTTCTGGAACGCCTTCACGGCGGGAGGACACGACACGGGCGAAACGACATACCAAAACGTGGAAGGAAACCACGTGGGAAGCTGGCTGGTACGCCTTAACTGGAACACCGAAATGTGGCGTTTCGGCATTTACGCCGACAAGTATTTCGAGGACCACTCCGCCATGTTCCTGCTCGACTATGACGGCTACGGCGAAGGCGACGAATGGCAGGTTAAGAAAGACAACCGCTACGTGCTCTACGATCTGAAGGACATTATGCTCGGCGCTGAGCTGAACCTGAAATACGGCGGATGGCTAAGGGACGTGGTGTTTGAATACGTCTATTCAAAATACCAGAGCGGCCCAATCTATCACGACCACACAAGCGCCGTGCCCGACCACATAGGCGGACTCGACAACTTCTACAACCACTATATCTACACGGGCTGGCAGCATTGGGGACAGGTAATCGGCAACCCCCTCTACCGCTCGCCGATATACAACGACAACGGCTCAATCAACGTTGACGACAACCGCTTCATGGCGTTCCACCTTGGTTTTGACGGCCGCCCGGCCGACAACATCTCGTACCGCGTGCTCGCATCATGGCAAGAAGGACTCGGCACATACGCTAACCCTTACAACAAGAAACAGCACAACGTGAGCTTCCTGATAGAAGGCGAATATACGTTCAACGGCAAGGCACTGAACGGATGGAAAGTAAAGGGCGGCTACGGCATGGACTTCGGCAAGATACTCGGCAACAATTACGGTTTTCAGCTGACAATATCAAAAAGCGGCCTGCTAACCGAAAAATAAGCAAAAGCAGACAAAGCGGTCATAAAACGGAGCTTTACATCATTAACTTCAACCACATTATCATAATATGACGAAAATGACACGACATACAAACTTTATCCTCGCAGCGGCCGTAACATCAATTTTATGCGCGTGCGACCTTGAAACATCCGACAGCGGCGACCTCGACGGAATGTGGCACCTCGTAAGGGTTGACACCCTGTCGACATCAGGCGTCAAGCAGATGGACGGCGAAAAGATATACTGGTCGTTCCAATACAAGCTGTTGCAGGTTGACGACAAGACGGGTGCACGCAACAGCGCGCTGTTGCGCTTCGAGCATGCCGGCGGCACACTGAGGTTGCACACACCCTACGTTTACGACCGCACAAACGGCGACAGCCCGCTTACCGACGTGTCATTGATAGCGCCTTTCGGCATTAACGCCCTTGAAAACAATTTCACCGTAGAACGGCTTAACGGCAGCAAGATGATAATTAACGACAACTACTTGCGCCTTTATTTCAAGAAAATGTAACACTACATGATGTCGGGCATGACATAAGTTACAAAATTAATACGACAAGCAACAAAAAGTTAGAATTGTTTTGTTTTTCTATATAATTATATTATTTTTGCAATCGACATCAAACAAAAAGTAACAAACTGATAAAATAAACTTGCAAAAATGACAAAACAAAAGAAATTCATCCTTCAGGAGAACGAAATACCAACACAATGGTATAACATACAGGCGGACATGGCGACAAAGCCCCTGCCCCCATTAAACCCTTCAACGAAAGAACCGTTGAAGGCGGAAGACCTCTTCCCGATATTCTGTGAGGAGTGCTGCCGTCAGGAATTCGACCAGACAAACGCTTGGATCGACATCCCTGACGAGGTGCTCGACATGTACAAATACTACCGTTCAACCCCGCTCGTTAGGGCATACGCCCTTGAGAAGGCGCTCGACACGCCGGCGCACATATACTTCAAGAACGAGAGTACCAACCCGCTCGGCAGCCACAAGATTAACTCAGCCCTCGCCCAGTGCTACTACTGCAAGCAGGAAGGCACGACGAACGTCACCACCGAAACCGGAGCCGGCCAATGGGGCGCGGCGCTGAGCTACGCCGCTAAGGTGTTCGGCCTTGAAGCCGCAGTGTACCAGGTAAAGATAAGCCTCAGGCAGAAGCCTTACCGCAGCATACTGATGCGCACGTTCGGCGCCGAGGTTACCGGTTCGCCGTCGATGTCGACACGCGCCGGCAAAGACATAATAACGCGCGACCCCATGCACCAAGGCTCGCTCGGCACGGCCATATCAGAGGCCATCGAGCTGGCTACGACAACCCCGCACTGCAAATACACGCTCGGCTCCGTGCTCAACCACGTAGCGCTGCACCAGACGGTGATAGGCCTTGAGGCCGAGAAACAGATGGAAATGGCCGGCGAGTATCCCGACATGGTGATAGCATGCTTCGGCGGCGGCTCAAACTTCGGCGGCATAGCGTTCCCCTTCATGCGGCATAATATAAAAGACGGGGCAAAGACCGAGTTCATCGCTGCCGAGCCGTCAAGCTGTCCGAAGCTGACGAGAGGCGTATTCCAATACGACTTCGGCGACGAGGCCGGCTACACGCCGCTACTGCCTATGTTCACCCTCGGCCACGACTTCAAGCCGGCTAACATACACGCCGGCGGCCTGCGTTACCACGGTGCCGGAGTGATTGTGTCGCAGCTGCTTAAGGACGGTCTGATGCGCGGTGTCGACATACCGCAGCTTGAGTCGTTCGACTGCGGCCTGCTGTTCGCCCGCACCGAAGGCATTGTGCCCGCCCCGGAGAGTTGCCACGCAATAGCCGCCACCGTGCGCGAGGCCTTGAAATGCAAGGAAAGCGGCGAAAGCAAGGTCATCCTGTTCAACCTCAGCGGCCACGGCCTGATTGACATGACCGCCTACGAGCAGTATCTAAACGGTGACTTGATGAACTATGAAGTGACAAACGAGGACATCAAGAAAAACCTTGAGAACGTTCAGAAGATAATTTAACCCTAAAATAACAACAAGCCACAAAGACAAGCCGGCCGGCAAGCGGACAGGATTAATCCTGCATCCGCTTGCCGGCCGGCTTGTTTATTACATTAATGTGAGTTCGGCATAAGAAGAGCACCCTTCGTAGGGACATAATTTATTATGTCCGCACGCCGCGAAGAGGCGTATTATATAGTAATATTGCCAATAACGTTCTTGCAGAACGTGCGGACATAATAAATTATGTCCCTACGAAGGGTGTTTTTGTTGTTAGTGAAAACATAGCAGTTATGTCGAACTGGCGTTAAATTAATGTGTAAAATCGCTATTAGTCAAGGCTCCAGGCCTTAAGCGAATACGTGCTTTCGACGTCGTTCTCGATATCGTCAGGCAGATTGCAGAAGAAGTCAATGCCCGTAAGCTCTTCAAGTTCGTCGATTGACACGGCGAAGGCAGACAGCGGTTGATCGTCGCGCCACTCGTCTTCCATCTGCTCGGCCCATAGGCCTATGGCCCTGTATCCGCCGATGTTCTTAAGCAGCAATGCCATGAAGAAATAGCGCGGCACTATCAGACGGCCGCTTATGCGCTCTATTATGTTTTCCTCGCGGTCAATCGTGCCGCCCTTGCATACGTAGAGCGTGTCGGTAGACTTATAAGGAACCCACTCGCGCACCTGCGCCTCCATCCTTACCCAAAGGCCCTCGCCCTGATCGCTTCCACTATTAGTATAGCCGTTGAACTTATGGTATTGCGGCTGCATGTTGGTAAGGTAGAACGTCTGATAGTTGGCTACGAAAGAATATTTCCTGTCGGCGTTGGGGCAGATGTGCCCGTGCTCGTAGCCCGAACCGTAATAATAATCTTTTTCCCAATAGTCGCCTTCATCGAGGTTTGGGTCGTTCATGTATCCGTCAACCACCCTGTTGTAAGTGCCCGTGTAACCTTTGTGCATCTGATAACACGACCATCGCTGCGCCTTCTTGTCGCAGTCCCACTCCACGGCATAGTTGACGCGGTCGTTATCATACTTGTTGTTGTCGCCCGTGCGGTAGACTATGACGACGCTGCGGCCGCCCTTCAGGCGTGGGAACTCGAGGCGGCTTACAGCCGGTTCGTCGCCCACGACGTTGCGGTTGGCGTTGCCGCCCTGCCACGTGTTTCCGCCGTCGCCGTCGTCATTGGTGCAGGCCACGGCGAAAACGGCCAAGAGCAACACTGCCAGCAGATTATAAAACTTGTACATTCGTGAAAGTGATGATTATTGTTAAGTTGACGTATGAATATAAAAAAATGCGTTCGGGCGCATATGCGACTACGCCAAAACGCATTTTGTATGACTGTTAATAATATTTGTAGGTATATTATTTGCGCGCCTTACCATAGCGGCTCATGAACTTGTCTACGCGGCCCGCAGAGTCAACGAGCTTGCTCTTGCCCGTGTAGAACGGATGTGAGCTGCTTGAGATTTCGACTTTTACCACTGGGTAAGTTTCACCTTCAAATTCTACTGTCTCTGTAGTCTTGCATGTAGAACGTGTAAGGAACATATCGCCGTTGGACATATCCTTGAATACGACGGGGCGATAGTTGTCTGGATGGATACCTTTTTTCATTTTTAAGTTATAGTTGAATGTTAATCAAATTTCGCTCATTAAGCTTTTGGGTTGCAAAGTTACAACATTTTTGAATATTTGCCAAACTTATCGCAATGTTTTTCTTCCGCACCTGCAGATAATCTGTGTCAAAACACCGGGAGGCAAGGTACAACGGCCATCGCAGCACCGCAGACTGCAGGCCTCAACCGTTTGATTTACAGCATATTACGCCAGCCTTTGCAAAAGGCAACCTTTTACGTCTTGAAAGACGGCCTTTCATCGTGTAAAAGGACGCCTTTTGCAAGGCGAAAGGTAACCTTTCATAAAACGCCTGAGCAACCACCGCCCTACAGCCGGTAACGGCCATGGCGGCATAGTATAACCAATCTTTAACAACTTTAACCACAAAAAATTATAAAATTCGTAATTAAACTGTAACTTTGCAACCGCAAAGAATAATACATTCAGACAATGGGTAAGGAAACATCTCAAAGAATACAGACGTCGATTTTGAACGCGGCGGAAAAGAAAGTGTTAATATGGCTGTCCAACAGGCAGCCGCGATGGATGACGTCTGACATGCTGACGTTCATCGGAGTGGCCGGAGCTGTGGTTTGCGCAATAGGCTTCTTCTTGGGCAACTATAACGTCAACTACCTTTGGATATCGTCGCTCGGGCTTGTCATCAACTGGTACGGCGACAGCCTTGACGGCACGCTGGCGCGCGTGCGCCAGACGCAGAGGCCCGTCTACGGCTTCTTCATCGACCACACTCTCGACGCCGTCACCATCTGCATCATGTGCATCGGCGCCGGACTGTCGCCGATCTTCAAGCTCAACATTGCCATGCTTGTGCTGGCAGGCTACCTGTGCCTGTCGATCTACACCTATATCGGCGCCATACTGAAGGGTGAGTTCCGCCTGACTTACAGCAGCTTCGGGCCAACGGAGTTCCGCCTCGTCGTGATACTGCTCAACACCATTTACATGTACAGCGGCTGGGGCGACAAGAAATTCAACATTCTCGGCAGCGATTACGGCGTGTTCGACATAATCGGATTTGCCGTGGCTGTCATCCTTTTCCTGATGTACTTCGTGCAGTTTGCCAAGGACAAGAAGATACTCGGCGAACAAGACCCGCTGAAAAAGAACTGACAATGACAGCCGGCGCCGAAGAGTCATCACGCAAACGACCCCTGTCAGCCACGCAAGGCAGGCAGGAGTCGTTTGCGTATTGTCTTGACACGCAGCTCCGGCGGACAGCCGCCACACGGCACACCTTATTAAATTATTAAGAGAATGAAAGGAACTATCGATTGCTTTCTGCCCTGCAGTGACCTCAATGCCGTAAGCAACACGCTAAGGCAGCTGCGCGGCAGCCGTATGATATGCCACATCAACCTGCTCGTGACGCAAGAGTTCGCCATGCGCAACGCCGTGCCCGAAGGCTGCGCCTTCATCGTGGTTGACGGGCTGCGCTCGTCGCTCGCCATCGCGAGCATTGCCGACAGCACTGCGGCCGACTACGCCATGATGTTCATAAACGACGTGCCCGTCAGCCTCGGCCAGTACGCCATACTGCGCATGATGCGCGCCGCCGCCGAAACAGACGCCGCCATGGTATACGCCGACCGCTTGACCGTGAAGGAAGGACAGACAGCCCAGCACCCCGTGATTGACTGGCAGGAGGGCAGTCTGCGCGACGATTTCGACTTCGGTTCAGTAGTGCTTGTCAGGGCTTCGGCCCTACACGGATTCGCCGCCGACACGGCGCTGCGTGGCGACGAGGACAAACCCGGAGGCTATAAATACGCCGGATGGTACGCGCTGTGGCTCTACCTCAGCCGCAACGGACTGCTTTTCCACCTGAACGAATACCTGTACACCGAAGAGGAACGCGACCTCAGGGCCAGCGGCGAACGGCAGTTTGACTACGTAAACCCGGCCAACCGTGAGGTGCAGGTTGAGATGGAACACGCCGTAACAGAGCACCTCAAGGCCGTAGGTGCGCTGGTCGACACCATGAACTACGTAAAGCCCGACTTCAACGAGCAGGAATTCGACATCGAGGCGACCGTCGTCATACCCGTGCGCAACCGTGAAAAGACAATATGCGACGCCGTTGACAGCGCATTGGCGCAAAAGACTAAGTTCCCGTTCAACGTAATCGTAGTTGACAATCATTCTACCGACAAGACGACCGAGCTGCTCGACGGATACGCAGACAGCCGCCTGATACACATCATACCGCAACGCACCGACCTAGGCATAGGCGGCTGCTGGAACGTAGCCGTAGACGACAGCCGGTGCGGCCGCTTCGCCGTTCAGCTCGACAGCGACGACCTATACTCGTCGCCCGACACGCTGCAGACTATCGTAGACGCCTTCTACAGCCAGCAGGCGGCTATGGTGGTGGGCAGCTACAGGATGTGCGACTTCGACCTGAACACCCTGCCGCCCGGACTGATCAACCACGCCGAATGGACCGACAACAACGGATGCAACAACGCGTTGCGCATCAACGGACTCGGCGCCCCGCGCGCCTTCTTCACTCCGCTGCTGCGCCAGATACGCTTCCCAAACACAAGCTACGGCGAGGACTATGCCCTCGGACTGGCCTTCAGCCGCCATTATAAGATAGGAAGGATATTCACCGAGCTTTACCTCTGCCGCCGATGGGGCGGCAACAGCGACGCCGCGCTGAGCGTAGAGAAGGTCAACGCCAACAACCTTTACAAGGACCGCCTGCGCACAATGGAGCTTATGGCGCGCCGCAAGATGAACGCCGAAGGCGGCATAAGAGCCAACGACGACTCGCTGATGCGCTTTTTCAACAGGCAACTGGAAACGTGGGAGACGGCAAGACACAACTTCCACAACCTGCAAAACGTGCTGACAAAGCCCTTGACCGGCGACAACGAAAGCGGCGCAAGCAAACTTTCGGCCGGCCATGACGTGGCCGCCGGCAAAGCCGCCGCGCCCGACAACGGCGGCAGGACGCCGGCCTTTGACGCTTCGATTACAATCAAGGCGCAACATAATCCTGCACGGATAGTATCTACCGGTGCTGCCATCGACAAAGCGACGATAAGCAGCCGCCCGTGCTTCCTCTGCCAGGCAAACCGCCCGGAAGAGCAAATCACCAAGCATGCCGACGCCGGTTTCGAGATACTCGTCAACCCCTACCCCATCCTACCCGTGCATTTCACCATACCGGCCGTCACGCACCAACCGCAACGCATAGACCGACATTATGCCGAGATGCACCGCTTCTTGGAGCAGCACCCTGACCTGACCGTGTTCTACAACGGCCCGCAATGCGGAGCTTCGGCCCCCGACCACATGCACTTCCAGGCCGGCACAAGCGGCGTTCTGCCCCTGCAGGAGGCCTGGCAGAAGCTGCAGCGCGAACTGGAAACACTGTTCTCCGTAAACGACGATAACGAAATATCAGTCATCAAAGGCTGGCCAAGCCCCGCACTGCTCATAAAGAGTGACGGCATTGAAACCGACAAGACCCTCTTCAAGCTTGTATATGACGCCCTGCCGATAAGCGACGGACAGCCCGAACCGATGATGAACATCGTCAGCTGGATGTCGGGCGGCCACTGCCTTTCGGTGATATTCCCCCGCAAGAAGCACCGCCCCGACTGCTATTACGGACATGAATGTCAGAAAATGCTCGTAAGTCCCGGCGCGCTCGACATGGCCGGACTCATCATAACGCCGCGTAAGGAGGACTATGACGCTATCACCTTAGAGCAAGCCGTAGGCATATTGCGCGAAGTTTCGCTTACAGACGGCGAGATGAAGACCGTAACCGACAAGATTAAAACCGCCGCCTCTTCACTTAAAAGCGGCGTAGACACACGCAACGAGGCCGACGAACCATGCGTACACGTAGGAATAATAAGCGCCGGAGAGATAAGTTTCTCACTCAACGGCGACTACGAAGCCAAGGGAAATGTCATCAACGGACGCCAGAAAGTGTCGTTTTCCGAGGGCGGAGTACTGTGGAACGGAAACCTGTATCGTGAACTTACGTTCTCACCGTGCAGCTGCGAAGCCTCGTTCTCGCTCGACGACGTGACAATAGGAGTCAACTTCCACTGGCAACGGCAGGAAACGCAGACCTTCCAAGGCACACTGAAGCTTGTAGTAGAAGCCGACAAGGTGTGCGCCATAAACAGCCTGCCCGTTGAGGACTATCTCGTCAGCGTGATATCAAGTGAGATGAAAGCGACGTCTTCATTGGAATTCCTTAAGGCACACGCCGTCATCTCACGCAGCTGGCTCTTGGCCCAGATGGAGCGCCGACGCAGGCAAGACACGGGCGGAAGCGGCTTCTTCTCGTTCGTGAAAAAGGACGACGAGCTGATACGCTGGTACGACCGCGACGACCATACAATATTCGACGTCTGCGCCGACGACCACTGCCAACGCTACCAGGGCATAACCAAAGCCAACAACATACACGTAGAACAGGCCGTAAGGGAAACCCGCGGACAGATATTAACCTACGGAGATGACATCTGCGACACACGCTTCAGCAAATGTTGCGGCGGCATTACCGAGGAGTTCCAGTACTGCTGGGAGGACAAACCGCAACCTTATCTCGCGGCGTTGCGCGACAACGGCGACGCAACGGCAGCCCTGCCAGACCTAACCAACGAGGCCGAGGCCGAACGCTGGATACGCTCCTGCCCCGACTCTTACTGCAACACGAATGACAGGAAGATACTCTCGCAGGTGCTTAACGACTACGATCAGGAAACGTCAGACTTCTACCGTTGGCACGTTGAGTACACGCAAGAGCGCCTGTCAGCGCTAATCGAGGACAAGCTGAAAATCAGTTTCGGCAAGATTGTAGACCTCGTACCCGTAGAGCGCGGACGCAGCGGACGCATAAGCAAGCTGAAGATTGTCGGCACGGAGCGCACTTTTACCATCGGTAAGGAGCTTGAGATACGCCGCGCGCTGAGCGAAACCCACCTGTACAGCAGCGCCTTCGTGGTTGACAGGCTTGACATTGCCGACGGCGTGCCGTCGCGCTTCGTCCTCACGGGCGCCGGCTGGGGCCACGGCGTGGGCCTCTGCCAAATCGGCGCGGCCGTGATGGGCGAAAAGGGCTTCAAGTATGACGAGATACTGCTGCACTACTACCATGGTGCGAAGATAGAAAAGATATACCGTTAACGCATAATTCACAATGCATGACACGTGAAAAAGGCAACGACCCGACGGCGCATTATGTATTGTGAATTGTGCTTTACGCATTGTGAATTACCGACTTTAAATTATGAACCGCAAACTGAGCAAAAACCCTTGGAGCTGGGTTCCTTCGCTGTATTTCGCCGAAGGACTGCCATACGTGGCCGTCATGACGATCTCGCTTGTACTATATAAACAGCTGGGGCTTACCAACGCCGAGATAACTTTCTACACCTCATGGCTCTACCTGCCATGGGTCATCAAACCACTATGGAGCCCATTCATTGACATAATCAAGACGAAGAGATGGTGGATAATAACGATGCAGTTGCTGATAGGCGCCGCTTTCGGCGGCGTAGCCTTCACCATTCCGACTGACTTCTGGCTGCAAGGCACGCTATGCTTCTTCTGGCTGATGGCCTTCAGCAGCGCGACACATGACATTGCGGCCGACGGCTTCTACATGCTTGGCCTCGACCAGCACAAGCAGGCTTGGTTCGTAGGCATACGTAGCACGTTCTACCGTTTGGCGACAATCTTCGGACAAGGCTTCCTTGTCATGGTGGCGGGCAACCTGCAAGTAATTTTCCGCGGCAGCATACGCTACTCATGGAGCCTGATGTTCTACGGCGTAACGGGATTGTTCATTGCCCTTTGGTTATGGCACAGCTTTGCTTTGCCGTGTCCCATGTCCGACCGTGGACTGCGTAACGCCAACGCCCGCGAGATATGGAACGGGTTGTATCGCTCAGTGAAAACGTTCTACACTAAATTTCCGGCGTGGGAAGTAACGGCAGCCTTCCTCTTCATGCTTTTCTACCGCATGCCGGAAGGACTGTTGGCAAAGGTTTCATCGCTGTTCCTTATTGACAGCGCTGCTAACGGAGGCTTAGGCCTTTCGCCGCAGGAGTATGGTTTTGTACAGGGCACGGTGGGCATTGTAGGACTGACTCTCGGAGGAATACTCGGCGGAATGGCCGCCGGACGCGACGGACTGAAGAAATGGTTATGGCCGATGGTGTGCGCCATCACCCTGCCCGACCTTGTCTACGTGTACCTGAGCTATGCCATGCCGTCAAGCCTTTTCATAATAAACGTCTGCGTATTTGTTGAGCAGTTCGGTTACGGCTTCGGCTTCACGGCATACATGTTGTACCTTATTTATTACAGCCAAGGCGAATATAAGACATCGCACTACGCACTATGCACGGCCCTGATGGCGCTCTCGATGATGTTGCCGGGACTTGTCGCCGGCTGGCTGCAGGAGCTTGTGGGCTACTTCTGGTTCTTCGTAATCGTCGTGCTGCTGTGCGCCATGACGTTCATCGTGGCCGCATTCGTGAAGATTGACCCTGAGTTCGGAAAGAAAGAAGACTGAGAAGGCAAACTCATAAAAGTAAAATAACAGAAAGGTAAAACGGTAAAACGCCGGCCATGCGTACGGATTTTACGTTTTTACCTTTTCGTTTTTTAGGCGAAAAGGCAACAGCCGAAACTCATGCAACATCTCAGATATACATGAATTAATAATATTCAAGAACAAGCATTATGGATACTCGCGAACGGAAAATTTATAAAGTGACGGTGCTCGGCAGCATAATCAACATCATGCTCGTGGCCGTAAAATTCGCCTTCGGCGTGCTGGGACACTCGGCGGCGATGATAGCAGACGCCGTACACTCGCTGTCTGACCTGATAACCGACGTCGTCGTGCTGGTGTTCGTCAGGCTGAGCAACAAGCCGCAGGATAAAGACCACGACTACGGCCACGGCAAATATGAAACCTTGGCAACGTCGCTCATCGGCCTGGCACTGCTCTTCGTGGGCGTGCTAATACTTTACAGCGGCATTGAGAAGATAACCATGGCGCTGCGCGGCGAGCCGCTCAGGCAGCCGGGCATGATAGCCTTAGTGGCGGCACTGCTCAGCGTGGCACTGAAGGAATGGTGCTACAGGTTCACCGTCAGCGTAGGCAAGAATGTTCAGTCGCAGGCCGTCGTCGCCAACGCCTGGCACCACCGCAGCGACGCCTTCTCATCAATCGGCACCGCCCTCGGCATTGGCGGAGCCATATTCCTCGGCGACAAGTGGACCGTCTTAGACCCGATAGCCGCCGTAGTTGTGAGCATTTTCATAATAAAAACGGCCTTCACGCTGATGAAACAAGCCTCTGACGAGCTGCTGGAAAAGAGCCTGCCCGAGGATGTTGAGCGCAAGATAACCGAAATAGCCGAAAGCGAAGAGGGCGTTAGCGGCATACACAACATACGCACGCGCCGCATAGGCAACCGCATATCAATTGAGATGCACCTGCGCATGCCCGGCGAGCTGAGCCTATATGAGGCCCACCGCCGCGCCAGCGACATAGAGCGTGAGCTGCGCTGCCACTTCGGCGACGGCACGTACATCAACCTGCACATAGAGCCGCTGAAAGTGAACGGAAGATACGTAAAGCCCGGAAAAGACGACTGACAAGGCTTTTGGCAGGACGCCAACAGGCAAAACGAACGCATTAGCAGGAAGAAATTATCAGGTGATAAAAGTCCATGTGCCTAAAGCCAACGCCAATTCGTTATAAGACTTATATACTTGCAAACGTTCCAAACAATCAAGTAGGGACATAATTTATTATGTCCGCACGCCGCGAAGAGGCGTATTTAGTTGGTTTTGTACACAAAAACGTTCTTTACAGAACGTGCGGACATAATAAATTATGTCCCTACGGCGGATGTGTTCATATATCCAACTCACGTAAAATCATAAAAGACTGATAATCAGCAGAATAGGGAACAAAATCAAAGAGGTGGCATTTTGCAATGCAAAATGCCACCTCTTATCGTATGAAAGGCCGCCTTTTGCTTGACGAAAGGCAACCTTTCACAATCGCTTATGCGCCAGGCGCTGTTACAGCTCTACGCTGACGGCCTGCAAATCGCTGTCGGCGCTCGACGTACCGACCAATATTTCATACTGACCGGGCACTACGCGCATAGTGTTGCTTGAAGCGTCCCACCACTCGAAATTGCTGCGGGGGAAGTCTATCGTGACGGTCTTAGTCTGGCCGGCCTTAAGCTCCACACGGGCGAAACCGCGCAAGGTCTTCAGCGGGCCGTCTACGTCGGCGGGCTTACGCAGATAAGCCTGCACAATCTCTACGCCGTCACGGCTGCCCGTGTTGCTGACGCTGACGGTTAGCTTGCCTGCAGCGGCGTCGTAAGACGGACGGCCAAGGGCGAACGACGTATAGCTGAGGCCGTAGCCGAAGGGGAACAGAGGCTCGCCGCGGAAGAAGCGGTAAGTGCGGCCCTGCATGTGGTAGTCGTCAAACGGAGGCAGCTGAGCGTCGTCCTTATAGAAAGTGACGGGCAGCTTTCCGCCGGGATTGTAGTCGCCGAAGAGCACGTCGGCTACGGCATGTCCGCCCTGCTCGCCGGGATACCATGCCTGAAGGATAGCGTCACACGTTTCAACCTCGGGCGTAAGCGCCACGGCGCTGCCGCTGCAGTTGACGAGCACGACGCGCTTGCCGGCATCGTGAAGGGCCTTAAGAATTTCACGCTGAACGGCAGGAAGCTCAATGCTGGTGCGGTCGCCGTTGTCGAAACCCGGCTCATTTACCTTGGCTTCCTCGCGCTCGAGGTTGGGCGATATGCCGCCGACGAAAATAACCGTTTCAACGTCCTTAGCCCTGGCCGCAAGCTCTTGGGCCGTGACATTGCGCACGGAAGCGATGTCGAAGTTGAGCGTTGCTCCGCCGAGAAGCTGCATGTAGTCGACCTGGATGTCGTACCTTTGGCCCTTCTTGACGTCAAGCTTACGACGTGTGAAACGCAGGGGGTCGGTCTTCCAGCGGTTGGCGAGCGTGTCGCCGTTGACGATAAGCCTGAAGCCGTCGTCGTTGGTGTATGTTATGTCAAGCGTTTCGTCCTTATCAGCAACGAAAGAGCCCTTGAACTGCGCCGTGAAGTCGGTAAGGTTAACACCCGGGGCGAACACGGTGTTGCCGCCGTTGTCGAAGCGCAGGGCGCTTGCATAAGAAGTTTCATAAACGGGCGAGCCGCTCATCTTGGTGTTGTTCCAGAAGCGGGCGCTCATGCCGGGTTTGCCGTCGGCGCCGCGCAGGCGGGCGAAAATGCTCTCGCTCTCGGTCATCGACGTGATTTCGCAACCCTTGGTGTACCTGACGTCCTTGCCGAGCTTGGCCTGTATGCCTTCAAGCACGGTGACCGAATGGGCCGGCTGACCGTAGTAAATGCCCCACAACATGATGGAGTCTGCAGCGTTGGGTCCCATCACCATTATCCGGCCTGCGTCCTTTGCTAAAGGCAGGGTGTTGTTCCTGTTATGCAACAATACCATCTGCTCGCGCGCCATCTGCAACGCAAGGTCACGATGTTCCTGGCAGGCTACGACACTCTCGGGTATGCGCGTCCATTCGACAAGCGAGTCGGGGTCGAAGTCGCCCAGCTCGAACCTGCCTTCAAGCAGGCGGACGACGCTCTTGTCAATCTGCTCCTCGGTTATCTCACCGGCCTTGACGGCGTCGGGCAGTCGGCGGTAGTTGCCGCCGCACTCTACGTCGGTGCCGCTAATGACGGCCTTAGCCGAAGCCGAAGCCGCATCAGCGGACACACCGTGGGCACCCGGCTCCCAAAAATCGTCAATGGCACCGCAGTCGCTTACCACCAGTCCCTTAAAGCCCCATTCGTCGCGCAATATCTGCTGCAACAGACGGTTGCTGCCGCAACAAGGGTCACCCTCAAAACGCTGGTATGCGCACATCACCTCTTTTACGCCGCCCTTCTGAACAAGGTCCTTAAAGGCTGGCAGGTAAGTTTCCCACAGGTCGCGCGCCGGCAGTTCTTCGATGTTGAAGCTGTGGCGGGTCTTCTCAGGGCCGCTATGCACGGCGTAATGCTTTGCGCAGGCATACAGCTTCATATACTTGCTGTCAGCAGGGCCCTGCAGACCCCGCACAACGGCAAGTCCCATGCGCGAGTTCATGTAAGGGTCCTCGCCGTAAGTTTCCTGACCGCGTCCCCAACGCGGGTCACGGAAGATGTTGATATTGGGCGTCCAGAACGACAGTCCTTGGTACGTACCCGTGCCTTGGCCTATACGACGGAGTGCCGTGTTCTTGGCACGGGCCTCATCACTTACCGCCGTGTAGACACGCTCAAGCAGCGCGTCGTCAAACGACGCTGCCATGCCGATGCACGAGGGGAACACCGTGCTCAGTCCGTTGCGCCCTACGCCGTGCAAAGCCTCGCTCCACCAGGCAAAGGCGGGTATGCCGAGGCGAGGTATGGCCTTGGAGTTGTTCATCATCACGGTGGCCTTCTCCTCAAGAGTCATGCGCGAGCAAAGGTCTTCAGCGCGCTGTCTTGCCGGCAGATTAGGGTTCTGATACGGCAATACCTGAGCACTGACGGCAGCCGTGCACGCTACGGCTACGATTAGAGAGTTTAGTCTTTTCATTTAAATCAGGGTTATTTTGTCTTACGTTTAATATAAAAAAGAAAACAAAAACGGCTGCCACCGCATGCTGAACATGCGCCGGCAACCGCTGTTAAAACGAATATTCAAATATTATGATACATGTATGCGCCGGTTATTTAACGACAAACTTCTTTCCGTCACGGATGTAAATGCCTTTCTGCAGGTCACCCTTTACTTCCATTCCCTGTAAGTTGTAGGTCTTACCGGTAGGCTTGCGTGTCACCATGACGTCATTTATGCCGGAAGTAAACTCTTCGTTTCCGCTGAGTAATATTCCGCCCTCGTTCTGGGCTTCGGTGATATGAGCCACCAGGCTGTTCATGTATCTCTCAAGATTAGTGTAGCCGTCCTCGCCTACTGCGGCACCATCCTCGGCATTATTCTTGTCAAGTCCGTTTGCGTCTTCCCACTCGTCGGGCATGCCGTCCTGGTCAGTGTCAAGCGGAGCCGGCTCGCTCTTCAGCTCAGGCCATGCGCTCCAGTCGTCACCTGCATCGGGGAACGCCTGCTTAAGGTCGTCCTGCGAGTCGATAATGCCGGGAAGGGTTCTCGTATCGCTATTAAGTCCTGTGCATGAAGCTTCGCCATTACGCGTATCGCTTACAATAAGTTCGTCAACCGCATCACGGCGCAAAGAAGCACCTGCATAATCCATTACGCGCTCATAAGCAGTTTCTGCCGAATGTGTTGTAACTGTTACAAACTTCAAAGGCTTATCCATTCGCATTGAATCACGCACAGCATCGTCAAATGTATTGTCAACGGACGAGTTACTGATTTGGTTATAAATTCCGTATGTCCAGTTGTCTTTCGTTACGTCTTCATAATCAGGATTGAAGTTTCCGTCAACATAAAAATCACCCCATACGTGCCACATTACATCCCAATCATTCGGATTATCAGAATCATGATCAGTGTATTCCGTCGTACGGATACCTATTCCTGCAATGCGTTTTTGTATATTCTCATTTCTGGTTTTAGTAGCAGGTCCTGGTTTATAATAATTGTTGACAATATTCACATTCATACCTTCTCCACCGTAACAACCATTACCTGCCCAATTGTACATCACATTATTGCGCAAATCCATAAGTTCTCTTGTCTGAGTTCCGGGACGCGGGCCAAGACGGGGAACGCGCGAATCGTGGTGAGCCAACAAATTATGGTGATAAGAAGCACCAGCGCCACCCCAATTGCCGCCATATCCATGGCGTCCTTTTGAATGACCTGAATTACGCAGACTTTGCGAAACAATACACCACTGAACGGTTAGACTATCATTGCCATATACAGACAAACATTCGTCAATACTCCAACTTACAGAGCAATGGTCAATAATTATATTCCTATGATCCATACCTCCGAGTCCATCACCCTCATGGTGGTCCACTTCCTTATTTCCTAAACGAAAACGGAGATAACGTATTATAACATTGTCCGCCTCAATAGTAAACGGATAATCAGCCACACAAATACCATCGCCAGGAGCTGTCTGGCCGGCAATGGTTATGTTACCATCAGTTATTTTAAGGGGCCTCGTAAGATGAATTGTACCGGAAACATCAAAAACTATCGTTCTCGGTCCTTTCTGTGCGACAGCATAACGAAGCGTTCCAAGGCCTCGGTCTTCAAGCGATGTTACATGATAAACCGTTCCACCACGGCCACCCGTAGTATATCTACCATAGCCTTCCGCACCAGGAAAGGCTAATTGACGGTCATCTTGCGCAAGTCCGGGAATGGCTACAAGCAGCCCCACGACTAACAGCAATAAATGTTGTAAATGATTAGTTTTTAACATAAAAATATAATTTAATGATTAATTAGTCCGCTTGACGTTAGATTAGAAAATAGAATCGTGTACAAAGGTAGTAAAAATTTATTTATAACACTTTGTTTATGCATTTAAAATGCAAAATAATCAATACTCAACAACAAAAAACGGGTGCACCTGCAAATTACAGATGCACCCGACAATCAAGCTTAAGTTTACTCTATCATTTAATGACCTTTGATGATACTACGCTGCCGTCGTCCATCGTGTCAACCTTTATGACAACGCCCTTATAAGCATTGCCGACACGCGAACCTGACAAATTGTAATATTCAGTCTTAACGACATTACCGCTTACAGCCTCAACGTTGTCAATAGCCGTAGTGGTAGTGCTTGCGTAATTACCAAAGCCACCATACTCGTTAGCGGCACGCACTGTATAAACATCAATGTCGCTGCCGTCGGGAACGTCATACGAAGTGGCAGTGGTCATACATACGAACTCATCGTTATAGAACACGGCATAAGTCTTAGCGCCATCAACGGCGTTCCATGTCAGACGGTTACCGTCAACCTTAAGCAACTCCATGTTCTTCTGGGTTGCATATACGCTGGGAGTCCAATCCGTAAACACCTTGTCAAGCTTATAAGCGTCAGCCTCTTCGTCGGTAAGGATGGTATTATAGGTCTTGTTTCCTGAGCTGTGCGTGAACGTAAGTTCCCATTCAGCAGGAGAAATAACCTTACCGCTTTCGTCCATCGTGTTATACTCTACGAACTTGTCGGCAGCAGTGCTCATACCGGATGTGTTCCAACGGTTAGAGTTCAAACGCTCGGGCTGCAACAGGGTGGTATTAATGTAAGCGCAACGCGCGTTGTTCTGCCAAGCACGGCCGTAATTGAACTTCTCTGCCAAACAGTTGACGGTACATCCGCTGAATACATAACCGTATTCGGTCGTCGTGGTCGGTGCCGTAAGCGTACATTCGCCTGAACCGTCAGCGTTACGTTTCTCAACAGTAAGCGTACAATTATTGAAGAACACGTCGCCGCCACCGCAAATGAAGTCAACCGTTCCGTGGATGTCTGACGTTTCAAAATAAAGCTGTGCGCTATTGTTGTTTGAATAGTAAGTGTCCTGGTATGACAACATCCTTACGTTCTTGCATATCGTGCGGTTGCCCTTGTCCTGTATTACTACGGCGCGACCTGCAAATCCCGGCTGGTAATAGTCATAAGCGTTCTGCAAAGTGAGGTCTTGCAGATACGTGTTATTACCTGTGATGAGGAACGTAGCTGAAACGCCGATACCCTCCTCGGGAGCCTCGTTCACGATGATTGTCTTGTCCATGCTTTGACCAATGATTGAGATGTTGTCGCCAGAGATGGGAGTAAGGACCTCATTACCAAGGTCATACTTACCGTCGGGAACAAAGATATATGTGCGTTCGTCGGCCGAAGCTACAGAGTTGGCAATGTCAAGCACCGTGAGCAGATTGTTACCGTCATTCTTGTTGACGATGTAATAACCCTCGTCGTTCTGTGTAACGGGGGCTTCAGCTACGTTGGCAACAACTATCTTGTGCAGATAAGCGTCAGCGCCTGTAGCCGTAAGCGTAAGCCATCCTGCCGGACCTTCATACTCTATGGCGGCCGACTCGCCGTCACTTACAGACTTGCCTTCAATCGTACCGACAACATTTCCGGCTGCGTCAGTCAGCGTCAAAGTTCTTGCCGAACCTTGGTTGCAAAGCCTCAACACGATGTATGCGTCACCGCCGACAAGCAGGTTAATCTTGCCCGTTTCAGGCTGGAGCACCCATCCGTGAGAGCTGTCATGCCATTCTGTACCATCCCCTTCGGCACTGAAAGCCTCATGGTCTTCATCATAAAAGTATTTGTCGGTCAGATTGAACGTATATCGCTTAGTCGTACTTTCTTCCTCAATCTCGGTAGCTACAGCGTAAAGGCTCACGTCTGACGTTACGACGTAGTCAACGGTATATTTCTCACCGCCGTCAGCTTCGGCAAACCATCCGCGCATTGCCTTACCCTCGGCTACAACAACACCGTCATAATTTCTCAACGTCGCAATATTGCGGTCCTTCTCAACCTTTTGTGTTGCCTCAAGCACGGAGCCGTCAGTATTATAATATGTGAGCGTATAATACGGCTTATGAACAAAGACAGCGTTATACGTAACGGTCTGTCCGTTAGCCGTAACCTTTATTGTAGCCACAACGGAACCGTCAGCCTGCTCGGTATAAGTCACGTCACCATCCTGCTGTCCGTTGTCAAAAGTCAAATCAGCAAGAGGATTTGAAGCCGAAGGAAGCTCAACGTCATTAAACAATTCAATAGTAGTCTGCTGAACGTTCTCGTCAATTTCGTCAAATATGTCGGCCGCTGTGTAAGTTACGCCGTTATACGAGAACTTACCGAGAGCCGGATACTTTGACATGTCGACGTTGCCCTCTATCGAAAGGCTGAACATATAAGCGTTCTGAGCGTCCACCAGGTTAGTGAATTTCAGCTGGCAGTTGGTGCGGTTGACTTGGGCCACAACCTCGCAGTAACCCGCAGGATTAGCCACGCTCGTAGTAATCTGCACCCAGTCGGCGTCGCCGTCGCCCTTAGCCCACAGCGACCAACCACGGTTGCCGCCCGTAGCACCATGAACGAAAGTAACCTTGCTAACTGAAGCCAACGGTGACGTAACGATGTATGAGCCGCCGTTCTTCTGCGCCTGCAATGCGCCGCCAGTTATAGGATAATCAGAGAACTTGCTCCACTGGCTGCCGGCAACGGTCGCAGCGTCAGAACCCACCAGCGTATTATACACCGTGAACGTAAGAGGCTCGCGGCTATACTTTGTCGTTGCCTCCTCGGCTACTACTTCACCTTTCGTCGCGTCGCGGTCGGTCCAATCGCCGAAATCAGTCGAGTAAAGCTCTTTTGACTGAATGTTAGAAACGAATGTCACGGCAATCTTCCACAGATAACATGACCCCGTAACGTTCACCTCGACATATCCGGCCTCAGCCTCTGCCACGGTAGCCTTGTGCTCGGTGGCATTAACCAAGTCGGCAGCCTCGCCGCCGATAGTGAAATTGCCGTAATTAGGACTCGGAGTAACAACAACAATGTCCCTATTCGACTTTACCGGAACACGTATCACCGTACCTTGGTTCACCTGCACGTCGCCCGAACGGTCTTTTGAGTTAAACTTACCGTTCGTCGCGTCGACATAAAGCTTCACGCCTTCAACATCAGAATCAACCTCGCCCGTGTTGCCTTGAAGAGCCACTTCACCGACAGCAGCAGGAAGCTTGTTCTGGAAATCCCATGTGGCGGTTATGTCCTGAGCCTTTGCCACGCAAGCCACAAAGGCGAGAAGACACAACATCCCCACTTTACGTAAAAATCTATCCATACTGATTTGTTTTAAATTAAAGGTTTATAATGTTGTAATATCTTAGTAAATAGGTTTCAAGTTTCCATGCTTCCACAGACTTTGCAAAAATATTAAAAAAGCATAACACATCCGAATTTATTGTATTAAAAAAAACAAAATACACACAAGGGAAACATTCCAATGCAAACATCTGTCATTAAGTAATGACATCGTACAAAAAAGAACGGAGCTTGCGTTTATCACAAGCTCCGTTCTTCTGCTTTTGATTTGAAAGTAGTAGCGGAGAGAGAGGGATTTTATACCACTCTACCATCTTCTGTAACTCGTTGATATTCAAGTGCCGTCTTTAGGCATTTTCGCTTATTTTGCACGAAAAATGGCGCAGAACTGGCGCAAGACAAAACGTCTTAAAACACTGTGTATGAATGACTTTTGTTACACAATTTAACTATTTTAAGAAATCTATCGACTCTATTTCCTACTCCATTCCTCAAATCTTTGAGGAGATTATGGCATTACGATACTCGCTTATTACTTTCAAACAAGTCGGTTGCCATTGTTTTCTGTTTATCATCTCATTGCCTTTGTATTATGTTTATGAATTGTCCTTATGAAAGGGGGATAATACTACACCATGACCACTATCTTACCATTATTATTCAATTGCCTATAAGTCAAATATGACTCTGAAAGTTGTATCTTCATGTAGCAATATTGATTTTCAAGATGTTACATAACTTTTATAGGCATTGAAATATGTAGCCTGCTTGTAGCGTCTTGTAGCGCAGTGTAGCGTTATATCCTATTATTGGTACAAAGTTAGTATAAAACCATTAGAATAAAGATAAATTCCTCGTGTTTAACACTAACTTTGCGCCAATAGATTTTATGTTAGAGGCTACAAACAAAGTCCTTTACCTTTGCTTGGTACTCTTCCTTGGTCATACCTCCAGTCTCTATCATTAAGTCAAGTACATCGCCAAGTTCATCAAAAGAAATATCATGATGATATTCTTTTGTTGTTCCATCCTTTTCCCCCATAGATACGGTAGTAATCAGAGCCTTCATCCAAAGCAATATATATCTTACCTTGAAATTGGAAGCCATTCACTTGCATGACAAGAGCCGCCATAGTGAAGTTTTATTAGTTTGGTTTTATCTTTTCCATTTCGTCTATTCCTCAAGATGTTTTTGCCGAATCGGCTCAAAAGCCCGTTAAATACACACAAAATCGGCTCAGACAAACCCGATTATTGGCAAAAAATGAGTAAATTTGAGCCGATTAATAAATAAAGACACTACTGTCCCGTTAGATACAATGCATTCAAGGAGCTTTTCAAAATACATCAGCATGAATCGTTAAATGC
>CALUKU010000037.1 GCA_944321295.1 uncultured Prevotella sp.
GCGTTGTGTCCGCCGAAGCCGAACGTGTTGCTCATCGCGGCGCGCACGGTGCGCTTCTGCGCCTTGTTGAAAGTGAAGTTCAGATTGTAGTCTATCTCCTCGTCCCTGTCGTCGTCGTCGTGGTTGATTGTGGGCGGAACGATGTCGTTCTGCACCGACAATACGCTTACCATCGCCTCTACGGCTCCGGCGGCGCCCAGCAGGTGGCCGGTCATCGACTTCGTTGAGCTGATGTTCAGCTTGTAGGCTGCGTCGCCGAACACGTCCTTGATGGCCTTGGCCTCTGATATGTCGCCGACGTGCGTCGATGTTCCGTGAACGTTGATATAGTCTATGTCCTCAGGCTTCATGCCCGCGTCGTCAAGAGCGGCCTGCATTACGAGCTTCGCTCCGAGTCCTTCGGGGTGTGAGGCTGTAATGTGGTAAGCGTCGGCGCTCTCGCCTTCGCCAACCATTTCGGCGTAAATCTTTGCTCCGCGTGCCTTTGCGTGCTCAAGTTCTTCGAGGATGAGGCAGCCTGCTCCCTCGGCCATCACGAAGCCGTCGCGGCTTGCGCTGAACGGGCGCGAGGCCCTGGCGGGCTCGTCGTTGCGCGTAGAGAGGGCGTGCATGGCGTTGAAGCCTCCCACGCCGCAGGCGCATATGGCAGCCTCGGCACCGCCGCTGACGATGGCGTTGGCCTTGCCCAGGCGGATAAGGTTGAACGCGTCAGCTATGGCGTTGGTTGAAGAAGCGCAGGCGGATGTCGTGGCATAGTTGGGGCCGTGGAAGCCGTAAAGCATTGATATGTGGCCGGCTGCTATGTCGCTGATCATCTTCGGGATGAAGAACGGGTTGAACTTGGGTCCGTTCTCCTTGTTCAGCGCGTAGTAAGACACCTCGTCCTCGAAGGTCTTTATACCGCCGATACCTACGCCGAAGATTACTCCGATGCGGTTCTTGTCCTCGTTCTCCAAGTCCATGGCGCTGTCCTTCACGGCCTGCATGGCGCTTATCATGGCCAGCTGGGTGTAGCGGTCGAGCTTGCGTGCCTCCTTGCGGTCGATCCAGTCGTTGACGTTGAGGCCCTTAACCTCGCACGCGAACTGCGTCTTGAACTTTGAGCAGTCGAAAAGAGTGATAGGTGCTGCGCCGCTTACTCCGGCCAAGAGGTTCTGCCATGTCTCCTCGACATTGAGTCCCACCGGCGTCACTGCGCCCAGACCCGTCACTACTACTCTCTTTAATTCCATTTAGTCGTTATGGGAAGTTATTTATTTGATGTTCTCCTCGATGTACTTAACGGCGTCGCCTACAGTAGCGATGGTTTCAGCCTTGTCGTCAGGTATGGAGATGTTGAACTCCTTCTCGAACTCCATAATCAGCTCTACCGTGTCGAGTGAGTCTGCACCAAGGTCGTTTGTGAAGCTTGCTTCGGGCTTTACTTCAGCCTCGTCAACACCAAGTTTCTCTACGATAATAGCCTTTACTTTTGATTCAATTTCTGACATGATTGTAATGTTTTAAAAAAGTTTGTAATTAATTTCTAATCTCAAAAATCGCTGCAAAGGAACGATTTTTTATCCAAGTTTGCAAATTTTTCCAACAAAAAAGTGTCAAACTTTGCACACATGGGGGTAATATGTGCAGCTTTTTATCCTCTTTTTGCCCGTTTTTTAACATTTCGGGGCTGTTGTGTGCGCAAACGGAAGCGCCTCCGCAGCCCTCCCGGCGGCTCTGTCGGGGCGGCCTTTGGACGTATCGTGTTGGAAACGAGAATGTTCCGCAGATGCGTTAAGGCGTTTGTGGCGCATCCGTGCGCACACCTATTATATTATAGCCGAGGCGCGGATGTCGTTTATTGGCGGTTCATCGGCGGTTTGGGTGGATGGTATGTCATTTGTTCATAATGAGGCCTAAAAAAGGACATCGTCCTTGTAGGGACATGATTTATTATGTCCGCACGCTCTGAAAGAGCGTTTAAATACCAGTGTATCAGCGGAATACGTTTCTCACGAAACGTGCGGGCATAATAAATTATGCCCCTACAAGTGTTATGTTCAGTTTGTGTTGAACTTTTACTGCTAAAGTAACATTCATCCACCCAAACTGCTGAAGAATCCCGAAAGGCGGCCAATCGGATTGCGAAAGGCCGTCTGTTGCCTGCCAAAAGGCCGTCTTTTAGCGGGTAAAAGGCGGCCTTTTGTAATGCGTTGGATGTCAATGTGTTATGCGGGGCGGCGCAAGCCGGTCAGCCGATGTCGGCCGTTTCGCGGCGCAGGGGGTAGCTGCCGCGCAGTTCCTCGAAGCTTTCGGGCGAGGCTTTCAGGCGCGCGCTGTCGTCAAGCGGGTTGTATAGCTGCAGCCGCAGGGTGTCGTCGTCGGCCGAGGGAATGAAGCCGGGTGGCAACGGTGGCGGCACGATGAGGGGCGGGCGGCGCAGGCCGAAGCGGCGGCAGAGGCCGTCGATGACCATGTTGTCGGCGTTTGCCTTGCCGTCGGCGCTGTAGCCGGCGATGTGGGGCGTGGCTATCCAGGCCCTCTCGAGCAGTCGGCGGTCGATGTCGGGCTCGTGCTCCCAGGTGTCAATGACGGCTTGCGCCAC
Source organism: uncultured Prevotella sp. (assembly GCA_944321295.1). Classification (GTDB taxonomy): domain Bacteria; phylum Bacteroidota; class Bacteroidia; order Bacteroidales; family Bacteroidaceae; genus Prevotella. The sequence continues at coordinate 2,585 of CALUKU010000037.1, forward strand.
CTTATTATTTATGAACGCGCCGAGCAGGGCGCCGTTGTCCACCACGGCGCCGCGGCTCGTGTTTACTATTATCGGCCTGCGGCTGAGGCGGCTGAAGAAGGCCTCGTCGGCCAGATGGTAAGTGGGGTGGGGGCCGTCCTTTGCCAGCGGCACGTGGAAGGTTATGACGTCGGCCTCGCACTCGATGTCGGCCATCGTGACGAAGCGGCCCTCGTCGCCGCGCTCCTGCCGCGGCGGGTCGCACACGAGGGTGCGCATGCCGTACTCTTCGGCCACGGCCTTCACCTTAGAGCCTACGTGGCCGCAGCCCACTATGCCCAGCGTCAGGCCGCCGAGGGGCAGGCCCAGGTCGCGCTTCATCAGCAGGAACACCGACCGCATGTACTGCGCCACCGAGCCGGCGTTGCACCCCGGGCAGCTCATCCACTCTATGCCCGCGCGCCGCATGTAGTCGGCGTCGATGTGGTCGAAGCCTATCGTGGCCGTAGCCACGAACCTTACGCTGCTTCCGCCGAGCAGACGCTCGTCGCAGCGGGTGCGCGTGCGCACTATCAGGGCGTCGGCGTCGCGCACGTCGGCCGGGCCTATCTCGGCGCCTTTCTTGTAGACGGCGTCGGCCGTAAGCGAGGCGATGGCCTCGCGGATGTAGGGAATCTTGTCGTCGATTACTATTTTCATTGCCGTAACCTTGTTGTTTAAAGTGTTGCATCGGGGGCTGGTCCGTATTTCGCCGTCATGTTGCCGAAACGTCGCCAAAGCCCATGTATCATGGCAAATGTACGAAAAATATCGTATTCGGGTTGGCAGAATGAAAATAAATCGCTATCTTTGTATAATTAAACGGTTTTGTATTGATCTTAAATGCTCCAAGGACAACGATGACGTTTACATACGATTGCTACACGATGGCGGCCCGCGGGCGGGCTAAAGCCCGCCGGACGGCGGCGATTAGGCTCGATAACAATAATAAGAACCACGCATTTCAAGCCGAGAGAGGAAGATGAGGACAGAACACATACTTATAATAAGGTTCTCGGCTCTCGGCGACGTGGCCATGACGGTGCCCGTGGTTGACTCGCTGGCAAGGCAGTATCCTGACGTCAGGATAACCATGCTCAGCCGCCCGTTCGCGCGCCCGTTCTTCGAGTACATGCCGCAGAACGTGGGCTTCATGGAGGCCGACCTTAAGAACGAATATTACGGCGTGAAGGGCCTTAACGCGCTTTACCGAAGGCTGACGGCCAAGAACTTCACCGCCATTGCCGACCTGCACAGCGTGCTGAGGTCGGATTACCTGCGCATGCGCTTCAACATCGACCGCTACCACGTGGCCCATATCGACAAGCACCGCTCTGAGCGCAAGCAGCTGACGGGCCGCTCCGACAAGCGCATGGAGCAGCTGCCGTCGGTGTTCAGGTGTTATGCCGACGTGTTCGCGCGCCTGGGCTATCCCGTTAAGGTCGACTTCACGTCGATGTTCCCGCCCGGCGGCGGCGACCTCGGGCGCCTGCCCGCGGAGTTCAACGTGCCCAAGGCCGGCGGCGAGAAGTGGATAGGTCTTGCGCCCTTCGCCGCATATACGGGCAAGGTTTACCCCCTGTCGCAGATGCGCGAGGCCGTGGCCGAGATACTGAGGCGCCATCCCGGCAGCCGACTCTTCCTGTTCGGCGGCGGTGCCGACGAGATAGTGGCCCTCAATGAGCTTAGCGCCGAGTTTGACCGATGCGTCAACGCCTCGGCGCGCCTCGGCGGCATAGGCAGCGAACTGATACTGATGAGCCATCTCGACGTGATGATATCAATGGACAGTGCCAACATGCACATGGCCTCGATAGCAGGAACGCTGGTGGTGAGCGTCTGGGGCGCCACCCATCCTTATGCCGGGTTCATGGGCTGGGGGCAGAGTTACGACGACGTGGTGCAGGCCGACATGCCGTGCCGTCCGTGCAGCGTTAACGGCAACAAGCCGTGCCTCAGGGGCGACTGCATGTGCATGAAGGCCGTCAGGCCCGAGGATATAGTAGATAAAGTGGAGGCCGTGTTGCGGCGGAACGACGCCTGACGGCGCCGGCCGACGGGCCGATTATTGTTTAACCATTAAAATTAGATGATTATGAAGAAGTATGTTTGCGACGTGTGCGGATACGTTTACGACCCCGAAGTGGGAGATCCTGATAACGGAATAGCTCCCGGAACTGCCTTTGAAGACATTCCCGATGACTGGGTTTGCCCCCTCTGCGGCGTAGGAAAGGATGATTTCTCGGTCGTTGAATGACCGTGAACTGTGTTAAACAGAAAGGAGCCGGGCGCGTGCCCGGCTCCTTTCCGTTTTATTGGAGGATGTATCAAACTTAAGAAGTTAGCAGGAGTTAACGGTAGTCAGGCTCGCTTTGCTCGCCCGGAGTTAACTGACAATAGCTTGAATTTCAGCAACTTGGCATTTGTCAGTTAACTCCCGATAACTCCGACGCGAAGCGTCTAACTCCTGTTTACTACATTTTGATACCCCCTCTTTATCGTTATTTGCTGAATGTTACGTATGTCTTCCTTACGGCAAGGTATAGCTTTTCGGCTATCGCCTGCGGGCATTTGCCCCTGAACAAGGCCGCCAGCAGCCTGAACACGGCGCCCCGCGGCGTGTATTTGAGTAAGGAGTCGGCCTCGGCGAGGCTGAAACCGTTGGCCCTGACGGTGCGCAGCACGTTGGTCATGCCGATCTGAAGGGGCGTGAGATAGCGGCTCCGGGTGTCGTTGGCGGTGAAGAAGCCGAGCACTATCGCGTTGGAGCGCAGGAACGAGCGCACGTGGCGCGGCGACGTGGTGTGGGTGTATGACGTCGCGTTCTCGTCGCTGTAGAAATATACCGGGTCGTTGATGAACGAGCGGCGGGCGTAGAACATGAGCCTCGTCATCACCGAATAGTCCTCGCAGAAGTCTACGCCCCGTGCCAGTCTTATGCCGTGGTCGGTGAACAGGCGGCGCCTGTAGAGCCGTCCCCACATGCGGTTCGACACAAGGTTCTGGCATAGCAGCAGGCTGAGGTAACGCCTCTCGTCGCCGTCCTGGAAAGGTTTGTTGACGCCGCCGGCGCCGCTGCGCGTCACGCGTTGCCATCCGCCGTCAACCATGTCGGCGCCGCTGCGCTCCATCTCGGCGCACAGCAGCTCGACAGCGCGCGGCGGCAGGTAGTCGTCGCTGTCGACGAACGTCAGGCAGTCGCCCGTGCACTCGTCTATCAGCGTCTGCCTTACGGCGCCTATGCCTTGGTTCGACGGGTTGCGTATCAGCCTCACCTGGCCGGCGCGCTCGGGCCTTTCGGCCATGACGGAGCGCAGGATGTCGATGGAACGGTCGGGCGAGCAGTCGTCGACGAACACGAATTCGAGGTCGGCGTAAGTCTGGTTGAACAGCGACTCTACGCACCGCCTGATGTATTTCTCAACTCCGTAAACCGGAACAAGCACTGAAACCTTCATAAGCAATTGGTGTTATGCCCGGCGTAAGGCGCCCGTGGCGCCTGCCGGACGAGTTATATCAGATAGCCGGCGAACAGCGTGGCGTTGTACGCCATGAACCACAGCGTCAGCAACAGCAGCAGGGCGCGCAGCCATCTTGCCGCCCGCCGCCCCTCGGCAGCCTTCACGGCGAAGCCTATGGCGATGGGGATGACGAACAGCCAGTGGGCGCCCATGATGTAAACTTCGTTGATACCGAAGCCCAAACCGAGGTGCAGGGCCATGTCGAAGGCGAAGCCCGACAGTGCCGTCCACATGAAGCGCGAGCGCCGGCCGCACCATATTCCGGCGGCGAAGAGCATTACGAGCAGCGCCTCGGCCACGTAGTTGGCCGCCCATTCGTATCTTACTATCACTGGACGGCCGCGCAGCGTGTCTTCCAGCAGGTGGCTGCGGTGCAGCTGTATCGACTCGCCGAAGAGGTTCTCGACGGCCGTCGTAAGGCGCGGAGTGGTGGCGTCGGTCCACTCTATGAACTCTCCCTTGCCCATGGGTTTGCCCGTATGCTTGTTCCACGGCCTCTCCTTGTCGCGCTTCTGCTTAGCCTCGGCGCGCCGTTGCAGCTCGGCGTTGAAGGCCTTCCTTATCTCGTTGTCGTCCTTAAGCGACGTGGTGTCCTTGAAAATCTTGAACAGCTTCTGCTTGATCTCTTCGTTTTTCTGCGCCCTCTTTTCGCTGCGCGCCTTCTCCTTGGGCAGCACGTAGGTGCGGTATTCCCACCTGGCGAAGCCCCATATCAGCGCCGCGGGCAGCAGTACGGCGAAGAGGAAGTACTTAAGACGGAAGAATTTCCTGCCGTTGGTGAACAGCGAATAGATGTAAATCTTTATGCCGTTGCTCAGCGTCACGCCCGCCGTGGCTAAGAACAGAGCCACGGTCTGCCATATCTTGAAGCGCGTGCCGGCCTGCATCTTCATGCCGCTGACGTAAAGGGCGAACACGAGCAGGAACATCGAAACGCAGAAATGGTCGGGCACGACGGCCGATACCATTACGTAAGCGAACGAGAACAGCAGCGCCGACAGCAGCGTGGCGTCGGTCCGGCCGACCTTTATGATGTCCCTGAATATGCGGAACATGAATATGAACGCGTAGAAGGCGCATGCCAGCAGGGGCACGGCCACGATGAACTGCACGAGGTTCATGCCCGTGAGTTGCGTCAATCCCTTGTTCAGCATGGACAAAGGCCACACCATGAACGCCAGCAGCGGGTGCCTGTAGACGTTGTAGACGGTGTCCCAGTAAGTGACGACGGAATACGTGATGGGGTCGAAGCCCGATACGCCGAAGTTGTTGATGAAGATGTTCCAGCGTCCGCGCCCGGCCTGTGAGAACAGCGCGAAGTATCTGGATATCATGAGGGCGTGCAGGCATATCAGGGTTATCAGCGCGACGGCGGCCGCCGGCCGTTCCTCGCGTCTTATCTTGAACATCCTTAGCAGTTTTTTCATTATCGTGTGAATGTTATGTTAGCGTGATTTTGTTTGCTGGGGTTATCTGAACGGTTTGTAGTGGCTTTCGTTGGCGAAGTCGAGCAGTTCGAAGTCGCCTCGGCTGTCGCCGTAGGCCGTCAGCCAGTATTCCGTGCGCTCAGGGTAAAGCTGCAGCAGCCTCTTCACTTTCTCCTCGCCGTAGCAGTTCTTGGTGGCGAAGCGCCCGGTCAGCACCCCGTCGCGCACGCCTACCATCGTTCCGAGCACGAACACGCCGCCCATGCCCTTGAAGAACGGCTCCACCCAGTTGTTTACGCTGGCGCTTATGATCACCGCCTTGCCGCCTTCGGCCAGCACGTCGGCCAGCTTTTTCATCCCTTTAGGCCTTAGCAGGCCGGTCTTTTGGTCGGCGAAGCGTGCGCACAGGGCGTTGAACTTTTCTTCCTTCATGCCCTTGAAGCAGTGTGAGAAGACCTTCTGCTTGGCCTTCCAGTTAGGGTAAAGCCCCATCTTCATCAGCACCAGCAGCGGCGAGAAGCGCAGGAAGCAGAGCAGAAATCCCTTTGTTCCCACGGCGAAGCGTATGAACTCTATCAGCGTGTCGCGGCGCGTCAGCGTGCCGTCGAAGTCGAAGGCGTAAATCTTTCCTAACGGATATTTGCTTGTGTCGATGTTTCCCATGTCTTTGTCAGCAGTAAATTATAACTAAGAACGCCAGCGCCCAGGCGGCCACTACGAGCTGCGTGAACCTGTCGCGGAGCATTATCTTCGTGGGGTCGCCGCTCTTCTTGTCGACAACCGTAATCTGCATGTAGCGCAGCAGGCCGAGCAACACGAACACGGAGGTGAGGTAAAGCATGTCCGAATGGAAGCGCATCTCAACCTCGGGCGACACCGTGTACATGATGTAACACACCAACGTGACCGTCGCCGTGACGGTGATTGCCTGGTTGATGAACGTCAGGTTGTAGCGTATTGTGTTCTTTCGGGGCGGCTCTCCGGTTTCGTTCATGCGCAGGACGTCGTCGCGCCGCTTGGCGAACGACAGGAAGAGCGTCAGCAGGAAGGTCATCAGCACGAGCCATTTGCTCGGCTCTATGTCGGTGGCGAAGCCTCCGGCGAGCACCCTCAGCACGAAGCCGAACGCCACGATGCACACGTCTACGATGGCGTATTGCTTCAGTTTGGCGCAATAGCAGAGGTTCATGACGTAATATATCAGCAGCACTCCGCCCACGTTAAGCATGCGTGCGGTGTCGCCGAGCAGGGCCGTCATGGCGGCAGCTGCGGCGAACATCAGCGCCATCAGCGCCCAAGCGGCGCCCATGGGCAGCGCTCCCGAGGCCAGCGGACGCTTGCACTTCACGGGGTGACGGCGGTCGGCCTCGACGTCGTTGATGTCGTTGAAGCAGTAGACCGACGAGGCTATGAAGCTGTAGGCGAGGAAAGTCAGCACCGAAGAGCGTATGTCCTCGGGGTCGAGCAGGCTGCCGCCGAAGAACATCGGTATCATGACGAATACGTTCTTCAGCCACTGTTGCGGGCGTATCAGTTTGAGTATGTCGTTCATATGCGGTCAAGAATCATTGCTTATTTGAAGAGCCTGGCGGTAGCGAAGTCCACAATCTTGTGCAAAACCCATGCCAGCACCGTCGACACGGCTATCATCACGAGCGCCGTGAGCAGGTAGCCGAGCTTGTAGGGGGTGACGTATTTCAGCACGAACTGTATGTGGATGAGGTACAGCTCGAGGCTTATCGTGCCGACGAAGGCCAGGCCGCGCATTATGAAGGCCGGCGTATGGCGGAACGCCTGGGTGAAGAGCACGACGCCCGAGAGCGTCAGCGGGATGTAGACCATGCGCTCGAGGAACAGCGGGAAGCGGCCCCGCCACGACTCTTCGAACTCTACGCACATGGCAAGGCTCATCACGAAGGCCAGCGCGACGAGCCATACGGCCTGCCCCTCGAGCGTGCGTTTCTCCTTTACCCACGCCCCGAGGTTGACGCCGATGAGGAATATCGGTATGCGGCTGAAGAATATCTCGAGGTGCCCCACGGCCTGGTGTACGGGCGGGTAATACTGCACCATGACGGCGAGCACCATCGCCAGCGCCGGCGTCCACCTGTAAGCGGGGTGCCGCTGTATGAGCGTCATGTAAGCCGGGGCGAACGTATAGAGCATCATTATCGACGGGATGAACCAGAACGTGAGGTCGTCTATGCGCCAGAAGCTCCAGCCTATCAGTATGTTGGCAATGAGGTTGGGCACGTCGGGGCTGTAGCCGCCGCCCGGGGTGTTGAGATAGTTGGGGATGTAAAACAGGCAGGCGATGACCAGCCAGGCAGGATATACGCGCAGGTAGCGCTTCTTAAAGAACTGTTTCAGCGACGGAGTCTTAGTCCACGAGAACCAAAGTCCTATGCCGCTGAGCAGCAGGAAGATGTCCACGCCTACGTTGCCGCAGCGCACGAGGCCGTACATCGGGTTGCTCTTGGGCATCCACACGTGGAAGAACATGACGAAGATCATCGCCAGTCCCATCAGTTCGCCGCGGTAGCGGCTTATGTCTTCAAGGCGGATAGGTTGTTTCATGTGTTGAGCTTGGGTTTCGGTATGTAGCGGAAGGCCAGCTTGAAGAGCCACGCCAGCAGTATGGATGCGGCTATGTAGACAATCAGTCCGGTATAGACCTGCCCGCGGTAAGACATCTTTATGATGATTTCGCGCGTCACGGGATGCACCACGAAGAGCGCCGAAGATATCGCTCCGAACCACACGCACGGGGCGAGGGCCTTCTCGGGGATGAGCTTCACCGTGGCCACGGCGCCCGTCACGACGAACAGCGGCACCCACAGCCACGCCTGGAAGGCGAAGCTGCCGGCGAATACCGCCGCGGCCGACACTGCGGCCACTGCGGCGTAGGCCCACGGCTGCAGGCAGCGGCCGTAGCGGGCGTAGAGCACTCCGGCGCCGAAGGGCAGCATGCCGCCTATGAAGTTGTAGCGTATGCGGTTGAGGATTTCGCCCCCGGGGTCGTTGGCCGGGGTGAAGACGGCCTGCGCCAGCCAGCACACGGCTATGAGGACGACGACGCCGGCCGACCTCTGCCGGTAGATGAGCAGGCGGTAGACGATGTAAAGCTGCAGCATGAGGCCGAAGAACCAGTAAGGCCCGGGCTTGATGATGTGGTCAGGGTCGGGCAGAAGGTTGATGTACATCAGCAGCTGTGCCGCCACGCGCCCTACGGTGTAGCCGTGGTAGCCGTGCGGATGCAGGTAGCTGACTACGGCGAAGGCTATGTAGCCGAGGAACATCAGGCGCAGCAGCTTAAGGTAGTGGTAGCCGACGAACGGCAGCGCCCTGACGGGCTGCGGCGTGCGCTGCTCGTACTTGCAGACGAGGCCGAAGCCGCTGATGAAGAGGAACACCGGCACGCCGTAGTGGCCGAAGAACGACAGCACGTGCACGAACAGGTATTGGTCGGCGTGCATCAGGCGGCCCAGCAGCTGCATCGGCTTGGTCGCGGTGAAGGTGTATTCGTTCTCCTTGACGGCGAAGCCGAGGAAGTGGCAGTAGTTGTGCAGCATTATGCCGAGGATGGCTATGCCGCGCAGGGCCTTCGACTCGGCCATGGATAGAAGCGTCTTGTTCATCGTTTCTTTATTTTTGACGGGTTGGCGGGGCGTGCGGTAGTGCCGCGTTTCACGCCGCCTCCGGGTCATTTAAATTCCAGTTTGTCGTAATCGGTGGTGTTCTTCAGTATCCTCGGGCGGCTTTCGTCGTAGCCCGGGCTGAGCACGTTCAGCTCGTCGCGGTAGTGGGGCGAGCTTATTCCGGCAAGGTATAGCAGCAGGTGGGGCAGGGCGTCGGTCATGTAGCGACGGTCGCGGGCCTTCAGTATGTCGCCGTAAACGTCGGGGTGCTTCACGATGTAGTCGTGCGAGCACCATATCCAGAACGGGATGTCAAACTCTTCGCGCGCCAGGCGGGCGGTGATTTCGGTTGAGTGCATGCGCCCGTAGAAGTGCACGCCCTCGCCGTAGCACTCCTCGCCGTGGTCGGGCACGTAGACGACGACGGCCTCCTTGTCCTCGTAGCGGCGGATTATCTGGTCTACGATGGAGTCGTTGTAGAGTATGGCGTTGTCATAGTCGGCCAGTATGCGCAGCTCCTTCTTCTTGAGGTCGGGGCGCTCGTAGTCGTCGGGGTTGAAGCGGCGGCGGTCGCGGGGGAAGCGCGTGCGGTAGTCAACGTGCTGCCCCTTCAGGTGGAAGATGGTCAGGTTATACTCCTTGTCCTCCTTCTTCAGCCTGTCATATTCGGCCAGCATGCCGTCGTCATAGCGGTAGAGACGCTCGTTGCGCGTGTCGAACATGGCCCGGCTCAGCTCCGGATTGTTGAGGAAGAAGCCCCCGCTGAAGTCGTAGACGGCCTCCTTGGCCTGCGGCAGGAACTGGTTGGTGAGGAAGGTGACGTGGTAACCGGCCTTGCGGAACAGCTCGGGAAAGAGCGGATAGTCGCACCACTCGCCCTCGTCGCCCACGACGTAGAGCGAGAACAGGTACTTGAAGACGAAGCTCGTGAGGTTCCACGGCGCCACGACGTCGGTGAACGGCACCAGGCGCCCCTTCTCGGCGCGCGCCTCCTGGCGGGGCGTGGTGGGCATGTCGTAGCCGTAAAGGCCGGCGTGGTGGCGGTTATAGCTCTCGCCTATGATGAGCACTATCTCCTTGCTGCGGTGCGAGCAGCTGTCTACTTGGGCCTTGTCGATGTTCGCCACGAGCTTGTTCACCTGCTTGGCGGTCAGCCCGTTGGCGTAAATGCTGAACGCCAGGCGGTACGCCGGGTGGAACATGTCGGCGCAGTCCTTGCGCGTCAGCTCGTGCTCCACGTCGCCTATGTTGTCGTAAGACATCAGGCGCACGTAGGCCGCCTTGTTGGGCCAGCCCACAACGGCGCTGTATGCCAGCACGGCCGTCAGTGCGGCTCCCGCCCACGGCTTGGCCTTGGCCCATGCGGCGGCCGTGCGCGCGGGGTCGACAGCCGTCTGCCTGTTGCCGAATATGAGCTTCGCCGCGGCGTCCTTGAGCCACGGCAGGCCCTTGCGGCGCAGCACGGCCCAGGCCGCGTGGGCGGCCATTACCAGCAGCACCCAGCCCACCCGGCTGAATATTATGCCCGGCGACAGGTACGACTCGATGAACTCTGCCGCCTCGTCGCTGTTGGTTTCGCCCACCAGCAGCAGCATGGTGGGCGTTATCCTCGTGTCGAACTTGACGAAGCAATACACGTCGACAACGGCTACGGCGTAGGCCGCGACGTACAGGAGCCTCTTCAGCCACAGCGCAGCCTTGCGCGGCAGCAGCCACAGCAGCACGCACATCAGGAATATGTCGACGAACATTTCCTCGGGGGCGAGCGCGTAGGCGTGGTAGCCGCGCTTGGCCGGCACGACGGCGTTGACGCACACCATGCCCAGCACGAACATGAACACGACGAAGGCGCCGTTGCGTTCGAGCGGCTTAAGCACGGCGGCGAAGGCCCGTCCCATCAGTTTTACGAATTTCATCAGGTTGGATTTTTACGGCAAAAGTACATCTTTTTTATCTTATTCACAATAAAAAAGCCGAAAAGGCTGTACTCTTGGCGCTTAAATCCAAATCGGTCATTAGATTTTATTCTTATTTCGTGCTGCTGCCAGACAGATTGTTTTTCGCTTTTGTCGAAGATGTAGCGGGCTACATCGGGAAAAAGCGGGAAACAAGATGGCGGCAGAAGTACGGAAGAAGGATGAAGAGCTGATAAATAACCGTAAGTGCAAATTAGCGTTCTAATGACCGATTTGGATTAAAATGCCGCGGCTGCTGCCTGTATGTACGGACGGCGGCGTGGGCGCGATGTTTTTGCGCGCGTGTAACGTGTTGACGCCCAACGTGTTATGACAGCTTGCCTTTTGCGCTCTGAAAGGTGGCTTTTTACGACGCAAGAGGCCGCCTTTCATCGTGTGAAAGACGGCCTCTTGCGGTGATGTTCCCGTTCGGCGGTTTGCCGCAGGGTGGCGGGATGGCGCAGGTCAGCTTACCTCCTCGCCCTTGAGCGTGGCGCTCGAGCTGCCGGTAATCCTTACGCGCACGGTGTCGCCGACGTGGTGAGCGCCCTTGTCGAACACCACGACCTTGTTCTGCGAGGTGCGGCCGAAGAGCTGTTCGCGGCTGCGCTTGCTGAAGCCTTCCACCAGCACGTCGAACTCCTTGCCCACGTCCATGGCGTTGCGCTCGGCCGATATGCGCGTCTGCAGGCGTATCATCTCGTCGAGGCGGCGCAGCTTCACTTCCTCGGGCACGTCGTCGGGCAGGTGCTTCGAGGCGTAGGTGCCCGGGCGCTCGCTGTACTTGAACATGAAGGCTGAGTCGTAGCCCACCTCCTCCATCAGCGACAGCGACATGCGGTGGTCGTCCTCGGTTTCAGAGTGGTAGCCCACGAAGATGTCGGTGGTTATCGAGCAGTCGGGTATGATGCGGCGTATCGCCTCCACGCGGCCCATGTACCACTCCCTGGTGTACTTGCGGTTCATCAGTTTCAGTATGCGGTCTGAACCGCTCTGCACTGGCAGGTGGATGTGTCGGCACAGGTTCGGGTGGCCCGCTATGACGCGCAGCGTTTCGTCGCTCATGTCCTTCGGGTGGCTCGTGGTGAAGCGCACGCGCATGTCAGGGAACGTTTCGGCCACGAGGGTGAGCAGCCAAGGGAAGAGTCCCTCCCCGTCCCTCCCCGACGGCGAGGGGGCTTGGCTGGTTGCGTTGTCCGTATTTTCAGGGGTTGCTTGTCCCTCCCCCTGACGGGGGAGTAGGTGGGGGCTCCTGTACGAGTTCACGTTCTGCCCCAGCAGCGTCACCTCCTTGTAGCCGCGCGAGTGCAGGTCGGCCACCTCGCGCAGTATGCTCTCGGGGTCGCGGCTGCGCTCGCGGCCTCGCGTGTAGGGCACTATGCAGTAGTGGCAGAAGTTGTTGCAGCCGCGCATAATGCTCACGAAGCCGCCCACGTGCGTGCCGCCGATGCGGCGGGGCACTATGTCGCGGTAGGTTTCCGTTGTCGACAGCTCTATGTTTATGGCCTTATGGCCGGTTTCGGCCTGTGCTATCAGGTCGGGCAGGGTGAGGTATGCGTCGGGCCCGGCCACGAGGTCGGCGTGGTGGTGGTTGATGAGGTCGTCCTTCACGCGCTCGGCCATGCAGCCCAGCACGCCTATTATCAGTTTGCGTCCGCCGTGGCGCATGGCGTTGAGGGCCTCGAGGCGGTTGATTATTTTCTGCTCGGCGTTGTCGCGCACGCTGCAGGTGTTGAGGAACACGGCGTCGGCCTCGCTAATGTCTTGGCACACGTCGTAGCCCGCCATCTTCATGACCGAGGCCACAACCTCGCTGTCGGCCACGTTCATCTGGCAGCCGTAGGTTTCTATATATAGCTTTTTCATATCAACTTTGTTTTTAGTTCATGGGAGTTAAGGAGTAATGGAGTAAAGGAGTTAAGACGAATGTTTTGTTAAATGAATAATGATAAATGATGAATGGGCAATCGGGCATACGCCGCTATCTTTTTAATTCTTCACTTTCCACTTTTCGTTTTTCACTTAACAAAACATTCGTCTTAACTCCTTTACTCCATTACTCCTTAACTTCTAAAATTTAACTTCTGAATAAATTACCGCCTCCGCAATCTCCCTTATGAGCCTTGCGTTGCCGTCGGCGCCCAGCTTCGAGTCCTTCACCAGCACGGCGATGTATATCCTCCGGCCGTCGGCCAGGGTTATTGCGCCGGCGTCGTTGTCGGCCGTTATCGTGCCGTCGGGCAGGGTGAAGCCCGTGCCTGTCTTGTGGGCGAGTGTCGCTCCGGGCGGCAGGGCCGCCTTAATCTTGTTAGGTCCGGTGGATGTCGACAGCAGGATGTTCTTTAATAATGTGGCGTAAGGCTCGCCGAGTATGCCGCCTTCATACAGTTTCCTGAACAGCTCGGCCACCGCAAGCGGCGTCGAGCGGTTGTTGTAAGAGCGCGTCGGGTCGGCGTGCATCGAGGCTTCGGTTTCCGTTATGGCGTAGCCGGTCAGCCCTATGGCCCGCATCTCGGCGTTAACGCCGTCTGTTCCGCCCGCCAGTCGCATGATGATGTCGCAGGCGTTGTTGTCGCTCTCGGCCACGCTGTAACGCAGAAGGCTGTCGAGGCGTATAGTGAAATCCCTGCCGCCATACCGTTTCAGCATGGGGCTGTAGGTGTCTTTCTCCATCTCGGCCGCCCTTACGGCTATCAGCGTGTCGGCCGGAGTGCCGCGCCGCTCCATCCGCCTGAGCGCCGCCACTGCTCCGTGCAGCTTGAAGACGCTCATCAGGGGGTAGCCGTCGGCGTTGTTGACGGCGTGCGCCTTGCCGTCGGCTATCCACGCCACGCCCACCTCGGCGGGCTTGCCGGCGGTCATCTCGCTTATCCGCCGCTCCGCGTCTTGGGCGCAGGCGGCCGCCGAGGCGCCCGTTGCCGCCAAGGCGAAGACTATGGCGCGCAGCGCCGTTGTCAGTCGTACTGATGTCATTTCACTTGCGATGATATCTTGTTGCGCACGCCCTTCATGCCCGTGAGGAACGCCTTTGCCGAGCCGAACTTAAGGAACATGTCAAGACGCACGGGCACATGGTTGGCGTCGTCGGTGACGTAGAAGCGCGCAATCTCCTTCCATCCCTTCTTGCCTTTTTCCGTATATGATATCTCCAGGCAGCGGTATTTCACGCCGTTGTCGGCCTTTACGGTCTTGCGTCCTAAGAATTCGAGCTTGGCCGGGCTGAGTCCGTTGCCGTCGGCAATCTGGAAGTTAACGACGTATCCTTTCCTCCAGTTCGACGGGTCGAAGCTGCGCGCCCTAAGGAAGATGTTCATCATGTCGTAGACACATTCGCCCGGAGTGACCGAACGCTTCTCGCGCTTGCCGCTCTTGTGCAGGCGGCTCTGCGTAATGTTGCACTTGCCGCCCGAGTAATTGTACCACACCTCGTCTACGGTGTAGTGCTTTCCCTCGAGCGCTCCCTTGCGGTAATATAGCGGGGCGAGCTTAAGCGTAGAGTAGCAGAGCAGCGTGTCGCGCATCATGAAGATGTTGTCCATCTTGTCGTTGCCGCGGGTGGTGAGGCTGGCGCGGTAGGCGCTTTGGCCGTTATACTTGCTTTGGACGACGTACATCGACGCCGTGCCTACCTTTACCCACACGAATTTCCAGTTGAAGTATAGGTTGTAAGACAGGAACTCGCCCGGCTTGAAGGCCGTGTTCCTGAAGTCGCACTGGGCTTTGGCCGCGCCGACGGCTCCCAATATGGCGACCGCCAGAAGGAAAATTCTCAGATGTTTCATAGCCGTATAGTATGTTTTTATGGTTATCACTTCCCCGGATAGGGTATGCCAAGCTCGCGGGCGCGCTCAAGGTTGCGCCGCCTGATGGTCTTTTCCTTCTCCGGTTTCTGCTTTGTTATCTCCAAAGGCTTCTGCATGAAGGGCTTGCGAGACGTGGGGTTCCACGTCAATGTCATGTCCCATTTCTCCTTACATTCAAGCTTTTCGGGGTAGTAATATGTCGTTTCGGCCTGCCTGTCGTCGGCGTAGAGGCCTGTGTCCCACTCGCCGTTGCGGTTAGAGTCGATGAACATTCGTGCGTAGTAGGTGCCCGGCTTTACGTAGAAGAACTCGGCGGTGCCGTTGTCTGTCGACACTTCCTTTACCACTTCGTCGCTGCTCGAGAGCAGTTGCACGACGATGGTGGTGTCTTTCATGCCCGTCACTTCAAACAGCACGGTGGCGTAAGAGTCTTCGCTCCTCACCTTGAAGCCCTGTTTGTAGGGCGCCGACGTCTTGCCGTAGATGTCGGTGAAGGCCATGGTGTCAATCTCGAGGCTGTACTCTATGCCCGGCCTCCATTCGCCCAGAAGCTCGTAAGTGCGGTTGGCGCCCTGCTTGGGGCGGAACACGTAGGGCGAGCGGTACCACAGGGTGTCGTGCTTCGAGTAAAGATGTATGCACGACGTGTCGGCCTTCGCCAGCGGCGCGGGCATGGTTATGATGACGTTCTGGTCGGGGTCTGGCTCCGAGGCCACCATGTATTGCGGCTTTAGGGCGGCCGCGGGCATTTCTGTTTCGTATGGCTTGCCGCGCTTCTTGGCGCGGTCTTGCTTCTTCTTCCACTCCTTGTATCGGTCGGCTTGCTGCTCCATGCGCTTCTCGTAGGGCGTCTTCGCCAGCATGTCGAGCGTGTCGGTTTGCAGGCGCAGCACGCCGAGCGTGTCGGTGGCCATGTATTTCAGCTCCATGCGCAGCGTGTCTTGGTTGACGAGCATGGTGTCGCGCAGCCAGTAAGTCACGGTGTCGCGCTTCTCGGAATGTTCGGTTATGAAGGCTTCGCGCTCGTCGAAGTTGAGGCCCTTGACCTCGGGCAGCAGGCTGTCGCCGTAGCTGAAGAAGAACGTAAAGTGGTCAGGCTCAGTGCGTTCGCTTTTTATCAGGTAGCGGTCGGTCTGCGTTTCGGTGAAGGCCCGCAGCGTGATGTCGTCGGGCAGGAAGTGAGTGTAGGGCACACGGGCTATCGAGTCGATGTGCAGGGTGTCGCGCCAGAGCGTGTCCTGGCGTATGTCGGGCTTGAACGTCGGCGTTATTATGTCGTGGGTGAAGGCCAGCTGTTCGCCCTTCTGGCTGAAGCGGTAGTTGTTGTCGGCGTCCTGCAGGGCGTAGATGCGGTAGTCGCCGGGGGCGATACCTTTTATTATGAACTTGCCGCGGCTGTCGGTGCGCGACACGCGCAGCATTGGCTCGCCGGTGAAGGCCGTGTCGTTGAGGTTTGAGTAAAGGCCTACGAGTATGCCCTTTATCGGCTCCAGGTCTTTGGCGTTGAGCACGTAGCCGGCCACCTCGAGCGTGTCGATGTGGTCGCCCGTGGAGAACGAGTAGGTATAGTTGCCCAGAGGGTTGTTCTCGTTGTTGTCGGTTATGGCGTCGGAGAAGTCTATGGTGTACGTCGTGTTGGGCTTGAGCGTGTCCTTAAGCTCAATCTCTATCTTCTTGCCGGCGGCGTTAATCTCGGCCTGTTCCATCTGCGGCGGCGATACGACGACCTTTTCCGTAGGGTTGTCAATCTGTATGTACTCGTCGAAGTGGATGGCTATCTTCTTCTGGTTGATGTTGACGCCCTTGTCCTGCGGCGTCGTTTTGATGATGACGGGCGGCGTTTCGTCATACCATCCGCCGTCGGGCTGCCCCATCTTGGCGCACGACGCCATGACGGCTACGGCCGCCAGCAGCAGCCACGGCAGGCTGCGCCGCGGTGCCTTGGGCTTATTAGGCTTACTTGGCTCATTGGCCCAATGAGCCAAATGGGCCAGACGGGATGATATGTTGCGGTCAGTCTTCATTCTTGATATTGTTCATGCGCAGCAGCTGCTCCATGATGTCGCGGCTGTTGTTAAGGCGCGGCACCTTGTGCTGCCCGCCCAGCTTGCCCTTGGCCTTAAGCCAGTCGTTGAAGAGGTTGGGGCGTGCCTTCACCACCTCGAGGTGCTGCAGGGTTATGTCCTTGTAGCGCTTGGCCTCGTAGTCGCTGTTGATTGCCTGCAGCTTGTCGTCGAGCGCCTTGGCGAAGGCCTCGATGTCTTCAGGCTCCTTGGCGAACTCGATGAGCCACTGGTGGCGGCACTTGGCCTCGCCGTCCATGAACACGGGGGCGGCCGTGTATTCGCTCACCTCGGCGCCCGTCTTGCGGCACGCCTCGGCCAGGCCCTGCTCGGCGTTGTCGACGATGAGTTCCTCGCCGAAGGCGTTGATGAAGCTCTTCGTGCGGCCGGTGATTACGAACTTGTAGGGAGCCACCGAGGTGAACTTCACCGTGTCACCTATTATATAACGCCACAGTCCGCAGGGCGTCGATATCACCATGGCGTAGTTGACGCCCGTGCTTACGCCCTCGAGTGGCAGCACCGTCGGGTTCTCCTTGCCGAACTCGTCCATCGGTATGAACTCGTAGAACACGCCGTAGTCGAGCATGAGCAGCATGGCAGGGTCTGACGGGTTGCTCTGCAGGCCGAAGAAGCCTTCGCTGGCGTTGTATGTTTCCATGTAGTGCATGCGGGGCGACGTGATGAGGCGGCGGTACTGCTCGCGGTAGGGCGTGAAGGCCACTCCGCCGTGGAAGAACACCTCGATATTGGGCCACACCTCCTCGAGGTGCTCCTTGCCCGACAGCTCCATGACGCGCGTCAGGACCGAGAGCATCCACGACGGCACGCCGCTCAGGTTGGTCACGTTCTTCGTGAGCGTTTCGTGCGCTATGCGGTCGCGCTTCAGTTCGAAGTCGCTCAGCAGCGCCGTTTCCTTCTTCGGCACGCGCGCGAGGTTCACTATGGGGTTGATGTTCTCTATCAATATTGCGCTCAGGTCGCCCACGAGGCTCCCGTGCACGTTATAGTTGGGCGAATGGCTGCCGCCCAGGATGAGTCCCTTGCCGTCGAACATGCGGCTGTCGGGGTTGTTGCCCAGGTATATGGCCACGGCGTCCGTGCCGCCGCGGTAGTGGGTGTGCTTCAGCCCGTCGCGGCTTACGGGTATGAACTTGCTCTTGTCGTTCGTCGTGCCCGACGACTTGGCGTACCACTTTACCTCGCCCGGCCACAGCACCGATTGCTCTCCGTGGCGCATGCGGTCGATGGAGTCCTTAAGGTCGTCGTAAGTGTTGAGCGGCACGTTGGCCGCGAAGTTTTCGTATGACGTAATGCCGCTGAAGATGTGGCGCCGGCCGTATTCCGTGTCCTTGGCGCTCTGCGTCAGGTATTTCAGCATGTCGGCTTGTATTGCCGCGGCCTGTGTGACATAGCGTTCCAGCTCCCTCAGCCTCGGCGTGAACAAGTTTCTCGCAATCTTAGTAATATTCATCTTTAACGGATAAGACGTTTATCGTGCAAATTTAAGCTAAACTTTTCTAATACGGCAACATTTTAGTATTCTTAACAAAACATCCCGCCATCGCCGCTCTTCCGCCCGCCTTCGCAACATGCTGATTGTCAATGTGTTGCAAAAGCTTGCCTTTTGCGCCGCAAGAGGTGAGCTCTTACCGTGTAAAAGGGCGCCTTCCGGATGATGAAATGCCGCCTGTCAGGATTTGCCTGCAGCCTGCCACGCCTCCGTACATCGACGAACCGCTTTCATCCGCTTGACGCCTTAACGATTTTTAAGACGTCGGCCAAGTGTTTTAAAATGTTTAGCAGATTAACAATGCTCGAACATTGAAAATGCTGTCAGCCAGCGCGTTACGCCTTATGTACACTCTCTCGGGAAGAGAAACA
>CALUKU010000038.1 GCA_944321295.1 uncultured Prevotella sp.
TCCGAACAGAGAAGTTAAGCCCGCCTGCGCCGATGGTACTGCGATGCGATGCGGGAGAGTAGGAGGCCGCCTTCTTTTAAGTGCAGCGTTCCTTGGAGCGAGAAAGCTCCGGGGAACGCTTTTTTATATTATTAGGGCTAATGGGGCTGATGGGCCTAATAAGCCCAATGGGATGGATAGGGCTGTTATGTTAGCTGCTTTTTGTTTTAAGGCTTGATGTAATTGAATAGGTCGAAGGTGGTGAAGCCGAGTGATTGAAGTGTTTTTAGGCTGGCTTCACGAGCTGTTGAGTTGTTGTAAGCGGGTATTAGCGGTAAGCGGATTGTTATCTTTTCTTGCGGGATGTCGGTGGCAAGGAGATTGAGGTTGGTTAATACCAGGCTGTTGTCTTTACCGGTATATTGTCGATAGGTGTCCGGGTTCATGTCCTTTATGTCGATGTAATAATGGTCGACGTAAGGCATGACTTCTTTTAGTTGGCGTGTGTCGACGTTAAGCGATGTTTCGAGCGAGATGTTCCATGCCGGGTTTGCTATGCGGCAGAACTCGGCTATGAAGGCGCTCCGAAGTAGCGGTTCGCCGCCGCCGAAGGCCACTCCGCCGCCCGTGGCGACGAAGTAAAGGTTGTCAACGGCGACCTCTTCGACGAGTTCGCGCGGCGAAACGGTGCGCCACTTTCTCTCTTCGTCGAAGCATTGAGGATTCAGGCAGTAGCGGCAGCGCAGCGGACAGCCGTGGAAGGCCACGAGCGTGGTGACGCCTTGACCGTCGGTCGTGATGCGGTGGCGCTCTATTCCTATTATAGGTGCAATCATATGCGCAAAAGTATGAATTTTATTCTTTAGCGTGAGTATTATTTTCTGTTTTGTTTCTTTTTGTGAGTATTTTTTTATTTTTGCAGAAAATGGGAGTTTGATATGAGTAAAGGCAGATCCATATGCAATGTGCTGAAGGCTGTGAGGAAGGCTGTTGCCGACGCCAACGGCATTGAATATGAGCCGCGAAAGTGCGATTTCATGGGCGAATGTCAAGGCACATGCCCCGCTTGCGAGGCCGAAGTAAGGTATGTCGAGCGTGAGATTGCTATAAGGCGCTTGGCCGGCAAGGCTGTGACTGTGGCCGGAATTGCCGCTGGTGCGCTGTCGCTGACGGCCTGCGGCAATGACATTACAGATAACTTGGGGCAGGAGCAGACGGCTGTTAAGGCCGACACGGCGGACAAAATGTTTGGCCTTGTGGAGGAACAGCCGAGCTTCCCCGGCGGTCAGGCGGCTTTGATGAAGTATATTGAGGAAAACATGAGATGTCCAGACCCTGAAAGCGACGCTTCGGGGAGAGTCATTGTTCAGTTTGTTATAGGAAAAGACGGGACGGTAAAAGACCCGAAGGTGGTTCGTGGAATAACCCCGGCGCTTGATGGAGAGGCGCTGCGCCTGGTACGGAATATGCCGAAATGGAAGCCGGGGAAGATGTCCGGCAAGCTTGTAGAGGTGCGTTATATGTTGCCGGTAACGTTTAAGTGGAAATAACTCATGACTCGTTGAAGTGAGTTTTGTTAACTTGTTGGTAATCAACAATATAAATATGGTGTTCCAAAAGGCCGCCTTTCGCATTGCGAAAGGCGGCCTTTTGTGTTATAATATATGGCCTTTTGCAAGGCGGAAGACGGCCTTTTAGAGGGAGGATTGGGAGAACTGGGAGGTTGGGGAGTTCTGGGAGAGTGAGAAGGTAGTGATGAAAAAGGTGATTTTAGACCAAGGACGTGTCGCGGGAGGCTTCTGTCGGCCGATTATTTCCTCAGCTCTATGCGGAAGGTCGTGCCTCGTCCGGGCTCCGAACTCTTGACGAAGATGCGGCCTTTGTGGTATTCCTCGACTATGCGTTTTGCCAATGAGAGGCCCAGTCCCCAGCCGCGCTTCTTCGTGGTGAAACCCGGGCGGAACACGTTGCGCATGTCCTTCTTGCGTATGCCCTTGCCCGTGTCGCTCACTTCTATTATGGCCTTGTCGGCCGTTTCGTCGAGGTGAAGCGTTATCGTGCCGCTGCCCTCCATCGCGTCGACGGCGTTCTTGCACAGGTTTTCAATGACCCACTCGAACAGCGAGGCGTTAATCTTGATGACGATGTCGCCTTCGGGAAAGTCCTTTATGAACTTCACCTTCTGCGACGTGCGGCGGTCCATGTATTCGATGACGTGCTCCATGACCTCCGTCAGGCTTGCGGGCACCGGCTCGGGCAGCGAGCCTATCTTCGAGAAGCGGTCGGCTATCAGCTCAAGCCGCTTCACGTCCTTGTCCATTTCAGGTATGAGCGTGTCGTCGGGGTAGGTTTCCTTCAGTATCTCCGTCCACGCCATGAGGCTCGATATGGGCGTGCCCAGCTGGTGGGCCGTTTCCTTCGACAGTCCCACCCACACCTTGTTCTGCTCCGCCCGCTTCGATGTCAGCAGGGCGAATATTGCCACCACGACGAACAGCATTACCACGCCGAGCTGTATGTACGGGTAGGCGGCCAGGCGCTTCAGTATGACCGAGTCGTCGTAACACACGTTTATGTAGCCGTCGGGCACGCTTTCGTCAAGCACGATCCTGATGGCCTTGCCCTCGTCAAGCATGCGCGCGCTCTCCGTCTTGGCCATGTCAAGACTGTCGTCGAGCGTCGCCCCCTTGAGCCTTACGTTGCGGTAAATCTGCACGTCGCCCTTGGCGTCGGTCACGATTACGGGTATCGTGTTGTTCTCGTTCATCACCTTCAGCACCAGGTTGAGGTCAGTGTTGGCGTCGGCCGTGTTGAGCGAGCGCATGGCCTCGGCCCACACTTCCATCTTGTTGCGCTCCTCCACGGCCAGCTGCCTCACGAGCGAGTTCGACACCACGAGCGAGGCGACGGCTATCAGCACCGCCGCCACCACGAGAACGATTTTCACGTGTCGTATCCTGTCAGTCCATTGCATACATATTTATAACGCAGTCAGGCGGCATATATTGCCTTGGCGTCCGGCGCCTTGCGCGGCCCGTGCCGGCCGGCGGCGTGTTAAGTTGACGTAAAACGGACGATTTTTACGCATAATTTATGCACGTATGAAAAATAATTTGTAACTTTGCAGCCCGTAGGATTGTGCCGTCAATGCGGCCGCGCCTGGCGCGTGCCGGCGGGCGGGACAATCGCCGCTGTTACATCAAATCGGGCACTATGTATAATCCGGAGTCACTGACGATTGACTTGAACGGCCTGAAAGAGGGAGAAACCACTTTCGGCTTCGACCTTGACGACGCTTACTTCGAGGCCATTGACGGCCCCGAGGTGAGGCATGGCCGTGTGCGCGTAGACCTGACGGCCAACCGCGCCGGCAGCGTCTTCCGCCTCGACTTCCACACCGAGGGCACGGTCAGCGTGCCGTGCGACATCTGCCTCGACGACATGGAGCAGCCCGTCTGCGCCGACAACACACTGACGGCGCGCATCGGAG
This sequence comes from uncultured Prevotella sp., assembly GCA_944321295.1. Lineage (GTDB taxonomy): Bacteria > Bacteroidota > Bacteroidia > Bacteroidales > Bacteroidaceae > Prevotella. Next base: position 3,470 of record CALUKU010000038.1, read on the forward strand.
AAGGATATTCAGAAGACGACGACCTCGTGACCGTCGGGAAGGACGAAGGCCTGCTCGACGTTTCTTGGTATATTTACGAGTTCATAGCCCTAAGCATTCCCGTCAAGCACGTGCATGCACCTGGAAAATGCAACCCTGCAATGATAAAAGTCCTTGAGGAACACTCTGCCGCCCGAAGCGGCGAGGGGAGCGCCGAGGGAACGGTGGACTCGCGTTGGAGTGAATTGGAAAAATTAAGAACAACATTTAAAGATTAAAAGAAAATGGCACATCCTAAAAGAAGACAGTCGAAAACACGTACGCGTAAAAGAAGAACCCATGATAAGGCAGTAGCTCCCACACTGGCAGTATGCCCCAACTGCGGCGCTTATCACGTTTACCACACGGTTTGCCCCACATGCGGCTACTATCGTGGAAAGATAGCTATCGTCAAGGAAACGGCTGAATAATGGAGAAAATCAACGCAATAATAACCGGCATCGGCGGTTACGTCCCTGACTACGTGCTCAACAACGAGGAGCTGTCGAGGATGGTTGACACCAACGATGAATGGATTATGACGCGTGTCGGCATACGTGAACGCCGTATTCTCACCGAGGAAGGCCTCGGCACGTCGTACATGGCGCGCAAGGCGGCCAAGCAACTTATGAAGAAGACCGGGGCCGACCCCGACACGATTGACGCCGTAATAGTGTCAACGTCGACGGCCGACTACCCCTTCCCCTCAACCGCCTCAATCGTCATCGGCAAGCTCGGGCTCAAGAACGCCTTCGCTTTCGACTTCTGGGCCGCATGTTGCGGTTTCCTTTACTCTATGGACGTGGCCGCCTCGATGATACAGTCGGGCCGCTACAAGAAGATCATAGTGATAGGAGCCGACAAGATGTCGTCAGTCGTCGACTATAAGGACCGCAGCACGTGCGCGCTCTTCGGCGACGGCGCGGCGGCCGTATTGATGGAAGGCACGAGCGAGGAAGGCATAGGCGTGAAGGACTCTTACTTCCGTGCCGACGGCAAAGGCCTGCCTTTCCTGCACACCAAGGCCGGCGGTTCGGTAAGCCCCGCTTCCCACTTCACCGTCGACCACCGTCTGCACTACCTCTATCAGGAGGGACGCACGGTGTTCCGTTACGCCGTGACGAGCATGAGCGACGACTGCGCCCTCATAGCCGAGCGCAACGGCCTTAACAAGGACAACATCCGTTTCATTGTGCCCCACCAGGCCAACATCCGTATCATCGAAGCCGTGGCAAAGCGCCTCGACCTGCCGATGGACAAGGTGATGGTCAACATCGAGCACTTCGGCAACACCAGCGCGGCCACCATTCCGCTGGCGCTCTGGGAGAACGAACACCTGCTCAAGAAGGGCGACAACCTGATTATGACGGCTTTCGGAGCCGGCTTCGTGCACGGAGCAGCCTACTATACGTGGGCTTACGACGGCGCCGAGGCGGCTGCCGCCAAGTAAAGGCTTTAACTTTAACGTAATAAAAACGGCCACATGCTGCATTGTCAGCATGTGGCCGTTTTGTCGTTTTGCGGCGTCATGGCATGCGCCGGGCGGCGTTCACAATCATCTCCGCCGCCTCGCCTACGCCTATCTTCTCAGCGTTTACAATCAGGTCGTAGCCGCCTATGTCGGTCCATTGCCTGCCCGTGTAGCGCCAGTAGTGGTTGGCGCGGCCCTTGTTGACGCGCTCTATCTTCCTTGCGGCTTCCTCGGGCGTTATCTGCAGCTTGTCGGCCACCTGCCTTGTGGCGAAGTCGCCGCCCGACGTTATGAACACACGCAGCACGTGCGGGTCGTCGCGCAGAATCCAGTTGCCCAGTCGGCCGATGATTACGCACGGTCCCTCGTGCGCCAGTTCGCGTATCGTGCGGCTTTGGCTGACGTATATCGCGTCGTCTTTCGACGGGTTCATCGACTGCGGAATACCATGGTCGGCGAATATCATCTCCCAGAGGCGGCCGGTTGAAATGTTCTGTTCGCTCTTCTCAACGAACTCCGGCGAGTAGCCCATCTGCGCCGCGGTGCGGTCTATCAGCTGCCTGTTGTAGCACGGACATCCAAGCCTGCGGGCCACCTCTTCGCCAATGGCGTTGCCGCCGCTGCCGTATGTTCGGGCTATGGTCACCACGAGGTTGCCGTTCCAGGCGTCGCCTGCTGCGGCCTTCTCGGCGGCGTGGCGCTCGGCCTTAGGTATGAATATGCTGTCAAGCCAGGCTATGCGCGGGGTGAACACGCGCACCATGTAGCCCACGTAAAACATCGAAACGAGCGTGCCCGCGCCCACCATCTTCCAGTCCCAGCCGCCGAAGAAGACGAGCATGAACGCCGTGCCCACGCACACCAGCGACGTGTCTGTGCACATCTTCACCTTGCCGAAGTCGCGCTTGAGGAACTTCGATATGGCCAGCGGGAAGCCTTCGCCCGCCAGCATGAGCGAGTCGCACCTCACTTCGCAGGCTATGCCGTAGGCAAGGATGGCGCCGCCGGTGAGCAGTTCGACGAACCTCAGCGGATAGCCGATAAGCGGGTTGAGCGTCTCGGGTATTTGCAGGAAGCCCGTCATCCACATCGTCAGGTCGGTGTAGAAGCCGAAGAGGAACGACACCAGTATCTGCGTGTACTGCCGTTTCTCGAAATCCTTGCGCAGCAGCACTATCTGCGTCAGTATGAAAAACACGTGCATGAAGATTGTCAGCTGGCCCATGGTGAACCGCATGCCCGGAATAAGCGAGAGGATGTAAGGCGGGGCCGAGATGGGCGACGAGCCGAGGTTGGCCCGGATGGACAGTGACGTGCCGAAGGCGATAACGAAAAGTATCACTACAAAACTGGCGTAGCGGCGCAGCCACTCCGCCTTGCTTCTTTTAACGTTCATCGTTAGGTTTTTAAAAAGTCTTATTCTGATGCAAAATTACTGAAAAGTAGTTTTATGAAGAAATGTTATACAATCTTTAAACTAATTTAAACTTAGCCCCGCCGTCGGGCCCGTCGCGCCGCCGTGTCGGTTAAATCGCTATATTTGCCGTTACTAACCAATAAACAGTTAACGCCATGAACAGAGTGAAAGAGGCGGCGATTATCGCCGTAGGAATGATAGTTTTAGGCTTGTGCGTTAAGTCGGGGCTTGACGGCTTCTCGGATAATGACCGCAAGGTGACCGTCAAGGGACTGTCTGAGCGCGAGGTGGAGGCCGACAAGGTGACGTGGCCCATACTGACGAAGGAACTGGGCGACGACCTGCCCGCCCTCTACACGCGCATCAACGCCACTACGGCCAAGGTGAAGGCCTTCCTGAAACAGAACGGCATTAAGGACGCCGAGATAAGCGTCAACGCGCCCGTCGTGATCGACCTTAACGCCGACCAGTACAGCACGGCGCGCCGCAACTACCGTTACAACATAACGTCTACGGTCACCGTGACGTCGCGCAACGTCAAGCTCGTGCGCTCGATAATAGCCCGTCAGGGCGAGTTGCTGAAGCAGGGCGTGGCCGTCGTCGACGGCGGTTACGGCAACGGCGTCGTGTACGAGTACGTGTCGTTCCAGCAGATGAAGCCGAAGATGATGCAGGAGGCCATCAAGAACGCCGAGCAGACGGCCCGCCAGTTCGCCGATAACAGCGACAGCAAGATTGACAAGATACTGAACGCGGGGCAGGGGCAGTTCTCAATAGAGAACCGCGACGGCAACACGCCTTACATAAAGAAGCTGCGCGTGGTGACGACGGTCACCTATTCGCTCAAGGACTGAGGCGCGCGGCTTAGTTGTGCGTCACTTTCTCAAGCTTCTTTACGTATGTTCCGCCGACGTGCAGCTCATTGTCGTCGGCGCTTGAGAAGCTGAACACGCGCGAGCCGCTTGTCGTGTCGCTCACGCTGAGCCATTTGTTCATCAGGTCGTCTACGCTCAGCCGCCACCGGCCTACTGCCGAGTCGGCGTACAGGGTGTACCAGCCGTCGGCGTCGGGGCCGCAGAGCGCGCCCTCGCCGTCGCGCGACTTCACGGTGAATACGTATTTACCCTGCTTGTCGGCGTCGAGCTTAAAGTATTCGCTTATCAGCATGTCGCCGCCGCGCAGGGTGTCGCCGCTCCATTCGCCCACCACCTTGTCGGCATACAGTTCGTTAAGGCGTTGGGTGGCCAAGGTGGCCGCCGTGGGCTCGGGGTCGAGGCCGCAGGCACTCATGAGCAGCGCCGCCGCAGCTGAAATCAATGCGTGTTTCATACCATTGTCTTTAATTAGTGTACGCAAAGTGCCAAGTATTTATCGGTAGTTAACGTGAGTTATCACCCGCTACGCTCGTTCAAGGAGTTAACTGATATTACCAACGCAGGCTATTGTCCGTTGACTTTGGGCGACCGTCAGTGAGCCTAACTCCTGTTAACTACTGATAACTTCACGCATTTGGTAAAATGCGGACATACACGTTGTTTTTTATTCATATAACGCCCCTCCGCCGGCGATATTGTGCCATGTGGCGGGCGTCGTTGTAAAAGGCCGTCTTTTACCCTCTAAAAGACGGCCTTTTAGCGTGCGATTGGCGGCCTTTTGCAATGTAAAAAGCCGCCAATCGCATTTTAACATCTTTTTGTCGGCTTTTCGGCCCGGCATGCTTCGCAAACGCTTGCCATACCGAAAAAAATCAGTATATTTGCAAACTTGATAACAACCGAAGCGGCGGCCGCTGACGGACGCCGCCAAAAAACAAAACGATAAATAATGCACAAGGCAGGATTCGTAAATATTGTGGGCAACCCAAACGTGGGCAAGTCGACGCTGATGAACCAGCTCGTGGGCGAGCGCATAAGCATTGCCACGTTCAAGGCGCAGACCACGCGCCACAGGATTATGGGCATTGTCAATACCGACGACATGCAGATAGTCTTCTCTGACACGCCCGGCGTGCTGAAGCCCAACTACAAGCTGCAGGAGTCAATGTTGGCCTTTTCGGAGTCGGCGCTTAAGGATGCCGACGTGCTGCTTTACGTCACCGACGTCGTTGAGAACCCCGAGAAGAACATGGACTTCCTTGAGAAGGTGGCGAAGATGACCATCCCCGTGCTGTTGCTCATCAACAAGATTGACGAGAGCGACCAGAAGACCCTCGGCGACCTCGTGGAGCGCTGGCATAAGCTGTTGCCCAACGCCGAGATACTGCCCATATCGGCCAAAAACAAGTTCGGCACGGACATCCTGCTGCGCCGCATCAAGGAGCTGCTGCCCGACTCGCCGCCCTACTTCGACAAGGACCAGCTGACCGACAAGCCGGCGCGCTTCTTCGTGAGCGAAATAATCAGGGAGAAAATCCTGCTCTATTACGACAAGGAAATCCCGTATTCCGTAGAGGTGAGGGTGGAGTCGTTCAAGGAGGACGACCGCCACATACACATCAACGCGGTAATCTACGTCGAGCGCGACTCGCAGAAGGGTATCATCATAGGCCACCAGGGCGTGGCCCTGAAGAAGATGAGCACCGAGGCGCGCAAGTCGCTCGAGCGCTTCTTCGGCAAGCCCGTATATCTTGAAACCTTCGTCAAGGTTGACAAGGACTGGCGCAGCTCCAAGCGCGAGCTTGACAACTTCGGGTACAACCCGGAATGAATCTAAGTGAAAAGTTAAAAGTGAAGAGCGGAAAATCCGTTTGCTCTTGATGTTTAATAATTAAGTGAAGGTTATGTGATTTGCGGACGAATAGGAGATTACGGTATCGGATTTTTCACTCTTCGTCCCTCACTCTTCACTAAAACCGTAAGTTTATGGCAAATTTAGTAGCGATAGTAGGCCGCCCAAACGTGGGCAAGTCTACGCTTTTCAACCGCCTTACCAAGTCGCGCCAGGCCATCGTCAGCGACGTGGCCGGCACCACGCGCGACCGCCAATACGGCAAGTGCGACTGGAACGGGCGCGAGTTTTCCGTCGTCGACACGGGCGGATGGGTAGTCAAGTCTGACGACATATTCGAGGAAGAGATACGCAAGCAGGTAATCGTCGCCACCGAGGAGGCCGACCTCGTGCTCTTCCTCGTCGACGTGGGCACGGGCGTCACCGACCTCGACGAGGACGTGGCCGCCATCCTGCGCCGCACCAAGCTGCCCGTGCTGCTCGTAGTCAACAAGGTTGACAACAGCACGCAGCAGTATGACGCCGCCGACTTCTACAAGCTCGGACTGGGCGACCCCATCTGCGTCAGCAGCATGAGCGGCAGCGGAACGGGCGACCTGCTCGACATCGTGGTGTCGAAGCTTAAGAGCGACAGCGGCGAACTGCTCGAGGACGGCATACCCCGCTTCGCCGTAGTGGGACGTCCCAACGCCGGCAAGAGCAGCATTATCAACGCCTTCATAGGCGAAGACCGCAACATCGTGACCGAGATTGCCGGCACGACGCGCGACAGCATATACACGCGTTACGACAAGTTCGGCTTCGACTTCTACCTCGTCGACACCGCCGGCATACGCCGCAAGAACAAGGTTACCGAGGATTTGGAGTTCTACAGCGTGATGCGCTCCATCCGCGCCATCGAGAACTCTGACGTCTGCATACTCATGATTGACGCCACGCGAGGCATTGAGGCGCAGGACATGAACATCTTCCAGCTCATACAGAAGAACAACAAGTCGCTCGTGGTGGTGGTGAACAAGTGGGACCTCGTGCCCGACAAGGACCAGAAGGTAATCGACACCTTCACCAACGCCATACGCAACCGCATGGCGCCGTTCACCGATTTCCCCATAGTGTTCGCCTCGGCGCTTACCAAGCAGCGCATCTTCAAGGTGCTTGAGGCCGCCAAGGACGTCTACCTCAGCCGCAAGATGAAGATAGGAACAACCAAGCTCAACGAGGTTATGCTGCCCCTCATAGAGGCTTACCCGCCACCATCAATCAAGGGAAAGTACATAAAAATCAAGTACTGCTCGCAGCTGCCTAACACGCAGATACCGTCTTTCGTGTTCTACGCCAACCTGCCGCAGTACGTGAAAGAGCCTTACAAGCGCTTCCTCGAGAACAAGATACGCGAGAACTGGAAGCTCACGGGCTCGCCGATTAACATCTTCATAAGGCAGAAATGATTTGTTTTTGGAGTTAAGGAGTTATGTAGTTCGGGAGTTAAGACAAATGTTTTGTTGTGTGAAAGGCAAAAATGAGGATTGAAAAACAGCTGACTTCAATTGTATGGAGCTTATTATTCATCGTTCATTTGACAAAGCAATTGTCTTAACTCCCAAACTACATAACTCCTTAACTCCTATTAAAAATACTTCCATGCGCAAATTTTTCCTCTTTATATCAGCCTGTTTCGCCTTGTCGTTTTTCTCCTGTTCGGGCGAAAAGAAGCCTGACGACGCTGCCGCACGGGCTGCGAAGGAGTATTACGACTCGCTCTTTGCCAAGAACTACGCTTACTTCGTCGGCGGCATGTACCTGCCCGACACCATCCCGCCCGCATACCGCGAGCAGCTCGAGGCCAACGCCTCGATGTTCGTAGGGCGCATGGCCGACGAGCACCACGGCGTAAACGACGTGCGCATCATGCGCTTCGTCAACGACACGATTGTGTCGCCCGATGAGAAGTCCCACGTCCGCACGTCTGACGTTTATCTCGTGCTGTGCCTCGGCGACAGCCTTAACGAGGAAGTGGTGGTGCCGATGATTAACCACAAGGGACGCTGGCTGATGCGCTGACGCCGGTGCGTAACTATTTAAATAAGGAAACCATGAACGACATAGATAAGGATATTTTCATCAGTAAGTTCACCAATGCGTTCGGTCCGGCGGTCGAGCTGCCCGTTGCGTTTTATTATAGTGACGAGCCTGAGGGCCTGAACGAGAAGGTTGGCGGCTGCTTCTTCAAGAGCTTCGGCCGCGTCCGTGAGGGACAGGCCGTCAGCTTCAGCGCCGACACGATAGGCTGCGGCGGAGGCAAGCTGTACACGGGCTTCGCTCCAATGCCGCCCCATGTGCCCGCTTTCGTTTCCGAGAAGGAGCGTTACAAGGCCACTCCCGCCGACGTGCTGGATACCATCAAGCGCCTTGACATCCGTCCTATGGCCGGCAAGTATCTTAATTTCGTGCGCATAGACAAGGTTGACAGCCTTGAAAAGGCAGAGGGACTGCTCTTCTTCGCCACGCCCGATGTGCTGTCGGGTCTTGCCGCTTGGGCTTGCTATGACAATAATTCAGACGACGCCGTGTCGTGCATCTTCGGCTCGGGCTGCTCGTCGGTAGTGTCACAGGCCGTCAAGGAGAACCGCCTCGGCGGCCGACGCACGTTCATCGCGCTGCTCGACCCGTCAGTGCGGCCACACATCGGCGCCGACGAAGTGGGTTTCGTCATTCCTGCCAGCCGCTTTCCCGAGATGTACGCCACGATTGACCGCTGCTGCCTTTCGGGCACGCACGGGTGGCTTAAGATAAAGGAACGCATAAACCGGGCGCAGTAACGTCTTTTTTACGCAAACATCTTTCATCTTTCACCATGCAATGAAGCACGCTGGCTGTCAGCGGGTTGCGGGGTGAAAGATGTCTTGTTTAACCCAAATCGGTTGTCAGATATCAGACGGATTACGTGTACATGTATGAAGTCTGACGACCGATTTTGATTAAGATATCCTTTGTGCGTAAAGCGAAAGGCCGTCTTTCGCTTTGCTGTTAACCGCCTTTTGCCGTCTTGTTCGCCGCCTTTAGCAGTACCAAAGGCCGTGTTTGGGAAAACAAAAAGGGGTGCGCCCCGTTGAAGGCGCACCCCTTTGCTTATGAAAAGAATGTAATTACAGGTTCGGGTTGATTTCGTTCCACTTAGAGATTTCGGGTACGATGTTCAGCGTAACCAGCTCGTCGCGCATCTTGCAGAGGTGCTCGTAGCTTGCGTCAAGCTTGGCGTTCTCCTCAGCTGTGCCCTCGGGTACGGTGTAGTGTGCGCCCGTTGTGTCGAGAGTGGTGTTCATTGCCATCATGATGTGGTTGTACTTGTCTGTTGAAACGTATGTTCCTACAGGATACTTGAACGCCTCGCCGCCCATCACTGAGCGAATCATCTCAACTGACAGGTAAGCCGGGCTCTGGAAAGAAGAGCGTCCGCGCAGCTCGATAATCTTGGCACCGCCCTGCGTTACGTCCTTCTTCATCTGCTCCCATTCAGCCTCGGGGAACTCGGCTGTGCCGATGATGTCGGTCAGTTTACGGCCGTCGATTGTAACGTGAGAGCCGAACACGGCCATCTGCTCGCCGTGGCCGCCGTATGTGGCGCAACCCTTAACCTCGCTCTGCATTACGTTGAACTTCTTTGCCAGCGCGCTCTGCAGACGTGTAGAGTCGAGAGCTGCGAGCGTAGTAACCTGTGAAGGCTTCAAGCCTGAGTACAGCAGGGTTACCAGACCCGTCAGGTCGGCCGGGTTGAAGATGATGACAACGTGCTTAACGTCGGGGCAATACTCCTTGATGTTCTTGCCAAGGCCTTCTGCGATCTCGCAGTTTCCTTTCAAAAGGTCTTCACGGGTCATGCCTGCCTTACGGGGAGCGCCGCCTGAAGAGATGATGTATTTTGCGTTGGTGAACGCCTCTTTAGCGTCGGTTGTGGCGGTGATCTTCACGTCGCCGAAGCCGCTCTGGCGCATTTCCTCTGCAACGCCTTCGGGTGAGAACACGTCATAGAGGCAGATGTCGTTAGTCAGACGCATCGTAAGAGCTGTCTGAACCATGTTTGAACCAATCATTCCGGCTGCGCCGACGATTGTGAGTTTCTCGTTAGTCAAAAATTCCATAATACAGATTTTGTTTTTTATGATAAGACATTCGTTTTTCCGCAAATTGGTAAAAGGCTTGCATGCTGACAGGCGGAAGCTTGCCCGCGCCCGCCGTGCGGGCCGATTTGCGAGGCTGCTTGCCGATTGGTCGCTTGTCGGCGTTACCCTTAACTCTGTGCAAAGTTAATAAAAAAGATGGATATGCGGTGTTTATTCGTATTTTAGTTTGTTATTAAAATTAAAAAGGTGTATCTTTGTAATGTCTGTCTTACAGAACCAACCGTATGGCAGGCTAATCTTATAATAGTGAAGAATTATAATGGCCTGTATGGCCATGCGGCTTTAAGGCCTGACAGCTTTATGAATGACATGAATAAAATTATTTGCAGCAGGATAGACCGTCTGCGCGAGGTGATGCGCCGTGAGAGTATCGACGCCTTCATCTTTCCGAGCACCGACCCACATAACGGCGAGTATGTGCCGGCCCATTGGGAGGGCCGCAAGTGGATAAGCGGCTTCGACGGTTCCGCCGGAACGGCCGTGGTGACGATGGACGACGCTGCCCTTTGGACTGACTCGCGCTATTTCATAGCCGCGGCCGAGCAGCTTCGCGGCACGGGGTTCACCTTGATGAAGGAGCGGGTGGAGGGCACGCCGTCAGTCACCAAGTGGCTCGGCATGAAGCTGTCTGCCGTGGCAAGTCCAACGGTGGGCATTGACGGCATGGTTAACTCCGCCGCTATGGTGGAGCGCGTGATACGTGAACTGCGCGCCGAGGGCGGCATAACGGTGCGCACCAACTTTGATCCGCTTGACGTGATATGGACCGATCGCCCGCCGGTGCCGCAGGATAAGGTCGCGGTTCACCCGCTTGAATATGCCGGCGAGTCGTGCCGCGGCAAGCTGGAGCGCATACGCCGGAAGCTGAAAGAGCGGCACGCCTGCGGCATGTTGGCGGCCGCGCTCGACGACATTGCGTGGACGCTCAACCTGCGCGGCACCGACGTGCACTGTAATCCCGTGTTCGTTGCTTACCTGCTGATTGAGCCTCGGCGTGCAACGCTGTTCATAGACGGCCGCAAGCTGACGCCCGAGGTTGAGGACTATCTGGCAGGCGAAGGAGTGGATGTTGCCGAGTATGCCGACGTGCGCAAGGCTCTCGCGCGTTATGGCGAGTATAACATCCTGATGGACGACGGCGAGATAAATTACACATTATATAATATACCCTCATGCCGGAAGGTGGTGGCGCCGTCGCCCATACCCAGGCTGAAGGCCGTCAAGAACGACGTGGAGATAGAAGGCTTCCGTCGCGCCATGCTGCGCGACGGCGTCGCCATGGTGAAATTCCTGCGCTGGCTGCGCTCTGCCGTTGAGGCCGGCGGACAGACGGAGATGAGCGTCGGCGCGAAGCTTGAGGAGCTGCGCTCAGAGCAGAGGCTTTACCGCGGCCCGTCGTTCGACACCATTGCGGCATATCAGGAGCACGGGGCCATCGTTCATTATGAGGCCACGCCGCAGACGGACGCCCTCCTGCGTCCCGAGGGCTTCATCCTGATTGACTCGGGCGGGCAATATCTTGACGGAACGACCGACATCACGCGCACAATAGCCCTCGGCCCCGTCACCGACGAGCAGCGCCTCGTCTACACCCTCGTGCTTAAGAGCCACATCCAGCTTGAGATGTGCAAGTTTCCCCGTTCGGCTTCGGGCACGCAGATCGACGCCATTGCCCGCCGCGACCTTTGGCGCTACGGACTTAACTACATGCACGGCACGGGCCACGGCGTGGGCTCTTATCTCAGCGTGCACGAAGGACCGCACCAAATTCGTATGGAATACAGGCCGGCGCCACTCGTCGAAGGCATGACCGTGACCGACGAACCGGGCATATACATGCCGGGGCTGTTCGGCGTGCGCACTGAGAACACCTTGCTCATAGTGCCTTATAAGGAAACGATGTTCGGCCGCTTTCTCGCTTTCGAGCCGCTCACGCTTTGCCCGATTGACACCGCACCGATAATCACCGACATGCTTACGGTTGACGAGAAAGACTGGCTTAACTCTTACCACCGCACCGTTTACGAACGCCTGTCGCCCCTTCTCGACGGCGGCGACCGCGCCTGGCTTGCCGAGGCTTGCGCCGGAATTTGATAGCAGGCAAGTTAAATAGCAGACAAGTAACAAGTTGACAAGCAGACGAGTTTATAGTGACGAGCAGACAAGCAAATGAGCAGACAAGGAGATAAGCCTTGCCTGCTCGTCTTTTTTGGGGGTCATCCGAAGTTTGGGATGACGGGATATGTGAGCGCCTCACTTGGAAGAGGGTGTGCTTGTAAATCAAGAGGATATGTTTGGACGATGCCAACATCTTTATCCAACAGATTTGCGGATGAACCCAATACGCGACATTTTACGTTGCGAAAGGCCGCCTTTTACCGCCTGAAAGGTTACCTTTTGCACGCCGTTTTGCCGTGTTTTGTAACGTGTTGTAGCACAATGCCTTGCGTCAATGATATGTCCTCTTTGTCTTGACAAGGTTGTGATGTGTGTTTTTATATGCTTTTAAGGTGTCATGGTTGTGAGTTTCGGAGGCTCATTCGCTGTTCGGATGTATGATAAGAACTGGTTCTCTTGCGTTCGTTCGGAAATTTATTTTATGCCATTCTGATTGTAACCGAAGCTAACATCCTCTTCCCAATGAGGCTCTCGCTAATCAGTCATCCCGTGCTTGACACGGGAACCAGATGAAAACGCCCTCTAATCGCCAACGTGGCTGGATACGCTTGGATCACTCTTCAAGCACGGGATGACTGATTGGCGAGAGCCTCACTTGAAAGAGGATGTTTCTTTATGCTGAATTCACGTATAGGGAATAATATGAATCATTCCGTGCTGATGCGGTATGGGACCAAGGTTGTCGTTACGCATGCTTTGGCGGTTGAAAATATATTCGGCTTTTCGTTGCTAATTCGTTAAAATTCCGTACTTTTGCAGGCCTTAAATTTTAAAAGACGTTTTTAGATATGGGCTTGAAGACAAAAGGTTTCGTTTGCGGCATAGCCACGTCGGTGACGTTCGGGCTGATACCGCTGTTCACCCTGCCGCTGATGCGCAAGGGCATGGCGTCGGACTCAATCCTGTTTTACCGCTTCCTGGTGGCGTCGGCGGCGCTGGGACTGATGATGTTGGCCAAGCGCGAGTCGTTCGCCGTCAGCCGGCGCAACCTGCCGATGGTGGTGCTGTTGGCCGTGTTCTACACGGCCTCGTCGCTGTTCCTGCTTTACGGATATGAGATGATGGGGGCGGGCGTCGCCACGACGATACATTTCACTTACCCCGTGTTCGTTACGCTGATAATGCTCTCCGTCTTCAGGGAGAAGACGTCGTGGGTGACGTGGCTGGCCGTTGTGCTGGCCATAGGCGGCGTGGCGAGGCTGTCGCTGCAGGGCACGGGACTGAAGCTGAGCGCCGTCGGGCTTGTCATCGTGCTGCTGTCGGCCGTTGGCTATGCCAGTTACATAGTGGCCGTGAACAAGTCGCGCGTGAGGGACATGCACAGCCGCAAGCTTGCGTTCTACGTGTTCGTGTTCACGACGCTCATCTTCGCCGTCAAGAACGCCTTTGGCGACGGCGTGCAGCCCTTGCCCGACGCCGTGTCGGCCGTAAACGTCGTGCTGTTGGCCGTTGCGCCTACGGTTATATCTAACATAACGCTGCTCGTGGCCGTGCGCTGCATCGGCGGCACGCTGACGTCGATACTCGGGGCGCTCGAGCCGGTGACGGCCGTGTGCATAGGCGCCGTGGTGTTCGGCGAGGCGTTTACCGTTAGCGAGGCCGTCGGCATAGCGCTCATCCTGGCGGCCGTCGTGCTGGTGATACTCAACCGCGGCATACAGGAGAGCATGACCGTGCTGCTTAAGCGCGTAAGGCCGAGGCACTCGTGACCTTCGCGGCGGGCGGAATGCCGTCGGATTGAATATTTTATGCACGATAAGGATAAAAAACACCTGATTTTTTGGAAGATACGAAAATTAGATGTAACTTTGCAGCCGCTAATAAAAGCATAGATATTAAAAATAAGTTTAACATATAAAAATTTAAAGACAAAACATGATTATTGTACCAGTTAAAGATGGCGAGAACATCGAAAGAGCTTTGAAGAAGTTTAAGAGGAAATTCGAGAAGACAGGCGTAGTTAAGGAGCTTCGTGCCCGTCAGCAGTACGACAAGCCGTCTGTCCTCAAGAGGCTTAAGATGCAGCGCGCCATTTACGTACAGAAGCTCAAGGCTGCAGAGGAATAAAAATATCCTCTGAAATTTGGTGGTTCGGTTTTATTTTCGTAATTTCGTTGCCGAATATCCTTTGCGAACAACGGGTTATGGAGATAAAAGAGTTTTTGGACTACCTTGAGTCCGAACGTAATTATTCGTCGAGGACGATTGAGGAATACGGCGACGACCTACGTGAATTCGAAACGTTTTTCACGGGGCTTGACGCCGGGCTTACTTGGGAGAATATAGACTCTGACGTCATCCGTGACTGGATGGGGAGCATGATGGATAAAGGAAACATTGCGACTTCAATCAACAGGAGGTTGAGCGCGGTGCGTTCCTTTTATCGTTTTGCCCTGTCGCGAGGGCTCGTTGAGGCCGATCCCGCCCACGGCGTGAAAGGCCCGAAGAAGGACAAGCCTCTGCCCCAGTTCGTCAGGGAGGCCGATATGGACGCCCTGCTTGACGAAAGCATGTGGAACTTGGAGCGGTATGCCGACGTGCGCGCACGTACTATTATATTAATGATATATGAAACCGGCGTGCGCACGGCCGAGCTGACCGCCCTTGACGACGCGGCCGTAGACTTCTCGGCCTGCCGCATCAAGGTGAACGGCAAGGGCGGCAAGCAGCGCATGGTGCCGTTCGGCGACGAGTTGCGCTGCGCGTTGGAGGCCTATATGCGCAAGCGCGACGAGGCGGTCGTGAGGCAGTCGCCGGCCTTGTTCCTGTCGGATAAGGGCGAAAGACTTACTTACTGGCAGGTGAGGAGCGACGTTAAGGGCAACCTTTCGCGCGTCTGCACGCTGAAGAAGCTCAGCCCGCACGTGCTGCGGCACACCTTCGCCACGGCCATGCTGAACAACGGCGCCGGGCTGGAGAGCGTGAAGAAGCTGCTGGGGCACAGCAAGCTGACGACGACGGAGATGTACACCCATACTACGTTCGAGCAGCTGAAAAAAGTGTATGAGTCAGCCCATCCGAGGGCTTGAGGCGGCCGGCAAAGGCCGCCCGACGTGAGTGTAATAGCGGCGGATGGCACCGCACTTCCGCCAAAACCTTTAATTAACCTTTAAAAAACAACAGGAGGTAACTATGGAAATTAGAATTCAGTCAATTAACTTTGACGCAACCGAACAGCTCAAAGCGTTCGTCGAGAAGAAAGTGTCTAAGCTTGAAAAGTCTTACGAAGATATCCAGACCGTCGAGGTTTCGCTGAAAGTGGTGAAGCCGGCTACGGCCTTAAATAAGGAAACCAGCCTTACGGTGATGGTTCCCGGCTCGCGCCTTTACGTTGAAAAAGTGTGCGACACTTTTGAGGAAGGAATTGACCTTTGCGTCGACTCAATGAAGGTGCAATTGGTGAAATTCAAGGAAAAACTGCGTAATAACTAAAAAAAAGCGCGAAAAATTTTGGAGGTTTAAAAATTATGCCTATCTTTGCAGCCGTTTTAGGACACGTCCTTACAAACGAGCGCCTGACGGCTGCTTTGCTTGCCTCTTTAGCTCAGTTGGCCAGAGCACGTGATTTGTAATCTCGGGGTCGTTGG
>CALUKU010000039.1 GCA_944321295.1 uncultured Prevotella sp.
GCGCCGGTTGACATCATACATCGCCACGCTGACCTGCTCCCGCCCTACGTCGCCTTGCGCCTCGGCCAAGCGTTTGGCAGAGGCCACGGCTCCGCCGTCGTACACCTGTTGGCTGACGGTTATGTTAACATCATACTGGTCTTTGCTTAACGTCGGTATGTCAACGCCCGGCAGGGTGATGGGAATAGTCGTAACGTCGCTTTGGTAAGAAGCCGTGCCGCTCACGCTAACCTGCGGCAGCCACGCCTTCGCGGCGTTCGCCACGGTGAAGCGGCGGCTCTGCTCCACCAGGTCGTACTGCTTTATTACGGGATAATTATCCCTCGCCCAAGCCTTACACTGCTCCAAAGTGACCTGTGCATGGCCTGTGCCTGCGCAAAAGAACATCAATATGCAAACAAAATAGTTCTTCATACTAATCGGATGTTTATCGTTTAGTTTGCAAAGGTAAGGCGTCAACCAATCCACAGCGTTATCTTATACAGTCATTAAATGTTCTTTTTGTACAAATATGTTTTCAAGCAATGCGGTTTTCATGGTAAAACATTGTCGATAAGTGCTATTTTCGTATTTTTGCATCGTAACAATCAGATAAAAAGGACATGAAGAACAGATCTCCTGAACGTTTCTCTTTCCATGAATTGAAGTCGATGTTGAGCGGCATAAAGTCGGCCGACGCACCGATAAAGTTCATCGGCAAGGACATTGCAATGCTCGGTAGGGACGGCAAGACGTTGCAAAAGATCCTGCAAACCGACACGCCCTACATAATGGAAGACTGCCGCATGGGCTTCGTTAAAAGCGGCAGCATAAGGCTGATGGTGAACCTCATAGAGCGCGAATACAGCGCAGGGACGTTCCCCTTCATATCGGCCGGCAGCATATTGCAAATCAACGGCATGAGCGAAGACTTCGACCTGCGCGGCATAATGATAAGCGACGAACGACTGAAGGCGGCCATGGGCAAGGCAATGCCGACCTGGTGCAGCGGCAACGCGACGTTTTTCACGGTACACCCGGACGATGAAGACTCCGCAACCATCAGGCAGATATTCAGCACGATATGGGATTTGATTAACAAAGAACGTTTCCCCGACGCAACGCTTAACGGCCTGATACACGCCGTGATACATTATTACAGCTACCTGAAAGACATTGAAGCTGACACGGCACAGCCCGAAACGTCGCGCGGCAAGGAGCTGTTCAACACCTTCATACGCCTTGTCAACCTACACTCAAAGCACGAACGCAAACTACAATTCTATGCCGACAACATGTGCGTGACGCCCCGTTATCTCAGCACAATCATAAAACAGGTAAGCGGAATAACGGCAAAAGAATGGATTGACCGCGCCGTTGTGACTAACGCAAAAGTGATGTTAAGATACAGCAGCATGCAGGTGGCCGAGGTGGCTTACGCCCTCAACTTTCCCAACGTAAGCTTCTTCTGCAAGTTCTTCAAGCACGCCACCGGCCAGACGCCACAGGAATACAGAGAAAAACGGAATTAAGTGAAAAGTGGAAAACGAAAAGTGAAAAATCCATTTGCCTTTATCTACTATTAAGATGTGAGCAAATGGATTTTTCACTTTTAGTTTTTCACTCTTCACTTTTAATTATTCTCCACGTCGCTGTCGAGCCTCGTGTCTTTCGTAATGGTCATATTACCAGTATGCGAGATGGTGATAAGCAGAGGCACATACTCGTCGCTGAGCACATCGGGCTCGCCCACGCTCGCCGCGAAGATTATGTTGTCGCCGTCAACACGGTCGAACACTATGCCGAGCAAGGCGCTCTTCTCAAGATACTTCGCGTTGACATGCGACGCAAAATCCTGCTTGGTGAACGTCTTTTGGAACAGCGGCTTCGATTCGTAGGCCGTTCCGTCGTCCTTGTGCGTTTCTATCGTAACGTCAATCACGTTGTCGTAATATTTACCGCCGTCGTCGCCCGGAACCATCGGAAGCGACATGTCGGCACGGCGCACGATGTTGACGTAACAACTCTGGCCTTTCACCTTCACTTCCTCCATAAACCTGGAGTCCTGCATCTTTACGGGTCCCGAGGGAGCTTTCTCTACTTGCTTCTTGGCGATTATGTCGCCCGTAGACTTCTTCTCGCCGCAAGCCGAAAAGGCAACGGCAGCCACGGCGGCGATGAACAATACTTGTAATGATTTCATTTCGTCGTTTTTCGTTTACGGGCGCAAAATTAGTATAAATTAATTAAAAAGCAAAACAAAAGGCCGTTTCACTTCCGTTTTATTTTGAATGTAATCCTTTTTTCACTAAATTTGTACAACATATGAAGAAACTGTCACTTTACATCATCGCATGCGTGCTTGCCCTTACTGCATGCACTGACGGCGGCAAGGCTTCAAAAACCGAGAAGCCGGCCGACAGCGTACCCGTCATGGTGATGCAGATAAGGAAATGCTCCAAGCTGTACACAGCCGAATACAAGATACACAAGATAGTGACGCACGACGACAAGGTGGAGCTTAAAGGCTCGCTATTCAACAACAAGTTCAACATACCCGTGCCCATGTCGTCGCGCAAGATTGCCATACCCATCGACGCCAAGCTGAAGGCATACATCGACTTCGACGGATTCTCTGAAAAGAACATCTCCGTCAACGGCGACAGGGTGGAGATAATACTGCCCGACCCTAAGGTGGAACTGACGTCAAGCCGCATCGGGCACGACGAGATTAAGAAGCACGTGTCGCTGATTCGCTCAAACTTCACCGACGCAGAGATGAGCGGCTACGAGCGGCAAGGACGCGAGGCCATAATAAAAAGCATACCGCAACTCGGCATAATCGAAATGGCGAAGGAAAGCGCGACGCACGCCTTGGTGCCCATGCTGACAAGGCTGGGATACAAGGAGGAGAACATCACCATAACGTTCCGCAAGAACTTCACCACCGAAGACCTGCCACTGATACTTGACAACAGAACCATCGAAAATGGAAAACGATAAGAACTACGGCAAGAGGAAACGCAGCCTGCCGGCAAGATTGTTCGCCGGCATAAGCCGGCTGAAGCTTTACGCCGCCATCACCATACTGCTGCTGGCCGTCATCGCCGCGGCCTATTTCGTCAGGTCGTGCCGCAACGACAGCATGACCGTACACGTAGACGACAAAATCAACCTGACGCCGACACAGGTTAAGGAGATGAAGGAAATAGGCGAATGGGAATTCTTGTCGATTGAGGACGAAGAAATGGTTGACACGACGCGCAAAAGGCTATTCAAGGACGACGAGCTGATACGCATCTACACCGGCACGCTGCGCCTCGGCATTGACCTGACCGAATCGAAAGACGACTGGCTGACGACCGACGGCGACACGCTGAGGGTGACGCTGCCGCCCATCAAGCTGCTCGACGAGGACTTCATCGACGAGGCCAAGACGCAGTCGTTCTTCGAGTCGGGCTCATGGAGCGACAAGGCCCGCGACGACATGTACCACCGCGCCAAGGAAAAGATGAAGCAGCGCTGCCTGACGAAAGAAAACATCAGCAGCGCAGAGGACAATGCCATGAAGCAGTTTTTCCAAATGTTCAAGGCCATGGGCTTCGAGTTCGTTGAAGTAAGGTTTGATAAGAATTAAAAATTAAGAGTTAAGAATTAAGGGAAAAGCTTTATCGGAAAACAGACAAAGCTTTTATATAAATGCCTGCGGATTTAATATCGCAATGTCACATCCGCAGGCATACAGCTGATTATCAACGATTTAAGCCGTGACATTATGTCCTATACCACCTTCACCACCGTCACAAGCCGCATGGCGTGACGATCGTGAATGTGGCACGCGCCGTAATGTCAACACGTAACGACGTGGTCTTCAAGACCTTACGCCGCATCGTGACATTGTGACATTATAAACTTCAACTAAAATTATTTCAGTTTGCAATATGCCGCTTTCCGCATGACCGTTTGCCGCCTTTCACATTGAGAAAGGTCACGTTTTACATCGTAAAAAGCGCTTTATTGCAAACGCAAGTGTGTCCCGTAATTTTTTAATTACATGTAAGCTTGACATAAGGAAACATCCTCGTGCAGGGACATAATTTATTATGTCCGCACGTTTCGCAGAAACGTATTTTATTGACATTGACACCCATACGCCCTTTCAGAGCGTGCGGACATAATAGATTATGTCCCTACCCAAGGGTACTCGCTTGTATTTTAGGCATAAAAGTTTATACCGAATTCACGTTAATTAAACATGCAGAACACGCCGGCGCCGATGAACAGCAAGCCTACAATAGTGTCAATCCACTTATGCGCTGCGTGCATCTTGTTTCTGATGGCCGACGTTCCGCTTATACCGTAAGCCAAGCCCCATGCAAGCAGCACGGCCGGTATAGACGTGGCGACCGAAAAGACAACCGGCAGAAGGTAACCCCAATGAGAATGAAGCGACAATGGCATGAGCATGCCGAAATAAACGATGGCGCTCTCGGGACAGAACGACAACGCCAGAAGTACGCCCAACAGCATGCTGCCCCAGAAGCCGCCGAAGCGACGGCTGCGCCCTGAAACGTCAGGGCAATGCTCGTGCTTATGGATAAAACGGCCTAAGATAAAATACAGGCCGATGACAATCAATACGGGCGAAAGCACCCTCTCGCCCCACTCGCCGAACCAGCGGCCTACGGTCTCCATGCCGCCGCTGCCCCTGAACACGGCTATCAGCACCGCTCCTAAAACCGAATAAGCCAATATGCGGCCTAACGTATAAGACAGGCCCATGACGAACACGCGGCGCTTAACGTGGGCGTCTTTAGCCAAATAGCCCATCGCCGCAATGTTAGTGGCCAACGGGCACGGATGCAACGCTACGACCAGTCCTAACAGGAAAGCCGTAAGCACGGGAAAACCATTACCGTCGATTATACTCTGAATAAAATCCATTTACCTTAATTTACCTGCAAACGAGCGGGAAGCGAACCTGTTACATGTTTCCCGAGTGCAGCTTAGCTTTGGCAAAGATAAGCAATATATTCCTAAAACCTTAAACACGCCGAATAAAAGCCGAAAAATTTGGCTCTTAAAGATAAAACGATTATTTTTGCAGACAATTATTGATACAAACTGAATGAGTACCGACAACTTAACGCTTATTCTTACACGGACAATAGAAAAGTTGTCTCAACGCGAGTCATTGAAGGAATTGTTCCACCAACACCGCGACGGCGACCCGCTACCATCGGGAACAGTTCTCAAGGAAATAATCGAACTTGCACGCTCAATATTGTTTCCCGGCTTCTACGGCAAGTCGACGGTAAACATAAGAACCCTGAAATACCACATTGGCGTAAACACGGAGAAGATGCACAAACTCCTTACCGACCAGATTCTGGCCGGATTGTGCTTCATGGACACCGAGCGCACAAACGAAAACGACATACCACTCTACCGCAGGCCGCAGGCCGAGGAAATGGCGACCAAACTGGTTGAGCGCCTGCCGTGGATAAGGGAAATACTGGCAACCGACGTTGAAGCCGCCTACAACGGCGACCCGGCCGCGGAAAGCAAGGCGGAGATAATATCATGTTATCCCGTAATCAAGGCTCTCGTCAACTACCGCATAGCCCACGAGCTGGTGAAGCTCGGCGTGCCGCTCATTCCGCGCATAATAACCGAGATGGCCCATTCGGAAACGGGCATAGACATACACCCCGCCGCCCGAATAGGCCACCACTTCACCATCGACCACGGCACGGGCGTAGTGATAGGCGCGACGTGCATCATCGGCAACAACGTAAAGCTGTACCAAGGCGTAACGTTGGGCGCAAAGAGTTTTCCGCTCGACGACAACGGCAACCCCATCAAGGGCATACCGCGCCACCCGATACTCGAAGACGACGTCATCGTATATTCAAACGCCACCATCCTCGGACGCGTGACGATAGGCAAGGGATGCGTAGTAGGCGCAAACATCTGGGTGACCGACGACATGGAACCAATGTCGAAGAAAGTAGCTAAACAATAAGTCCGCAAGAAAAATACAACAACCTAAAAAACCACAAAACCGTAATATAAATTAATGGAACAAGAATTCGAACTCATCGCCAAAACATTCATGGGCCTGGAGCCCGTTTTGGCACAAGAGCTTACACAACTGGGAGCAAACAACGTGCAAATAGGCCGCAGGATGGTGTCGTTCACGGGCGACAAGGAAATGATGTACCGCGCGAACTTCAGCCTGCACACCGCCATAAGGGTGATAAAGCCCATCAAGCACTTCAAGGCGCAGTCGGCCGACGACGTGTACAACGAAGTCAAGAAAATTGACTGGAGCCAATACCTCGACCTGAAAAAGAGCTTCGCCGTCGACTCCGTGGTGTTCTCAGACGAGTTCCGCCACTCCAAGTTCGTGTCTTATAAGGTAAAAGACGCCATCGTTGACCAGTTCCGCGAGAAGACAGGCCAACGCCCCAACATATCAGTAGCCAATCCCGACATACGCCTCAACATGCACATAGCCGAGGACCGCTGCACACTCTCGCTCGACTCAAGCGGCGAAAGCCTGCACCGGCGCGGCTACAGGCAGGAGTCCGTAGAGGCCCCGCTCAACGAAGTGCTTGCCGCCGGCATGATTCTCATGACGGGATGGAAGGGCGACACTGATTTCATCGACCCCATGTGCGGTTCGGGCACGCTGCTGATTGAGGCCGCGCTCATAGCCCGCAACATGGCGCCCGGCGTGTTCCGCAAAAGCTACGCGTTCGAGAAATGGCCCGACTTCGACGCCGACCTGTTCGACAGAATTTACAACGACGACTCGCAGGAGCGTGAGTTCACGCATCACATCTACGGTTACGACATCGACCCGAACGCCGTACAGAAAGCAAACCTGAACGTCAGGGCTGCAGGACTGACCAAAGACATCACCGTGACGATGGCCGACTTTAAGGACTTCAAGCAGCCTACGGAGAAGTCGATAATGGTGACCAACCCTCCTTACGGCGAACGCATATCAACCCCCGACCTGCTCGGCACATACCGAATGATAGGCGAAGTGCTCAAGCACCAGTTTAAGGACAACGACGCATGGGTGCTCAGCTACCGCGAGGAATGTTTCGACCAAATAGGCCTCAAGCCGTCAATCAAGATACCGCTTTATAACGGTTCGCTCGAATGTGAGTTCCGTAAGTACCAGATATTCGAGGGAAGGCTGAGCGACTTCCGCGGCGCAGGAAACATCCTGAAGACCGACGAGGAGAAGAAAGCCATGTCTGAAAAGCACCGCTTCAAGCAGAACCGTGAGTTCAAAAAGCGCATGATGGAAGAGGACGAGAACGAGGAAGGCGACATACGCACGTTCAAGTTCCACAAAATAGACTTCAAGGAGCGCGGAACGAACGACCGCGACCGCCGCAGGAACGACCGCGACCGCAAGGGCCGCAACGAGCGTGGCGGACGAGGATTTGACGACAACGGCGACCGTTTCGACCGTCGTGGCGGACGCGACTTCAAAGGCAACAGGGACAGAGGTGATTTCAATAAAAAGAACAGACGCTATGACAACTAAACGCACGCACCGCTTCATCAGCAACGCCAGACTATGCGTCATGGCGTTATTAACAATGTTTTCAATGACAACAGTTAACGCACAGCAACGCGAGTTCACACTCGAAGACCTTAACTTCGGCGGCAACAACTATCACAACATGCAGCCGAAAAACAAGAGCCTCACGTGGTGGGGCGACCAGCTTGTGCGCCGTGATGTGGAAGAATGTTACATCGTTGACAAGAAAACAGGCAAGGAGAAGCTTCTGTTTACGCTCGACGACGCCAACGCATGCGTCGGGGCAAAGGACGGCAGCAACCCTATACGCCACTTGCTGTCAGCCACCTTCCCCTACCCCGGCAAGTCTTTAGCTCTTATAAACAGGAAAGGCGAACGACAGCTGGTGGACTTTAAGGCAAAGAAAACCGTATGGAAGCAAAGCACAGAAGGCGAAACGTTCGCCGACTGGAACGCGAAATCGCGTGCGGTAGCCTTCGTCAAAGACGACAACCTATACGTAACCGACGCTGAAGGAAAGACCCGCCAGTTGACTACCGACGGCAGCCACGACATTGTTTACGGACAAAGCGTACACCGCGACGAGTTCGGCATATTCAAAGGTACGTTCTGGAGCCCCGACGGCATGAAGCTCGCCTTCTACCGAATGGACCAAAGCATGGTGACCGACTACCCCCTCGTAAACATTGACACACGCATTGCGACGGAAGTTCCGACCAAATACCCCATGGCCGGAGAAACAAGCCATAAAGTCACTGTAGGAGTTTACGACCTGAAAACAGGCAAGACCATATACCTGAAAGCCGGCGACCCGACCGACCGCTATTTTACGAACGTGGCATGGAGCCCCGCAGGCGAAGCCGTATATATGATAGAGCTTAACCGCGACCAGACGGACATGGAGCTTGTGAAATACGACGCAGCTACCGGCGAAAAGCTGTCAACACTCTATAAGGAGCACGACGATAAGTACGTGCATCCGATGAATCCGATAACATTCCTGCCGTGGGACGCCGACAAGTTCATCCTTCAGAGCGAGAAAGACGGCTACAACCATCTTTACCTTTTCAACACGAAAGGCGAGCAACTGAAGCAGATCACAAGCGGCAAATGGGTCGTATTAGACCTCATCGGCTTCACCTCAAAGACAGGAGAGGTGTTAATTCTTTCGACGGAAAGCAGTCCGATACAGAACAACATCTACAAAGTAAACATCGAAACCGGCAAGCGCACCCTGCTCGACAACGGCAAGGGAGTGCACGCCACGACGCGCGGCGCAGGCGGACACCGTTATCCAATACTGTCAGCCTCAGGCAGATACGTCTTCGACAATTACTCCGAGCCTGACGTACCACGCCGCATTGACATAATCGACGTTGAGAAAGAGAAAGCCACAAGCTACTTCACGGCCGACGACCCGTGGGCGGGCTTCAACGTGCCCGAATATTCCTGCGGAACAATTAAGGCAGCCGACGGCGTAACCGACCTGTATTACCGCATGGTGAAACCCGTCAATTTCGACCCGACGAAGAAATATCCTACCGTTGTTTACGTATACGGCGGCCCAGGCATACGCAATGTCGAGGCAAAATGGCTCTACGCAAGCCGCGGCTGGGAAACCTACATGGCACAGAAAGGCTACCTGCTGTTCATCCTTGACAACCGCGGTTCGCTCGACCGCGGACGCGACTTCGAGCAGGCAACGTTCCGCCATCTCGGCATTGAGGAGATGAAAGACCAGATGAAGGGCGTTGAATACCTTAAGTCATTGCCATACGTCGACACCACAAGAATGGGCGTACACGGATGGAGCTTCGGAGGATACATGACGATGTCGCTCATGACCACTTACCCAGACGTATTCAAGGTGGGCGTTGCGGGAGGCCCCGTCATCGACTGGAAGTGGTACGAGGTGATGTACGGCGAACGTTACATGGACACGCCGCAAGCCAACCCTGAAGGCTACGCCGAAACAAGTCTTATCAACAAGGCCAAGAACCTGAAGGGCAAACTGCAGATAATCATCGGCACAAACGACCCCACCGTGCTTCCGCAGCACGCCCTGTCGTTCATCAAGAAGTGCAACGAAATCGGCACACAACCCGATTTCTACGTGTACCCCGGCGAAGGCCACAACATGATGGGACACCAAAGCGTACACCTGCACGAAAGGATTACGCAGTATTTTGAGGACTATTTGAAGTAAATTAATAAAAAAGGAGTTAAGGAGTAATGAAGTTAAGGAGTTAAGACAAATGTTTTTTATATTGCATCTGACAGTTGTCAATGCTAAAGGCCATTGTCTTAGATCCTTAACTTCATTACTCCTTAACTCCATAAAAAAACAATAAAGGATTATGAAAATATTACTATTAGGAAGCGGAGGGCGCGAACACGCCTTGGCATGGAAAATAGCGCAAAGCCCGAAAGTAGACAAACTGTATATCGCACCGGGCAACGCCGGCACGGCAAACGTCGGCGAGAATGTAGACATAAAGGCTGACGACTTCGAGCGCCTGAAGGACTTCGCCGCGGCCAATGGTATCGACATGGTGGTAGTAGGTCCTGAAGATCCGTTGGTGAAAGGCATTTACGACGACTTCAAAGCCGACCCGCGCACTGCCGGCATACCAGTAATCGGTCCGTCAAAGCTCGGCGCACAGCTTGAAGGCTCGAAGGACTTTGCCAAGGGATTCATGCAACGCCACAACATCCCGACGGCAAAATACAAGACGTTCAACGGCACTACGCTTGACGAAGGACTGCGTTTCCTCGAAACTCTGCAGCCGCCTTACGTGCTGAAGGCCGACGGCCTGTGCGCGGGAAAGGGCGTGCTCATAGTGCCTACGCTCGACGAAGCTAAGAAAGAACTCAAGGACATGCTCGGCGGAATGTTCGGAAACGCGTCGGCAAACGTCGTCATCGAAGAGTTCCTGAGCGGCATTGAGTGCTCCGTGTTCATTCTTACTGACGGTAAAAACTATAAGATACTGCCCGAAGCGAAGGACTACAAGCGCATCGGCGAAGGCGATACGGGCCTCAACACGGGCGGCATGGGCAGCGTTTCGCCGGTACCTTTCGCCACAGAAGAGTGGATGCGGAAGGTTGAGGACCGCATAATCCGCCCCACGGTGGACGGACTTGCCGAAGAGAAATTAGACTATAAGGGCTTCATCTTCTTCGGACTTATAAACGTAGGCGGCGACCCTATGGTGATAGAATACAACTGCCGCATGGGCGACCCCGAAACGGAGAGCGTCA
This sequence comes from uncultured Prevotella sp., assembly GCA_944321295.1. GTDB lineage: Bacteria > Bacteroidota > Bacteroidia > Bacteroidales > Bacteroidaceae > Prevotella. The sequence continues at coordinate 10,805 of CALUKU010000039.1, forward strand.
TGTTAAGGCTGAAGAGCGACATCGTAGACCTGTTCGAGGGTGTTGCCGAGGGCGACCTTGACAAGCGCGCTATCGAGTTTGACCCACGCTCGGCCGTATGCGTAATGCTCGTTAGCGGCGGCTATCCCGAAAAATACGCCAAAGGCTACCCTATAACAGGCATTGACGACGTTGACGGAAGCATTATCTTCCACTCGGGAACGGCGCTTAAGGACGGTCAGGTTGTCACCGCCGGAGGCCGCGTCATAGCCGTAAGCTCATACGGCAAGGATAAGGCCGAAGCCCTTGCAAAGTCGTTCGAGGAAGCACAGAAGATTAATTTCACCGACAAATACTTCCGCAGCGACATAGGAAAAGACCTTTGACAATTCATAATTCATAATGCATAATTCATAATCGGCTGCGCACAACTTATCAGAAATGCGACAACCTGCCATGAATTATGCATTATGAATTATGCATTATGAATTGAATTAAAGTGAAGCGATTACAAAACAGAATAGCCGAAAGCCGCTTTGCGCTGCCCGTCACCGCCGTCTACGTGCTGGCGGCATGGCTGGCTTGCGGCTTGGTGCAACAGCGGTTGTACGCCGAATTCGCGCTCTTTGCCGTATCAGCTTACCTCATGGTTGAGCTTAACAACCGCAACTCACTGATACGCATATACAGCCGCATGGTGTCATGCACCTTCCTTGTGCTCTCCACCATGGCCGCGGCTGCCTTCATGACTCCCGTATCAGCGTCGGCCGACGCATGGCTCGTTCAGTTATGTTTCATCGGCGCCTACCTCATGCTCTTCAGCGCCTACCAGGACAAAAGGGCGCAAGGCAAGGTGTTTTACGCCTTCATGTTCATCGGCGTGGCGAGCGTAGTGTTCGTCCAAGCGCTGTTCTTCGTACCCATATTGTTAATACTCGCCGGCACGAACCTCATGGCCTTCAGCGGCAGAAACTTCTGGGCGGCGCTCATCGGCCTGACGGTGCCATATTGGTTTTACGGCGGCTACTGCGCCATGACGGGCAACACAGCCTACATCATGACGCACTTCGCGGCAAACGCATGGGTTGCTCCGCCGGCCTGGCAGGCTGATATAAGCATAAGCGGAATAGCCACAATCTCGTTCACGCTGCTCGTCACCCTAATAGGTTCGGCACACTTCCTACGCAACAGTTACAAGGACAAGATCCGCACGCGCATGATATACGAAATGCTGATAAGCATGTCGGCGTTCACAATCGTGTTCATGGCCCTGCAACCCCAGCACGCAGCCATGCTCACTGGCATACAGATAATCAACGCCTCGCCGCTGGCGGCCCACTTCATAGCGCTGACTAACACGAGGCTGACAAACATAACATTCTGCCTGCTCGCCATAGCGGCGCTGGCCATAACGGCTTTCAACATCCTCACCGGCGGCGCAATATGACCCGCAGGCATATAAGCCAGAGGCCGAAATGCCGGCGGAAACAGCCGCACCAAGACCATAACCCTCAATAACAATGGACTCGTTAATAACCCTCCTGACCGACTACGGCTACATAGGAATGTTCATCTCGGCGTTCCTTGCCGGCAGCATATTCCCGCTGAGCAGCGAGGTGGTAATGCTGGCGCTCATGGCCGCCGGCTTAGACCCTTGGCAGCTCGTCGTCTACGGCACAATCGGCAACACGCTCGGCAGCATGTTCAACTATTGGATAGGCACCTTAGGGCGCATGGACTGGATTGAGAAATACCTGCACGTAAAGAAGAAAGACCTTGACCGGGCACAGCGCTTCATGGCAGGACGAGGAGCGCTGATGGGCTTTTTCGCCTTTCTGCCCGCCATCGGCGAAGGCATAACCATCGTGCTCGGACTGATGCGCGCCAACGTCGCGCTGACCGTTGTCAGCGTAACCATCGGCAAGTTGGCCCGCTACGCCCTGCTCGCCCTCGGCGTGGAGATATTCGTATAACATGCTTCACGCCATGGCGCAAATGTCATTTTGGCGCATTACGCCCAATACGGGCTTACATTACGTCACCAAGAAAATGACGGCTAAATCCAACAAACCAGAGCAACCTTTGCGGCAAACGGCGCCGCCAATACGGCAAGCGGCAGCCTTCTAACACGCAAAAAGCCACATTCCACAAGGCAAAAGGCCGCTTTCCGCGCAGTAAAAGGCAGCGAACAGCAGCCGAAAACACAGCTATCAAGCACGCAAAAGACCGCCTTTGCGTGCTTTTTTAATGCATTTTTGCCGACTAAATGGCAACGTTCATTGCACACTTACGCCGCAAACAGCGCAAAGCAATTGAGCGTCAACGCCTTACGTTTGCACTCATATACAGGCCATAATTGCGCCCGACAGCACATAAAATCACGCCGCAGGCCTTCTGAGAACTTTACGGAAACACAAAATGTAAGCAATTTGACCGAAACGCTTACACATGCGCCGCTCAGCCAACCATCCGACGCGCAAACGCCTCGGCAGGCCTGCGGAAACAAAAAGGCCGCCGCATGCACTTGCATACGGCGGCCCGTTATGGTTAAGCCTGTCTTACCTTAGCAGCTTCATCACCTTGTTATAATACTTCTGCGTGCCCCTGACGCTGTATCTCGGGCCGCCGTTCCACGAGCGGATGGCCTTTTCCACATTGTTCTGCGGGTTGTGGTGCTTCTGTATCAAGACAAACATCTCTTTCGACTTTGCCACGTTGAAGCGGTCAGACAGCTTAAATCGTTTCTTGCTTTTCTGCTTTTTCAGAATGTCGTTGCACTCTTTCACCAAAATCGGAGTTATCTGCATAGCCCCGCACGAGTTGCCGCTCACGGCCTTGGGGTTGCCCTCGCTCTCCACCTGAATTATCGCGTCCATCACGCGGTTCCAGTTAAACTCAGCTTCCTTGGTGCTGTTGCCTCTCGCGTTCACACCGGTCAGCGTAGTCAAGATGAATAGAAATACAATGACACTTCTTAATACTTTCTCCATAAAATCCTGTTTATGGCACCTGGACAAACGATGTAACATGATGTCCGCGACATGCGGTTTGCGTGGGAATAAAAGCCAAACCGAGCCTGGATGCCAGTTAAAAACTAACGTGAATAGTGGCTTTCAAAACAAACGAAGATTCACTATCCTTATCTTTTTACCGCTGCAAAGGTATGAAAAAAAGGCCTAACAGCCAAGCTTTTTATCCGATTTTTGAACATTTTAAGGCCGAATTCACATTTTATATCACGTTGAAAATCAATAAATTGTGCCTTAAATTTGTAAAGAAACAAGAAACTAAAGCACGATTGTCCGAAATGCGCCGATGTCCCGAAACCCTTGTATATACGGGCGTTACGGGCAATCCGGCCGTGTGCGTTAACAGCCGTAACGCCGCCAAATGGCGACATAAAATGCGATACGACGGGCCAACGCTTCATGAAACGGAAATTTTTTGCTAAATTTGCACCATGAAAGGCTTGCCCAACAGGCAAAAAACATGTTTTCACGAGGTGTAAATTCAATATATTATGTATTACGTTACAAAGCAAATGGAGATAGCCGGGTGCCACCGCCTCGACCTCCCCTACGACAGCAAATGCCGCAAAACACACGGCCACAACTGGCTTGTGACCGTCCACTGCAAGGCCAAGGAGCTTAACGCCGAGGGCATGGTAGTCGACTTCAAGCACATTAAGGACAAGATACACGGCTACCTCGACCACGGCGACTTCAACGAACTGCTGCCCTTCAACCCTACGGCCGAGAACCTGGCGCGGTGGATATGCGAACAAGTGGCCAATTGCTACAGGGTGGACGTTGAGGAAAGCCGCGACAACAAAGTAACTTACATCAAAGACGAAGACGACATAACGGTATGCTTATAAACGAGATATTCTATTCGCTGCAGGGCGAAGGCCACTTCACCGGCACGCCGGCCGTCTTCATAAGGTTCTCGGGGTGCAACCTTAAGTGCAGCTTCTGCGACACCAAGCACGAACGATACTCCGAAATGACAGAAGACGACATCATGCGGGAGGTAAGCAAATATCCGGCTGAACACGTGGTGATAACCGGCGGCGAACCGGCCCTGCAACTGACGCAGACGCTCGTCGACCGCCTGCACGCTGCCGGCAAGTTCATCCAGATTGAAACTAACGGCACGGCTGAACTGCCCGAAGGGTGCGACGTTGACTGGATAACGTGCTCGCCTAAATACCGACCCGTAAAGCTTAAGCGCATCGACGAACTGAAGGTTGTGTTCCGTTCGTCGGAACAGGACATGTCGCAATACGACCGCTACACGGCCTCCATATACAGCCTTCAGCCGTGCGACGTGGCCGACAACAAGGCTAACGCAAGGATATTGAATGATGCCATAGACTACTGTCTTGCCCACCCGAAGTGGCGCCTGTCGCTGCAGACGCATAAGATGATAAACGTAAGGTAAGACGCACAGCACACACATAAAAACTGGTATACGTAAAAAGGGACAAGCCGAAACGTTAAACTCCGGTTTGTCCCTTTTTAAGTATATCAGTCTTTATGCCAATTAATCAAATTTACATCATGCCCTCAACCACGCGCATAATTTCCTTTCCGAGGGCGTCGGCGGCCTCCATGGTGGCAGCCTCGCTGTAAACACGGATTATTGGTTCGGTGTTCGACTTGCGCAGATGCACCCACTTGTCGGGAAAATCTATCTTCACGCCGTCAATATCGTTAACCTGCTGGTCGGCATACATAGCCTTCACCTTAGCCAGAATGGCGTCAATATCGGTTGTCGGCGTAAGGCCGATGCGGTTCTTGGCGATGTAATAGTCAGGCAACTCCGCCCTCAGTTCGCTCACCTTGCAGCCCTTATGCGCCAAAGACGACAGGAACAAGGCTATGCCGACAAGCGCGTCGCGGCCATAATGGCACTCGGGATAAATCACTCCGCCGTTGCCTTCGCCGCCGATGACGGCGTTCACCTCCTTCATCTTCGTGGTGACGTTCACCTCTCCCACTGCCGCGGCCGAATATTCGCCGCCGTGACGCTGCGTAACGTCGCGCAGGGCGCGCGTGCTGCTGAGGTTGCTGACCGTATTGCCGGGCGTATGGCTGAGCACGTAATCTGCCACGGAAACCAGCGTGTACTCCTCGCCGAACATGCGGCCATCCTCGCAAATAAACGCCAGACGGTCTACATCAGGGTCTACGACAATGCCAAGATCGAAGCCGCCGCTGCGCATACGCTCCATAATACCACCGAGATTTTTCTCAAGCGGCTCGGGATTGTGGGCGAAGTCGCCATCGGGCGTACCGTTCAGTATTTCATAGTCAACGCCCAGCTCCTTAAACAAATCGGGCAGAATGACGCCGCCAACGCTGTTAATAGTGTCGGCGCAAACGCGGAAACCGGCTTTCCTCACGGCCTCAACATCAACAAGCGGAAGAGCCAAAACGGCCTCGATGTGTTTACGATTATAAGAATTGTCGACGGTGTACTTGCCTACGGCGTCAACATCCGCATAGTTGAAATCCTCGCGCTCGGCAATGTCAAGCACGCTGTTGCCGTCTTCCTTATTAAGGAATTCGCCCTCGTTGTTGAGTAGTTTCAAGGCGTTCCACTGCCTGGGGTTATGGCTTGCGGTTATTATTATTCCTCCGTCAGCCCCCGACATGCGCACGGCCAGCTCGGTAGTAGGCGTCGTCGCAAGACCGATGTCTATCACGTCAAAGCCGCATCCGGTCAACGTGCCGCATACAATGCTCCTCACCATGTCGCCCGAGATACGTGCGTCACGGCCGACTACAATCTTCCCGCAGCCACGGCTGCCGCAACGCTTGCGTATGAACATGGCGTAGGCACTCGTAAACTTAACGATGTCGAGCGGATTGAGCGTGTCGCCGGTATGTCCGCCAATGGTTCCACGGATACCGGATATTGATTTTATAAGGGTCATATGTAAATGAAATTATTGATTTGCCGCCAAGAACCAATAATCAAGAGTTAAGCTGACACGTCCACGGCACGCATGCGCATGGACATGACGGCTTAACGCCAAAAGAAAAGTTCCCGACGTGATTTATCTTCCTCGTTCGTAAGTTATGGTGTAAAAACAGGGATAAACGCCCGATGAAGCATAAGCGTGGCCCTGCGTGCTTGGCACAATCAGATTTACCTTGGCAATCTCGTCGTCGGCCGACGTCTGCCTGCCCACCTTAATATAATTAAAAGGCACAAGCCAACCAGTAGGCACCGAAGCCGTGGTATAGAACGTGTACATAAGGCTTGAGTTCGTATCAAACGACGCAGTGAACGTGCCGCTGGTGTTTTTTACGCTCATCTTCTCAGGTATTGAAGAGAAAGCCTGTATCTGGTTGGTAAGCTGAATAGAGTCAGTAAGCAGGTTGCGCTCGGTAAAACGGCAGAGCACGGTGGCGGTTTCGCCGTCGGCAATCTTCTCGCCGCAGCCGTCCCTCACGATCTGCATGTACACACCGGTGCTCTGCATCAGCACGTACTGGTTGTCGTCAAGGTCGGTCGTGTAGCCTTGTTCCCTGAACTGGTCTTCGTTTATGACGGTTATCGCAGAGTCGCGGATGAACTGGCTTATTGCCGAATTCTCACGATCGCGCTGCTCGGCGTATGTTTCGGTATCGTTACAGCTGACAACCATGACGGCCGCAAGCATCAAAATGAAAGCAAAAGCTAATTTTCTCATTATTATAAATATGATGAAACAACGGGCACAAAATTACAAAAAATGCTCCGATTACGCACGGCGGCACATCTAATATTATGCTTTTTTATAACAAAAAGCCGACTAACATAGGCGCAGTAGAAATTTAGTGGGGATATCCGTATAGCTTAGCGATTCTGAATAGGAAGAACTTTTTGTCAGTAACTC
>CALUKU010000040.1 GCA_944321295.1 uncultured Prevotella sp.
TGTTACTTCGTGTGAGATAAAACAGAGCATTTTACAACTGTTAAATTTTTCTTGGGACACCAGTGTAATTTATTATGTCCGCACGTTCTGAAAGAACGTTATTGGCAATATTACTGAATAATACGCCTCTTCGCGGCGTGCGGACATAATAAATTATGTCCCTACGCAAGGGTTTCCTGTTGTTAGTAAAACATAGCGGTTATGTCGAACTGTTGTTAATATAATAAGGTAAAGACGGCGCGGCATTGTTTGCCGCGCCGTTTTCGTTGTTTCTGCGGCATGCGCCCGAGGCGGCGGCCGGCGTCTTGACGTAAGTCAAAAATTTGCCTCTTAAAGTGCTGTTTTACGTCGAAAAACTTGCCTGTGTGCGCAAACAGCAGTATCTTTGCACCATCAAAACAGAGCAATAGGTATTTAGTTGACAGGTATTAAGTTATAAGGTAATTAAAGGATTGCATACATTAGGGATAACATCAGCGCCGTGAGGCACGGATAATAGTAGTTCATAGGTATTTAAGGTAAAAAAGATTGTAAGGATGACAGATGTTAGTTCCTGTTTGCTGTGACATACAGCAACAGGCTTCGGAGGCGGGAGAAAGCTAAAAGACACGGCCTCCGACTTTAATAGGACAAAGTTTTTAAGGTTAAGATTTATATTTTTTGACGGAAGTCCCGACACCGGGCTTCCGTTAATTTTTGTCCGTTATTGCTTGTATGTTTAACGTAAAAGTATTAATTTCGCACGATGTTTTCAAATGACAAGAACAATGCTTTGCTGGCGATGATACGCAACGGCCAGGAAATGAGCGGCGGTCAGAAGCTCAATCTGATAGTGCAGCTCAGTATCCCGTCCATCCTTGCCCAGCTCACCACAATCATGATGTTCTACATCGACGCGTCGATGGTCGGCTCGCTTGGGGCCCGGGCTTCGGCGTCGATAGGCATTGTGGAGTCTACCACGTGGCTTTTCGGCGGGTTGACGTCGGCCGCCGCGTTGGGCTTTTCGGTGCAGGCGGCCCACTTCATCGGCGCCAACGACTTCGACAAGGCCCGTCAAGTGTTCCGTCAGGGCATTATGGCGACGGCGCTGTTCACCATCATCCTCACTTCGATATGCGTCGCGATAGCCGGCCCTTTGCCTCGATGGCTCGGCGGCGGGGAAGACATTGCGGGCGACGCGTCGTCTTATTTCACGATATATTGCCTCTCTTTGCCCGTTTATCAGATAGGTATCTTGTCGTCAAGCATGCTTAAGTGCTCGGGCAACATGCGCGTCCCGAGCATTATGAGCATACTTATGTGCCTGCTTGACGTCGTGTTCAACTATTTCCTTATTTACGAAACGCATACCGTAAGGCTGTTCGGCACGGACGTAACGGTGCCCGGTGCGGCCATGGGAGTGCCCGGCGCGGCGTTAGGTACGGCCTTGGCGTATATCGTTACGGGCATAATGCTGATATGGTTCGCCACGGTCAAGTCGCCCGAACTGGCGTTGCGAAAGGAGAAATGGACGTTCGCCCCGATGTGGGGATACCTTCGCAACGCCGCCAAGGTTAGCCTGCCGATGGGCGCGCAGTATATGATGATGAGCGGAGCGCAAATCGTCAGCACGATGATTGTTGCCCCGCTGGGCAACATAGCCATAGCCGCCAACACGCTTGCGATAACCGCCGAGAGCCTGTGTTACATGCCGGGTTATGGTATCGGCGACGCCGCCACGACGCTTGTGGGGCAGAGCATAGGCGCCGGACGCCACCGTCTGGCGCGCGGCTTCGCATATCGCACGGTGTTCCTGGGCATGGGCGTGATGGCGTTCATGGGCACGGTGATGTATGTTTTCGCGCCGGAGATGATAAGCGTGATGACCCCTGACGGGCAGGTCCGCCTGTTGGGATCGCAATGTCTGCGCATAGAAGCCTTCGCAGAGCCTATGTTCGCCGCCGCAATAGTGGCTTACAGCGTGTGCCTCGGGGCGGGAGATACGCTCATGCCGGCCTGCATGAACCTTGCCTCAATGTGGCTTGTGCGCCTTACGTTGGCCGCATACCTTGCCCCTACTTACGGCCTGCGCGGCGTCTGGACGGCAATGGCTATAGAACTGACGTTGCGCGGCACGATATTCCTTATCCGCCTGTTCAGCGGTAAGTGGATGAAGAAGGGGTTTAAATAAGAGGGGAGTTAAGGAGTTATGTGGTAAAGGAGTTAAGACAAATGCTTTGTTGATGAATTTTATTTGACAATCAACAAAACACTTGTCTTAACTCCTTTACCACATAACTCCTTAACTCCCGTTTTTTATCCGATAAGCGAATTTCTTGCTTTATCAAATCCATCTACAAGTTCTTTCATAACTTCGGCTACGGGCCTGACGCTCTTTACGGCCGAGGCTATTTGTCCGATTTCAAGTTCGCCGTTGTCGATGTCGCCCTCGAATATGCCGCGTTTAGAGGCGGCCTTGCCGAGTATGGCGCGCAGGTCGTCGGCCGAGGCACCCTTGTCTTCGGCTTCTTTCACGCTGTCATACAGCCGGTTCTTAATCAGTCGGGTAGGGGCTATCTTCTTTAGGCAGAGCATTGTGTCGCCCTCTTCAAGCGAAACGCACCTGCGCTTGAACTCTTCAGAGGCCGAGCTTTCCTGCGTAAGGGCGAAGAGCGTGCCTATCTGTACGCCCTCGGCGCCGAGAACCATCGACGCGAGTATGGCCTCGCCCGACGCTATGCCGCCCGCGGCAATGAGCGGGAGGCTCGTGGCGCGGCGCACCTGCGGTATGAGCGTCATCGTGGTTGTTTCCTCGCGGCCGTTGTGTCCGCCGGCCTCGAAGCCTTCGGCCACCACTGCGTCGACGCCGGCCTCTTCGCATTTGCGGGCGAACTTGCTGCTCGACACCACGTGGGCTACCTTTATGCCGGCCTCGTGGAACAAGGGCGTGAACTTCTTTGGGCTGCCGGCCGAGGTGAACACGATTTTAACGCCGCTGTCGACGATGAGCTTCACCAGGCGGTCAATCTCGGGATACATCAGCGGGATGTTCACTCCCCAAGGCTTGTCGGTGGCCTCTTTCATGCGGGCTATGTGCTCGCTGAGCGTTTCGGGGTGCATCGAGCCGGCGCCGAGCAGGCCCAGTCCGCCGGCGTTGCTCACGGCTGAGGCCAGCCTCCAGCCGCTGCACCACACCATGCCGCCCTGTACGATGGGATACTTTATGCCGAAAAGTTCGGTTATTCTGTTGTTTTCCATAATTGTTATGATGTTATTCGGTTTATTTCGGGTCAGTTGCAGCCCCGTGGGTTGCCGCCGTCAGCGCTTTTTCATGGCGATGGTAAGGCCGTCGCGCAGGGGCAGTATGAGCTTTTCCACGCGGTCGTCGTGTGCTATGAAGTCGTTGAACGACTCAATGCCGGCCGTCTGGCGGTCGGTGGGGCGGGGCGCCTCGAGCACGTGGCCGTCCCACAGCGTGTTGTCGGCCAGCAGGAATCCGCCCGGCCGCAGCACGCCGAGCACCATCTCGTAAGCCTCCATGTAAGTGCGCTTGTTGCCGTCGACGAAAGCCATGTCGAACGTGACGCCCAGCCGCGGCGCCTCTTTCAGGGCGTCGCCGATGATGAAGCGTATCTTGTCGGCCACGGGCGAGCCTTCAATCCACGGGCGGGTGAAGTCCTCCAGCTCGTCGTTAATCTCATAGGTGTACACCATGCCGCCCTCGTCGAGCCCCTCGGCCAGGCATATTGCGCTGTAGCCGCTGAACGTGCCAATCTCAAGTATGTTCTTGGGGCGCGCCATGCGCACGAGCATTTTCAGCAGCCGGCCCTGCAGGTGGCCGCTGGCCATGCGCCCGTGCAGCAGGTGCACGTTAGTGGCCCGCCACAGGCGGTAGAGGTAGTCGCCCTCGGGGTCGGTGTGGGCGAGGACGTATTGTTCTAATTCATGATTCATAATTCACAATTCATAATTAACGGTTGCGCGCCATGCCCGGTGCGGCCGCAATGCGGCGCCAGGCGGGCGCCTTTGCCGAAGGCCGCCTTTTAGCCTGCGAAAGGCGGCATATTGCAGCGTGAAAGGCCGCCTTTTGCAAGCCCGTTTGCCGCCTTTTGCATGGCGGCGGAGCGTCAGGCATTGTCCGTTGGCGTAACTCTCTGGCTTTAAGCGCCTTGCGCCAGCAGGGCCTCTATGGCCAATCGGTAAGAGTCTAAGCCGAAACCGCAGATGACGCCGAGGCACGCGCACGAAATCATTGACCTGTGGCGGAACTCCTCGCGCTTGTGCACGTTAGAGATGTGAACCTCGATGACGGGGCACTTCAGCGCGCGTATGCAATCCTGCAGGGCTATGCTGGTGTGCGTATAGGCGCCGGCGTTGAGCACGATGCCGTCATACGTGAAGCCCGCCTCTTGCATCTTGTCTATCATCAGGCCCTCCACGTTGCTCTGGAAGTAGTCTATCACGACGTCGGGATAGCGCTGCCGCAGCGCGGGCAGGTAGTCGTCGAACGAGCCGCTGCCGTAAATTCCCGGCTCCCTTACGCCCAGAAGGTTGAGGTTGGGGCCGTTGACAATGAGTATTTTCATAATCGGATAATTTTGATTAACTTTGCACTTGCACGGCGGCATGACGGCCGTGCGCCTTGCAAAAATACGAAAATAAATGGAAACGGAAAACAAAAAGCTGCCTAATATGGCCGAAGCCTACCGCCGCTACATGAAACTCGAGCGCAACTTCACGCCAAACACGCTCGACGCCTACATGCGCGACATAGACAAGCTGCTGCGCTTTCTCAAGGCCGAAGGCATACGCCCCGAGGACGCCCGCCTGCAAGACCTGCAGGCCTTTGCCGCCTCGCTGCACGACGTGGGCGTGAGCCCCCGCTCGCAGTGCCGCATACTGAGCGGCGTGAGGGCGTTCTACCGATTCCTGCTCACCGACGGCTACATCGCCGACGACCCCACGGAGCTGCTTGAGTCTCCGCAGGTTGACGGCCGGCTGCCCGAGGTGCTGACGACCGAGGAGGTGGACCGCCTCGAGCAGGCCGTAGACCTGACGAAGTGGGAGGGCCAGCGCAACAAGGCCATCGTAGAGGTGCTCTTCAGCTGCGGGTTGCGCGTCAGCGAGCTGGTGACGCTCCGCCTGTCAGACCTTTACCTCGACGAGCGCTTCGTCCGCGTGACGGGCAAGGGGCGCAAGGAGCGCCTCGTGCCCATATCCGACAGCGCCGTCAGGCAGCTGCAGCTGTGGTTCGACGACCGTTGCCGCATGGACGTGAAGCCCGGCGAGGAGGACTACGTCTTCCTTAACCGCCGCGGGGCGCACCTCACGCGCACGATGATCTTGATAATGATAAAGCGCCTCGGCGCCGAGGCGGGCATAGCCAAGACCATTAGCCCGCACACGTTGCGCCACAGCTTCGCCACGGCGCTGCTCGAGGGCGGCGCCGACCTGCGCGCCATACAGGCCATGCTCGGCCACGAAAGTATCGGCACGACCGAGATTTACATGCACGTCGACACCCACGAGCTGCGCCGCCAGATACTGGAACACCACCCACGCAACATGGCCCGGCGTCCCACCGAAGGCGAGCAGGCCGGCAGCCAGGACGCGGAAAAAAGCTGAATAAAAGCCGATATTATTGTTTTATTTTGTTAATTTATTGTTTTTCGATAAAATATTATTGAATTTATTTGGACGTTTAAGATATTAGTCATATTTTTGCATATCGAAAAACGATAAATATCAATTGAATGTTGATAAATCGTGAACTTAGTTTAATAAGACTCTCACTAATTAAAATAACGTGTCGCAAGACTGCCGCCGGAATCAGTCCGGCGGCAGGCGAAGGCAAGGAAAGGAAAATGCCGAGATGAAAAAGAAGCTCAACCTGTTTTGCATACTCATATTCGTGGTGCTCGCCTTTGACATGTTCATCGTGCTTGACGTCATGTTCACAGGAGCCATGCGCGGCTACGACACGGCCGGGAAGCCTGGTGGCTCGCCGCGCGGCAAGAGTTACGACTATGCCACCCTGTCGCTGCTGCCCACCGAGGTGACTGACCGCACCGCCAAGACCGTAGGCCCGGGCAGCGGCGGAAGGGAGTACATGGCGTGGCCCACGCAGCTGATGGTGCCGGCGGACAGCTGCCGTACGGCCCTGTCTGAACCATTGGCGGTAACCGGCGGGGTGGTATCGCTCGTGTTGGGCATAGTGGCCCTGACGTCGTTCGTGTGCTTCGTGCGCAACATCAACCGCCGCGAGATATTCACTCGGAAGAACACCGCCTACCTGAGGCGTATCGGATGGTGCACCATCGGGGCCGGAGCGTTGATGACGCTGCATTACTGCTATGACCAGTACGTCGTGCAGCAGGTCTTCAGGCTTGACGGCTACGTCGTCGATTACAGCAGTTCGATATACTCTGAGTACATCCTCTTCGGCCTCTTCTCGCTTGTCATGGCCGAAGCCTTCGCCATCGGCCTGAAGATGAGGGAGGAGCAGGATCTTACAATATAATAAGGTGTCATCGTTAAACAATCAAAGCGGGCAACATGGGAAAGATAATAGTCAACCTCGATGTCGAGATGGCCAAGCGCAAGATTTCGCTCGGCCAGCTGGCCGAGCGCGTGGGGCTTACGCAGGCCAACCTGTCAATCCTGAAGACGGGCAAGGCCAAGGCGGTGCGCTTCAGCACGCTCGAGGCCATCTGCCGCGAGCTTGGTTGCCAGCCGGGTGACATCCTTGAGTATCGTGACGAAACGCAGTGAAACCTATAAAATATATTAAATGTAGCAGGCAACCAATAGTGATAATGTAATAAAAAACTATCTTTGTTCAATTTTTTAAACCTTTTTCTATGAAAATAAGACATCTATTAGCCGCGGCTGTGCTTTTCGTTACAAGCGCAGTGGCAGTTATGGCGCAAGGAACGCAGGTGCCGGCGATACCCGTCGACCCCGCGGTAAGGACGGGCAAGCTAGCCAACGGCCTTACGTATTACATCCGCCACAACGATTATCCGGAGAATCGTGTTAACTTTTACATCGCCCAGCGTGTAGGCTCAATCCAAGAGGAGGAAGACCAAAGAGGACTGGCCCACTTCCTGGAGCACATGGCCTTCAACGGCTCTGACAACTTCAAGGGCAACGGCCTCATCGACTATCTGCGCTCGCTCGGCGTAGAGTTCGGCAGCGACCTCAACGCCTACACGGCCGTAGACGAAACCGTCTACAACATCGACAACGTGCCCTCGGGCAACGTTGCGGCCCTCGACTCGTGCCTGCTCATACTCAAGGACTGGTCAAACGGCCTTACGCTCGACCCTAAGGAGATTGACAAGGAGCGCGGCGTAATCAACAACGAGTGGCGCCTGCGCTCTTCCGGCATACAGAGAATGTTGGAGCGCAACCTCGAGGCGCTGTATCCCGGCAGCAAGTACGGCAGGCGCATGCCTATCGGACTCATGTCGGTGGTCAACAACTTCAAGCCCGAGACGTTGCGTAAGTACTACCAGAAGTGGTACAGGCCTGACAACCAGGCCATCATCGTGGTAGGCGACATCGACGTTGACCGCACCGAAGCCAAGGTGAAAGAGATGTTCAGCACCATCAAGCTGGCTCCCAACGCCGTGCCGGTGGTGCCCGAGCAGGTGCCCGACAACAACGAGGCGATAATCATCGTCGACAAGGACAAGGAGCAGCAGATGGATCTCGTGCACATAATGTTCAAGCACGACGCCGTGCCAGACAGCCTGAAGGGCACCATGCCCTACCTCGTCCACAGGTATGCCGTAAGCCTGGCCACACAGATGCTTAACCAGCGCCTGGCCGAGCTGACGCAGAACCCTGACTGCCCCTTCGTGCAGGCAATGGTTGAGGACGGCGACTACATCTACGCCAAGACTAAGGACGCCTTCCTCGCGATATGCGTGCCCAAGCCCGGAATGGTTGACGAGGCCATCGCTGCCACAACGCGCGAGGTCATCCGCGCCACCAAGTTCGGCTTCACGCCTACTGAGTTCGCCCGCGCCAAGAGCGAGTACATGAGCGCGCTGGAGAAGATGTACGTCAACCGCGACAAGCAGATGAACAGCCTCTACTGCCAGGAGTACACCAAGAACTTCCTCAGCAGCGAGCCGATACCTTCGATTGAGCAGGAGTATATGATAATGCAGCAGCTGGCACCGGCCGTGCCGGTAGACGTGGTTAACCAGGTTATGCCGCAGCTTGTCAGCCTTACAGACACCAACCTCGTGGTGTTCAGCATGAACGTTGAGAAGGAAGGTGCCGTTTATCCCACGGCCGAGTCAATTAAGAAGGCCATCGACGGCGTTCACGCGGAGCAGCTCACGGCATGGGTTGACAACGTGAAGAACGAGCCGCTGATAAGCAAGCTGCCCGCAAAAGGCAGGATTAAGTCGGAGAAGGTGAACAAGACTCTCGGCTACAAGGAGCTTACTCTCTCTAACGGCGCGCGCGTGCTGCTTAAGAAGACCGACTTCAAGAACGACGAAGTGATAATGAAGGCCTCGTCGAAGGGCGGTTCGTCGCTGCTCGGCAAGGAAGACATCAACAACGCCAAGCTGTTCGACATGGTTATCGACGCCAGCGGACTGGGCAACTTCAGCAACACCGAGCTTGAGAAGGCGCTCGCCGGCAAGCAGGTGGGTGTTACGCTCTCGCTGAGCGAACTGCACGAAACCGTGTCGGGCAGGTCTACCCCCAAGGATCTGGAAACCATGTTCCAGATGACCTATCTCTACTTCACCGACATCAAGAAGGACGAGAAGAGCTACGAGTCGCTCATGGCTACGCTCGGCACTATGCTTAAGAACCAGGAGATGATGCCTGACCAGATTTTCCGCGACTCGCTGCGCATGACGCTCTACAAGCGCAACCCGCGCTTCTCTGTCTTCAAGGCCGCCGACCTTAAGGACATAAACTACGACCGCATACTGCAGATTGCCAAGGAACGCACGGCTAACGCCGCCGACTTCACTTTCACCTTCGTCGGCAACTTCGACGAGGACTCCATCCGTCCGCTCATCGAGCAGTACATCGCTTCGCTGCCTGCCGTAGGCGTGAAGGAGCAGTGGAGGAAGATGTCGACCTACGCCACGGGCAACGTCGAGAACATATTCACGCGCAAGATGGAAACGCCCAAGGCCAACGCCTACATGTACTGGTATAACCTGAAGGAGCCTTACAGCGTTGAGACGGCGGTTACCGCCGACGCTGCCGGACAGGTGCTCAACATCGTCTACTACCAGAAGATACGCGAGGAGGCGAGCGCCGCCTACGCTACGCAGGCCGTCGGAATGGCCAGCGTCGGGAGCGACACTCCCTACACGGGCATTGCCGGTATCTGTCCGATGGACCCGACGAAGAGCGACGTGGCCTTGAAGATTATGGAGGAAGAGGCCGCCAAGATGTGCAAGACGGTTGACCCCGACATGCTCAAGAAGACAAAGGAGCTCATGCTGAAGCAGGCTGACGACAACGCCAAGACTAACGCTTACTGGGTTAACGCCATAGGCACGTACGACGAGTACGGCGTCGACATCGTTACGCCCTACAAGGACGCAGTCAACGCCCTCACGCCCGCCAAGGTTGCGAAGTTCATGAAG
This sequence comes from uncultured Prevotella sp., assembly GCA_944321295.1. GTDB lineage: Bacteria > Bacteroidota > Bacteroidia > Bacteroidales > Bacteroidaceae > Prevotella. Next base: position 9,609 of record CALUKU010000040.1, read on the forward strand.
AAGGTAATCTTCGGCGGCGGCAACCACGTCAAGGTGGTAATGCTGCCCGAGGCTGAAACGAAGTAACAGCCCTGCCGTAAGGGCCTTACGCCATCTCCCCTCCCTGCGCCCGGCGCGCGGGGAGGGGCTTTCTTTTTTGCGCCGGTCGGCCGACGGGTAGCCGAAAGCACGCTCTTGTTATTATAAAAGGCGGCTTCTTGCGTTGCAAAAGGCCGCCTTTTGCGTTGCAATAGGTTACCTTTTACATCGCAATATGTTACCTTTTACATCGCAATATGCCGCCTTTTGCAACGCAATAGGTTACCTTTTACATCGCAAGAAGCCGTCCCTTGAATTGTAAGAAGCTGTTCCTTGCAACGTAAGGAACGGCTCTTTACATCGCAAGGAACCGTTCCTAACATTCCGAAAGCTATCCTCCCGCCGTCGCGGGGACGGCCTCCCGCCGTGCGGCCGGCTGCCTGTGGGGCCGGTGACGGTATGCTTACGTTATGTAAAATATTGCAGAATAATGTTACAAATGTTGCGTATTTCCGCCATTTAAGTTATCTTAGCAAGCTAAAGAGATGAGAAAACTGTTGCTGATAACATGCCTGCTGGGCAGCCTGGCGCTGCTGTCGTGCCGGCGCGCAGGCGGCGCGGGCGAGGTGCGCTCGGTGTACTACTGGAGCACCGTGCTCGACATCGACAGCCAGAAGGCAGCCTTCATCGGCCGCCACGGCGTCAGCCGCGTTTACCTGCGCTATTTCGACGTCGTGCCCGACGAGGCCGGGCGCCCCGTGCCCAACGCCACGCTGCGCTTCAAGACGGGCGTGCCGAGGGGCGTCGAGGTGGTGCCCACGGTCTACGTCGTCAACTCGTGCATGGCCGCCGATACGTCGGGGCTGGCCGAGAGGATAGTGCGCCGCGTGGCGCAGATGTGCGAAACCAACGGCATTGGCCCCGTGAGCGAGCTGCAGATAGACTGCGACTGGACGCGGCGGACGCGCGAACGCTACTTCGCCTTCCTGCGCACGGTCGGCCGCCTGGCGGCCGACAGGGGCATGCGGGTGTCCGCCACGATACGCCTGCACCAGCTCGCCGAGGCGCCGCCGCCCGTAGACCGCGGCGTGCTGATGATGTATAACACGGGCGACTTCACCTCGCCCGACTGCGAGAAGCCCATTCTCGACATGCGCGACGCCGCCCCTTACGTCGGCAATCTTGGCCGCTACGGCCTGCCCCTGTCGGCCGCCTACCCGATATACTCGTGGCGCATACTGTTCCGCGGCGGCCGCTACGTCGGCATAATGCACCGCGACGACGACCTGCCCGTGCTCCCCGGCGACACCATAGTAACCCGCGCGCCTACGGTGGGCGACATCGCCGAGGCCGTCAAGGCCGTAGGCCGGCGCCGCCCCGACGCCAACCGCGAGGTCATACTCTTCGACCTCGGCAACCAGAACATAACCCGATTCAACCCTGACGATTATGAAAAGATTTATAACGGCTTTGGCCTTTAGCCTCGCCGGCATTGCCGGCGCCACGGCGTGCGCCCCCGAGCGGCCTACGCACAACGCCTACGTCTTCAGCGTCTACCGCCGCGAGGCCATGCGCTCGCCCTTCGCCGCCCGCATGAACGACTACTGGAAGACTTACGCCGGCCGCCCCGAGAGCGCCGACCCCGACTTCTACCGCAACAACGGCGACCTGCTGCGCCGCGCCGCCCGCCGCCGCGGCGACCGCCGGATGACGGCCTACATGGACCGCCTCGACGCCTACCTGCAAGTGAGCGACGCCCTCAGCCTCGACGCCTGGGACTATCCCACCCGCCAAGAGCTGGCCGCGCGCGACAGCACACTGCGCTCGCTGCTCGCCGCCGCCACGGCCTACAAGGGCCGCCGCCTGGCCCCTCACTACGCCCTGCTTGCCATGCGCGCCAACATGCTGCTGGGCCGCGACAAGGCAAACCTGCTCTTCTGGACCTCCGTGGCAGCCAAGCTGCCCGACGGCCTCTGGCGCGACATGTGCCGCAACATCTACGCCCGCGCGCTGCTCGGCAGCGGCCTGCGCCGCGAGGCCTGCGACATCTACGCCGAGCAGGGCGACATGCAGAGCATAAGCTGGTGCCTGCGCGGCTACCGCAACCTGGCCGGCATTAAGAAGGTGTATGCCGACGACCCGTCGTCGCCTACGCTCCACTACCTCGTGCAAGACTTCGTCAACAACGTGCAGGAAACCATCGACTCGTCAACCGGCGGCACGCCCGACGCCGCCTGGATACGCCTCAAGGGCGCGCAGCCCGTGCCCCCGGCCGAAGCAGGGGCCTTCATCGCCCTGGCCGACAGCGTGCTGTCCGCCGGCAAGACGCCCGTGCCCGCCCTGTGGCAGAGCGCCGCCGCCATGGTGGCCTACCTCACGGGCGACATGCCGCAGGCCCTCAGTCGCGCCCGAGCCGCCGTCAGCCTTGACGGCACGCCCCGCATGAAGGACAACGCGCGCTGCGTGCGCCTGCTCGTCGAGGCCACGGCCGCTCCGCTCGACGGCAGCCTGTCGGCATGGCTCACGTCGGAGTTCCGTTGGCTCGACGCCATGATAACCGACGAGCGCGGCCGCTCCGCCGACTACCGCAACCACTACACCGACGTGAAGGAGCGCATAGCCTACCGCGTGCTCGCCCCGCGCTACGCCGCGGCGGGACGCCCCGACGTGGCCCTGGCCCTCTATGCCATGGGCGAGGAGAACCACACGGCCTTCCACACCTCGGGCCGCCACGCCGACAAAGACTTCACATGGCAAGGCCCCTGGCCCTGGAACACCGACTACGCCTCGTCAAACGAATACTTCGCCCTCATGTCCGTCATGCCCGCCGACAGCCTCGCCGCCTACTACGGCTACCTGACCTCGGCCAAGACAGACGTCTTCGAGCACTACGTGGCCTCGCAGGCTTACGCCCGGGCCGACTATTACGCCGACCTGATAGGCACCCGCTACATAGCCGAAGGCCGCTTCGCCGACGCCGCCCGCTGGCTGCGCCGCGTCAGCCTCGGCTTCATCGCCACGCAGAACATCAGCTACTACATGGCACGCCGCGACTTCACCGTGCCCCGCTGGTTCGCCCGGCAGCTGCCCAATCTGCCCGACACCGACGGCCCCGGCCAGGGCGCGCCCGCCACAAACCTTAAGCTCGACTTCTGCGAAGACATGCTGCGCCTCAACGGCCGTTACGCCCTCGCGCCCGCCGGGCCGCTGCGCGACAGCCTGGCCTACGCCCTCGCCGTGCGCTACTACCAGGCCTCGTGCTACGGCGACTGCTGGTTCCTGACCCACTACGCCCGCAGCACGGCCGATAGCGCCCGCTCCGGCGAGCTCGACTTCGCGGCCACGGCAGCCCGCCTGCTGGCCGAGAGCAGCCGCGCGGCCGACCCCGCCATGCAGTACCGCTCGCTCTACGCCCTCGCCTTCGTCGACACCGACCCCTGGTGCACCGTGCGCTACGACGCCGACTATAGTCCCGTCGTCGTTCCGCGCCCCGCCTCCTCCCAATACAAGGCCCTCGCCGCGCTGGCCCGCTTCGCCGCCGCCAACCCGCGCCAGGTAGACGCCTACGTCACCCGCTGCGACGTCCTCCGCCGCTTCGCCTCGTCGGCCGAATGACAGGCGCCGGGCCCGCGGCCGCAGATAAGGCACTTTTTATAATAGACTAAACGTCCGGCAACCAGCCGTTCCCAATATATGTGAGGAACGGCTGGTTGCCGGACGTTTAGTCTTCTGATTTTTGTCTGCGGCTGGTCGGCGCCTTTTTACAGCTTAATGTTAAGCTTGCTTATTTTCGTCGTGGCTTCGTAGATGTCGACAAGCCTTTCATAATCGAGGAATTTAACGCGTCTTTTCTTACGCAAAGAGTCAAAGGCTGAAAAGCGTAATTTCCGCTCGAAATCTTCTTCCCGCCTCTTGTCGGCAACAATGTACATGTCGGCGTTGAAGTCTTGAAGGTCGTTGTATTTAAGGAGAGAGTTCTGGATGTCGGTGGAATGTTCAACCTCGAAAAACGAGCGGGGCATGTATAAGTCCGTGCCGAGGCTGTTTCCCGAGAACCAAATGACGTCTATTGTTGAGCTTCTGTGTACTATCTCCGGATAGCTGAACGGCGGCATGGCGTTTAACGAGCAAATGTCTTGCAATCTGACGTTGACGCATTTCTTGTTCTTGTCTTGTCCTGGAGCGTATGTCCTAAAACCGTTCATGTTGCCGACGTAAAGCAGCAGCCCTTGATAATATGAGTGATTGAAGTCTTTCACTATGCTTGAGTCGGCGTTGTGGTTTCCTTCTTCAATAATTCCGTTTGCTTCCAGTTGCTTGCGCAGCGACGTCAGCGCCCATAAGCCGGGTCTGACGCGGTAAATCTCGCTTCTTTCCTGAACGATCCGACGTATGCTTGCAAACGGCGTTTTAGTGCCCCATTTGCAGTCTTTTATCTTGAAAACTTCTTGATTAAGCTGTCCGAGCGTGGCTATGCCGCCAAGCCTTTTTAAAGTTTCTATTACTGCTTCGTATTGTTTCATTGTCTGATTTTTGTGCTTTCTACCGCCTTCTGCCCTTTGCCGCCTGCCCATTTGAGGAACGGTTTTGCTGCTTGCTTGTTCATTTTGCTTGTCGGGTTAAAGTGTCTTGCAAACTTACTGATTTTTTGCGACATATCGTTTCCCGGCCGTCAAAAAACGTCTTCCGCCGCATTAATTTGTCCCTTGCGCGGCGTGCCATGCCGGCGCAGTTTGCCGTAGGCGGCCTTTTGCCTTCCCAAAGGCCGCCTCTTACCGCGTAAAAGGCCGCCTATTGCAACGTAAAAGGCGGTCTTTTGTAATGTGCTGGGCGTCAGGACGTTGCGGCGGCGCTTGCCGCCGGTCTGCCGTAAGGCCGCCCCGCGGTGGCCGGCAAGGGCAAAAATAGGCCGATTTATTTTGTTTTACACGTCAAAAAACGTAACTTTGCATCACGAAAACGACAATATAACAACATCTTAAAAATAATAAACTTCACTGATATGGATACACTGAAAAGAGCATTAGCCTCAAAACTGCTGAACATAAAGGCTATCAAGCTGCAACCCGAGAACCCCTTCACGTGGGCTTCGGGATGGAAGTCGCCTTTCTATTGCGACAACCGCAAGACCCTGTCTTACTCAGGCCTGCGCAGCTTTGTCAAGCTTGAGCTGGCGCACGCCGTGCTCGAGAATTTCCCCGAGGCCATGGCCGTGGCCGGCGTTGCCACTGGCGCCATCGCCCAGGGCGCGCTCGTTGCCGACGAGCTGGGCCTGCCCTTCGCCTACGTGCGCAGCAAGGCTAAGGACCACGGCATGGGCAACCTCATAGAGGGCGAGCTGCCCTTGTGCTCGAAGGTGGTGGTGGTAGAGGACCTCATCTCTACCGGCGGCAGCAGCCTGAAGGCCGTCGAGGCCCTGCGTGCGGCTGGCTTCGAGGTTGTGGGCATGGTGGCTTCGTTCACCTACGGCTTCCCCGTGGCGAAGAAGGCGTTTGAGGACGCCGGCGTGAAGCTTGTCACCCTGACTGACTACGAGCACGTAGTTGAGGAGGCCGTGGCAACGGGCTACATCACCGAGAAGGACGTTGAGCTGCTGCATGAGTGGCGCAAGGACCCGGCTAATTTCAAGTAAACAAGCAGACGAGCAGACGAGTGACAAGTCAAATTGGCTTGTTTGCTTGTCTGCTCGTAACTCGTCAACTGACAAACAACAATGAGCAAGTATGAAAGCGGTGTGAAGCAGATACCGCATCCGCAGGGCGTGGTCTACGCCACGCTGAGCGACCTTAGCAACATAGAGAGAGTAAAGGACCGCGTGCCGGCCGACAAGATACAGGACCTGACGTTCGACCGCGACACGGTGAGCGTCAGCGTGCCGCCCGTGGGCGCTATAACGCTGCGCATAGTGGAGCGCGACGAGCCGAAGTGCATCAAGTTTGAGACCGAGAACTCGCCCGTGCCCTTCAACCTTTGGGTGCAGCTGCTGCCCGTGACGGAGGCTACGTGCAAGATGCGCGTCACGGTGAAAGCCGACATCCCTATGTTCCTCAAGCCTATGATAGGCTCGAAGCTGCAGGACGGCGTCGACAAGATTGCCGACGCTCTGGCCATGCTGCCGTATTGATTCTAAAGCAGACAAGTAATAAGCAGACGAGCAGGCAAGTAACGGGTGGCAGGCAAACAAGGAACAAGCGAACGACTAAGGCAAACCTCCTTTGTCTGCTTGTCGGCTCGACACTTGTCAACTAAAAAAAGAAAATGAAAAAACTTTGGGAAAAAAACTTCGAGGCCGACCGCGAGATTGAGCGCTTCACCGTAGGCCGCGACCGCGAGATGGACATGTATCTGGCGAGGTATGACGTGCTGGGCAGCATGGCCCACATCACCATGCTCGAGTCAATCGGGCTGCTCGCCAAGGACGAGCTGGCGCAGCTGCTGGCCGCCCTGAAGGACATCTACGCCGACTGCGAGAGCGGCAGGTTCGTCATCGAGGACGGCGTTGAGGACGTCCACTCGCAGGTTGAGCTGCTGCTTACGCGCCGCCTGGGCGACGTCGGCAAGAAGATACACAGCGGACGCTCGCGCAACGACCAGGTGATGGTTGACCTGAAGCTGTTCATCCGCCACGAGATAATGGAGGTGGTGAGGCTCGTTGAGGCTCTCTTCGACGAGCTGCTGCAGAAGAGCGACCGCTATAAGGACGTGCTCATGCCCGGCTACACCCATCTGCAGGTGGCCATGCCAAGCTCGTTTGGCCTGTGGTTCGGCGCCTACGCCGAGAGCCTTGCCGACGACATGCTGTTCCTGCAGGCTGCCTGGCGCATGGCCAACCGCAATCCGCTGGGCAGCGCCGCGGGCTACGGTTCGTCGTTCCCGCTCGACCGCTCGATGACGACTCGCCTGCTCGGCTTCGACACTATGGACTATAACGTGGTGTACGCCCAGATGGGACGCGGCAAGACCGAGCGCAACACGGCCTTCGCCATGGCCTCGGTAGCCGGCACGCTGGCCAAGCTGGCCTTCGACGCCTGCCTGTTCAACAGCCAGAACTTCGCCTTCGTCCGCCTGCCCAAGGAGTGCACAACGGGCAGCAGCATCATGCCGCATAAGAAAAATCCCGACGTCTTCGAGCTTATCCGCGCCAAGAGCAACAAGCTGCAGGCGCTGCCCGTGCAGGTGACGATGATTATGAACAACCTGCCCTCGGGCTACTTCCGCGACCTGCAGATAATAAAGGAAGAGTTCCTGCCGGCCTTCGGCGAGCTGAAAGACTGCCTGCGCATGGCCGCTTACATCATAAACCGCATGGAAGTGAACGAGCATATCCTCGACGACCCGAAGTATGACCTGATGTTCTCCGTCGAAGAGGTTAACCGCCTGGCGGCCTCGGGCATGCCCTTCCGCGACGCCTACAAGAAAGTCGGACTCGACATCGAGGCCGGCCGCTTTACGCCGTGCAAGGACATTCACCATACCCACGAAGGCTCGATAGGCAACCTTTGCAACGATAAGATTAAGGCCTTGATGGACGAAATAGTGGCCGGGTTTACCTTCGGCAAGGTAGAGCAGGCCGAGCGTGCGCTGCTTGGCGAGTGACGCCCGGTCTTCATTCTGCCCCGGCGTATCGGGGCATGGTTGGCCCGTCCGGCTTGTTTGGCATATTTAATTAAAATCAAGATGAAACGCTACACCTATTATATAATAGCGCTGCTGACGCTCTTCACGGCCTGCGGCGACGTTGAGTATGAGTTCAGCAACTTCCCGTGCAACTTCGTATTCAATAACACCGGCAACAA
>CALUKU010000041.1 GCA_944321295.1 uncultured Prevotella sp.
TTGCGACGCAAAAGGTTACCTTTAGCAGCCTAAAAGGCCATCTTTTAGACGACAAAAGACGACCTTTTGCAACGCATAACATAAAACGCTGGAATTCAATAAGTTGTAAGACAAGAAAAAGCCAACCGTAAAAACTCAATCAAAAACGAGCAAGTTAGGCGCATGGACAAGCTTGTAATCATCATCAAGGACAGCCGCATTAGAAAACGCTACACCACAATGTTCCTCTAACCCATAAAGAGCGTGTTCGTGGCCGAACAAATGGCAGTGCGGCTTTATATTGAGTACCCGCCGCAGCAATATGACATCGCCATGATGAGCCGAGCCTGAACCGTAATCGGAGAAATCCATTACGCCGAACGGCGGCTGATGGGTTACAAGTACGTCTACGCCGCATGGGATATCAAGCAAACGCCTGTCGTACAAGCCGTTTACGCAATCTTGCATAAACATAGGCACACCATAAAACTTCAGACCATCAACGATTACGGACGAACTGCAAAGATAATGAACGTCAGAAGGCAGACCTTCAACGGCGTCCGCACCATACATACAGTCGTCATGATTGCCAGCGATGAATATCTTATGGCGGTATGGCAAATCGCAAAGCCAATTCATGAAATCATACGCCTCGGCCTCCGAGCCTGCGAAAGTAAAGTCGCCTGAATGTACAACGACGTCAGCTTCGGGCAAATCATGCAGTTCGCCGTGCCTGCCATGTGTATCAGAAATATGAAGTATCCTCATTGATTGTTATTTTAACGTTGTCAACCGTGTTTTCACCCGACGAGAAAACCCTAAACAAACCTCCGTCAGACAAGTCGTTGAAAAAGGCGTCGCAGTCTTTGTGGATGGGCACAACACCTATCTTTGGCATTGTCGACCGGCATACGTCAAGTAAAGTATCAATATCAGCATGACCGCTGGTATGAAAACCGTCGCGCGTCCCATCGGCTATATGGTTGCCGAAAAGTTGCCTCAATTCAATTACTTCTTTTACCGAATACGGTTTGCCCGCGTCGGCATACCCGCCCCACATGGAGTATATAAGCCAAGCCGGCTCGTCGGCATATATGCCCATCATCTTTTTCACCATACGGCCGCCCGACATACGGACAGGCATCAGAAAACCTCTGTCGGCCAGCCTGCGCCTTACGTTTTCTGTTCGGGGATTAAGCAAATGGAACACTCGGTCAAAATTAAACAGCCCCGACTTGCAGCCGGCATACTTCGTGAACACGTCGAGAACGCTTTTCTGATAACCGTCTACAACGAAATCGCGCCCCGTCCGTTTGCAGGCAGCATGAAAAGAAGCAAGCCTCTCCATGTCGGTTGACGAGCACAAAGCGAACACGTACTTATGGTCTTTCAGCAGCCTTACGACGTTGTTTTTAATATCATTTTCAGATATCACACGCTCTTGCCTACGTCCAAGCATCGTGCCCTCGATAATCAGCACGTCTACATTGCCAACATACGCACGGAGCATACGCAACAAAGCTTTACCTAAATAACCGTGACGCCTGAAATCACCAGTGTGTAAAATCGTCCTGCCCTCACATTCTATCTTGAACATATAAGCGTCAAAGGCCGAATGGTCGACAAAATAAGGCGTTACGGTAATAAGCCCCTTACCGCCTACGTCGATGCCCCGCGAAGGCGAATAGACGGACATCTTACTGACAAGAGCATAGTTTTCAGGTTGGCGTAAAGCCGTGTATTTAAGCAGCATAACCTCCTTTGCCCCTCCACCTATATACTGGGGCACGTCTTTCGGAACTAAATGGTGAAGCCCTACGTGGTCGCCGTGGTAATGAGTGTAAAACACTGCATCAGCACCAGACGTCAAAGCCTCAACCTGTTCTTTGGAAAACTCACTCTTGCCAACACCCGGCAAATTGCTGCCAATGTCGATGAACATCCTGCAACCATCAGTAGATATTTCGGTAATGCAACCGCCTATCTGGTTTGCGCCACGGTGGATTGTTATTTCCATATCAACAAGTTTAAGTGAAAAGGATGAAGCCCCAGTTAGGACTTCACCACCCTTTTAAAAACAACCACCATGTTACGCAGCTTCAATGCCGGCTGGCCAAGCCTTGCCGTCATGTCCTTATACCGCTCTTTCACCCAGTCAACCACCTTGTTGCGGCACTCGTTGTCGTAATAAACGTCAACCTGAAGCGGAACATTTATCTTTCCTGCGTCGGCCAACGGAGAGTTTCCACTTTGCGCATCGGCAGGCTTCACCGTTGTGATTCCAAGGATGTAAGCCACTGCCGAACCGTCCAGCGTACACCTGCCAGCCTCATGCTCATATCCAAGTTCATTGCGCACGCCGTCCAAGACTTCAGCTAACGCCAGCAATCCTTCCGACAAATCTTTCTCGCATATCGCGTTAATCTCCGCGTTGGCCACGGCATCATCGTCGGCAATCTCAGGCGCACGCTTGTCCCTGTTCCACCAAACCTGAAACCTGAACGACTCGTTTTTCGCCTTTACTGCTATCTGTTCCTTGCGTTTTTTGTCTCTATTCTTGCTCATAAACTTATATTTTTCACTTGACTTTAATAACGAACGCTACAATTTTACATAATTTGCAATCACTGTATCTATATTTGAGTGAACGCCATTCTGTGCACATAAACATTTTATTTTATTAAGGCGTTCCAAACGCCCTTGACTCTTATCCTTTTTCTTATAGTTTGTCATCATTAGTTCTACGTAATTTTTCACGTCACTGATTTTATCACATAAAACTTTATCCGGCAATATTTTAATTTTTCTCATAATTGCCAATACTTTATTATAATAATCAACGATTTCCCCTACATCAACCATTTCTAAAAAACTTTTGTAGTTACACATTTGTGTAAAGATTTTCTCATTTACTAAACGCTGGTCTTGAATCCTTTTCAATTCAACAAATTGAATTTTTCCACAATCGTCCACCCTAACAAGGTCTATACGTATTTTTGTACCGTCATCCAATGTTATTGCAAACTCGGTATCCAAATATACTCCACTCTTAAACTCTTCGCTTTGCACAAACTTTTCGCTGACTTTTTCCTCATCACCATTATCCGCCTCTGGTAGTCCTTTATTCTTTTTATTTTGACGGACTCTATATTTTATCGTTTCAAGCATTGATACGATTCTTTCAGGAGAAACATCTTCATTTCCATAATATAAGCTCAACAATGATGCGACCTCCTTATCCACACCTAAATAGTTATTATGAATTTCAGCCTTAAACTTTCCGTTGTCATAACTTAACTTCATTATCGAGGCTCCTCTGTAATAAACATTTATATAATTGTCTTTTCTTACATTTATATAAAGCTCCCTGTCCATCCTTAATAAACGCCACCAAACCGGGTCTTTTTCAAGTTCGACAAACAAATTTGCATTTACATCCAACGTTCCAAAATAACGCTGCAATTTTGAAATATTACTTATTCCCATAAAAAATTACATTTTTAATTAAACATATTGACTACAAATATAGTTGATGTTCGTTCACTTTACTCATAATTTTTCCAAATTCGCACGATAATCTTCAAAAAGAGAAACCTTTAAATCATGCGGAATTTGGAAGCGAGGTTTGAACATATATATCGAATCGGCATGAGAATGACATTCAACGTAATCTTTTTCATGTCCCTCACAATCAATCACGACATACGAATCGTCCGTAAAATCCAAATGCCCAACCATTCCATCATAAGGCATTTTCCAATCTGTTTCAACACGTTCCTTCATCTTTAGATAACGTTTCCAGCATATTTCAATAGACGGTACTTTATGCAAAACAATGGCAAGACGCACTTTCAAACAAGAAGCATCAAACACTTCTACAAAATCTTCCTCATCAAACCGTATGGCATCACCCGTCCGCCCACGGAATACGGAATGATCCTTGTCGTAGTCTTCATCAATATTTGAACAATACGACCTATCCACAAGCTGCCCGCCAGCGTCGTAAGCAAACGCCTCAGCAAACTGTCCGTGCGAAACGTTTTTACCAAACGGGAGTTTGTAAACATACGCACAATAAATTCCATCCGAATGTTTGTCATTCACAATGTCACCCAAAGCGACCTCGGCTTCAGACAATGAGTGGTGAAAACTTGAATGAGAAAGCCACACATCAAACATTGGATATTTGCAAACTTCGACACTACTGCGTCCTGTCATATAAAAAACGTCCAGGCGATAAAACACATCCCCGACATAAGGCCGAGGGTTCTCAGCCAGTTTCTTAGAATCTTCAAACACCATAATTTCACACATTTCATCCTACAATAATCGCAATCTCCACACTGTCCCCAAGTTTGTCATCAAAAGAAAGTTTCCATTTTACATTATCAACAACAGGGCTGGGCAAGCTACTTAAATATTCTCTTAACGGCTCAAGCTCGTCCATTCTGAGCGGATTATCCACGTTACTGCCAGCAAAAAGACAAACCGCAATGCCGTGACAGGCTTCTAACCGCACGCCGTCAATCGCTCTCCTTGCTTCGGCCAATGCTTTTTTCAAACGGCCTGCTCCACTTCCGCGCCCGATACCCACCACTGTTTTACCACTCTCTGCACACAAATTTTCAATGTCGCATGAACCAAGCCGTACACCGCTATCGGCTTCAATAACCTTCTTAAAAATGTCTTCCATTATCATATAACTAAAATTAGGTCTATTACCTAATACGAAGAAGGGTGCAAAGCTAAATGTTAAATCGGAGGTTTAGAACAATATTAGCGAATAAAAGAACACACCCATCACCGCAAACGGCTGGAAAAAGGACAAGAAACGGATAAAAAACAAAAAGCCGCCTGCTGTTTTCAGCAGACGGCTTTATCTCAAATAAAAATTTCTATGCTATCGAAACATTATTCCGCATCAGCACTCTCGGGAGCCTTGTCGATAAGGTCCATAAACTGGTCGAGCTTCGGAGTGATGATGATCTGCGTGCGGCGGTTGCGCTGCTTGCCGACGGCAGTGTCGTTGGAAGTGACGGGATTGAACTCGCCGCGTCCGCCGGCGGTGAGGCGCTTCGGGTCAACGCCGTACTGATTGATGAGGGCCTGAACCACGCTTGACGCACGGAGGCACGACAGGTCCCAGTTGTTGCGGATGTTCTTCATCGACGCCGCAGCGGTGTTAACGGGCACGTTGTCGGTGTTACCCTCGATAAGTACGTCGTAATCCTTATAGTCCTTGATGATTTTCGCAATCTTGCTGAGCGTTTCGGCCGCGCGTTCGTTTATCTCATAGCTGCCGCTCTTGTAGAGCATGTTGTCGGCCAAAGAGATGTAAACCACGCCCTTGAGCACCTGCACGTCAACCTCTTTCATCTCCTCCTTGCTGAGAGAGCGCGTCAGGTTGTTCGTCAGAATCATGTTGAGCGAGTCGCTCTTGCTCTTAACCTCAACCAAGTGGCGGATATACTGGTTAGACTCGTTGATTTGGTCTACGAGCTTAGATATGTTGACCGTCGTCTGGTTGCTTGCCGTGAGGCTCTTGTCGAGCGAGCTTTGCAGTGACTCGAGCGTGCTCTTCGACTGCTCGAGCTGGTCCTCAAGACTCTCCACGCGCACGCGGCTTGCCGCGAGCTTCGTGTTGGTGTCCGACAGCTTATCTTGCGACTCCTGGTATTTCGCAGTAAGCTCCTTGTTCTCAAGCTGGCAGTTCTCCAACTGCTTCTTACTTACGCAGCTGGTAGCCAACAGGCATCCCGCAATGAGCGAAAGCGCCAAAATGTTTTTCTTCATAAGCATATTTATTTGTTTGATACTATTATTTGTTGCAAATTTACGTATAAGACGTGGAAACTGCATGGATGTCGAACGGCATTAACGTAAATTAACCTTGCTTCCGGTCATCCTATACGCGGCCAGCCATTACTGCGCCGGCACATACGGACACGCCCGAAACGCACCAAAGGCATTGGAGCGTTTCGGGCGTTTATCAGTCAGGCTTAGCCGTCAGCAATACTGGAACTGGTCAATCGTCGGAATCTTGGCAATCGTTCCCGACAGCATTATCTTCCATGCGCCGTAAGCCTGCCGTATGTTTTGCGGCAAAAGATTAGAATCCCTCAAGCTTGTGAGCAAATTCCTAAGAGGAGAGCCTGGGTTGGGCTGAGAATCATTTAACAATCCGGCACGTTCCAACTCTCTGTTGGCTTCCATGTCGTTAATTTCCTTCTTGCCCTTGAGGAGCATGTATTCGTCAAGGCAGGATAGGATAGCTGAAAATTTCTTAAAATCTACCATGACACTAAAATTTATAAGTTTGAAGACGCTCCAAATATAAACTTTTATTCTGTCAAAAGCAAATCTTTCAGCAGGAAATTACAACCTGCAACCTTGTTTTTAAACTTTTTTATCCATTAGAAACCTAAAATCGCCAAATTTGCAATATCTATAAGACAAACAATGCATTAAGTGCCAATCCGTAAGCAAACAACACAAGTTTTACAACTGTTTAAAACTTATAAAATCAAAGGTCAAGCTCGCGTGTCAATATGCTTTCGAGCTGTTCGGCCGAAAGGCGCAAATGGAACTGGCCTTTTATCGCGACGGATATGCGCCCTGTTTCCTCCGACACTACGATGGCTATCGCGTCGCTGTCCTGCGATATGCCCATGGCGGCGCGGTGGCGCAGGCCAAGCTCCTTAGGGATGTCGAAATTATGGCTCACGGGCAGTATGCATCCGGCGGCGCGTATGCGCTTTTTCGATATTACCATCGCACCGTCGTGCAGGGGCGAGTTCTTGAAGAAGATGTTCTCTATCAGCCGCTGGTTGATGTTGGCGTCGATTACGTCGCCGGTGGCGATGATTTCGTCGAGCGGCGACAGCCTTTCGATTACTATCAGCGCGCCCACCTTGCCCTTGGCCATGTTCATGCAGGCCATCACTACGGGCATTATGGCCTCCATGTCTGCGCGGTCTCTCTTATCGCCCGACGAGAACAGGCGGATAATGCTGTTCACCTTACGGTGCGTGCCGAGGCTGTAGAGGAACTTGCGTATCTCTTCCTGGAATAATATTATTATCGCTATGACGCCCACGCTAACCAGTTTGTCCATTATGCTGCCCAGCAACCTCATCTCTATCACCTGGCTTACGAACAGCCAGATGACGATGAACACCAGTATGCCGATGAACACGTTAAGCGACCGCGACTCTTTCATGAGGCGGTAGATGTAATAAAGCATCAGGGCGACACAGAATATGTCGATAAAGTCTTTTATTCCGAAATCAAACATAGTTTTATTTTTTATAGCAGACAAGTCGACAAGTGACGAGCAGACAAGACGCTTTTTATAGCAGACGAGTCGACAAGTGACGAGCAGACAAGCCTACGGTGACAAGCTTTCAGCGGACGAGCGACAAGGCAACGTTGCCCGCCTGCACGTCACAGGCTGCTCGTCTGCCTGCATATCTTCACTACTTCGGCGCACTCCCTAACGTCATGCACGCGCAGGATTGACGCCCCGCCCATGGCTAAGGCTATGGTGTCAACCACGGTGGTGCCGTTGAGCGAGCCTCCGGCGTCGGTACCCAAGAGGCGCGAAATCATCGACTTGCGCGACGCGCCTACGAGCACGGGCAGCCCCATCTCTTGCAAGCGGTCAAGCCGGGCGAGCAGGGCGTAATTCTCTTCCAAGGTCTTACCGAAGCCGAAACCAGGGTCAAGGATGATGTCCTTCTGCCCGAGGTCGCGCAGCAGCTGCACCCTCGGCGCGAAGTCTTGCATTATGCTGAACACGTTGGGGCGTGAAGACATCAGCACGTATGCCACTCCGAGGCGCGCCACCATGCTGAACATCGGCGGCACGTCGTCGGCCGACGGCTCACGGTAGGCGTCCTCCGTCATCTCCTCGCCGCCGAAAGCGCCCTCAACGTTGCCGCCCGAAACGTCGTTGATGATGGCCGCGCCATACTCCTCAACGGCCATCCGGGCCACCTCGGGGCGGAAAGTGTCTACCGACACCACGGCGTCAGGCTGCGCCCTGCGCACGGCCTTCAGCGCCATGCGCATGCGCTCCATCTCCTCGCCGGCCGTAACCTTGGCCGCTCCGGGGCGCGTTGAATACGCCCCCACGTCAATTATGTCGCCGCCCTCGGCCGTTATCCGCTCGGCGCGCTCCTCTATCTCAGCCTCGGTTTGGCGTCGGCTTCCGGCGTAAAACGAGTCGGGCGTAGCGTTGAGTATGCCCATCACGCGCGGCTCCGACAGGTCCATCAGCCGCCCTCCGACGTTAATTGTATATGGTATCAGGCCTTTCACAATATTATTTAAATAAGCTGTTAGCGTAGGCAAAGGTAATTATTTATATTGACAACCATGCTGTTTTGACGTTTTTTATTTTATTTTCATCCCCGCGGGCGCCGTCGGCCGAGTAAAAAGTCATGACAAGCGGAATTTGCGAACCAGAGCCGCGTGTGGGCCATTCCTTGCCACTTCTGAAGCCGACGACGGCCGTTACGGCCCCGTTTTGCCATACAAGCATTACAAAACAATGGCTTTTCATGCGGTAAAAGACAGCCTTCAACGCTACCGATGGCGGTCATCAGCACGGCAAAAGGCGGCCTTTTAGCGTGCAAGAAGCGGCCTTTTGCAATATCGGAAGCGTCGTGCAAAACGTAAAAACTACGCAACACACTCATTATCAACACGTTAAGCACAACGCCCAAGAACGGCGTTTTTCCGTCCGTAAGCCGAAATCCTGCCGGGCACAGGCCTTCTCAGAGCGTTAAGTAAAGGCCATACGCTATTTTGACTGACGGCTGAGCCTCATCCAACATAACTGCGGACAAACCGCAAAAAATTCCTCTTTTTATAATCCGACATATCTGTTTTTGATGTACCTTTGCCCCGATAATTTACAAAGAAATGGAAATATCTGAACTTTACGACGTCTTCAGGCAGCACCCCGTGGTGACAACCGACAGCCGCAACTGCCCCGAAGACTCTATATTCTTCGCGCTTAAGGGCGCGTCGTTCAACGGCAACGCCTTCGCCAAGAAAGCCCTTGAGCAGGGCTGCGCCTACGCCGTAGTCGACGAAAAGGAGTACGCCGAGGACGGCGACAGCCGCTACATCCTCGTTGACGACTGCCTCAAGGCCATGCAGCGGCTGGCCAACTACCACCGCCGACAGCTCGGCACAAGGATCATCGGCATAACAGGCACCAACGGCAAGACCACCACCAAGGAGCTGTTGGCCGCCGTCCTTAGCGAACGTTTCAACGTGCTTTACACCGAAGGCAACCTCAACAATGACATCGGCGTGCCTAAAACGCTGCTGCGACTGACCGCCGAACACGAGATAGCCGTAGTGGAGATGGGCGCCAGCCACCCAGGCGACATAAAGACGCTGGTTGACATCGTCGAGCCTGACTGCGGACTGATAACCAACGTCGGACGGGCCCATCTGCAGGGCTTCGGCTCGTTCGAGGGCGTAATCCGCACCAAGGGCGAACTTTACGACTACCTGCGCGCCCATCACGGCAAGGCCTTCATCAACGCCGGCGACACCCACCTGACGGCCATCGCCGACGGACTTGAACTCATAAAATACGGCCTCAGCGGCACCGAGGGCGCCACGGTGACGGGCGAAGTGGCCGTGTGCGACCCTTACCTGAACTTCCGCTGGCGCAACGGCGGCAACCCGTGGCGCAACGTGCCGACGCACATCATCGGCAGCTACAACATGATGAACATGCTCGCCGCAGCCTGCGCCGGCCTTTACTTCGGCGTAACCGAGGAGCAGATTGACCACGCCCTGTCGTCATACGTGCCGCGCAACAACCGCTCGGAGCTTGAGGTCACCGCGCACAACCGCCTCATCATCGACGCCTACAACGCCAACCCCACCAGCATGAAGGCGGCCATCGACAACTTCCGCGACATGCGGGCAGACAACAAGATGGCCATCCTCGGCGACATGGGCGAGCTCGGCGCCGTCAGCGACGACGAGCACCAGCGCGTGGCCGACATGCTTACCGAGGCCGGCTTCACCAACGTGTGGCTCGTAGGCAAGGAGTTCGGCAAGACGAAGTGCGGCTTCCGCAAGTTCAACGACGTTGAGGAAGTGAAGCGTGCCATCGAGGCCTGCCGCCCCGAAGGCTGCTGCATACTCATCAAGGGCAGCAACTCCATGAAGCTGTTCCAGCTTCCGCCGCTGCTGTAAGCATACACAACGACGGTAAAAGAACGAGAAACAACAATATTACGAAAAGCCGATAAAACTCCGGCGGCCGAAGTCCGCTCTTGAATTTTATCGGCTTTTCCATTATTTCCAATTACGAGCAAGCGCCAACGTAAGCCGCTAATAAAGGCTTATTCACGGCGCGAGTCATAATGCATGATACAAAACAGTCTTACTTATAAGTGTCAAGCAACATCTTGATGAACGCCGGATTGTCAAAATCTACGTTCCCCTCGTCGTGCAGGTTCAGGCCGGCTATCTCCGCCATGTCACCATCGGTAAGGCTGAAGTCGAAGATGTCGAAGTTCTCGGCCATCCTTTCCTTGTGCGTACTCTTAGGTATGGCCGTTATGCCACGCTGAACGAGCCAGCGCAGGGCTACCTGCGAAGCCGTCTTGCCGTACTTCCCGGCAATCTGTTTCAACGTTTCGTTGCCGAAAATGGCGTCAGAGCCTTGGCCGCCGAGTGGGCCCCAAGCCATCATCTTAGTGCCGAAGCCGCCGAGCACGGGCTGTATTCCGTTCTGCTGCATCACGGCGTTGCACTGCAGCTGGTTGACCATTGGCTTCACGCCGGCGTGGTAAGCGAAGTCGTAGAAGCGCCCTTGCCTGAAGTTAGACACGCCTATGGCCCTCGCCTTACCGTCCTTATAAGCCTTCTCCATGGCCCGCCACGTGCCGAACACATCGCCGTAAGGCTGGTGGACGAGCAGCAGGTCTACGTAATCGGTGCGCAGTTTGCGCAGCGACTCGTCAATGCTGAGAGCGGCCTTCTGCTCGCCTGCGTTGGTTATCCACACCTTGGTGACTAAGAACAGCCCGCCGCGCGGCATGCCGCACTTGGCTATCGCCCGGCCTACGCCTTCTTCGTTATAATACGCCTGGGCGGTGTCAATGAGGCGGTAACCGGTACTTATTGCGTCGAGCACGCAGCGCTCGCACTCCTCGGGGCTTACGAGGTACACACCATAGCCCAGCAGCGGCATCCTGACGCCGTTGCTTAAAGTTGCATATTCCATATCAATTAAATATAAAAACCAACCCAACCATCTCCAAGAGAGGGGCAATTATTACCGTGAACGGCATATAAGCCGAATGGGCCATACAGGCCGAATGAGCCTGATGCGCAGCCGGCTGTAATCTTCAAGACTGCCAGTAGCCCTCCCTTTGGGGAGGGTTGGGTGGGGCTTGTTGTTTTAATGTATCTTGTGCAGGCCTATCCCGCGCACCGTGGGCAGGTCTTGGTCGTCGTAGACGGGGCTTCGGCCGGCGTCTAAGACGGCCATGCGGCGCATCTCGTCGTCGGTAAGCGTGAAGCCGAAGATGTCGAAGTTCTCGGCCATGCGTTCACGGCTGACGCTCTTGGGTATGACCACAACGCCGCGCTGGTTGAGCCAACGCAGAATGACCTGGGCCGTAGTCTTGCCGTGGGCGGCGGCAACGGCCTTTATCGTAGGATTGTTGAAGATGTCGCGCTGACCCTCGGCGAAGGGCGCCCAGGCCTCGTGCTGTATGCCCTCCTGCCGCAGGAAGTCGTTGGCCCGGCGCTGCTGGAACAGCGGATTGGTTTCAATCTGGTTGACCATAGGCTTCACCTCGTTGTGCAGGAAGAGGTCTTGCAGGCGCTCGCTCGAGAAGCTCGTCACGCCTATCGCCCTGATGCGTCCCTCCTTGTAGAGCTTCTCCACGGCGCGCCAGGCGGCGTAGTAGTTGCCGTAAGGCTTGTGCAGAAGGTAAAGGTCAAGGTAGTCGAGGCCGAGATTTTTCATCGACAGGTCGAAGGCGCGCAGCGCGTCGTCATACTCATAATCCTGAACCCACAGCTTAGTCGTCACGAACACGTCCTCGCGCCGCAGTCCGCTGCGGCGCAGGGCGTCGCCCACCTGCCGCTCGTTGAAATACGCCGAGGCGGTGTCAATCATGCGGTAGCCCACTTCGAGCGCGTCGCTCACGCAACGCTCGGTGTCCTCTACGGGTATCTGATACACGCCGAAGCCCACCGCCGGCATTACAACGCCGTTGTTAAGTCTTACTTCTTTCATAATGCTTGATGTTTGGTTACGGCGGCAAAGATACGCCGACTATCGGTAAAAGATGTTATGAAAAACGTTGGAAGATTTTCACTTTTCGTGGATTTTTCACTATTTTTGCATGCGGCAGGCAACGTCCTTTGCAACGGTTAGACGGCCGTTGCCGGGCCAAGAGCCGCCTTTCGCCATGCCGAACACGGCCTTTTAGCCTGCAAAAGGCGGCAAACGGGAGCGCAAAAGGCCGCCTTCGGCACGACAAAAGGTTACCTTTTACAACCATGATAGTAACGAGCTAATTATCAACCACTTACAAAACCATAAGACAAAACACCGCCTACTGTGTGACTATTACTGGCATAAGGAAATACAGAGATGGACGAAACACTTTACAAAAACGTTGAAGACGCCGACCGTGGAATAATGTTCGCCGACCGTGCAGCAGGCTTCGCGCAGGCCTACGCGCCGGGGCGGGTGTTGCACATATTGTGCGTCAGCGGCGGCATGAGCTTCACGCTGAACGACGTGAGGTATAACGTTGGCCCGCACGACTACGTCATCCTGCCCGACGCCGCCCTGGCCTCAGACTTCACCGAGTCGGCCGACGCCGCGGCTACGGTGATGAGCCTGTCTGAAGAGTTCGTCACCTCGCTGGCGCTGCGCAGCAATTACGGCATAATAGGGCACCTGGCGCTGCTGCAGAACCCCGTGATGCGCCTCAGCGACGGCGACTTCGCCACTTGCCGCGAGGCCTTGGACACGCTGCGGCGGCGCATGGCCGACAGCGGCGGCCACCAGTTTCGCGACGAGATGTTGGGCCATCTGCTCATGGCGCACATACTCGACTTATATGACATACATGCGCGCGGGAGGCGCAGGGAAGACGTGACCGAACGCACGCAAGACCTGCTGAGACGGTTCATCGCGCTGCTTTACCAAGGCGAATACACGGCGCACCGTGACCTTGACTACTACGCCTCACGCCTCTGCGTGACGCCCCACCACCTGTCCGACGTGTGCCGCAAGGTGAGCGGAAAGCCTGCCTCATTCTGGATTGAGCGCTTCACCGTCAACGGGATAAAGCGCATGCTCGGCCGAAAGGACATGACGCTTGGCAACGTGGCCGAACGGTTCAACTTCCAATCACTGTCATACTTCAGCCGATACGTTCAGAAAAGGCTCGGCATGCCGCCGTCGAGATACAGGAAAGACAGGACTTGACAGGAAAACATGAGCCGTCGGGATGCAACCGATTGCACACACTAAACCGGACGATTACGCCGCAAAGACATGGCCGTGACGACAAAAAGACATAACTTTACACCACCTATCTAAACAATTTAAATTATGAGAAAGATTTTTACTTTTGTCATCTCGATGATGGCCTCGGTGTCAATGATGGCACAGGGATGGCCGTCAAACTATCAGGGCGTGATGTTGCAAGGGTTCTACTGGGACTCTTTCGCCGACACGCAGTGGAGCAACCTTGAGTCGCAGGCCGACGAACTGGCCGAGTTTTTCAAGCTGGTGTGGATACCGCAGAGCGGCAAGTCGGCCTCTGAACCGTCGATGGGCTACAACGACCTCTACTGGTTCAACGACTACACAAGCTCGTTCGGCACGGAGCAACAGCTGCGCTCGATGATCAACACCTTCAAGCAGAAGGGCATAGGCACGATAGCCGACGTGGTGATTAACCACCGCTCGTCGCTCGCCGGCACGTGGATGAGCTTCCCCGAGGAAACGTATAAGGGCGTGACCTACACCATGGGAGCCGCTGACATCTGCGCCAACGACGACGGCGGAAAGGCCGCCGCCAATGCAGAGGTGAAGCCTACGGGCGCCAACGACTCGGGAACCGACTTCGACGGGGCACGCGACCTCGACCACTCGAGCGCCAACGTGCAGGCCATGGTGAAGGCTTATCTCGACTTCCTGCTCAACGACCTGGGCTACACGGGCTTCCGCTACGACATGGTGAAGGGCTATGCGCCGTCGTACACGGGCATTTACAACACGGCCGCAAAGCCTGAATTCTCAATAGGTGAGTACTGGGACGGCGTGCAGCAGACTAAAAACTGGATTGACGGCACTAAGGTTGACGGCGTAGTGCAGTCGGCAGCGTTCGACTTCCCGCTGAAATATCTCCTCAACGACTGCTGCAACTCAGGCTCTAACTGGAACACGCTGGGCGGCAGCAGCCTCATCAGCGACATGAACTACAGGCGCTACGCAGTGAC
Source organism: uncultured Prevotella sp. (assembly GCA_944321295.1). Taxonomy (GTDB): domain Bacteria; phylum Bacteroidota; class Bacteroidia; order Bacteroidales; family Bacteroidaceae; genus Prevotella. Next base: position 14,488 of record CALUKU010000041.1, read on the forward strand.
CTTCGTTGACAACCACGACACCAACAACCGTGGAAACAACAACGACCTGACCGACAACATCATGGCCGCCAACGCCTTCATACTGGCCGCGCCGGGCACTCCCTGCGTATTCCTGACCCACTGGCTGGCCTACAAAAACGACCTGAAGCAGCTCATCTACGCACGCAACACGGCCGGGATAAGCAACGAGAGCCAGTTTGCCACACTGGCCCGCTCGGCCTCGCAGTACGCAATACAGGTGAACGGAGCCAACGGCAAGTCGGTAGTCATACTGATGGGTGCCACCACATGGCCGCGCTCTACGGCCGACGAGGCAGACTACTTCCTCGTGCAGACGGGCGACAACTATGCCTACTACTTGTCACGCAACGCCGAAACGGCATGGGCTAGCGCGCCGTCGGGTACGTATGACGGAGCCTTCAGCCTGACGCTCAACGCCGTCAGCGCAGAAGCCGGAGCACAGATAGTCTACACCACCGACGGCAGCGACCCTTCGGCAACCAACGGAACGACAGTGGCCGACGGCGCAACCGTGACCATAGACAAGACGATGACGCTCAAGGCGGCCGTCATTGCGGGCGGTGCCGTTAAGGGCATGATAACGAGAAACTACAAGATAACCGACTTCCAGCCGCACGACATCACCGTCTACGTCAACGCTGACAACGTCGGCTGGGCCAACATGAACTACCACACGTGGGGCGGCGACAACACTCACGGCACCGACTGGCCCGGCACACGCGTGACCAACACCACCGTGATAGACGGCAAGACGTGGTACTACAACACTTACCACATCAGCTCGTCGACCGACTACGTGAGCTTCGTGTTCAGCACAAACAGCGGTTCGCCGCAGACGGTTGACGTGGTTAACGTAAAGGAAGACAAGTTCTTCGAGATTTCAACGTCGCAATCGAGCGGCAAGTATCTCGTAAACGACGTTACCGACGACCACACGTCAGGTATCGGCAACGTTACCATTGACACGCAGAAGCAACCCGCCAACGCCAACGTCTACACCATTGACGGCCGTCTTGTGCGCCGCAACGCTATGACGACGGACGCCGCCGAGGCCGTGAAAGGCCTTGAGCGCGGCCTCTACATCGTAGGAGGAAAGAAGGTCGTGGTAAGATAACAACATCAGGAAAAGCAACAAGCCGGCCGGCAAGGATGAAACGCATCACCCTTGTCGGCCGGCTTATTTTACGGATACGGCTACAGAATTTAAATCAAAATGCTTGCCCGTAATAAAAACTTTTACTACCTTTGCATCACTCTTCATGTAAGAGTCATTTGAAAATAAGAGTGTCATACGTGTTTATGAACTTCGTTCTCATCTCAAAATAACGGCCAAAACTTGGGATGAACAAGAGAATAGAAGGACTTAAATGCGCCCGTATGCGGGCGTTTTTCTCCTTTTATTTATCTTGTTCGGGGTGCTTGGCCGTTCCCTTGGGATGATAAGGATTGTGAAA
>CALUKU010000042.1 GCA_944321295.1 uncultured Prevotella sp.
TTCACTTTCAACAAGGCGCAGAAGCGCACCGTGCGCGCCGCGATGAGCAACACGTTCGGCTTCGGCGGACACAACGCTTGCGTCATATTCAAGAAGTATGAAGATTAACAACCTGATAGACCGCATGAAGCTCCCTTTCCGCAAGGAAAAGGAGCTTTATTCTTCTTTGTACGACATACTCGGATTCTTCCCTCACGACATCAACCTGTACAAACAGGCACTGATGCACCGCAGCATGGCCAGGCGCAACGATAAGGGACGCCCGGTCAACAACGAGCGCCTCGAATTCCTCGGCGACGCCATACTCGACGCCATCGTGGGCGACATAGTGTTCCGCCACTTCGAAGGCAAGCGCGAGGGTTTCCTTACAAGCACACGCAGCAAAATCGTGCAGCGCGACACGCTCAACCGCCTGGCCAACGAAATAGGCGTAAGCAAGCTCATCGTGTCAAGCGGACACATGTCCTCCCATAACAGCTATATGGAAGGAAATGCGTTCGAGGCCCTCGTGGGGGCCATATACCTTGACCGCGGCTACCAGGCGTGCATGCACTTCATGCAGGAGCGCATACTGTCGCACGTCATCAACATCGACAAGGTGGCTTACAAGGAAATCAACTTCAAGAGCAAACTCATAGAGTGGTGCCAGAAGAACAAGGTGAAGCTGAGGTTCGACCTCGTGGAGCAGCGGCGCGACAACAGCAACAGCCCGGTGTTCGTCTACAAGGCCGTAATCGAAGGCATCGAGGGCGGACGCGGCGAAGGCTACTCAAAGAAGGAGAGCCAGCAGGCCGCCAGCAAGGCCACCCTGCAGAGCCTGAGGCGCAAGCCGCAATACATCGACGCCGTGTTCGCCGCCAAGACCGAGCGCACAAAGATGGAGGAAGAGCCCGTGGTGACCGTGCCTGACGTTGACGCCAAGGAGGACTTCATCGTGAAGAACGAGGCCGTGGCGTCCGTGGCTACGAAGGCCGTAGCCGCCGTCGAAGCCCCCGAAGCGCGCCCCGCGCAGCGCAAGAAGGCCGAGCAGAAGCCCGAGGCCGACGAGTTCGACCTGTCTGACATCAAGACCGTGCCCGAGAACATGTCGAAAGAAGACATCATTGCCGCCGCCGAGGCTGCGGCGTTCGCCGAGTAACCGGCTGAAAACCAATGTGAATAAAAGGCCGCCTTCGGATTTACCGAAGGCGGCCTTTTACCGTTCAACCGACTTATCAATAAACGCCGTAAGCCAAACTCCACACCCAACCGAGATCTCATCGTTAATCAACGTGAGTTCGGCGTAAGGAAAATACCTCTCTCGTAGGGACATAATTTATTATGTCCGCACGCCGCGAAGAGGCGTAATCAGTTGATTTTGTACATAAAAACGTTCTTACAGAACGTGCGGACATAATAAATTATGTCCCTACCGAGAGTGTATTCTTATACAGAATTCACACTAATCAACGTGAATTCGGCATGCAACCGACTATGCCGCACAGCTCGCCGAAATCGTCAATCACCCATTCGGCGCACGCTGCCGTGAGGTCTTCTCGGCGGCCATTGCCGTAAGTAACGCCTACGGCCTTTACGCCGGCGGCGTGGGCCATGCCGATGTCGAACACCGTATCGCCAACGACGACGGCCTCGTCGGGCCGTAAGCCATTGTCAGCCAACGTCTTGACAACCATGTCGGGAGCGGGCTTGGCATGCTCCACGTCGGCCGCGCTAAGTATATAAGGTATGTAGGCCGACAGGCCCATGTCCTCGACGAACGCCGTGAGTGACGGACGGAAACGGCTGCTGGCAATGGTTACGAGCAGCCCGGAAGCGTGCATGCGGCGTATGGTTTCAATGACGTTTGGAAACACCGGCACGACCCCGGGGCGGTTGTTGACCGTAAAGATGCGGCGGTAGACGGCCTCGCAGCGGTCGCCCGTGGCGTCATCCATCGGAATAAGCTCTGTGAAAGTCTGCTTGAGCGGCAGCCCTATCATGGCGGCACACTCGTCGTCGGTGCGCGCTGGCAAGCCCAGCTCGGCTATGGTCTGCTGCATCGTGCGCACTATGAGGCTGCGCGTATCGCCTATCGTGCCGTCGAAATCAAGAATGACGGCTCTGAATTTTTGTTTCATTGTTTATAAATTTTTATTTTAGGAGTTAAGGAGTTATGGAGTTAAGACAAATGTTTAGGAGTTAAGGAGTTATGGAGTCAAGGAGTTAAGACGATACCTTTGCTGTTATTTTCCTATTAAAACAAAGCCTTGTGCGTTCTACCGGTTTCGCCATCTCCTTGTTATTGCAAAGCATTTGTCTTAACTCCTTAACTCCATAACTCCTTAACTCCATAACTCCTTAACTCCTAAACATTTGTCTTAACTCCTAAATAACATCACCACCGCCAAAGTGTTCAGCCTGAAATACTGCTCTGACATGTACATCAGTCCGCCGTAAGGATTGTCAGTGCCCCACGAATTCTTGCAGATGAACCAGCGGCGGCCGTCAGCGTCGCGGGCAAGCCCCACTATGGCCATGCAATGGTCGTCGGTCACGCTGAAACGCTCGAAAGCCTGCTGCCGCGCGGCCTGCGTAACCACCGGCGAGCCTTTGGGCAGCTCGGCCACGCCGCGCTCGAACGAGAAGCCGTCGTTGGAAATGTCGCCCTCCCAACATACGCTGCGGCCTGAGCGCAAGGCGCCGACGACGCGGCCGACGAGCGTATCCACGGGCACATTGCGGAAGCGGTAGCCCTCGCGGTTGGCGGGCACGGCCAGCACGACGTCGCTGCCGAACGGCTCGTGGGTGTAGCTGGTCAGCGCCTCATAGTCTGACGGCAGGCACACGCTGGCGGCGAACTCCCGCGGCGTGTACTCGGCGCCGTAGAGCCACACCTTGCGCGGCACGGGATTGACGGCGGCGTCGAGCGCGTCAGCCACAACGCTACGCAGGCGCCCGAGGCCGACACGGCGGGCGGCGGATGTCCTCGCGATGGACTCAAGCCGGCGGCCTACCGCATTGAAGTTGCAGTCAGACCGGTAAGCGTCATAAGTCACCACGCCGTATTCGGCCAAAGCGCTGAGCGCACGGGGCGCCATGCCGTCGACGGCGACGCCCGTCAGGCCCTGCGACAGGTACAAGCGTTCGGCCTCGGCCTCAAGCACGCGGCGCGCAACGTAGACGGCCGACAGGTTGACCGAGTCGCCCTGCATGAGGCGGTCGCTCTCGACGGTGGCCAGCATGGCGTAAATCCAGCACAACGGACCGCGCCCCTGGTTCTTGACGGGAGTGATTTTGTTCATCACCTCAACGGTGAACCCGCGACGTGCAGCCGGCCCATGGCCGCACGAACAGGTAACGGCGGCCGCAACAAGCAATATTATCAGCTCTTTCATCGGTGCAAAGGTAAGAAAAGGTGGGAAAGTAAGAAAAACAGTGGGAGTATTTTTGCAAAGTGCAAATTACAAAAGAGCTTCACGGCATTTAAATTTTCAATACTTTAACCTAAAAACATTTTAAGGCGTTGATTTTATGTGGTTGAAGAGCTTGCACTTACGTTAAAAATTAGTACCTTTGCGCACGATTTAAAGCTGTTAAATCAACAGGAAAGGATTTTTCAATTTTAATTTTAATACTTCATTAAAATGGCAAATTTAGATTTAAGCAAGTACGGTATTACAGACGTGAAGGAAATCCTTCACAACCCGTCTTACGAGGTATTGTTTGAAGAGGAAACAAAAGAAGGTCTTACAGGTTATGACAAGGGCCAGGTGACTGAGCTTGGAGCCGTGAACGTTATGACCGGCGTTTACACCGGCCGTTCGCCCAAGGACAAGTTCATCGTTATGGACGAAACTTCAAAGGACACCGTATGGTGGACTACCGACGAATATAAGAACGACAACAAGCCCGCATCACAGGAGGCTTGGGCTGCCGTTAAGGAAATAGCACAGAAGGAACTCTCAGGCAAGAAGCTTTATGTAATCGACGGCTTCTGCGGCGCCAACAAGGACACCCGCATGGCTGTGCGCTTCATCATGGAGGTTGCTTGGCAGGCTCACTTCGTTAAGAACATGTTCATCCGCCCGACTGAGGAGGAACTGGCTGACTTCGAGCCCGACTTCGTTGTTTACAACGCATCTAAGGCTAAGGTTGAGAACTGGAAGGAGCTTGGCTTCAACTCAGAGACAGCCGTTGTGTTCAACGTAACTTCTAAGGAGCAGGTTATCATCAACACTTGGTACGGCGGCGAGATGAAGAAGGGTATGTTCTCAATGATGAACTACTTCCTGCCGCTGAAGGGCATCGCATCAATGCACTGCTCAGCAAACTGCGACATGAACGGCGAGAACACCGCTATCTTCTTCGGTCTGTCAGGTACCGGCAAGACTACCCTTTCAACCGACCCGAAGCGTCTGCTCATCGGCGACGACGAGCACGGATGGGACGACAACGGCGTGTTCAACTTCGAAGGTGGATGCTACGCTAAGGTCATCAACCTCGACAAGGAGAGCGAGCCGGACATCTACAACGCCATCAAGCGTAACGCTCTGCTGGAGAACGTAACCGTTGACGCAAACGGCAAGATCGACTTCAACGACAAGAGCACGACGGAGAACACCCGCGTATCTTACCCGATCTACCACATCAACAACATCGTTAAACCCATCAGCCACGCTCCCGCTGCAAAGCAGGTTATCTTCCTGTCAGCTGACGCATTCGGCGTGCTGCCTCCCGTATCAATCCTCGACCCCGAGCAGACGAAGTACTACTTCCTCTCTGGCTTCACAGCAAAGCTCGCAGGTACAGAGCGCGGTATCACTGAGCCTACTCCTACGTTCTCAGCTTGCTTCGGCCAGGCATTCCTCGAGCTGCATCCTACTAAGTACGCAGAGGAGCTGGTTAAGAAGATGGAGAAGAGCGGCGCCAAGGCTTACTTGGTGAACACAGGTTGGAACGGTACAGGCAAGCGTATCTCTATCCGCGACACCCGCGGTATCATCGACGCCATCCTGAACCACTCTATCGACGCTGCGCCGACGAAGACCATTCCTTACTTCAACTTCGTTGTTCCTACGCAGCTTGAGGGCGTTGACCCCAACATCCTCGACCCGCGCGACACTTACGCTGACGCAAGCCAGTGGGAAGAGAAGGCTAAGGACCTCGCAGGCCGCTTCATCAAGAACTTCAAGAAGTATGAAAGCAACGAGGCCGGCAAGGCTCTCGTAGCAGCAGGTCCGAAACTCTAAATACGGATTTTCCATATTAATTGTTAAACATTTAGCATCCAAATCCGCGTCCCCAAAGCAGGGGCGCGGATTTTTTTCATGCCGCCGACGCACGCGAGGACGGCACCGCACACGGGAAAAAATAAAATCATTTAAAAATCTTTTTAATGTCTATAAAAAAGCGCAATTTCTTGGTAATTTAAACAATAAAGACATTAAAAGGCGTTCTATTTAAGGAATTCTGATTAAATTTGCAGCTAAAAATAAACTTTACAAAGAATGAGAAGGATAATCAGACCTTTCGTCATACTGTTTTCCTCATTAATCCTGACGGTTTCATGCTTGAGCGACGACAGTGCCTCTTATATTTATTACAGCGACACGGCGATAACATCATTCTCCCTCGGAACGCTCAACCGCACAATGTGGACAAAGTCGTCGACGGGAGCCGACAGCTCTTACGTCGAAGAGATTGACGGAAGCGACTACCACTTCTACATAGACCAGGCCGGGCGCCGGATATACAACCCTGACTCGCTGCCCGTGGGCACAGACGCGGCACACGTAATATGCAACATCGGCAGCAAGAACGGCGGCACGGTGGTGATAGCATACAAGGACACCGAGGGCGCCGACTCATTGGCGTACTATTCAAGCAGCGACTCCATTGACTTCAGCGAGCCGCTCGACTTCCGCGTCTACGCAAACGACGGCATGAACTTCCGCACCTATAAGATAAGCGTCAACGTACATAAGGAAGACCCCGACTCGTTCACATGGCAGCGCATGGACGGCATGGCAAGCCGCACGTTCAGGCAGTTTGACGCGATGAAGGCCACTACGCTCGGCGGACGGCTCATCGTCATGGGCCGCAACGGCTCGGCCACGCGTGTCATGATAAGCAACGGCGGAGCATGGACCGAGGGCGCAAGCCTTGCCGACGGAGAAGCATGGGCCAACGCCGTGGTAAAGGGCGACAGCCTGTTCACGATAAGCGGCGGACAAATAATGCGCACGGCCGACGGCAACACATGGGACGCCTGCGGCCAGGCCGGCGACTTGCCGGTGCGCTTGATGGCGGCAGGCAGCGTGAAGCTTTACGGCCTTGACGCCCAGGGACGCGTTGTAAGCTCGGCGCACGGCGGCTACGGATGGACAGCCGACGCAATAACGGGCGACGCCTCAATGCTGCCGGCAACGGGCGCAGGCTACGGATACGCCGCACTGAAGACCGACGACACGGCCGAGCGCATAATCATGGTAGGTAACCGCGACCTCTCGGCACACGCCGAAGACTCGGTGGCAATGGTGTGGAGCAAGATTGAAGAATATTCAAACGCCGCAAGACAGCACTCATGGATTCAGTGCGAGGGCGACGCTAAATACAGACTGCCGAGCCTCACCAACCTCAGCGTAACGGCCTACGGCGACGTCATGCTTGCCATAGGCGGCAAGGGCGCCGGCACAAGCACGGCCGAGGCGTTCAGCAAGGTTTACGTAAGCCTCGACAACGGACTCACATGGGCTGTAGACGGCAGCTACTACCTGCCTGAAGACTTCACCAACGGCGTCAGCGACGTTTTCGCCATGACGGCCGACGACGACAACTTCATCTGGATAATATGCGGCGGCACGGGCGACGTGTGGCGCGGCAGGCTCAACCGCTTGGGCTGGCCGGAGGAACAGACCTCGTTCACCGAGTAAACCGCTCGACCGCACGACTCACAATATAAACCACTCACCCTATGAGGAAACTGTTGCTCATCGCCATAACCGCGCTCGCAACGCTTGGCGCCCACGCCCAAGACGAATACGAGTACCGCATGGAGATTGGCGTGGGTGGCGGCTTGGTTAATTACCTCGGCGACTTCAACGGCAGCATAGTCAGCAACATGCAGCCCTCGGCCTCGCTGATACTCAGGCGGGTGTTCAACCCATACATGGGCCTTAAGCTCGACTTCGCCTACGGCAAGCTGAAAGGCAGCTCGGCCGACGTGAAGACATGGTACCCCGAACTGGCCGACAACCCGATAGACTTCAACAGCACGCTGATGGACCTCAGCCTGTCGTTCGAATATAACTTCTGGCCCTACGGCACAGGGCGCGAATACCGCGGCGCAAAGAGGCTGACGCCGTTCGTTTTCTTAGGCATTGGCGGCACATACGCCAAGACTGGCGACGAAAGCGTTTTCACGGCCAACGTGCCAATAGGCGTAGGCGTCAAATATAAGTTAGGACGCAGGCTCAACCTCGGCCTTGAATGGGCAGCCCACTTCTCGCTGAGCGACAAGCTTGACGGCGTGGCCGACCCTTACGGCATAGAAAGCTCAGGACTGTTCAAGAACACCGACTGCTACTCTATGCTGAAATTTACGATTACATACAGCTTCATGCCAAAATGCAAAATCTGCAACAAGGATGACTATTGACACTAATATCGACATGAACCGCATACCGCGCCACATCGCCATCATCATGGACGGCAACGGGCGCTGGGCCACAGAGCGCGGCAAGCAACGCAGCTACGGCCACCAAGCCGGAGTGGAAGCCGTGCGCAAGATAACGTCGGAATGTACACGGCTGGGAGTAGAGTACCTTACTTTATATACATTCTCAACAGAGAACTGGAACAGGCCCGCCGACGAGGTGGCGGCGCTGATGGGGCTTGTGTTCACGTCGCTCGAAGACGAGATCTTCATGAAAAACAACGTGCGCTTCCGCGTAATAGGCGACCTCGACAGGCTGCCCGCAGAGGTGCAGGAAAAACTGCACGAAACGATGGAACACACCAAGGACAACAGCGCCATGACAATGGTAGTTGCCCTGAGTTACTCGTCAAAGTGGGAAATAACCCGTGCCGTGCGCGACATCGCGGCAGAAGCTAAAGCCGGAAAGATTAACGTCGACGAAATAGACGAGGACACCGTGGCGCGCCACATGCAGACGGCGTTCATGCCCGACCCAGACCTGCTGATACGCACGGGCGGCGAAGTGCGCATATCAAACTACCTGCTGTGGCAGATAGCTTACGCCGAGCTGTACTTCTGCGACACTTACTGGCCTGACTTCGACGAGGCCTGCCTGCACAAGGCCATTGCCAGCTACCAAAGCCGCCAGAGGCGCTTCGGCAAGACGGAAGCACAAGTCGAGAACAACGATATTACTCAAGACAACAAACAGACAAGATGAAGAGAATAAGAGGATGCGTAGTGCTGCTCGCAGCGCTGCTGGCGCACATCGGAGCTACTGCGCAGGAGAAAATCATCAACCCTGACATATCATACGCCGGAACGCCGCGCACATGCGTCATTGGAGGCATGGCGGTATCGGGCGTCGAAGGCTACGAGGATTACATGCTTACGGGCATATCGGGCCTGTCGGTAGGACAGAAAATCCAGGTGCCCGGCTCGGAGCTGTCAGACGCCGTGAAGCGCTACTGGCGCCACGGACTGTTCTCGAAAGCACAGATTGCCGCCGACTCTATCGTGGGCGACAAGATATACCTGCACTTCTACCTGGCGCTGCGTCCGCGCGTGTCGACAATCAACTACGAAGGCGTAAAGAAATCGGAACGCGAGGACCTCGAGGCCAAGCTCGGACTGCTTAGGGGCAGCCAGATAACGCCCAACATGATCGACCGTGCCGAAATGCTGGCAAAGAGATACTTCGACGACAAGGGTTACAAGAACGCCGAGGTGAAGATAATGCAGCGCGAGGACGTCGTGAACAAGAACCAGGTAATCCTCGACATCGTCATCGACAAGAAAGAGAAGATGAAGGTGCGCCAGATCATCATCGAGGGCAACAAGTACCTGACCGACTCGAAAATCAAGGGCGGCCTGTTTAAGAAAGGAGCGTTCAAGAAGATACACGAGGCAGGCAAGCTGTCATCGTTCCTCAAATCGAAGAAATACACACCTGAGCGCTACGAGGAGGACAAGAAGAACCTTATCGACAAATACAACGAGCTGGGCTTCCGCGACGCCGTCATCGTGCGCGACAGCGTGTGGAACGTCGACGACAAGCACGTGAACATATTCATCGAGGTGGACGAAGGCAAGAAATACTACATCCGCAACATAACGTGGGTGGGTAATACCGTGTTCTCAACCGACTACCTCAGCCGCATACTCGGCATGAAGAAGGGCGACGTGTACAACCAAAAGCTGATGAACAAGCGCCTGTCCGAGGACGAGGACGCCGTCGGCAACGAGTATTGGAACAACGGATACCTATTCTACAACCTGCAACCTACAGAGGTAAACATCGTGGGCGACTCGATTGACCTCGAGATGAGGATAATGGAAGGCACGCAGGCGCACATCAGCCATGTGCGCATCAGCGGCAACACCCGCCTGTACGAGAACGTTATCCGACGCGAGCTCAGGACCAAGCCGGGCGACCTGTTCTCGAAAGAGGCGCTTATGCGTTCGGCTCGAGAGCTTGCCTCAATGGGACACTTCGACCCCGAGCAGGTCAACCCGGACGTTCAGCCTAACTACGAAGAGGGCACCGTCGACATCAACTGGGAACTCGTGCAGAAGTCTAACGACCAGATAGAGTTCTCGCTCGGTTGGGGACAGACCGGCGTAATCGGCCGAATAGGCCTTCGCCTCAACAACTTCTCGATGGCCAACCTGTTCAACAAGAACAAGGAGCACCGCGGCATACTGCCCGTGGGCGACGGCGAGGTGCTCTCAATCGGCGCACAGACCAACGGTACTTACTACCAATCATACAACGCATCATACTCAACCAACTGGTTCGGCGGCAAGCGTCCTATTCAGTTCACCGTAGGAGCATACTTCTCGAAGCAGACCGACGTTTCGAGCAACTACTACAACTACGGCTACATGAACAACTATTACAACTACCTTTACGGCTACGGAAACAGTTGGACAAACAGCTACGAGAACTACTATGACCCCGACAAATACGTCAAGCTGTTGGGCGTGTCAGTAGGCTGGGGCAAGCGCCTGCGCTGGCCCGACGACTACTTCCAGCTGTCGATAGAGCTGGCCTACCAGCGCTACATGCTGAAAAACTGGCAGTACTTCATCGTGACTAACGGTAACTGCAATAACCTCAACCTCGGCATAACGCTCTCGCGTGTGTCTACCGACAACCAGCTCTTCCCGCGCCGCGGCTCAGAGTTCATGACGTCGCTCACCATAACTCCGCCCTGGTCGCTCTGGGACGGCAAGGACTATAGGGCGCTCACCGAAATCTACAACGCCGAAGCCTCTAACGGCCAGGCCACGTCAGAGCGCGCCATCGCCGTACAGAGAGAGAAGTACAGCTGGGTGGAATACTACAAGTGGAAGTTCCGCGCCAAGACTTACACGGCTCTCACCAACGGACAGAAATGCTTCGTGCTGATGACGCGCGTTGAGTTCGGTATCCTCGGCGCATACAACAAATACAAGAAGTCACCGTTTGAAACCTACTATATGGGCGGCGACGGCATGAGCGGCTACTCTACCGGTTATGCCGAAGAAACAATCGGCCTGCGCGGTTACGACAACGGAAGCCTCACGCCTTACGGCTACGAAGGCTATGCCTACGACCGCTTCACGCTCGAGTTGCGCTACCCGTTCCTTCTCGGCAACACCACCATCTACGGCCTCGGCTTCCTTGAAGCCGGTAACGCATGGAACGACCCGAAGAAGTTCAACCCGTTCGACATGAAGCGCTCTGCCGGTATCGGCGTGCGCATATTCCTCCCGATGGTCGGCTTGATGGGTATCGACTGGGCCTACGGCTTCGACAAAGTGTTCGGACAGAGAGGCGGCAGCCAGTTCCACTTCATCCTCGGTCAGGAATTCTAAGGAATGAAGAATTAAGAATGGACAATTAAGAAATACGCAACAGCCAGTATCGGGTCCATCAGGCTCATCTGGCCCAGCGAAAACAACAAGGAAAGGAGAAAATGACAATGAGAAAAATCATCATGGCAGCCGTGCTCGCCCTGATAGCAGTTACGGCCAACGCGCAGAAATTCGCGCTCATCGACATGGAATACATCCTGAAAAACATCCCGGCCTACGAGCGCGCCGACGAGCAGCTCAACCAGGTTGCAAAGAAATGGCAGGCCGAGATTGACGCCCTCAACACCGAGGCGGCAACGATGTATAAGAACTACCAGAACGAAGTAGTCTTCCTCTCGCAAGAGCAGAAGCAGGCACGCCAGCAGGAAATAAACGACAAGGAGAAACAGGCCGCCGAACTGAAGCGCAAGTACTTTGCGCCCGACGGCGAGCTGTTCAAGAAGCGCACCAGCCTCATGACGCCGATACAAGAGGAAATCTACAACGCCGTGAAAGACATCTGCGACCTGCGCGGCTACTCGCTCGTGCTCGACCGCGCGTCAGACTCAGGCATAATCTTCGCATCCCCTAAAGTCGACATAAGCAACGAAGTGCTGTCAAAATTAGGCTACGCCAACTAAAAACATCATCTTTAACCGACGAAAGCCTACTAATAATTTATTTTTACCTATCTTTGCAGAAAAATAAACAAAAACAAATAGCTATTTAAAGAAAAGATGAAAAAGTTAGTTTTAATGTTACTGATGTGCGCGCCCGTTGCGGCAATGGCACAGACAATGAAGTTCGGACACGTTGACGCACAGGCCATCATGCAGAGCCTGCCCGAGTTCATCAAGGCACGCGGCGAAATCGAGGCCCAGTCAAAGCAGTATGAGAACGACATGAAGGCCATGCAGGACGAAATCCAGCGCAAGAGCGACGAGTACGAGAAGAACCGCAGCACCATGAACGAAACGGCAAGGACCGAGGCTGAAACCACGCTCAACCAGCTCATGCAGAAATACCAGCAGGCCTTCCAAGACAACCAGCAGGCCCTCCAGAAAGCACAGCAGGATAAGCTGCAGCCCATCATGACCAAGATAATGACAGCAATAAGGAACGTAGGCAAGAACGGCGGCTACGTTTACATCATGGACGTAGCAGGCGGCATACCCTACATCAACGACACGCTGAGCAAGGACGTCACCGAAGAAGTGAAGGCCGAGATGAACAAGGTTCAGCAATAAACACACACCACGCATAAGCAGCGGCCTGCCGCAACCGGGCGCAACACGCCCCAATCGACAGCCGCAGAAACAAGCGAAGCCAAAGGTGCTGAAGACCGCCGCGCGCCACAAGCCCGAACAGGCAGAGTCTTTAACGCCTTTGGCTTACTTTATAAGCACACGGGCTCCGCACGACCCGCACAAACACCTGAAACACAACAAACATCAGCCATGCGAAAAGTAATCTTCATCATGCTCGCCATACTGCTGCCCGCAGCCGCAGCCGCACAACAGGTAAAATTCGGATACCTTAGCTACGACAAGGTCCTCAACGCCATGCCCGAACATGAAGCCGTAGAACAAAACCTGGCCTCGCTCAAGGCACAATACGAAACCGAAACGAAAAATGCCGAAAAGGAATTCAACGAGAAATACGAAGCCTTCCTCGACGGACGCGACGAGCTTGACAGGCCGATACTGATGAAACGGCAGGCCGAACTGCAGGAACTGCTCAAGAAGAACGCCGCCTTCAAGCGCGAGGCCGCACGCCTGCTTAGCCAGGCCGAGGCCGACATGTACGCCCCGCTGCGAAGCAAGCTCGACGGCGCCTTGAAGAAAATAGGCAGCGAGCGCGGCTATGCCTTCATCCTGAACACCGACGGCAACGCCCTGCCCTACGTCAGCTCACTCTACGGCGAAGACATAACAACGCTGGTGCTCGACGAAATAAGGAAATAAACGTAATAAAATAACGTTTTTATCACACATTTTACCGAAAAAATTTGGCGGTTTAACCAAATAGCCGTACCTTTGCACACGAAATCATGACCTTTTATGGTCTGATTAGGGCTTTTAGCTCAGTTGGTTAGAGCAACAGACTCATAATCTGGAGGTCCCAGGTTCAAGCCCTGGATGGCCCACGCTGAAAATCAAGCAGTTACGCATTACGTAACTGCTTTTTTCATGTCCTTGCGTAAACAATGCGTAAACAAACTATTCCAGTTGGCCGTGTTTACACATAGAACTTCCGTGAAACTCCGTGCAATCCTATTGACATACTCATTGAGATATGTTGTGAGTCGCTTTTCAAGGAACGGAATTGGGGGCAGTAGAAATGGGGCAGTAGAAATTCAGTGGGGATTTATTTTTCAAAATCCCTAATAATTCCGACCTTTGCTTTATGGAAAAGAAT
>CALUKU010000043.1 GCA_944321295.1 uncultured Prevotella sp.
CGGTGGTTGACGCCGACGACCTCATAGCCGAAATGATAAAGGACGCGCGCCAGACGAGCGAGGAGCTGGGCAAGTTCTCCGACATGACCGACGACGAGCGAGCCAACGTAGCGCGCATCGTGGGCATGGGCGCGTTGAAGTATTTCATCCTGAAGGTTGACGCAAGAAAGAACATGCTGTTCAACCCCGAGGAGTCAATCGACTTCAACGGCAACACGGGGCCCTTCATCCAGTACACCTACGCACGCATACGCAGCATCATGCGCAAGGCCAAGGAGCAGGGCATTGACATCCCGACGACGCTCAGCGGCACGTATCCCGTAAACCAGAAGGAAACCGAACTGATACAGAAAATGGCCGAATACGGCGCCGCCGTGCGCCAGGCCGGCACCGACTACAGCCCCAGCGGCATAGCCAACTACTGCTACGAGCTGACCAAGGAGTTCAACCAGTTCTACCACGACTACAGCATACTCGGCGCCGACAGCAACGAGGAGAAGGTGCTCCGCCTCGTCCTCGCAGCCAACGTGGCCAAGACGCTGAAGAACGGCATGGCCCTCTTGGGAATTGAAATGCCGGAGCGTATGTAATGAAGCCCCTCCCAACCTCCCCATAGGGGAGGAGAGGGCGGGCTCCGTAATAATTAAAAGTCATGAATTAAGGAAGCCACTTATCGGCGCATCAGGCTTATTCTGCTCATTGGGCATATATTCCAACCAACCCATGCAAAACGGAAACATCAATCCTCCCGATTACCGCCACGACACGGTTCTTCCTCTTCCGATGGAAGTAAGCGCCGACGCGCTGGCCGTAGACGCGGCGTGCAGCGGCAATCCGGGCAAGATGGAGTACCGCGGCGTCGACCTCGCCACGGGCGCGCAGGTGTTCCATTACGGGCCCGTATTCGGCACTAACAACATCGGCGAGTTCCTCGCCATAGTGCACGCCCTGGCCCTGATGGAACAGAAAGGACTGCGAAAGACAATCTACAGCGACAGCTTCACGGCCATAACGTGGGTCAGGAAGATGCAATGCAAGACCAAGCTGGAACGCAACCCTAAGACCGAACAGCTCCACCAGGTGATAGCACGCGCCGAGGCGTGGCTGAGGACGCACCCCTTCCGCGTGCCAATAATACAATGGGACACGCGCAAGTGGGGCGACATCCCGGCCGACTTCGGACGGAAATGACCCAATATTCTCAGCAAACAAGGCTGCAACCGCCCATACACCTTCTACAACTTTAAACGCAAGAACATGAACCCTTACACACAGTTCGCCCTGCTGTCGGCATCCACGCTGCGCATGTTGCCGCACATATTGTGGTACTTGCGTTTCAAAAAGACCATCGACGCCGACCTTGAACCTTACGGCGAGGGGCGCGGTTCGGTGCTGACGTTCATCAAGGTGTGCACCAGGCAGAAGGTGTTCCGCAACCTTTTCTACTACCGTCTGGGCGAATACCGCTCGGTGTTCATCAAGTGGCTGCTGCCCGAGGACAAGTCGCTGCACATCACTTGTCCGCGCATTGGCGAAGGGTGCCACCTTGAACACTCCTACTCCACTTACCTCAACGCCGACGGCATTGGGCGCAACTTCTATTGCCTGCACCTCGTCACCCTGGGCAACGGACGCGACGGGCGCCCCACGATAGGCGACAACGTGAGCATATACACAGGCTCGACGGTGTTCGGCAAGGTCAGAATAGGCAACAACGTGACAATAGGCGCCGGCACGGTGATATACAAGGACGTGTCCGACGGCTGCACAGTGGTCGGCAATCCGGCCGTGATAGTGAAGCGCGACGGACGTAAGACAAGGGAAATGCTTTGATCAAAAGGTAAAAAAGCAAAAGGGTAAAAAGGTAAAAAAGCGAGATGACGGAAAGGCGGACTTAACCATCTGATTTTACGCCATTCGCTTTCAACAAACAATGCGCCGCCCCTATTATTCATTTTTCATTATCCATTATTCATTTATCCAAGACATGACCGAATTCGAGAAAATGCGCAGCCAACAGCTCTACGACTTCTCCGACGAGGAAATTTACGCGAGTCTGAAGCACGCCAAGGACGTGTGCGCCCGGCTGAACACGATGACAATAAACGATGATGACTATCGCGCGGTAATCGAGGACCTAATACCGGACATACCGAAGGACAGCAACGTGTGCCCGCCCTTCCACTGCGACCACGGCAACGGCCTGCGCATCGGGCGCAACGTGTTCATCAACTATAACGTGACAATGCTTGACGGAGCCGTCATCACCATAGGCGACAACGTGCTGATAGGCCCCAACTGCCAGCTATACACGCCGCAACACCCGTTCGACCACGTGCTAAGGCGCAAGTCGGTTGAAACCGCCTACCCCATCACCATCGGCGAAGACACATGGCTCGGCGGCGGAGTGATAATATGCCCGGGCGTAAACATAGGCAAACGCTGCATAATTGGGGCGGGAAGCGTTGTAACTCACGACATACCCGACGACTGCGTGGCAGCAGGCAACCCGGCAAGGGTGATAAGGACAAACCAATCACCCCGAAACGAGGAAGCCTGACATTCACCGCAAACCAACCAACGGCGTATCGGGCATATCAGGCCCGTCTGTCTTATCATCTAAAATAAAACCCACAACCCATGAACTGCAACAACCAGGCCCACTCTTCCTTGAAGAAAGACGACAGAATATCAATCCTCTTCGTATGCTTAGGCAACATCTGCCGCTCACCGGCCGCCGAGGCCATAATGAGAAAGAAACTTGAAGACGCCGGCAACGCCGACATAATTATAGACTCGGCCGGAATAGGCTCGTGGCACGAAGGACAGCTGCCCGACAGACGCATGCGCGAGCACGGAGCGCGACGGGGTTACGACATAAGCAGCCGTGCAAGACAGATAAAAACTGCCGACTTCGCACGCTTCGACTACATCTTCGGCATGGACCACGAGAACATGGCCGACCTTAAACGCTTGGCGCGCAACGACGAGGAACGCCGCAAGGTGCTCTGCACGGCCGACTTCATGACGCGCCACGCAGACTACGACACCGTGCCCGACCCGTATTACGGCGGAGCGGACGGCTTTGAGCTGGCCCTCGACCTGATTGAAGACGCTTGCGACGGCATTGCCGAATGGCTTGCCAAGCGTAAATAACAAAAAAACGCGCCACGGAAAAACGTTTCCCGTGGCGCGTTATTCGTTGACAATACTACTTAGAACCTGACACCAACCCTGAAGAAGAACTCTCCGGGTTTGCTGTCAATCTTCTCAATGATATTGCAGAAACCGTACTCGTAACCAACCTTCAAGGCAAGGAACTTATAACCGGCCGTCAAGCCGCCCTGCCAACCGAAGTCTACCGTGTTCATGCTGATATCGTCATCAGACACTGCAAAACCGAGATAAGGACCTGTGAAGATACCAACCTTGGCGTCGCCGTTGTTTACGAAGTTCCATGCGGCGTTACCTTCAAGCTGTATGAAACCCGGATCCCAGCCTTCACAGCCTTTCGTCACATAGCCTGCACCCACCGACCAGTCAAACTGGTTGTCTATGGGAGCCGTGTAAGAAACGCCGATGTTCAAGGCCTTAAACTCCGACTTAGGGTTGCCCGGATCCATGCTTACGTCTGCTACATTACCACCCCACCAAATGGTAATATTCCTCTGTGCGCTTGCGCCTATCGCAACTATTGCGAACAGCGCCATCAATAACATCTTCTTCATAATGGTATAGTTTTGGTTAATAATTCACCTTATTTCAACGTCGCAAATATATAAATTATAATCTAAAACTCCAAGTACATAAACAAGTTTTTGTCTGTCAGGACATGTTTATGTCATAAAATCGGAAAAAACGACCAATAAAGCCAAGCCCGAACCGTTGACAATGTCTGGTTCGGGCTTGGCTTATTACTCAACATACAATCCGTTCGAGCGGATGAAACCGGCAACAGGCGGCGGCACAAGCCGTTCATACGGTTCGCCGGCCGCTATGCGACGGCGCACCTCAGTGCTGCTGCCGGGTATCAGGCCCGTATCGGCAATACTGACGCCGCAAGGCAAGGACGTGGCGTCCACACAAGCGCCTTCACGCGGATAAACCACTATTTGGTAAGCCTTAAGGATGTCGTCGGCATGAAACCACTCGCCGAAACGCGCCCAATTGTCGGCGCCGATAAGCAAAACAAACTTTCTGTCAGGAAAATCGCGGCTCATGGCCTGCAGCGTGTTCCACATGTACGACGGCCTTGGCAGACCGAACTCATAGTCGCAAGCCTTCATGCGGCTCTCCCCGGCAAGGGCGAGCCTCACCATGGCGAGCCTCAAGCCGTCGTCAAGCAGGCGCTCGTTGCGCTTGAAAGGGTTCTGCGGCGACACGACGAACCAAACCTCGTCGAGGCCTGCAAGCCGCATAAGCCGCCGCGCCAGCTCAACATGTCCGTTGTGCACGGGGTTGAAAGAGCCTCCGAAAATACCTGTTACGAGCATTGGTAATGGTTAAAAAGCCTTGGAACCGTCATTTAACAAACTCTTCAACGGCAGCAAGCGCCTCGCCGACGGCCCGCTCAAGGTCGTCGTTGACGATGACCTTGTCAAAACGTTCGGCAAAAGTCAGCTCAAACTCGGCACGCGCTATGCGGTCTTCAATCACCTCCGGCGCATCAGTGCCGCGGCCCACGAGGCGGCGGCGAAGCTCGTCAATAGAAGGAGGCTGTATGAACAGGCTCAGGGCGCGGTCGCCGAAAAACTGCTTGACGTTGCACCCGCCCTTGACGTCGACGTCAAGAACGACGTTCTCGCCTTTGGCCAACTGACTCTCAACCTGGCTTTTCAGCGTGCCGTAATAACGGTCCTTATACACCTCCTCATACTCGAGGAAGTCGCCGGCGGCAATGCGGCGGCGGAATTCGTCGGGCGTGACGAAGAAATACTCAACGCCGTCACGCTCGGCTCCGCGCGGCTGGCGGCTCGTGCATGATATGCTGAACGCCAAGTTCAACTCGGCGTGGGCCATCAACCGACCGATGATTGTGCTCTTGCCGCTTCCGCTGGGAGCGGAGAATATTATAACCTTTCCTGACATTTCTATAACTTATTTCAGGCCGTAAGGGCCTTAACCACTGCCCGTTGTAGGATTAATTCGTGCGGCTTTAAGCCGGCGCTTCCGGTTTGTTACATTTCGGCGGCCTATGCTTACGATTTCCACCTGCTTCCGACACGTTTGCAAAAGGCTACCTTTTACATGGCGAAAGGCCGTCTTTCAAGAGGCAAAAGGCCATGTCTTGAAGGCTGAAAGGACACCATTTGAAACCGTAACCATAGCCGTGCCGCTAATAATAATCCGGCAAACGGGCTAATAACTATAAAACGTTCAACACTTGCTCTTTTATCTGCTCAAGCTCGTCTTTCATCTTCACCACGATGTTCTGCATCTCGGCGTTGTTGCTCTTGCTGCCGGTGGTGTTGATTTCGCGCCCCATCTCCTGAGCAATGAAACCGAGCTTCTTGCCCTGTCCTATCCCGTCGTTAAGCGTTTCGCGGAAATACTTCAGGTGGTTGGCAAGGCGCTGCTTCTCCTCATTGATGTCGAGCTTCTCGATGTAATAGATAAGCTCCTGCTCAAGGCGGTTCTTGTCATACTCAACTTCGGGTATGCTCTTAAGCCCCTCTACGATCTTGGCGCGTATTTTCTCCACGCGCGCCTTCTCGTATTGCTCTATCGAGGCCAGCAGCGCCGCGATATTGTCAATCTTCTCGTTGAATTTCGCGCTAAGCGCCGCGCCTTCCTGCGAGCGGAACTCCACCAAGGCGGCAATGGCTTTCTCAATGCCGTCGCGCACGGCAGCCCACTCGTCGTCGCCAAGTTCCTCAGCCTCAAGCTTGCTGGTGATGTCAGGCAGACGCAGCAACACGCTGAACCAGTCTTGCGGCTCGGGCAATCCCGTCTTGGCGGCGATGTCCTTTATCTGCCTGCAATAGTTCTCAACGAGCGCCCCGTTGATGGTGGCGGCCTCGGTTGCAGCGTCCTTTTCTATCCAGACGGAGAAGTCCACCTTACCCCTAAGCAGGGCGGCCGCCAACATCTGGCGTATCTCCATTTCCTTTTCCCTGTAAAGCGGGGCGATGCGCGTTGACAAGTCCAACGCCTTGCTATTGAGAGATTTGATCTCGATATGGATTTTCTTTTCATTGAAAGTTACGACGTGCTTGCCGTAACCAGTCATTGATTGTATCATAGAACTTTTGTAGTTAAATTTATGCAAAAGTACATATTTCTTCGGAAAAAAGCGTATTTTTGCACGTTATTTAGTTATAAGTCACTTTTATGCCGTGTATTTTGAATATTGAAACGAGCACAGACGTGTGCTCGGTAGCCGTCAGCCAAAACGGAGCGTGCATTTTCAACAGGGAAGACTACAGCGGCCCTAACCACTCGGTAAGGCTTGGCGTGTTCATCGACGAGGCTCTTGCTTACATTGACAGCCGCGACATACCGCTCGAAGCGGTAGCCGTAAGTTGCGGCCCGGGTTCGTACACAGGACTGCGCATAGGCGTGTCGATGGCCAAGGGAATATGCTACGGCCGCGGCGTCAAGCTCATCGCCGTGCCGACACTTGAATTGCTGGCCGTGCCGGTGTTGCTCTACAACGACCTTGAAGACGACACCCTGCTGTGCCCCATGCTCGACGCAAGGCGGATGGAGGTCTACGCCGGAATATACGACCGCGCCCTGCGCGAGGTAAGACCGGTGCAAGCGGACATCGTAGACGGCGACACTTACAGGGAATATCTTGATAAAAACAAAATATGCTTCTTCGGCAACGGGGCGTGCAAATGCATTGAAACAATCAACCACCCCAACGCGACGCTGATAAAAGACATCAAGCCGTTGGCCGCCAACATGTTCCCGCTGGCCGACAAGCGCATGGCCGAAGGACGATTCGAGGACGTGGCATACTTCGTGCCTTTCTATCTGAAAGACTTTGTTGCTAAAACGCCGAAGAAGCTGCTGTAACGTACGCAAGAGGCGGCTACTGCCACAGACGCATTAAATTCTTTAACCACCGAACAAATAATGAACATCGAAGGATTAGACTATAACACCCAGCGAGAACAGCTCATACTGCCCGAATACGGGCGTGAAGTGCAGAAAATGGTCGACTACGCCGTGACGCTTGAAGACAGGGAGGAGCGCCAAAGGTGCGCCGAAACCATCATCGGAATCATGGAACGCATGTTTCCGCAGACCCAAGGCACGGCTGACAGCAAGCAGAAGCTGTGGGATCATCTGGCGATAATGAGCAACTTCAAGTTGGACATCGACTATCCCGTAGACATAAACGAGGCTAAAAGGATAATGAAAAAGCCGCAGCCGATGGGCTACCCCAAGCAGACAAACCCTATAAAGCACTACGGCAGCATGATGTTCGAGCTGTTCGACAAGCTGAAGAGCATGGAACCGGGCCCCGAGCGCGAAGAGCTTACAAGGCTGACGGCCAACCAGATGAAGCGCAACCTGATACAATGGAGCCACGGCTCGAGCGACGACGAGAAGATAGCCTCTGACCTGGCACGCTTCACCGACGGCAGGATACAGCTTGACCTCGACTCGTTCAGGTTCAACATAGGCAACATGAGAGAGCCGGGCGAAAAGCGCCGCAAGAGGAGATAAGAAGCACATCACACCCTTTAGCACTGTAACAGGACAATGGAATCTTTCATAATCGAAGGCGGTCATCCGCTGAGCGGCACCATAACCCCGCAAGGAGCCAAGAACGAGGCGCTCGAAGTAATCTGCGCCTCGCTGCTTACACCTGAAGAGGTCAGGATAAAGAACATACCCGACATCCTCGACGTGCAGAACCTGATAAAACTGCTCGTAGACGTGGGCGTGGAGGTTGAGCGCGTCAGCAGGAACGAATATTCCTTCAAGGCGGAGAACATCTGCCTCGACTATCTTGAAAGCGACGAGTTCATACGCAAATGCTCGTCGCTCAGGGGCAGCGTGCTGATGATAGGTCCGCTGCTGGCCCGCTTCGGCAAGGCCGTCGTGGCAAAACCCGGCGGCGACAAGATCGGGCGCAGAAGGCTTGACACCCACTTCCTCGGCTTCAAGCACCTCGGCGCAACATTCTCGCATAACGACGACCGCGGAACCTTCGAAATATCGGGCAAGGAGCTGAAAGGCTGTTACATGCTGCTCGACGAGGCCTCGATAACCGGCACGGCGAACATCATCATGGCGTCGGTGCTGGCAAAAGGCACAACTACAATCTATAACGCCGCGTGCGAGCCTTACATACAGCAACTGTGCCACATGCTCAACCGCATGGGGGCGCGCATCAGCGGAATAGCCTCAAACCTACTCACCATCGTGGGCGTAGAGAGCCTGCACGGGGCTTCACACAACATTCTGCCCGACATGATTGAGGTAGGCTCGTTCATAGGAATGGCAGCCATGGTTGGCGACGGCATACGCATAAAAGACGTGTCGCTGCGCAATCTCGGCATTATTCCCGACTCGTTCAGGAAGCTCGGCGTTGAAATCAACGTCGACGGCGACGACCTTGTGATACCGCACATGGAGCATTACGAGATTGAGTCGTTCATCGACGGCTCCATCATGACGCTGGCCGACGCACCCTGGCCGGGACTTACGCCCGACCTCATCTCGGTGCTGCTCGTCGTCGCGACGCAGGCTAAGGGCAGCGTGCTGTTCCACCAGAAAATGTTCGAGAGCCGCCTGTTCTTCGTCGACAAGCTTATCGACATGGGAGCGCAGATAATACTCTGCGACCCTCACAGGGCCGTAGTAGTAGGGCACGACCATAAGAGAAGGTTGCGCGCCGGCCGCATGACGAGCCCTGACATACGCGCGGGAATCGCCCTGCTGATAGCCGCGCTGAGCGCCAACGGCACCAGCCGCATAGACAACATCGCCCAGATTGACCGCGGATACGAGGACATAGAGGCGCGCCTTAACGCGCTCGGAGCTAAGATAGAGCGTATAGGCTGAGGCTTCGGCCATTGCGTGAAGCCACCTTTAACCCACTGACTTACAAGATGATACGCACAGAAGAGGTATATAAGATAGGTAAGATAGGCAAGCCGCACGGCGTAAAGGGCGAAGTGACGTTCATGTTCAGCGACGACGTGTTCGACCGTGTCGACGCCGATTACCTTGTTCTTGAGGTTGACGGCATACTCGTACCATTCTTTTTCGACGAATACAGGTTCAAGAGCGGTGAAACGGCCTTGGTGAAATTCTGCGACATCGACACCAAGGAACAGGCTCAGGAACTTACCGGATGCAACGTGTTCTTCCCCAAAAAACTTTCCGACAGGGCCGACGACGAACTGACGTTCGACGAGCTTAAAGGCTTCAGCGTTATCGACACGGCCGCCGGCGGCAAGCCAGTAGGCGTGGTTGAATACGTCGACGACGCCACGGAGAACATTCTCTTCTGCGTGAGGACGCCCGACGGCGCCGAAGTGCTCGTGCCCGCGTCTGAAGACCTGGTTGAAGGCATTGACCCCGAAAAGCGCGAGATACGCGTCAGCCTGCCCGACGGGCTGCTCGACCTTGCGTGACGCGCCGCGGCGGCTCACGGCACGCCGGACAACTGAAAGCGATTAACACAACATATATGAAAAAGCAAATAGCCATCCTCGGCTCAACAGGCTCGATAGGCACGCAGGCCCTGCAAGTGATAAAGGAGCACGCCGACCTGTACGAAGTCTACTGCCTCACGGCTAACAACAGGGTGAAAGAGCTGGCCGCACAGGCGCGGCAGTTCAACCCGGCTGCCGTGGTAATAGCCAACGAGGAGAAATACGACGAACTGAAAGGCCTGCTGGCCGACCTGCCCGACATTAAGGTCTATGCCGGCAAGAAGGCTCTCGATGAGATTGTTGAGGCCGCCCCGATAGACATGGTGCTGACGGCCATGGTGGGATTTGCCGGACTAAGCCCCACAATACATGCCATCAAGGCACACAAGAAGATATGCCTTGCCAACAAGGAAACGCTCGTCGTGGCGGGCGAACTGATATGCCGCCTCGCAGCCGAATATCATGCGCCCGTGATACCCGTAGACAGCGAGCACTCGGCGATATTCCAATGCCTCGCGGGCGAGGGCGGCAACACCATAGAAAAGCTGCTGCTGACGGCCTCGGGCGGCCCCTTCCGCAACTTCACTAAGGAACAGCTGGCGACGGTAACCAAGGCCGACGCCCTGAAACATCCTACATGGAACATGGGCGCGAAGATAACAATCGACAGCGCCACTATGATGAACAAGGGCTTCGAGGTGATCGAGGCCAAGTGGCTGTTCGGCGTTCCGGCCGACAGGATACAGGTGCTCGTCCACCCGCAAAGCATCGTACACAGCGCCGTGCAGTTCGGCGACGGGGCCGTAAAGGCGCAGCTCGGCGTGCCTGACATGCGCCTGCCCATACAGTACGCCTTCACTTACCCCGACCGCCTGCACATGAACGGCGAGCGCCTCGACCTGTTCAGGCAGCCGCTTGAGTTCTTCGAGCCTGACATGGACAAGTTCCGCTGCCTGGCGCTGGCGTTCGAGTCGATACGCAAGGGCGGCAACATGCCCTGCATAATCAACGCCGCCAACGAGATTGTCAACCGCGGCTTCCTTGAAGACCGTTGCTCGTTCCTGCAGATGGGCGACATCATCGAGAAGACGATGCAGCGCGTGGCCTTCAGCACCAATACCGACTATGACACCTACGTGGCCACCGACGCCGAGGCAAGGCGCGTGGCCGAAGAACTTATGAAAATTAAGAATTAAGAGTTTAGAATAAAAAAATAAGAGTTAAGAGTTAAGAAAATCAGTAAACGTAAACCGCAAGCAACGGACACAGTGACGGCCATACGGCAAGACGACAAGCCCTCGTCAGCCTGTCAACCTGCCTGATAGCCAACTTACCGGCTTGCAACTTTGTCAACTAAAAAACATGGAAATATTTTTAATACGCCTGCTCCAGTTCATGCTGGCAATCTCAATCTTAGTGTTGCTCCACGAGGGCGGTCACTTCTTTTTCGCCAAACTGTTCGGCGTGAGGGTTGAGAAGTTTTACCTGTTCTTTGACCCGTGGTTCCACCTGTTCGAGTTCAAGCCCAAGAAAAGCGACACGACCTACGGCGTAGGCTGGCTGCCGTTGGGCGGCTACTGCAAGATTTCGGGCATGATAGACGAGTCGTTCGACACCGAACAGATGAAGAAGCCCGCCCAGCCGTGGGAGTTCCGCTCCAAGCCGGCGTGGCAGCGCCTGCTCATCATGGTGGGCGGCGTGCTCGTAAACTTCCTCTTAGCGCTGTTCATCTACGCCATGGTGCTGTTCACCTGGGGCGACTCTTACTACGCCTTGGGCGACATGAAGATGGGCATGAAGTTCAACGAGTCTGCCAAGGAAATAGGCTTCCGCGACGGCGACATACTGCTGCGCACCGACGAGAAGACGTTCGACCGCTTCGACGTAGACATGTACCGCGCCATAGCCAACGCCAAGACCGTAACCGTAAGCCGCCAGGGCAAGGAGGTTACGCTCACCATGCCCGACGACATGAGCCTGCTGACGATGGTTAAGGAGCAGCCCGTATTCACCCGCCCGTTCATCCCAGCCGACGTTGACAGTGTGCTGTCCGATTCGCCCGCGCAGAAGGCGGGAATGATGAAGGGCGACAAGCTGTTGGCAATCGGCGGCAAGCCGATAGACTCATGGAACGAGTTTGACGACCAAATTGGCCGCATGCAAGACGTGCTGGCCGCCGCCAAGACGCCTGCCGACAGCCTTAAGGCGCGCACCACGACGGTAGTATTCGCCCACAAGGCCACGCCCGCAAAAGCCGACACCGTGCAGATGGTGCTCAACCCAGACCTGACGCTGGGCGTCGGCCGCACATATCTCGGCACTTACTACAAGCCCGTGAAGCTTGAGTACGGCTTCTTTGAGAGCTTCCCCGCCGGCGCCGTCTACGGCGTTGACGTGCTGCGCGGCTACGTCGACGACATGAAATACGTCTTCACGGCCGACGGAGCCAAGTCATTAGGCGGTTTCGGCGCCATAGGCAGCCTCTTCCCGCCCACGTGGGACTGGATGATGTTCTGGCGCATGACGGCCTTCCTGAGCATTATCCTTGCCTTCATGAACATCCTGCCCATACCGGCCCTCGACGGCGGCCACGTGCTCTTCCTGCTCTACGAGATGATAACGCGCCGCAAACCGAGCGAGAACTTCCTCATAAAGGCTGAATACGTAGGCTTCGGCCTCCTCATCCTCCTCATGGTAGTCGCCAACATGAACGACATCCTGCGGTGGTTAGGATACATGTAAGCTTAGAAATAAACAATTAACAATGAAAAATCCAATAGCCTTGTAGCGGCTATTGGATTTTTCATTGTTAATTGTTTATCATTTAATTTTTCATCGTCTGCGAAGCGAGCTTATACGTCTTGCCGTCGACGTTGACGATGTAAACGCCGTCGCCGGACAGAGGTATGTCAACGCTTGCGCCGCCGGCCGTGCAACGGCTGACTGCCTTACCGTCTACCGAGCATACGGTTATGCATGCCCCTTGGCGGGCGTTGCTTACCGTCAGCACGCCGCCGCTGCACGCTACCTTAACGCCGCCGTCGGCCTCAACGCCGCTTATTCCAGCCGCTATGTCGATAGATGTCTCTTCCCGTTCGTTAACAATGACGTCACCATCATCTTGAGCAACCGTAGCCTCAGGCACGACTATCGTCAAAGATTCATGCCCTGCCGTACTTATGCCACCGAAGTCTGCCGTCAAGACGCTTTGCCACGCATACGCGTCTTCGTTCGGGTCGCCAGCCAGACTTGCCTCTGCTTCAGCTATCAGCGTTGCACCATCGTATAATTGCAACTTTGCGCCAGGCGTAAGAAACAGACCTGTTTCATAATACAGGCTTACCTCGCCGATTTCGCTCAATCCCGCCACGCCGTCAAGGCTGCAACGTTTATGCCGTAACATCTTAGAATGTCCTGCGCCGATAAAATCAAAGCTTATCAAATCGGAGAAGCTGGAAGCCGCCAAGACCGAGGCGAAAGCGGCACTCGTGGCAAAGGTCGGTTCTCTTTTGGG
>CALUKU010000044.1 GCA_944321295.1 uncultured Prevotella sp.
ATGGAGGAGATACGTTACCAGATAGACAAGCTGGAGCTTATCGTGGCCGACGAGCTGTGGACGCTGCCTAAATACCGTGAACTGCTGTTCATCAGGTAATGGCTCGTATGCTTATGATGGTCGGGAGCGACCTTAAAGCTTCTCGAAAATATAAGACTGCAGGCATGGTATGCCTTAAGTCTGAATGATACTTTTGCTGTTTTGATAAGAGCGGTGGCGGCTGTGAAGTCGTTGCCGCTCGCTTTTTTACGGCTAAGTGCGGCTTTTCTGGTTGCTCCTTATGCGAAAAAATATGCTCAGGAGCAAATCTTATGCCGTGTTTTTTACAAGAAAATGTGTGTTTGTTTGCGATTGTAAGTAAAATATGAAGTTTTGCTTACAATTGTAATTGTTTTGCATGGGCAAAATGACTTGATTGTAACTGGCTGTTGGCGGGTCGTTAAAAATATGATAATTTATATTTGGATGATTATTCAAAAAGAAAGTTATTTTGTATTTTTGCAATCAAATTGACATGCAATAGGCTTGATTTTTGATTTTAATGTAACTAAAGTATGGGAAAAGGATTGTATAATGCAGAATATGAACATGACGCGTGCGGCGTAGGAATGGTTGTCAACATTCATGGCAATAAAAGCCACGAGCTGGTTGACAACGCCCTGAAGGTGCTTGAGAACATGCGCCATAGGGGAGCTGAAGGTGCCGACAATAAGACCGGCGACGGTGCCGGCATAATGTTGCAGATACCCCACGAGTTCATATTGCTTCAGGGAATACCCGTGCCCGAGAAGGGAAAATACGGCACGGGACTGGTGTTCCTGCCTAAGGACGCAGGCCGCAGTCAGGACATCTTGAGTGTGATGATAGAGGAGATAGAGCGCGAAGGGCTGTCGCTGATGCACCTGCGCAATGTGCCTACGGCTCCCGAGTGTCTCGGCGAGAGCGCTCTTGCCAACGAGCCGGATATCAAGCAGCTCTTCGTAACCGGCGTGACCGACGACCGTGTGCCCGAGTTCGAGCGCACGCTCTATCGCATCCGCAAGCGCATTGAGCGCCGCGTGAGCGATAAGGACTTCTACGTATGCTCGCTGTCGTCGAAGAACATCGTGTATAAAGGCATGCTCTCGAGCCTGCAGCTGCGGCAGTATTATCCCGACTTGACCAACAAATACTTCACCAGCGGACTGGCCCTTGTGCACTCGCGCTTCTCCACCAACACGTTCCCGACGTGGAGCCTGGCACAGCCTTTCCGCCTCTTGGCGCATAACGGCGAAATCAACACCATACGCGGCAACCGCGGATGGATGAAGGCGCGCGAGAGCGTGCTTAGCTCTGACGTACTGGGCGACGTCAAGGAGCTGTCGCCCATCGTACAGCCGGGCATGAGCGACTCGGCCAGTCTTGACAACGTGTTCGAGTTTTTCGTGATGTCGGGACTTTCGCTGCCTCACGCCATGGCGCTCATGGTGCCCGAGAGCTTCAACGACAAGAATCCCATATCCGAAGACCTGAAGGCTTTTTACGAGTATCATTCAATTCTCATGGAGCCGTGGGACGGCCCTGCCGCCCTGCTCTTCAGCGACGGCCGCTACGCCGGAGGCATGCTTGACCGCAACGGTCTGCGCCCGGCGCGTTACACGATAACCAAGAACGACATGATGGTTGTGGCCTCGGAGGTGGGCGTTATGGACTTCGACCCGTCTGAGATAGCCGAGAAGGGGCGCCTGCAGCCCGGCAAGATTTTGCTCGTTGACACCCGGGAGGGCAAGATTTACTATGACGGCGAAATAAAGGAGCGGCTCGCCGCGGAGCACCCTTACCGCCGATGGCTCTCCACCAACCGCATACAGCTGGAGAAATTGAGAAGCGGGCGTAAGGTGGCCAACGCCGTTGGCGACCTCATGAAGCATGAGCTTATTTTCGGCTTCGGGGCCGAGGACGTCAACAACACTATCATACCGATGTGCGTTAACGGGCAGGAACCTACGGCGGCGATGGGCAACGACACTCCGCTGGCTGTGTTCAGCCGGCGGCCGCAACCGCTGTTTAATTACTTCAGGCAGCAG
Organism: uncultured Prevotella sp.; assembly: GCA_944321295.1. GTDB lineage: Bacteria > Bacteroidota > Bacteroidia > Bacteroidales > Bacteroidaceae > Prevotella. The sequence continues at coordinate 2,067 of CALUKU010000044.1, forward strand.
TTCGCCCAAGTGACCAACCCCGCTATCGACTCCATACGCGAGAGTCTTGTGATGTCGCTGACCGAATATATCGGCCGCGTGGGTTCGGGAATACTGCATCCCGACGAGTCTAACTGCAAGATGGTGCGCCTGCCTCACCCCATATTGAACAACACGCAGCTCGACATCCTTTGCAACATACGCTACAAAGGCTTCAACACGGTGAAGCTGCCTATGCTGTTCGAGTGTGCAAAGGGCGAGGAGGGACTGCGCTCGGCGCTCGACATGCTGTGCAAGGAGGCCGCACGCAGCGTAGACGAGGGCTGTAACTACATCATACTTTCCGACCGCGACATCGACGAAACGCATGCTGCCATACCGTCTTTGCTGGCCGTCAGCGCGGTGCACCACTACCTGATATCCGTCGGCAAGCGCGTGCAGACCGCCCTGATAGTGGAGAGCGGCGAGATAAAGGAAACGATGCATGCCGCCCTCCTGCTGGGCTATGGTGCGTCGGCGCTGTGCCCTTACATGGTGTTTGCCGTGCTCGACGACCTTGTAAGGCGCGGCAAGGTGCAGGAAAACTATGACACCGCCGAGGCAAACTATATTAACGCGATGAAGAAGGCGCTGCTGAAGATAATGGCAAAGATGGGCATATCTACGATACGCTCATACCGCGGTGCGAAGATTTTCGAGCCTGTCGGCCTGTCGGAGAGCCTTCTCAAGGCTTACTTCGGCACGGAAACGTCGACCATCGGCGGCATAGGCTTGGAAACGATAGCGCGCGACGCCGTCGCCATGCACGACGCAGGGTTTGCAAAGAGTACGGATAACGGATTCCTGCCCGACCTCGGCCGGTTCCACTACCGCAAGGACGGAATTCGCCACGCCTGGAATCCGGAAACGATAGCGACGCTGCAGCTTGCCACGCGGACAGGCGACTATGCCAAGTATAAGGAGTTCGCAAGGCTCGTCGACGACAAGGCTGAGCCGATATTCATCCGTGACTTTTTCGACTTCAAGCGTGCCGCCGAGCCGATGGACATAAATGAGGTGGAGCCTGTAAACTCGATCGTGAAGCATTTTGTGGCCGGAGCGATGAGCTTCGGGGCGCTCTCGAAGGAGGCTCACGAGGCCATTGCGTTGGCTATGAACAAGCTCGGGACACGCTCAAATACGGGCGAAGGCGGTGAAGACAGCGAGCGCTTCCATGCCACGATGGACGGAATTCCGCTCTCGAGCAAGACGAAGCAGGTGGCGTCGGGGCGTTTCGGCGTTACGACGGAGTATCTCGTAAACGCCGAGGAGATACAGATAAAAGTGGCTCAGGGTGCAAAGCCCGGAGAGGGCGGACAGCTTCCGGGCTTCAAGGTCGACGAGGTCATTGCCAAGACGCGCCACTCAATACCCGGAATATCGCTCATATCGCCTCCTCCACATCATGACATATATTCGATAGAGGACCTTGCCCAGCTGATATTCGACCTGAAGAACGTCAACCCCAAGGCCGCCATAAGCGTGAAGCTCGTGGCCGAGAGCGGCGTGGGTACGATTGCCGCAGGCGTTGCCAAGGCTAAGGCAGACCTGATAGTGGTGTCGGGCGCCGAGGGCGGAACGGGCGCAAGTCCTGCGTCGAGCATGCGTTTTGCGGGCGTTCCGCCGGAGATTGGCATCAGCGAAACGCAGCAGACGCTTGTCAAGAACGGTCTGCGCGGCAACGTCCGCCTGCAGGTGGACGGCCAGATGAAGACCGGACGCGACGTGATACTCATGGCGCTGCTCGGTGCCGAGGAGTTCGGCTTCGGCACGTCTTTGCTCATCGTGCTCGGTTGCGTTATGATGCGCAAGTGTAATCTGAACACGTGTCCGCTGGGAGTGACGACACAGAACCCCGAGCTTCGACGCCACTTCATGGGTAAATATGAATATCTGGTGAACTATTTCACGTTCCTTGCCGAGGAAGTGAGGGAGTACTTGGCTGAAATGGGATACACTAAGCTTGATGACATCGTAGGCCATACCGAACTCATAGAACGCAAGCGCGCCTATAACTCAGGCAAGGCTGCCATGCTCGACTTCAGCCGGCTGCTGTTTAAGGAAAACCCGCAGGCGCAGCTTCATCACGCCGCAACGCTGCCGCAAGGCCCCGACGACGTGCTCGACCGCCAGATAATATGCGCATCCAAGCGCGCCGTGGAGGAGCAGGAGGAGGTTACGCTCGACTATGCGATAAAGAATACCGACCGTGCGGCCGGCACGATGTTAAGCGGACTGATAGCCTCGAAGTACGGTGCCGACGGACTGCCGGACTCTACAATTAATATAAAGTTTAAGGGAAGCGCGGGCCAAAGCTTCGGTGCTTTCCTTGTAAAAGGAGTTAACCTCAAGCTGGAGGGCGAGGCCAACGACTATTTTGCCAAGGGACTTAGCGGCGGACGCGTTGCAATATTGCCGCCCGTGCGCAGTAATTTTAATGCTGAAGACAATACTATTGCCGGTAATACGGGACTTTACGGGGCCACTTCGGGCGAGTTGTACGTAAACGGAAAGGTGGGCGAACGCTTCGCCGTGCGTAATTCGGGCGCCATAGCCGTTGTCGAAGGGGCGGGCGACCACTGTTGCGAATACATGACCGGCGGCCGCGTAGTGGTGCTGGGCGACACCGGAAGGAACTTCGCCGCTGGCATGAGCGGCGGCGTGGCTTACGTGTGGGACAGGCGTCATGACTTCGACTACTTCTGCAATATGGATATGGTTGAAATCAATCTCGTCGAGGAAACTTCCTACCGTAAGGAGTTGCACGAGCTGATACGCCAGCATTACCTTTACACCGGCTCGAAGCTTGCGCGCCAAATGCTTGACGACTGGGGACGTTATGTCGAGGACTTCATCCAGGTTGTGCCTATCGAATACAAGCGTGTCCTCAAGGAAGAGCAGGTCAGGAAGCTGCGTCAGAAGATTGCTGACATGCAGAGGGATTATTAATTTATAGCAGACAAGTAACAAGCAGACGAGCAGACAAGCAACAAACAAACCAGTGACAAGCAGACAAGTAACAAGCATACGGGCAACCAATTTCATATAAGATGCAAGGGAAAGATCCTTGTCTGTTCGTCTGCTTGTCTGCTCGTCAACTAAAAATAAAAACACATGGGAGATCCTAAAGCATTTCTTACAATACACCGCAAAGAAGCGGGATACCGTCCGGTGCATGACCGGATACATGATTTCGGCGAAGTAGAACAAACCCTAAACTCCGGCGACCGCCGTCTGCAAGCTGCGCGCTGCATGGACTGCGGCGTGCCGTTCTGCCATTGGGCGTGCCCGCTCGGCAATAAACCGCCCGAATGGAACGACGCATTGTATAAGGGTGACTGGGAGTTGGCTTACAGGCTGCTGAACTCTACTAACGACTTTCCGGAGTTTACGGGACGCGTGTGCCCGGCTCTGTGTGAGAAGGCGTGCGTGCTTAATCTCGTAGAGCACGAGCCGACAACCAACCGCGAAAACGAGGCTGCCATCACGGAACACGCCTTCGAGGAAAATTATGTGGGCGTGCAGAAGCCTGAGCGCAACGGCAAGGCGGTGGCCGTCATCGGTAGCGGCCCTGCCGGACTTGTTGCCGCCAACCGCCTTAACCTTATGGGCTATGCGGTGACGGTGTTTGATAAGAACGAGGACGCAGGCGGATTGTTGCGTTACGGCATACCTAATTTCAAACTGAACAAGGCCGTTATCGACCGCCGCATGGCCGTGCTGCGCGCCGAGGGGATAAACTTTAAGTTCAATGCGCCCATAGACGTCGAGCATTTACCTGGCGGGTTTGACGCCTACGTCGTTGCCACGGGCACTCCGCAGGCACGCGACCTTAACATACCCGGGCGCGAACTGAAGGGCATATATTTCGCTCTTGACATGCTGGCGCAGCAGAACCGCGTGCTTGCCGGCACAGAGTTTAAGCGTGACGAGCTGGTTACGGCAAGAGGAAAGGACGTGCTCGTGATAGGCGGCGGCGACACCGGCAGCGACTGCATCGGCACGGCGCACCGCCAGGGCTGCAAAAGCGTGACGCAGATTGAGATTATGCCGAAGCCGCCGGTAGGGCCGTGCGACCCCCGAAATCCGTGGCCCGGGTATCCGCGCACGCTTAAGACCACGTCAAGCCATGAAGAGGGATGTACGCGCCGCTGGAACGTCAACTCGTTGCGTTTCGTCGGGAAGGACGGCAAGGTGACGGGCGTAGAAGTGCAGCAGATAGAGTGGAGGCCGGCTCCTGACGGCGGGCGCCCCGTAATGGAACCTGCGGGCAAGCCTGAAATGATAAAGGCCGACATGGTGTTGCTGGCGATGGGCTTTATAAAGCCGAGCCAACCGTCGTTCGCTCAGAATGTGTTTGTTGCCGGCGACGCCGCCAACGGCGCTTCGCTCGTAGTGAGGGCAATGGCCGACGGGCGTGACGCCGCAAGGCGTGTTGACGAATTCCTGTCGGCAGAATGATGGCGGCCTAATCATCCTTATGCGAATTCAAGACTGACGACGGCTGTTCTTTTATAGTTTCCCTATGAAGATTATGCGGGAAGGTTTATCACGAAATGGCTAACCGCCTGAGGTGGAATAAATAAGGATGAGGGTTTGATAAAACGAAAAAAAGAGGATGCGGACGCATCCTCTTTTTTTCGTTGTCGCAATGATTTGTTATTTTACCTGCACCACGAGGTATTTGCTTGTGCTCCAGAACAGCTGCGGGTTGGTGATGTGGAGCACGTATTGTTTCTGCGCGTCGCGCTCGAGCTTGTAGCTGCTCGACGGGTGCATGGTGAGCATCTTGGCGGACTTTGAGTAGAGCTTGAGAGCCTTGAGCGAGCGGATGTCAACCTTCGTGAAGTAGTTCTTGTTGAAGTTGCCCTGCAGCACCTTGCCGTCTACAAGGATGTTCTGCTCCTTCAGCTCCTTCTTCGTGCCGAACACATACCATGCCGTGTTTATCTGCTTGTCCTGCGCGTTGATGGTGTTGGCCTTCTTCGCGTTGTCGTCCTGCAGGGTGTTGACGTTCTTGTTGAGCGTTGACACGGTGCGGTCAAGCTCCTCTATGTGTATGTCCTTAGCCTCGAGCTGTGCGTAGAGGTCCTTGATCTGGTTGTTCTTTGCCTCAAGTTCCTTGGTGAGGTTCTCGATGGTTTTCTGCAGTTGCTCGCTCTTTATCGAGCCGTTCTTCACCTGCTTCTGCAGCTTGGCGATGAGCTCCCTGTTCTCGGCCATGCGCTGTTGTATGAACTGCATGTTCTCGCGTATGCGTTGCTGCCTGTTGGCGCCTTCGCCGTCCTTGGCCACGCTGACGCGGTTTTCGGCCTCGTTGATGAGGCGGAAGCCTTCCTCAACCTCGTTGAGTATGCCCATCATGTCGTTGATCTCGTTGTCTTTCTGCTCTATGACTTTCTGCAGCGAGTCCTTCTGGCCCGCTCCTGACATGTCAGAAGACGATTTCCCGTTGTCACACGCGACCAATGCGAAAAGGCATGCCGCGAAAAATAAAATCTTTTTCATAATTATTCTGTTTAATGTTGTTCCATGTTATTAGCGTAACCTTCCGCCGTGAGGCGTGCGCTCAGGGCTCGTCTTGCCGCTCTTTGCCGTGCTGCTTCTTGGCGGCCTTTTCGTCACGGCCTGCCACTACGATTACGAATTCCCCGCGCGGTTCGGTCGCCTTGAAGTGGGCCGCCAGTTCGGCCAGCGTTCCCCGCACGCTCTCTTCGTGTATCTTTGATATCTCGCGGCAGGCGCTCGCCTGGCGGTCTTCGCCGAAGGCCTCGGCCAGCTGCTGCAGCGTCTTAAGCACGCGGTAGGGCGATTCGTAGAAGATCATCGTGCGCGTTTCCGCCTTCAGCGCCTCGAGGCGCGTCGCCCTGCCTTTCTTCTGGGGCAGGAAGCCTTCGAAGCAGAAGCGGTCGCACGGCAGTCCTGATGACACCAGCGCCGGAACGAAGGCCGTGGCGCCCGGCAGGCACTGCACGGTTATGCCGGCGTTGACCGCCTCGCGCACGAGGAAGAACCCCGGGTCGCTTATTCCCGGCGTGCCGGCGTCGCTTATGAGGGCGGCCGTGGCTCCGGCCTTCAGCCGCTCAACGACGGAGGCCGTCGTGCCGTGTTCGTTGAACTTGTGGTGCGACATGAGGCGGTTGCTTATGTCGAAATGCTTCAGCAGGACACCCGACGTGCGCGTGTCCTCGGCCAATATGAAGTCGGCCTCCTTCAACACCTTGACGGCCCTGAACGTCATGTCGTCCAGATTGCCCACCGGCGTAGGTACTACGTATAATAAGCCCATAATCTGCCACAAATATAAGGAAATAATCAACGTCGGCAAAAAAACGGCTTAATTCTTTGCAATTTTTAAAACGTATTTGTATTTTTGCGGGCGTATGAGCAACAATTTGTCAGGCGAGGCACACCGCCCGGGAAGAATTGAAGTAGTGTGCGGCTCGATGTTTTCGGGTAAGACGGAGGAACTGATACGAAGGCTGAAGCGCGCCGAGTTCGCAAGGCAGAAGGTGGAGATATTCAAGCCTGCGATAGACGTAAGATATTCAGAGGTTGACGTGGTCAGCCACGACCGTCACTCCATACCGAGCACGCCCGTCGAGTCGTCGTCGTCGATACTCCTGTTGTCGTCTGACATCGACGTTGTGGGCATTGACGAGGCGCAGTTTTTCGACGACGGCCTCGTCGGCGTGTGCAACGAGCTTGCCAACCGGGGCGTCAGGGTGATTGTAGCCGGGCTCGACATGGACTTCCAGGGCGTGCCGTTCGGTCCCATTCCGGCGCTCTGCGCCGTAGCCGACGAGGTGACAAAGGTGCATGCCATCTGCGTAAGGTGCGGCTCGCTGGCCTACGTCAGCCACAGGCTCGTGGCAGGCGACAAGCGCGTCATGCTCGGCGAGCAGGGCGAATACGAGCCGCTTTGCCGCGAGTGTTACCGCAAGGCGGTGGAGGAGGAGAGGCGTAACGGCTTAAGCTGAAGCGCCGTTGCATGCCGCCCGCTTTGCGAAACGCGGCCTCTTGCGTTGCAAAAGACGGCCTTTTGCACTCTGAAAAGCCACCTTTTGACGGCTAAAAGACGGCCTTTTAGAAAGCTGCTGTCAATGCATTGACAGTCAATGAGTTACAAGTTGACGCTCCGCGGATGTTCCAAAGCGTTGGCTTTGGCTTGCATCACATGATGTTTCTATCGTAAATGAAAATGGTGTTCTTAAAGCATAAGTAACCCAAAGCCTCCACTTGGGAAGGTTGGGAGGGGCTAAACCATATAAAAACAATGATAACAGAGGAGAAAATAACGTTCGACAGGGTAGTGCGGTGGGCGTTGACGGCGCTCATCGTCGTCGTCGTGCTGATGTTGATGAATTATCTCGGCAGCGTGCTGTTGCCGTTTTTCGTGGCGTGGCTGCTGGCATACCTTGTTTATCCGATAGTCAAGTTCGTGCAATACCGCATGCATGTGCCCACGAGGGTGCTTTCGATAATAGTGTCGCTCCTTTTCATCATCGCCGTCATGGGGCTGGTGTTCTATTTTATAATCCCCCCGATGATAGAGCAGTTTGAGAAGCTCATAGACGTGCTTTCGCGCTATCTCCACGAGAAGACCCACATCAACAATTTCCCCGTAGCCATACAACAGTGGCTTAACGAGAACGGCGACAACATACAGAAGTTCCTACAGCAGAAGGACGTTTCCGAAGCCATCAGGGGCGCCATGCCGAAACTCTTCTCCGTGATAGGCAAGACGGCCAACGTCATCCTGAGCATAGTGGCCTCGCTCATAACGCTGCTTTATCTCTTCTTCATCCTTCTTGACTACGAGAAGCTGTCCTCGGGTTTCATCAAGCTCTTCCCGAAGAAGAACCGCCCGTTCTGGCGCGAGCTGATAAACGACGTAGAGCGCGAGATGAACAGCTATATCCGAGGCCAGAGCCTCGTGGCGCTGTGCATAGCAATCCTTTTCTGCATAGGCTTCACTATAATCGATTTCCCCATGGCGATAGGCCTCGGCATATTGATAGGCATTTTGAGCCTTATCCCTTACGTTCACGGACTGGCCTTCATCCCGATGATATTCCTGTCGCTGCTTAAGGCCGCCGACACGGGGCAGAACTTCTGGATAATCTTTGCGTCGGCAGTCGGCGTGTTCCTCGTCGTGCAGGCCATCACCGACATGGTGCTGACGCCTAAGATAATGGGCAAGGCCATGGGGCTTAATCCCGCCGTCATCCTTCTCTCGCTCTCTGTATGGGGCGCATTGCTCGGCTTCATCGGCCTGATTGTCGCCCTGCCGCTGACGACGCTCATCATCGCATATTACCAGCGTTATGTGACGAAAGAGATGGACGACGGCCGCACGCCGCAATCGCAAGACGTTGCGCCGGATGCGGTCCCGACGCTGCAAAACGCCGTGGCCGATACCTGCGAAGTGGCTCAAAACGATGAAAAAAACGAAAAAACGGACGAATAATTTTGTTATCTCAGGAAAAAGCCGTACCTTTGCACACGCTTTACAAAACATGTAAGGCAATCGGAGATCCGTTAGCTCAGCTGGTAGAGCACAACACTTTTAATGTTGGGGTCTTGGGTTCGAGCCCCAAACGGATCACTCAAACAAAAAGCAAAACAATGAAAACCGCTGATAATCAATCATTATCAGCGGTTTTTCTTTTTATCCA
>CALUKU010000045.1 GCA_944321295.1 uncultured Prevotella sp.
AAGTCATTACCTCACTCTTTGAGAAAAACTTATAAGTAGCTTATTTCTAACTTATTCCTATTCTTATATTGTTTTTTCTTTAAAAGGCAAGACACACATACAATATAAAACCTGCGACATTTATTCAAAAGGCGGCGTTTTATGCTGTGAAAGGCGGCACTTTACGCTGCGAAAGGCCACGTCTTACGAAGCGAAAAGCAGCCTTTTAGAAAAACGCAGTTTGGCAGAATAACGGCAGCCAGGTGACAGCTGAGCAAAACAGGGAACGGAAAGCTACATGCGGAAAACTGAAAATATATTTTTATTGAAGATTATAATATCACAATGTCACGACGCGGCATAAGGCTTTGAACATCAAGGCATTAGGCAGTGACATTATAAGGCACGCCATTATCACCACCGTCACGCCTGTGACGGTGGTGAAGGTGCGAACAAACGTAATGTCACGCTTTAAAACGCTGACAATCAGACATATGCGTATGAACGTGACATTGTGACATTAAATCAACATTCGATTAATATATGTCAGCGTGAATTAGATATCAGGAAGGCTCCCTCTCATGCGGACATTAACACCTTCCTTTAAGTGAGGCGCTCGCTAACCAGTCATCCCAAACTTGATTTGGGATCAAGCCGAAAACATCCTCAAACCGACAACGTTGCTGCATACAACTGGATCCCGTGTCAAGCACGGGATGACTGATTACCGACGGCCTGGACTGAAAGAGGGTGTATTCGTTATACATACATGTGTTTCTTTTGCCGAAATCACGTTATAAAAGAAGATGAAACCCGGACATCCAAACAAACAACGGATGAACCAAAAACGTGCAGCAGAAACAAAAAACGGCCGGCGAAGCTTCAGCTCCGCCGGCCGCAACAGAATATGATTGCTTACAAATTAACCAATCGCGCGATTACTCCGCATTAGCGGCATGTCCCTTGCTCTTCTCCTTATTGCCGAGCGTGAGGTAAGCCACGGGGGCGGCAATAAAGATTGAAGAGAACGTACCGAAGACGATACCGAGAATCATCGTCAACGAGAAGCTGCGTATGCTCTCGCCTGCGAAGAAGAAGCAGATGATGAGCACGAGCAACGTTGCCGAACCGGTGTTGATGGTACGCGCGAGCGTCTGGTTCAGAGAGTCGTTGAAGAGCACCCAACGGTCACGCTTGGCGTAAAGTCCCATGTTCTCACGGATACGGTCGAAGACTACCACCTTGTCGTTGATAGAGTAACCTATGACGGTAAGGATTGCTCCGATGAACGTCTGGTCAACCTCAAGCGACATGGGCACGATACCCCACAGCAGAGAGTAGACACCGAGCACGAACAGCGTGTCGAACGCAAGGGCTATCGTAGAGCCGAGCGAGAAGGCCACGTTGCGGAAACGCAACAGGATGTAGAGGAAGATGGCCAGGATGGCTATGAGCACGCTGATGATGGCTCCCTGGGTGATGTCCTTTGCCACCGACGGACCTACCTTGGCGCTGCTGATGATAGAGCCGCCCTCGCGGATGTCGGGGTTGCGGAACTTCGTGATGTCAGTCTGCGTTACGAGTCCGGCCTTGGTGAGCGAGTTGAAGAGGATGCGCTCCACTTCGTCGTCAACGTTCTGGTCGTTTGACTCAATCTTGTAGTTGGTGGTGATACGGATGTTGCGGCCGTCAACACCGAGCGCGATGGCGCTGAAGTTAGACTCGCCGAAAGCTCCCTCAAGGGCGTCGCGCACCTGCTCGGGCTGTACGGGCTTCTCGAACTGCAGCACGTAGTTGCGGCCGCCCGTGAAGTCGATACTCTTGCTGAAGCCCCTGAACATGAAGCTGAGGATGAACACTATGGTGAGGATACCCCAGATTGTCAGAGAGCGCTTGGATGCACCCATGAAGTTGAAGTTGGTGTTCTGAGGCATCTTGGCAGAGATACCGGTCATGAACGTAAGGTTCTGCCACTTGTCACGCTTCATCTGGCGGTCGTAAACAAGACGCGTCATGTAAACTGCCGTGAAGAACGAGCAGCACAAACCGATGATAAGCGTAACGGCGAAGCCTCGGATGGGACCCGTGCCGAACACGGCAAGGATGACACCGGTGATGATTGACGTCAAGTTAGAGTCGAAGATGGCCGAGAACGCGTTCTTGTAACCTGCGTCAATGGCCGACTTCACGGTCAAGCCCTTGGCAAGCTCTTCCTTGGCGCGCTCGTAGATAAGCACGTTGGCATCGACAGCCATACCAAGCGACAGGAGCAAACCGGCGATACCAGGCATGGTAAGCGCCGTCTGGAAGGAGCTCATTATGCCCAACGTGAAGAAGAGGTTGAACAGGAGCGCCATGTTGGCCAACATACCCGGAATGAAGTTGTACAGCACAATCATGTACACCATGAGGATGATGAAGGCGATGACGAACGAGATCAAGCCCTGCTGGATTGACTGCGCACCGAGCGACGGACCTACGATGTCTTCCTGCACGATACGTGCCGGAGCGGGCATACGGCCTGACTTAAGGGTATTGGCAAGGTCTTTGGTATCTTCGATGGTGAAGTTTCCGCTAATCTCCGAGCTACCGCCCGAAATCTCGCTGCTGACGCGGGGAGCGCTGTAAACAACGCCGTCGAGCACGATGGCGATGGCGCGGCCTACGTTAGCCTTGGTGAGGGCGGCCCAGCGGCGTGCGCCGTCAGAGTTCATCTCCATGTTTACGGTAGGACGTCCGGTCACGCTGCTAAACTCGTCGTGTGCGTCGGTGATGACGTCACCCTCAAGCGGGGCGCGGCCGTTGCTCTGGGTAACCTTCAAGGCGTGCAGCTCGTAAACGTTCTTGTTTGACAATCCGTCGGCGGGCTTTGCGCTCCAAAGCAGTTTCACGTCAGAGGGAAGTATGCGCTTGGCTGCCTCTGAATAGATGACAGCGTTGACAGCGGCGGTGTCACGCACGTGGGCATAGCCTACGATGCTGAGAGCGCCCTGCGGTGTTGTCTGCAGCACCGAGAGCAGCGGGTGCAGCTTGCGTGCCTGCTCGCTCTGAGCGTCATTGTCGGCAGCGGCCTCGGCTGCTGAAGCGTCCTTCTTAATCTGGAACTTGGGTTTAGCCGTTTCGGCCTTCGCAGTCTGCTGTGCCACAGCTGCAGTGTCTACGGCCGCAGTGTCGGCGGGAGCGCCTTCGTTGGCTACAGCCTGGTCAAGCTGTACGAGGAAAGGAGTAACCTCCTCGCTGTTGTATGTTTCCCAAAACTCGAGGTTTGCGCTACCCTGGAGCAACTTACGTATGCGCTCAGGCTCCTTGATACCGGGCATTTCAACCATGATTCGGCCTTCCTGTCCCTCAAGTTTCTGAATGTTAGGCTGAACAACGCCGAACTTGTCAATACGGTTGCGCACAACGATGTATGAGTTGTCGATGGCCGTCTGCACTTCGGCGCGCAGAGCCTTCTCCACCTCGGCGTCAGTGCTTTGCGTGCTGACCTTGCCCTTCAGCTGCTGGGTCGCGAAAATCTCGGCGAGCCTGTGTCCGGGGGCGTTCTGGCGGTAATGTTTGATGAAGAGCGAGATGAAGTCGCTCTGGCTCGTTTCCTCTTCCTTCTTGGCCTCCTCCATTGATTTCTTGTAGGCGGCGTCAGTCTTGTGGTCGGCAAGCATGTCGACAACGTCGGGAACTGAGATCTCGAGCACTACGTTCATACCGCCCTTCAGGTCAAGGCCGAGTCCGATTTGCGTTTCCAAGCATTTTTTGTAAGAATAAATGCCAAGGTACTTCACGGAGTCCTTGTAATCCTGCTGAGCCACAGGGTCCTTTATCTTCGCCGCTTGGCCGTCATAATAGCTCGTGGCCACGGAGAACGAGAGATAAAAGATACTTGCAAGAGTCAGGAGGACGGATAATACGATTACGATTCCTTTGTTTTGCATTTTAGTTGTTATTTATTTGATGTTTTTTCAACTTTGGCATTATAGCGTGCAAAGATAATGCAAATAGTGCTAAACGCAAAAAAAAAACGAGAGAAACGAGCTTTTATTTTCATTTTAAGACATACGAAACGCCTTAATTTTTAAGACTATACAGAAACTGCGACGGCAGAATAAAAGCCCTCACGAGCCGCCGCGGCCGCAGCTATCGACCGTCCTCGACGCCCTTAAGCCAGCAATAAATCGGATAATGGTCTGAATATCCGATACTTCTGTCTACCTTACAGCCATACGGACGCCAATGCTCGGAGCACATTATATTGTCAATGCGCACGAAAAAGGCGTTATGGTGGTAAGATATGCCGGGGCCGTTGCCCGATGCGATGTAGCAGTCGGTCAGCACATTGGCCAAAGTGCGGTGGGCGTAGGATATGGGACTGTCGTTGAAGTCGCCGCAAAGTATCACCGGCTCTGAGCAATTCTTTACATACTCGGCCACGGCGTCAACCTGCGGGGCGCGTATCCTGACCGACTCGCCGAGCTTCGCCGCCAGACGCTTCGACTCGGCCTTGATGGTGTCCTTGCCCGACTTTCCCTTCATCATGTTCTTGAAGCCGGTGCGGTCGGCCTGCGACAGGCCCGTAGACTCGAAATGGTTGTTGACAACCGTCACCACGTCGCCGTGCATGTTAATCTTGAAAGCGGCGCTAAGGTTGCCCTTTGACTTATATTCGATGCGGTCCTTCGACAGGATGGGGTATTTGCTCATTATCACGAGGCAGTCGCCGCGGCCGGGATGGATTACCGAGTCGCAATACTGGTAAACGCCGCCCACAGCCTCAAGAATCGCGCCGTTAAGGCGCGCCTCCTGCAGGCACACGATGTCGGCGTCGCTGCCGATTATGTAGTCGAGTATCGGGTTCGGACTATCCTCGGGCGGATTGTCGGCCACGAAACCGTGAACGTTGTACGACAACACCTTGACCGCTCCTTCAGGCACGTCATGCGAAACGTTGAACGGGCAGTAATTGCGTATTGGCGAATAGCCCACGATGAAGCCCGCAAGCGACACCAAAGCGTATTTTTTCTTGAAAATGATGAAGAATACGAGGAAGCAGAAATTCACGAACAGGAACACGGGAAAAGCCAGCCCCACGTTGGCCCAGAACGAATGTTCAACGGGGTTGATGCGGTCGGAAAAGCCTATCAACAGCATTATGACAACCGTCGCCACGTTGGCGCCGGCAACCATCTGCAACGTTATGTCCCTGATTTTACTTAACATCTTTTATGTCGACAAGCTGCGAGCCACAAGCCGATACGCCTTGCGTCTACTTGCCTGCCCGTCTACTTGTCCATTGTCTGCTCGTTTGCTTATCTGCCCATCCGCTTTATCTACTTGCCTCCGTCGAACAGCTTGCGCTTCTCCTCGTCGGTCAGGCTGTCGTATCCGCTGCGGCGCACCTTGTCAAGTATGCGGTCAATCTCGTCCTGCTCGGCCTTCTTGCGGGCGTTATAGTCCCAGTCAGACTCGCGCCTCTGCCCGTCGTTACGCCCCGCCTCGTCTGAGCGGCGGTGAGAGCGGCGCTCCCAGTTGTCCTTCATCTTGTCGAAGAACTGCTGCCCGCGTGAGCGTCCGAAGCCGCCACCGCCGGGATTGTCGCGCCAATATCTTATCATGATGTAACCGAAAAGCATGCCGCCGAGATGGGCGAAGTGGGCCACGTTGCTGCCGCTCGTGCCGAGGGCGGAGAACAGTTCGATGGCAACGAAGATGCACACGAACCACTTGGCCTTGATTGGCACGGGCAAGGGGAATATGAACATGCGCTGCTCAGGGAAGAGCATGCCGAAAGCCAATAATATGCCGTAAACCGCGCCCGACGCTCCAACGGTGGTCCACAGGTTGAGCACGGCCGAACTGTTGCGTGCCACCTCCATCACGTCGCCGAAGCCGAAGCCCGGCAGCTGCTCGCTCGCCAACAGGTAGAATTCGCCGAACTGCGCCACCATCTGCAACAGGCCGGCGCCTACGCCGCAGGCCATGTAGTAGAACAAGAACTTCTTTGGGCCCCATACGTTTTCCACGACGCAACCGAACATCCACAGCGAAAACATGTTGAAGAACAGGTGCGTGAAGCCGGCATGCATGAACATGTATGTGACAAGCTGGTAAATCCCGAAGTCTGACGCCAGGAAGAAATGCAGACCCAACAAGTCGTTGAGGTCTACGCCGCGGCGGGCGAACACCCACGTGGCAAAAAACATCAAGACGTTGATTATCAGCAAATTCTTCGTTATAGTTGGAATTCTGAACATATCGTAATTATTTTCTTTTTACAAAAAACCTCGGCAAAAATACGAAAAATATCCGTCACTGCGCATAAAACGGAGTGTTTACCAACTTTTTTTCATTAAATTCCTCACTTTTTTTTATTTTTTGTTTGACAAATAAAATGATTGGACTATATTTGCGAGGAAAATACGCTAAAACACTATTAAACATTAATATTTTAAACATTATCGCATTATGAACAAAACAGAACTCATTGAAAAGATAGCAGCCGGCTCAGGGCTGTCAAAGGTTGACGCAAAGAAGGCTCTCGACGCCACCGTAGCAGCAATCAAGGACGCTCTCGTGGCAGGTGACAAGATATCATTGGTAGGTTTCGGTACGTTCAGCGTAAACGAGCGTCCCGCCCGCGAAGGTATCAACCCGCGCAACAAGGAGAAGATACAGATTGCCGCTAAGAAGGTGGCTAAATTCAAGCCGGGTTCAGAGTTCGACGAGGCTCTTAACAAATAAACGTACACATCCATACGCAGAAAGGACGGGAAAACGTGTCGGCGACACGTTTTCCCGTCCTTTCTGCGTTAACATCCCAAACTGACCGCGCCTGCGGTCAGCCGCGAGTCAACCTATCGTCTTAAGCTTTCGGGCGGGCACGCCTCCCACCACCGTATCTGCTGGCACGTCCTTCGTAACCACCGCGCCTGCGGCCACCACGGCGTTGTCGCCAATGGTCACGCCCTGTAGTATGGTCGAGTTAGAGCCTACCCATACGTTCTTGCCCAAGACAATCGGCGCAGGCGTCATCGTGCGGCGCTCCTCGGCCTTAAGCCCATGGTTGAGCGTGGCGAAAACCACGTTGTGTCCTATCTGGCAGCGGTCGCCTATGTACACGCCGCCGTGGTCCTGGAAGTGGCAGCAGGCGTTAATGAACACTTCGTCGCCGATATGGATGTTCTTGCCGAAGTCGGTGTAAAACGGCGGAAACATCTTGAAAGCCTTGCCCACGGGCCGTCCGAACAGCTTTTCAAGCAGGGCGTTAATCTCCTTTTGGTCGTGGTAACTCGAGTTCAGCTCGAACGTTATGCGGCGCGCCTCTTCGCTCATGTCGTCCATGAAGCGGTAGATTTCAGGCGTATTGAGCGGTTGCCCGGTCTTAACGTAATCTTGGAATTCCTGTAATGTCATTTCTTCTGTCGTTATTGTTTACGCCCGCAAAGTTAACAATAACCGCCCGCACGGAGCGTACCTCACTGCAAGATGTTTTTATACATTTTACTGATTTTGGCCCTCAATGGCCCCGCATGCCGTTTTTATCGCTATATTTGCATGCCGTACACGACACTCAAGGCAAACCGATTAAGCAAAAAACATTATTCTTATGATTATAAAAGACATCCATTTAGTGTATTTCAGCGCTACTTACACCACGCGCAAGGTGCTGCGCGGCATAGCGCATACGATAGAAGGCAACATCGTCGAGCACGACGTTACCGACGCTCTGCCATTCGGCAACATAACGATTGGCGCCGACAGCCTGCTCATAATAGGCGCCCCGGTCTACGCGGGACGCCTGCCCCGGCGCGCCGCCGAGGCCTTCAAGATGTTGCGCGGCTCGTCAACGCCGGCCATCGCGGTATGCGTCTACGGCAACCGCGACTATGACGACGCCCTCGTAGAGCTGCAGGACATCATCGAGGAGCGCGGCTTCAAGACCGTTGCGGCAGGCGCCTTCATAGGCCGCCACTGCATTTTCCCGACCGTGGCCGGGGGCCGTCCCGACGACGCCGACATGCTGAAAGCGGACGACTTCGCCCGCAAGAGCCTCAACCTGCTGCGCCAGACTGACGACATATCACAGCTTCCGCGCCTCACGGTGAAAGGCAACCGCCCCTACAAGCAGGGCGGCGCGTCGACGTTCACGCCTGTTGGCGACGTGTCGAAGTGCGACGGCTGCATGACGTGCGTGGGCAAATGTCCCATGGAGGCCATACCGGCCGACGCTCCGTGCACAACCATCGCCGACCGCTGCATAGCCTGCGGACGGTGCGTAGTGGTGTGTCCGCAAGGCGCAAGGGGCTTCGGCGGCGAAGCTTACAAAGGCTTCGAGGCCAAGTTTACGGCCGCCTTCTCGCAGCGCCGCGAGCCAGAAACGTTCTTTGCAGGCTGACGGCGCGGGCACGGCCTCATGCCGCCGTGCCGCCATCTGCCTGACCGTACCACGCCGCAGCGTAATACGTACCGTCATGTCCGGCGGCGCCGGTGTAGGCGTGCGGATGATGCGGCGGACGGTGGCGGGGCGGTTTCTTATGCTTATGCTTCTTATGATGATGCGGTTTCGGCGGCCGCGGATGATCCCTGTGCACTATGCACGACGAGCAAAGCAGCGCGGCCGTTACGGCCGTCACCCATACTTTCATTCTTGACACGGTTCTCATATCTTTGCGTTTTTTGGTTTTACATAAATTCGCAGGCCTTTATTACATTTGTTTTTTCAAAGACCATTTTACATTAAGACACTACAAACGCCGTAAAGTAAAACCGCAAATACATTTTTTAACTCATAAAAGCAATAGAAAGGCAGGTAAAAAACGAGAGCCGGGAGCACTGGAAAACATTGCGGTATTATCGCAAAGTCCCAGTGTTCCCGGCTCACACTTTTCGTCCTATTCTACAAATTTAACCCAAATCGGTCATTATAACATATATGTCTGAATATTTGTGTATTTCGCCGACTATTCGCCTGCTTACGCGTTCCTGCCGCCATCTTGCTCATCGTCCCGTCTTGACGTAGCCCGCTACGCCTTCGCCGAAACGATTAACAATCTGTCAGACATGAACACATAATCAGTCTGAAGTCTAATGACCGATTTTGGTTTAATTACCTGATGAACAGCAGTTCGCGGTATTTAGGCAGCGTCCACAGCTCGTCGGCCACGATAAGCTCCAGCTTGTCTATCTGGTAACGTATCTCCTCCAT
>CALUKU010000046.1 GCA_944321295.1 uncultured Prevotella sp.
ATTACTACGGCAGACAATACGCCTTTTGTGCATACGGTGACATCGGACATCACCGGTACAACGGATGGTACGGAAGTGTTCTCATTCTACGCCTTGGTGGATGAAGCCAATCAGAATTTGACCCTCACCAACGGCACAAACAGCCAGCAAGTTTCCAACGTGCCGCTTGGCCCGAACAAGCACACCACCCTCGTGGGCGACGTGAGAAATCTCGGCCTGACTGACGCGACTTTCACGGCAAGCGTCGAAACAACTTTGGGCAGTACGCCAATCATTGGTGAAGGTTATGAAGTTGACAGTGAGGGAAATTACACCGTCACCACAGCCGAAGGCTTGAAGGCTTGGGCAACAGCCGTACAAAGCAATTCGTCACTGAACTGCACCCTCGCTGAAGACATCATCCTGCCCGTAGTTACAGACGGCGGAAGTAACTGGACACCGATATCGGATTTTGCAGGCACCTTCGATGGAAACAACAAAACCATCACGGGGCTGACTATCAACAAATCGACAGGGAGCAACGTAGGACTGTTCGCCTCCATCGCCAAAGGCGGCACGGTGAAGAACCTGAAACTGGACGATGTGGACATAACATCCGGATCCAATATAGGTGCCATAGCGGGAGAGAATAGAGGCACCATCGAGAATTGCTCGGTATCGGGCAGCGTAACAAGTTCGGCAGGTGTGAATAACAGCAATGTCGGCAGCATCGTGGGATTAAACCGTGGCACCATCACCGGCTGCACGACAAAGGGTAGTGTGAAGGCGGAAAGCGGTATATGGGTAGGCGGCCTGTTGTAACGTCGTGGGTTTCAGGGAATTACGCGGGCGGTTGCAGGCGGCGCGGAGATAGTGCGTGCGGTGTGGCGGTGCTGTGCGTGCCAAATATTCGTAAAGCGGTTGTTTTTTAGGTTGTTTTGTCTTGGTAATTACCTCATATTGACGTAACTTTGCCGCCGAAAACTTAAAAACATGATTCAACAATATCCGTCGCAATTGTTTGGCAAGGCTGTGGCTGAGTTGTCAAGCCTGCCCGGGGTGGGGCAAAAGACGGCGTTAAGGCTGGCCCTCTTCTTGTTGAGGCAAGACGAGGACAAGGTGGAACGCTTCGTCAATGCCGTCAGCTCCATGCGGCATGACATAAAATACTGCAAGGTGTGCCATAACATCAGCGACACAGACGTGTGCCCGATTTGCGCCAACCCGCATCGTGACGCCACGACGGTGTGCGTGGTTGAGAACGTACAGGACGTCATGGCCGTTGAGAACACCCAGCAGTTCAGCGGCCTTTACCACGTTTTGGGTGGGGTCATCTCGCCAATGGACGGCGTCGGGCCGTCAGACATCGAGATTGACTCTCTCGTCGAGCGCGTGGCCGAAGGCGGCGTCAAGGAGGTGATTTTGGCCTTAAGCTCTACTATGGAGGGCGACACCACCAACTTCTACATTTACCGCAAGCTGGCCAAGTTCGGCGTTAAGCTTAGCGTGATAGCAAGGGGCATATCTGTTGGCGACGAACTTGAGTACACAGACGAGGTCACCCTCGGGCGGTCGATAGTCAACCGTGTGCCCTTTGACGGAGGTAAGTGACCTGAGTATTACACCTTGTTTATATATAGCCGTACAATCAACGATGAAGAGAACGAGAACATTACTTATGGCCGAAATGACTGTCAGCGTGGCCGTAGCGTTGGTTATGGTGGTCTTGTTTGAAACCGAAACCCTTTTGCCGGGCGTTTTGCCGGGTGAAGGCAACGCCGCGTTTTTGTGCCTGTCGGCCATGGAGATAATAACCATCTGCATGTTACCCTTGGCGCTGAGGCTCTTTAAGATAAAGCGTGTCGGCGCCGACCTTGCCGCCGGGCGCGAGCGTGCCTTGGCGTTGTGGGGCAGCGTCAGGATGATGATGATGTGCCTGCCGCTGGTTGCCAATGTCCTGATGTATTATCTTTTCGACCTTAAGCCAGCGTTTTTTTACATGGCCGTGATATGTCTTATAGCCCTCGTGTTCGTGTATCCGAGTAAGGACCGATGCCTTTCAGAAACGGGAGGGGCCGAATGAAGCTGTCGGTAGTCATAGTTAATTATAACGTCAAGCATTACCTCGGGCAATGTCTTGACAGTCTGCAGCGTGCCGTTGAAGGCGTCGAAGCGGAGATATGCGTCATCGACAACCACTCAAAAGACGGTTCGGTTGACTATCTCAGGAGGCGCGGCGACGGCGTGCAGGTGGTGGCGAGCAACCATAACAACGGTTTCGCCAAGGCTAACAACATCGGCATAAGGCAGACTTCGGGCGAGTATGTCCTCCTGCTTAATCCCGACACGATAGTAGGCGAGGGGGTGATAAAGGCTTGCATAGATTTTATGGACGCCCATCCTGCGGCCGGGGGCCTCGGCGTCGAGATGTTGAAGTGTGACGGCGGAAGGGCCTTGGAGAGCCGCCGCGGCCTGCCTACGCCGATGACGTCGTTTTACAAGATGTGCGGGCTTTGCGCCATGTTCCCCAAGAGCAGGCGCTTCGGGCGTTATTATATGTGCGACATGTCGTGGAGCGAACCGGGACGCATAGAGGTTGTCAGCGGCGCGTTTTTCTTCGCGCGGCGCAGCGCCTTGGATAAGGTGGGGCTGCTCGACGAGGATTTCTTCATGTACGGCGAGGACATCGACCTGTCTTACCGCTTGCTTAAGGGCGGTTTCGACAACTGGTATTTTCCTGCAAAGATACTTCATTATAAGGGCGAGAGCACGCATAAGTCGTCGTTCCGTTACGTCCACGTGTTCTACGAGGCCATGCTCATATTCTTCCGCAAGCATTACGGCCATCTCAGCTTCTGGCTGTCCATACCGATAAAGACGGCCATTTACCTTAAGGCCACGCTCGCGCTGGTTCAGATGTCGTCGGCTTATATCAGGAAGATGTTGGGCTTCACCGTCAGGCGGAGCATGCACAATCCGCGTTACGTCTTCTTAGGCTCTGCCGGGTCGTTGGCCGGCTGCCGCCGCATAGCGGCAAGGTGCGGCCTTGACGCAGAGTATCATGAGTGTGACGAGGCGTCAAACGCCGCCGGTCATGCCGCCTTCGGTATTACGGCCGACGCCTCCACGCCGGTTTATGTGGTTTACGACGTCAGTTCGTATAAGTATGACACCATACTCGGCATATTCTCAGCCCACAGCCAAGACAACGTTTTCATAGGGATATACAATCCCGCCAGCGACATAATAATAACCGACCGTGAGATAATCAGCTGATGACACACAACCTGCCTTTCGTACATCTGAGGGCCATAGAGCCTGAAGACCTCGACGCCTTATACGCCATTGAGAACGACATGAGCCAATGGAACGTAGGACTGACCAGCGTGCCATATTCGCGTTACACGTTGTATGACTATATCGCCAACGCGAAAAACGACATCTACACCGACCGCCAGGTGCGCATGATGATTGAGGACGAAGGCGGCGGCATGGCCGGGATAGTAGACCTTATAAACTTCGACCCGAAACATCTTCGTGCCGAAGTGGGCATTGTAGTAAGGAACGAATATCGGGGCAGGGGACTGGCGCAGGCAACGATGGCTAAAGTCTGCGATTATGCCCTGCACGTGTTGCATCTGCACCAGCTGTATGCTTACGTCGACAAGGCCAACGGGCGCTCGGTCAAGCTGTTCGAGCGTTGCGGCTTTACACGTGCGAGCGAGTTGAAAGACTGGCTTTATGACGGTAAAAAGTTCCATGACGCGTTGCTCATGCAACTTTTTTTATAAAAAGTCGGCATAAGTTTTGGCGGTTAGAAAAAATATTCATACCTTTGCAACCGCAATTGAGAAAGATGCCTAAGGTGCGTTAGTTCAGCCTGGTTAGAATGCCTGCCTGTCACGCAGGAGGTCACGGGTTCGAGTCCCGTACGCA
>CALUKU010000047.1 GCA_944321295.1 uncultured Prevotella sp.
TTACAGCAACTTGGCATTTGTCCGTTAACTCCCGATAACTCCGACGCGAAGCGTCTTACTCCTGTTTACTACATTTTAAAACGGGTAAAGGATAAAAACTAAGGATTATGACGAAAAAGGATTTAAGGATAATATTCATGGGCACGCCCGAGTTTGCGGTTGAAACCCTGCGGGCGCTTGTAGAAAACGGATATAACGTCGTGGCCGTGGTGACGCAGCCCGACAAGCCCGTAGGCCGCCATCAGGACACCCTGCAGCCGCCTGCCGTAAAGCAGTACGCCCAGTCAAGGGGCCTGCCCGTGCTGCAGCCCGTAAGGATGAAAGACCCGCGGTTCGTCGAGGAGCTTAAGGGCTACGGGGCTGACCTGCAGGTGGTGGTGGCCTTCAGGATGTTGCCCGAGGCGGTGTGGGCCATGCCCCGCTTCGGCACGTTCAACGTGCACGCCGCCCTGCTGCCGCAATACCGCGGGGCAGCGCCCATCAACTGGGCCATAATCAACGGCGAGAGGCAGACCGGCGTGACGACGTTCTTCCTCGACCACGACATCGACACGGGCCGCATTATCATGCAGGAGCCGTTCGAGATAAAAGACGATTATGACGTAGGGGACGTGTATGACGGCCTGATGAAGCTCGGCGCCGGCGTCGCCCTGAAGACCGTCGACAAGATAATCGAGGGCGACGGCCACGTCGACTCGCTGCCGCAAGAGCGGCTGATACCTACCGACGGCCGGCTGCACGCCGCCCCGAAGATATTCAAGGACACCTGCCGCATAAGGCTCGACGGCACGGCCTGCCGCGTGCGCAACTTCGTGCGCGGCCTGTCGCCCTACCCCGGCACATGGCTCGAGATGAAAAGCCATGACGGCAAGGCGTCAGTATTAAAGGTGTTCAAGACCACGCTGACGGGCATACCCTGCAACGGCAAGGAGCCCGGCACGATAATGGTTTACGACGGACGGCTGCTTACGGCCACGGCCGACTGCTGGCTGCAGCTCGACGAGATACAGCTCAGCGGAAAGAAACGCATGGCCGCCAAGGACTTCCTTAACGGAATAAGGAACATTGAGGATTACAAATTGTTTTAACCCGACGTATGCTTGATTACGACACATTAAAAGACAAACGCATTGCCGTACTGCTATCGGGCGGCGTAGACAGCTCGGTGGTAGTCTACGAAATGGCAAGGCTCGGGCTGCACCCCGACTGCTTCTACATCAAGATAGGACCCGAGGAACAGGAGGAATGGGACTGCTCGAGCGAGGAAGACCTCGAGATGGCCACGGCCGTTGCCGCCAAGTACGGATGCAGGCTGCAGGTAGTAGACTGCCACAAGGAATATTGGGACAACGTCACCCGCTACACGATGGAGAAAGTGCGCTCGGGATTTACGCCGAACCCTGACGTCATGTGCAACAGGCTGATAAAGTTCGGCGCCTTCGACGAGAAGGCCGGTCACGACTACGACCTCATAGCCACGGGCCACTACGCACAGACCGAAATAATCGACGGCATGAAGTGGCTGACGACGAGTCCCGACCCGGTGAAAGACCAGACCGACTTCCTCGCCCAGATACATGACTGGCAGCTGCGCAAAGCCCTCTTCCCCATCGGCGGATACATGAAGGAGGAGGTGCGCGCCATTGCCGAGCGCGAACATCTCATAAACGCAAGGCGCAAGGACAGCCAGGGTATATGCTTCCTCGGCAAGATCAACTATAACGACTACATCCGCCGCTATCTCGGCGAATGTCCCGGCGACGTACTCGAACTTGAAACCGGACGCAAGATCGGCCGCCACAAAGGCCTGTGGTTCCACACCATAGGCCAGCGCCACGGCCTCGGCTTCGGTGGCGGCCCGTGGTATGCCGTTAAGAAAGACATCGCCGCCAACATCCTCTATGTCAGCAAGGGATACGAACCGCTGACGGCTTACAAGAAAGACTTCCCCATCCACGGCTTCAACTATCTTACGTGCGACCCGTGGAGCGGCATGACGTCGGCAAGGGTGACGTTCAAGATTCGCCACACGCCCGAGTTCCACTGCGCAACAATCGAGCGCACCGGCGAAGGCTCATACAACGTCCATTCGGACGACCTCATCCAAGGCGTGGCGCCCGGACAATTCTGCACCATTTATGACGAACATCACCATAAATGCTTCGGCAGCGGTGAAATCACCGTTTAGTTGCAAGCAACGAGAGGGCGTTTTAAATGTTTGCAGTATATAAGTATCATACCGAACCCACGACGTTATAGTGATACAAGAAAGGTATAAAAACCAAAGAGGGCTGACTACGCCAAATGTAGTCAGCCCTCTTTGGTAATATATAAAGCCCGCAACAATCAGCGGTTCTTATACATCGCGTCGTAATACTTCTGGTAGTCGCCGCTCGTAACGTTGTCCATCCACTCCTGGTTGTCAAGATACCAGCGCACGGTCTTCTCTATGCCCTCCTCAAACTGCAGGCTCGGTTCCCAGCCGAGCTCACGCTGCAGCTTGCGCGAGTCGATGGCGTAGCGCATGTCGTGGCCCTTGCGGTCGGTCACGTAGGTTATCAAGTCCATGTCCTCGCCTTCCTTGCGGCCGAGCAGACGGTCGACGGTCTTGATGACAACCTTTATTATGTCGATGTTCTTCCACTCGTTGAAGCCGCCGATGTTGTAAGTGTCGGCCGTCTT